>NZ_JBIVLW010000001.1:0-930011 GCF_044752765.1 Streptomyces sp. NPDC088706
CCGTCGTCGCCTTGGTAGGCCATTACCCCACCAACAAGCTGATAGGCCGCGGGCTCATCCTTCACCGCCGGAGCTTTTAACCCCGTCCCATGCGGAACAGAGTGTTATCCGGTATTAGACCCCGTTTCCAGGGCTTGTCCCAGAGTGAAGGGCAGATTGCCCACGTGTTACTCACCCGTTCGCCACTAATCCACCCCGAAGGGCTTCATCGTTCGACTTGCATGTGTTAAGCACGCCGCCAGCGTTCGTCCTGAGCCAGGATCAAACTCTCCGTGAATGTTTACCCGTAATCGGGTGCACACATCACGAGAGCGGAACAACCGGTCGGAATAAGACCCGTTGTTCACAGCGTCCTCGCTGTGTATTGCCTGCCGGTATCACCGAAGCGACCCTGACAGGACTTTTCAAAGGAACCACCAACCTGCCGTAGCAGGCCGGGGTATCAACATATCTGGCGTTGACTTTTGGCACGCTGTTGAGTTCTCAAGGAACGGACGCTTCCTTCGGTCCCGTTTCACCGGGGCCCTCCGGGCGCTTCCCTTCGTTCTTGCGTTTCCGACTCTATCAGACTCTTTCCTGTCCGATTCCCGGTCGAAGCGGGGTGCTTTCGAGGTTCTTCGCTTTCGCGTTTTCCCTTTCCGGCGGTTCCAACTTTACCAGACTCTTTTCGTTCCGTTTCCGGTCCGAATTCGATTTCTGGTGGCCTGTGGGGTGGCCTTGCCTTTCGGCGTGTTCACTACGTTAGCCCATTCCCTTGGCAGCTCATAATCGAGCCTGTCGAGCGAATTGCGGGCATGCCGAATTCACACCCGCCAGGGTGAGTCGTAGGTAGTGGTTTGGCCTCTTCGGGGTTGCTCGATCCGGTCCGATGGACCGTGCCGACAGCTGTACCCGTGTCAAGCGGCTTGGACTACATTAGGCGTCCGCCCCGGGCGCGTCAAGTCGCTCATGGCTCGTCACTTCGCCCCGCGGCGGCGGGGAGCGTGGGCGCGGTACGGGCTGACCGTGGGGTCGTCCGCGATCCAGTAGCGCCACGGCTGGTGTGCCCCGTCTCCGCCGACTCCGGTGCGGGGGCCGCTGCGTACCTGCTCAGACGGGGGCGGGGTGCCGTGGAGTACGGAGAGTTCGGGGAGGGGGCCGGCGAAGAGGTCGCTGCCGTTCAGCGTCCGGTCGACGGCGAGGGCGGTGGCGAGGCGGGCCGGACCTTTGGCCAGTTCCTTGTCATTGCGGGCCGAGGCGCGGCGCTCCCGGGCCAGGCCGGCACCCACGTTGATCTCGCCCGCGCGGAGCAGCACTCCGCTCGCCTGGCCTTCCGGGCCGCAGACCAGGTTGAGGCAGTGCCACATCCCGTAGGTGAAGTAGACGTACGTATGACCGGGCGGACCGAACATCACGCTGTTGCGGGCGGTGCGGCCGCGGAAGGCGTGCGAGCCGGGGTCGGCCTCGCCGGCGTACGCCTCCACCTCGGTGAGGCGCACTTCGATCGTGCCCTCGTCGCTGTGGCGGACGAGCGTGCGGCCCAGGAGGTCGGGGGCGACCTCCTGGACGGATCGGGCGAAGAAGTCGCGCGTCAGGGGTGTGCGGTCAGGGCCTTTGGTCATGCCGTCCGAGGGTACTGGGGAGACGAGCGCGGGAACCGGCTACGGTCATGGCGCGTATCTAGGGTCAGGACCAAGAAGGAGTGATCATGGGCTTCAAGCGGCTGCTCGCGAGCATGGGTGCCGGTGGTGCGTCGGTGGAGACCGAGCTCACCGAGGTGAACGTCGTCCCCGGTGGGGTCGTCCAGGGCGAGGTGCGGATCCAGGGCGGCTCCGTGGCCCAGCAGATCGAGGGGCTCTCCGTCGGTCTCCAGGCGCGGGTCGAGGTGGAGAGCGGTGACCAGGAGACCAAGCAGAACATCGAGTTCGCCAAGGTGCGGCTCGGCGGTGCCTTCGAGGTACAGGCGGGGGCGGTGCACGTGGTGCCGTTCGGTCTGGAGATCCCGTGGGAGACGCCGGTCACGATGTTCGCCGGTCAGCACCTGCGCGGTATGGACATCGGCGTGACCACCGAGCTGGAGATCGCCCGGGCGTTGGACTCCGGTGACCTGGACCCGATCAATGTGCACCCGCTGCCGGCGCAGCAGGCCATTCTGGACGCCTTCGGACAGCTGGGCTTCACCTTCCGCAGTGCGGACATGGAGCGCGGTCACATCCGGGGCACCCGTCAGCGTCTGCCGTTCTACCAGGAGATCGAGTTCGTACCGCCGCAGCAGTACCGCGGGCTTCACCAGGTCGAGCTGACGTTCGTCGCGGACGACCGCGAGATGGACGTGATCCTGGAGATGGACAAGAAGCCGGGGCTGTTCAGCGAGGGCAGCGATTCGTACCGGGCGTTCAAGGTCGGTCTGAACGACTTCCAGCAGACCGACTGGGCGGCGTACCTCAACCAGTGGCTGGCCCAGGTCGGCGGACAGCGCAACTGGCTCTAGGGCTTTAGGGTCGGGCGGAGAACCTGGAGAAGACCTGCTGCCGGGCGGTCGGCGAGTCGCTCGCGGCAGACGAGCCGATCAGGAGAGGTGCGAGACGTGACCGAGCCGAAGAGGGCCCCGCTGCCGCACGACTTCCATCCGGAAGTGCACGCGTTCACCGTGACGAGCAAGGATCTCGCTCCGGGTGCCGTGCTGGGGGACGCGCAGGTGCTTGCGTCCGGGAACACCTCGCCGCACCTGCGGTGGGAGGGTTTCCCGGCGGAGACCAAGAGCTTCGCCGTGACGTGTTTCGATCCGGACGCCCCGACGGGGAGCGGGTTCTGGCACTGGGTGGTCTTCGACATCCCGGCGTCGGTGACCGAGCTGCCGGCCGGTGCGGGCGGCGGTTCGTCCGAAGGGCTGCCCGATGGGGCCCTCCAGGCGCGTAACGACTACGGGTCGAAGGAGTTCGGCGGGGCCGCGCCGCCTGCCGGGGAGAACCACCGCTACGTGTTCACCGTGTACGCGGTGGACACCGAGAAGCTCGGTATCGACAGCGACTCCTCGCCCGCGGTGGTCGGGTTCAACCTCCGGTTCCACACCCTGGGGCGTGCCCAGCTGATCGGTGAGTACGAGGCTCCCGCCGCCGATTAGTTCGTCTGTTGTTTGCCCTGCTCTGGTCTTGGAGAGATCAGAGCAGGGCATTTTTTATTGCGTTGTCCATCGCGGCCTGCCCAGCCAGAGTTGATCCGGGCCTGCCAGGGGGCGGGCGGCACACGGGAGGTGGGCAGGATGCGTGACACGCTGGTTCTCAACGCGAGCTTCGAGCCGCTGTCGACAGTGACGCTCAACCGTGCGGTGGTCCTGATCCTGACGGACAAGGCCGTCGTCGAGCAGTCGCATCCCGAACTCCGTATGCGTGGTGCCGCCGTGGACATCCCGGTGCCCCGGGTGATCAGACTCTGCCGGTATGTACGGGTGCCGTTCCGAAGACAGGCGCCGTGGTCCAGAAGGGGTGTGCTGATCCGGGACCAGCACCGGTGCGCGTACTGCGGGCGGCGGGCGTCCACCGTCGACCATGTGGTGCCGCGTGCCCAGGGGGGTCAGGACACCTGGTTGAACACGGTGGCCTCCTGCGCCGAGGACAACCATCGCAAGGCGGCCCGGACGCCGGAGCAGGCGGGGATGCCGTTGCTGAAACAGCCGTTCGTGCCCTCCCCCGCCGAGGCGATGCTGCTGGCGATGGGGGCCGGTGACCGGGCGGAGCTGCCTCGGTGGCTGGACCGGGCGGCGGCGGCCGCCTAGGACGGTGGCGTACGCGTCGTACGCTTGTCGTCGGAGCCGTGGGCCCGTCCCTGGGAGGGGGCGGGCCCACGTGTGTCAGCGCAGCAGCAGCTGGACGATGGCCACGGTGCCGACGGCGACGATCAGGGCGCGCAGGAGGGTGGGGCTGAGGCGGCGGCCGACCTTGGCTCCTATCTGGCCGCCGATGGCCGAGCCGACCGCGATCAGGACGACCGCCGTCCAGTCGAAGTCCGCGACGAAGAGGAAGAACAGCGCGGCGATGCTGTTGACCACGGCGGCCAGGACGTTCTTGACGGCGTTGAGGCGCTGGATGGTGTCGTCGACCAGCATGCCCATCAGGGAGAGGTAGATGATCCCCTGGGCGGCGGTGAAGTAGCCCCCGTAGACGCTGGCGAGCATCAGGCCGGTGAACAGGAGCGGGCCGCCGTCGGGGCGGGCGGGAGTGCCGGCCCGCTCGCGGCGGCGCTGGACGGCTTTGCTGATGCGTGGTTGCAGGATCACCAGCACGAGGGCCAGGGCGACCAGGACGGGGACGATCGTCTCGAACGCCGTGGAGGGCAGGGCGAGCAGGAGGGTGGCGCCGGTGAGGCCGCCGATGGCGGCTCCGACGCTCAGTCTGAGGATGCGGCGGCGTTGGCCGGCCAGTTCCTTGCGGTAGCCGATGGCTCCGCTGACCGAGCCGGGGATGAGGCCCAGCGCGTTGGAGACGGTGGCGGTCACCGGCGGAAGGCCGGTGGCGAGCAGGACGGGGAAGGTGATCAGGGTGCCCGAGCCGACGATCGTGTTGATCGTGCCCGCACCGACTCCCGCCGCGAGGACGGCGAGTATTTCCCAGATGGACAAGGCCATCTCCTTCGATGGTCAGTGATGCCTCCCCGCCATGAAGGTCGAGGGGCCTCACTGATCATGCACGAAGAGGGTGGCGCGTCAGGAGACCGGGGGTTCTTGGCGTCGTTCCACCGCGGTGCCACCGGAGTTGCCCCCGTTGCCGTTGCCGCCGTTGCCCCCGGTGTTGAAGCCGGGGGCGCCGCCGCCGAGGTTGCCGAAGGCTCCACTGAGGCCCTTGAGGGCGTCGCCGATCTCACTGGGCACGATCCAGAGCTTGTTGGC
Organism: Streptomyces sp. NPDC088706; assembly: GCF_044752765.1. NCBI lineage: Bacteria > Bacillati > Actinomycetota > Actinomycetes > Kitasatosporales > Streptomycetaceae > Streptomyces > Streptomyces sp. NPDC088706. Next base: position 4,865 of record NZ_JBIVLW010000001.1, read on the forward strand.
GTCACCCTCGGCGATCTTCGGGAGCATCTGGAGGTATTGGTACGAGAGCAGCTTCTGGTCCGGGTCCCCTGCGTGGATGGCCTCGAAGACCGTGCGGACGGCCTGGGCCTCACCCTCGGCCCTGAGGGCCGCTGCCTTCGACTCACCCTCGGCGCGCAGGATCGCGGACTGCTTCTCGCCCTCGGCGGTGAGGATCTGGGACTGCCGGATGCCTTCGGCGGTGAGGATCGCGGCGCGCTTGTCGCGGTCGGCGCGCATCTGCTTCTCCATCGAGTCCTGGATGGAGGTGGGTGGTTCGATCGCCTTGAGCTCGACGCGGTTGACGCGGATGCCCCACTTGCCGGTGGCCTCGTCGAGGACGCCGCGCAGGGCCGCGTTGATCTCCTCGCGGGAGGTGAGGGTGCGCTCCAGGTCCATGCCTCCGATGATGTTGCGGAGGGTGGTGACGGTGAGCTGCTCGATCGCCTGGATGTAGCTGGCGACTTCGTAGGTGGCGGCTCGGGCGTCGGTCACCTGGTAGTAGATGACGGTGTCGATGTTGACGACGAGGTTGTCCTGGGTGATCACCGGCTGCGGCGGGAAGGGCACGACCTGTTCACGGAGGTCGATCCGGTTGCGGATCGAGTCGATGAACGGGACGACGATGTTCAGGCCCGCGTTCAGGGTGCGCGTGTAGCGGCCGAAGCGCTCCACGATGGCGGCGCTGGCCTGCGGAATGACCTGGATCGTCTTGATCAGGGCGATGAAGACGAGCACCACCAGAATGATCAGGACGATGATGATCGGTTGCATCGTGTCTCTCGTGCCCTTCGGTTGCCGACGGATCGCGGTGATCGCGGTGATCGGGGTCGGATCGTCATGGGGATGCGGACGGGGGCCGGTCGCCGGTGAGTTCGGGCCCGGACCCGGTTCTCATGATGATCGACATGATCGACTTCGAGTCTCGCAGAACCGGGCCCGCCTCGTGCACGGTTCGCTCACATGACGACGGCCGTCGCTCCGTCGATGTCCACGACATCGACCTGTCGGCCGGGTTCGAAGACCTGGTCCTCGTCGAGCGAGCGCGCCGACCAGACCTCGCCGGCGAGCTTGATGCGGCCGTCGGCGGCGCTGACCCGTTCCAGGACGACCGCCTGACGGCCCTTCAGGGCGTCGATGCCGCTGGCATGGCCGGTCCCTCCGGCCCGGTGTCTGGCCGCGATCGGCCGCACGACGGCGATCAGCGCCACCGAGACCACGACGAAGATCAGCACCTGGGCCACGATGCCGCCGCCGAGCGCGGCGACGACGGAAGCGGCCAGCGCCCCGACGACGAACATTCCCAACTCGGGCATCGCGGTCAGGACGAGCGGGATGCCCAGCCCCACCGCGCCGATCAGCCACCACACCCATGCGTCGATGTCCACATGGTCATCGTAGGACTGTCGGTGCGTCACCGACAGGGCGCAGGGGTGGTCAACTGCGGTACGCGCCCGGCGGATTGCGCCAGGCCGGTTGCTCGCAGGTGGGCGCCGGGTCAGGAGAGCGGCAGGCCGTGGGCGGTGTAGCGGTCGCCGGTGTGCTCGACGATCAGTGGCAGGCCGAAGCAGAGCGAGAGGTTACGGGAGCTGAGCTCGGTCTCCATGGGTCCGGCCGCGAGGACCTTGCCCTGCCGGATCATCAGGACGTGGGTGAAGCCGGGCGCGATCTCCTCGACATGGTGGGTGACCATGATCATGGAGGGGGCGTACGGGTCGCGGGCGAGCCGGCCGAGGCGGCGTACCAGGTCCTCACGGCCGCCGAGGTCGAGTCCGGCCGCGGGCTCGTCGAGGAGCAGCAGCTCGGGGTCGGTCATCATCGCGCGGGCGATCAGAGCGCGCTTGCGCTCTCCTTCGGAGAGCGTGCCGAACTTGCGGTCCAGGTACTCGGTCATGCCGAGGCGGTCCAGGAAGGCGCGGGCGCGCTCCTCGTCGACGGCCTCGTAGTTCTCGTGCCAGGTGGCGGTCATGCCGTACGCGGCGGTGAGCACCGTCTGCAGCACGGTCTGCCGCTTGGGCAGCTTGTCGGCCATCGCCACGCCCGCCATGCCGATGCGGGGGCGGAGTTCGAAGACGTCGGTGCCGACGCCGCCCAGCTGCTCGCCGAGGACGGTGGCCGTTCCCCTGCTCGGGAAGAGGTAGCTGGACGCGAGGTTGAGGAGCGTCGTCTTGCCGGCGCCGTTGGGGCCCAGGATGATCCAGCGCTCCCCCTCCTTGACCGACCAGGAGACGTCGTCCACCAGAGCGCGTCCGTCGCGGACCACGGATACGTCCACCAGCTCCAGTACATCGCTCATGAGCGCGTTGTCTCCCCATGCAGTCTCGTCGAGATCGTCGCGTGCCTGTGGGCACAGTCCCAGGGAAAACCTACGCCACCGCGCGAGTGGTCCGGCCGTGAGGTCCGTCCCCGGTCCGTTCCCTAGGCTGTCCCCATGCTTGTGGAACCACGTTCAGGGTTGTTGGCCGCCTGGGGGAACGCGCTTCTGGCGGGACTTGTCTCGCCGGACGACGCGGCGCTGGCGATCGTCGGGGAGGACGCGGTGCACCGCGTCGAGGGGCTGCCGGGTGAGACGGGGCCGGTCGGGCTCACGCTGGCGCTCGGGCGGCTGCGGGCGCTGGGGGCGACCGGTTTCCGGGTCGCGCTGCCGGTGCCGGGACATCCGCTGGGGCTGAGCGGTCCGCCCGACTTCAACGCGCGGGCGCTGGAGGCGGAGGAGGCGGTGATCGCGTACGGGGTGCCGTACGGGCTGGTGCCGGACGTGAGCGAGGTGGGTCCTGAGGGGGATCTGCACATCGAGGTGGTGTGGCGGGTGCTGCCGGTGCGGGAAGCGCCGCCGGCGGACGTGCCGTCGCTGGGCGAGGCGGAGCGGGAGCTGGCGGAGGCGCTGCGGGACGCGACGGCGGTGCTGTCCCGGCTGGACGTGGCCGGCTCCGGTCCGGTGGCGGAGGCGGCGGTGGACGCGTACCGGGCGCGGGCGGAGGGGGGCCGGGGGCGCGATGTGCTGGCGCCCGGGTATCCGCCGCGGGCGGTGCGGGTGCTGGAGTTGGCGCAGCGGGTGGGGCTGCTGGTCTCGGTGGCGTACGGGTCCGGGCACGGGGGTGCGGTGAGCGCGTCGGAGATCGCGGCGCGGGGGGCCGCGTTGCGGCCGGTGGAGCGGGTGGCTCGGCGGGCTCAGGTGGCGGCCTACAACGCGTATGTGGAGGGCGGGGAGGTTCGGCGGTAGGCCCGCGGGCCTTTGTCCTCAAGCGCCGGACGGGCTGGGGTGGGTGCCCCTGGGCGGGGGCCCTTCTGGCGCGGGGGACCCACCGTGAGGGTTCCGTCCTCAAACGCCGGACGGGCTGGGGAGGCGCAGGACGGGGTGGGGAGGCGCCGGACGGGGTGGGGAGGCGCCGGACGGGGTGGGGAGGCGCCGGACGGGGTGGGGAGGCGCCGGACGGGGTGGGGAGGCGCCGGCTGACTGGGAAGGGGGGGTCGGGTCGGGTTGTGTCAGCCTGCGGCGCCGTTCCGTACCGCCCACAGTGCGGCCTGCGTGCGGTCCGCCAGGTCGAGCTTCATCAGGATGTTCGAGACGTGCGTCTTGACCGTCTTCTCGGAGAGGACGAGGGCGCGGGCGATCTCGCGGTTGGAACGGCCGTCGGCGATGAGGCCGAGCACCTCGCGTTCGCGTTCGGTCAGGGTGCTCCCCCGGCCCGTACCGCTGCCCGCGTCGTCCTGGGTGAGGAGCGCGCCGGCGACCTCCGGCTGGAGCAGGACGTGTCCGGCGTGGACCGAGCGGATGGCACCGGCCAGGGCGTCCGGGTCGACGTCCTTGTAGACGTAACCGGAGGCTCCGGCGCGCAGGGCGGGGACCACCGTGCGCTGTTCGGTGAAGCTGGTGACGATGAGGACCTTGGCCGGGTTGTCGAGCTGGTGGAGCCTGCGCAGGGCCTCGATGCCGTCGGTGCCGGGCATCTTGATGTCCATGAGGACGACGTCGGGCCGGAGCTCCTCGGCGCGGGCCACGCCCTCGGCGCCGTCGGACGCCTCGCCGACGACTTCGATGTCCTCCTGGATCTCCAGGAAGGTGCGCAGTCCGCGGCGGACCACCTGGTGGTCGTCGACCAGCAGCACCCTGATGATCTTGTCAGCCACCGGGGACCTCCATCTCGATCGTGGCGCCCTTCCCGGGCTCCGAAACAACGGTCAGCCGGCCGCCGACGCTCTTGGCCCGGTGGCGCATGGAGACCAGTCCCAGGTGACGGCCCGCCCGCCGGACGGCGGTGGGGTCGAACCCGATGCCGTCGTCGGTGACGCGCAGGACGGTCGAGGTGGCGTGCCGGGCCAGGGTGACGTCCACGTGCTCCGCGCCGGAATGGCGCAGGGCGTTGTGCAGGGCCTCCTGGGCGACCCGGAGCAGCGCCTCCTCGTGGGCGGCGGGCAGGGCGCGTACACCGCTGCTCCCGAAGGTGACCGCGGCCGCGTGGGCCCGGTCCAGGACCTGGATCTGGGTACGGAGCGTGGCGATCAGCCCGTCCTCGTCGAGCGCGGCCGGGCGCAGTTCCACGACGGCCGCGCGCAGCTCGTCGACCGCTTCGGCGGCGAGTACGGCGACCTGCTGGAGCTCCCCTTTCGCGCGGGCCGGGTCGCGGTCGACGAGCGCGGCGGCGGCCTGGGCGGTGAGCCGGAGCGAGAACAGTTTCTGGCTGACCGCGTCGTGCAGCTCGTGGGCGAGGCGGGAGCGCTCCTCGGCGATGGTCAGCTCGCGGCTGCGCTCGTAGAGGCGGGCGTTGGTGAGGGCGATCGCGGCGTGCTGAGCGAGGATCGAGAGCAGCTCCTCGTCCTCGGCGGTGAAGCCGCAGCCGCCGTCGGGCTTGGGGGACATCTTGTTGGCGAGGAAGAGGGCGCCGATGATCTCGTCGCCGTCCGTGATGGGCAGGCCGAGGAAGTCGGACATGTCGGGGTGGGCCTCCGGCCAGCCCTCGAAGCGGGGGTCCTCGCGGACATCGGCGAGCCGTTCGGGCTTGGCCTGGTGGAGCATCGCGGCGAGGATGCCGTGCTGCCGGGGCAGCGGGCCGATGGCCTTCCACTGTTCGTCGCTCACGCCGTCGACCACGAACTGGGCGAAGCCGCCGTGGTCGTCCGGGACGCCGAGGGCCGCGTACTGGGCGTCGAGCAGCTCACGGGCGGAGGCGACGATCGTCTTGAGGACGTCTCCTACTTCGAGGTGCCGGCTCATGGCGAGCAGCGCGGCACTCACCGCGGCGAATCCCGACGGTGGGCGATGACTCATGGGATCACCGTACCGGCGGGGGCAGGGCGGCCGTATCGGACCGAGGACGCGGCCCGTGGGCCGGGGACCTAGGCCGCTCGCGGCCCGTGCCCGGCCGCAGGTCCTAGGACCACTCCGGTCCTAGGCCCAAGTGCCGGGTGCGGGTGCGGGTGCGGCTCCTGGGCGAGGCGGGGCGCGAGCGGGGCTTCCTACGTTGGAGTCGCCGGGGTCACCCGGTGGACGCCGACGTTCCGAGGAGGGTCACCATGCCGGTTGCGTTGATCACGGGTGGTTCGAAGGGGCTGGGGCGCGCCCTCGCCGAGGCGCTGGCCCGGCAGGGGTGGGATCTGGTGCTGGACGCGCGGACCTCCGTAGTGCTGGAGGCGACGGCGAAGGCGGTGCGGGAACGGTACGGGACGCGGGTGGTGGCCGTGCCGGGGGATGTGACGGACACGGCGCACCGGGCGGAGCTGGTCGCGGCCGCCGGGGAGCTGGGCGGGCTCGATCTGCTGGTGAGCAACGCGAGCGTGCTGGGCGCCGAGCCGCTGGTCCGGCTGGAGGCGCAGCCGCTGGAGGGGTTGCGGCGGGCGCTGGAGACGAATGTGGTTGCCGCGCTCGGTCTCGTACACGAGGCGTTGCCGCTGCTGCGTGGTTCGGCCGCGGGGGCCGTGGTGACGGTCAGCTCGGACGCGGCGGCGGAGCCGTACGGGACGTGGGGCGGTTACGGGGCGTCGAAGGCGGCGCTGGACCAGCTGGCGGCGGTGCTGGGCGTGGAGGAGCCCGGGCTGCGGGTGTGGTCGGTCGATCCGGGGGACATGGACACGGATCTGTACGAGGCCGCGGTGCCGGATGACGGCGCGGAGAGGCGGCCCTCACCCGCGAGCGTGGTGCCCGCGTTCCTGCGGCTGGTGCGGGAGCGGCCGGCCAGTGGGCGGTTCGCCGCTCCGGCTCTGCTGGAGGAACCGGTGGCTGCGGACAGGGGTGCGCGGTGAGTGCGGTAGGGGCGGCGAGGCCGGAGGGGGGCGGTGGCGCTCCGGTGGAGGGGGGCGGTGGCGCTCCGGTGGAGGGGTGCGGTGGCGCTCCGGTGGAGGGGTGCGGGCCCCGGTGGGTGGAGGGTGCCGGGGCTTCGCCCGTGGGGTGCGGGCTCCGGTGGGTGGAGGATGCCGGGGCTTCGCCCGTGGGGTGCGGGCGGGCCGGCGAGGACCCGTCACCAGCCGTCGGGGCTTCGCCCCTGGAGGCGTTGCGGGTGCCCGCGGAGTTGTCGGCGCGGGTGCCGGCCGAGCAGCGTGGGTCGGGGCGGGACGACGTACGGCTGCTGGTGACCCGGGGGACGGAGGTCTCGCACCACGCGTTCCGGGAGCTGCCCGGGCAGCTCCGGGCCGGGGACGTGCTGGTGGTGAACACGTCGGCGACGCTGCCGGCCGCGGTGAACGGGCGCGTGGGCGGCGAGCGGGTCGTCGTGCACTTCTCGACGCGGGGTGAGGACGGGCGGTGGGCGGTGGAGCTGCGGACGCCGGGGGCGCCGGGGGCGCCGGGGGCGTCGGGGGCGTCGGGGGCGTCGGGGGCGTCGGGGGCGTCGGGGGCGTCGGGGGCGTCGGGGGCCACCGTGCCACGCCCGGGTGGGCCCGCCGGTTGCGTGGTGCGGCTGCCGGGCGGGCGGCAGCTGGTGCTGGAGGAGCCGCTGGGTCCCGCGGTGGGGGCGCGGCTGTGGTGGGCGCGGGTGCCGGACCGGGTGCCGGAGCTGTTGCGGCGGTACGGGCGTCCGATCAGGTACGGGTACACGGAACGGGACCAGCCGCTCTCCGCGTACCGGACCGTGTTCGCGGTGGAGGCGCCGGACGGGAGCGGTTCGGCGGAGATGCCGAGTGCGGTGCGCCCCTTCACGGCCGCCCTGGTGGCGGAGCTGGTGAGCCGGGGGGTGCAGTTCGCTCCGCTGTCGCTGGATACGGGGGTGGCGTCGGCACAGGCGCACGAGCCTCCGTACCCCGAGCGGTTCGCGGTGCCGCCGACGACGGCATGGCTGGTGAACGCGGCGCGGGCGGCGGGCGGCCGGGTGGTCGCGGTGGGGACGACGGCGGTGCGGGCGCTGGAGTCGGCGGTGGACGCGGACGGGGTGGTACGGCCCGTCGCGGGCTGGACGGACCTGGTGGTCACGCCGCGCCGGGGCGTGCGGGTGGTGGACGGGCTGCTGGCCGGGCTCCACGAGCCGCAGGCCTCGCACCTGCTGATGCTGGAGGCGGTCGCGGGCCGTGCGGCGCTGCGACGTGGGTACGAGGCGGCGCTGGAGCGGCGCTACCTCTGGCACGAGTTCGGGGACGTGCACCTCATCCCGCCGAATGAGGAACGTAACACTCCGGATTGCTTCAGCAACGACCCGTGAGCCAACCGCCTCGGCGGTGTGAGCCCGGGCATAGGGCCCACGTCACTTACGAACGTACCTAGTGGACCTAAAAGGGCGTTTTAGGTAATCAGGATCGGGTGTTATTTCGGACGAACAGGACCCTGTTCCACTACCCGGCTTCGTACGTCACACCTTTGCCACGCGATTTTGCTGCCGCTAAGAATTGCTCTCGTCCCCGACGGAGGTGCGCATCGCCGCCTCCGGTCTCGTCCTCCGTGAGGACACCTGAGCATTCGAAGAGGTAGCCCTACATGTCTGCGACTCGCATCCCCAGCCGTGTCCGTCGTCTGAACAAGGTCCAGAAGATCTCCGTGGCCGGTGTGTCGGCCCTGGCCGTCGCCTCCCTGACCTTCTCGCTCGTCCCGTCGAACGCCGAGGCCGAGGTTGCCCCGCAGGCAGCCGGCGCTGCCGCTCCCGTGGCTTTCACCGGAGGCTCCGCACAGGCCAAGACCGTGCAGGACAGCCTCATCGAGCAGCACTCCACCGCCGAGCAGCTCGTGAAGGCCGCCGACGCCGCCAAGGCCAAGGCCGCCGCCGAGACCAAGGCGAAGGCCGCGAAGGCCAAGGCCGCCGCCGACGCGAAGGACAAGGCCGCCAAGGCCAAGGCCGACGCGAAGAAGCGCAGCTCCGAGGCGGCCAGCCGCTCCACCGCACGCAAGCCCGTCTACGCCAACAACCTGGACGGCTGGATCCGCGAGGCGATGGCGATCATGAAGAAGGAAGGCATCCCCGGCTCCTACAGCGGGATCCACCGCAACATCATCCGGGAGTCCAGCGGTAACCGCTGGGCGATCAACAACTGGGACATCAACGCCCGGAACGGCATACCCTCCAAGGGCCTGCTCCAGGTGATCCAGCCGACCTTCGACCGGTACCACGTCAAGGGCACCAAGAAGGACCTCTACGACCCGGTCGCCAACATCGTCGCCGCCTGCAACTACGCGGCCGACCGCTACGGCTCGATGGACAACGTCAACAGCGCGTACTGAGCCCAGCCGTACCCACGCCGGAGGCCGGCACCCCCGCGGGGGTGCCGGCCTCCGGCGTCGTTCCGTACCGGCGGGCCCTACTTGCGCATGACCTCGGGCTCGTGGCGGCGCAGCAGCCGGGCGACCGCGACACCGCACAGCAGGCCGATCACCAGGAGCACGGAGATGTTGATCCCCCACTGAACGGCCGAGGCCTCCCACAGCGGGTCCAGGTCGGTCGGGTTCTTCGGGTCCCACGGCGGCATCAGCTGGGCCAGGTCCAGCGTGGTGCCGGCCGCGGCCACACCCCAGCGGGCCGGCATCAGCCAGGCGAACTGCTCCAGGCCGGGCGACCCGTAGAGCTGGAAGAGCACCCCGGTGAAGACCACCTGGACGATCGCGAACATCACCAGCAGCGGCATGGTCTTCTCGGAGGTCTTGACCAGCGAGGAGATCATCAGACCGAACATCATCGAGGTGAAGCCGAGCGCCACGACGGAGAGGCAGATCTCGACGGCCGGAGACATGAACAGGCCCTCGGCAGGCAGATCATGGGCGGCGAAGCCGATACCGCAGAGGATGACGCTCTGGAAGGCCGTGATCACGCCGAGCACGATCACCTTGGACATCAGATAGGCCGAGCGGGAGAGGCCGGTGGCCCGTTCCCGCTCGTAGATGACACGTTCCTTGATCATTTCTCGTACGGAGTTGGCCGCGCCGGAGAAGCAGATGCCGACCGCGAGGATGAGCATGATCGTTCCGGCCTTCGAGTTGAACCGGGACGGCGGAGCCGGTGCCGCCAGTCCGAAGTCCGCCGGGATGACCGCGCTGACCACGCCGATCACGGCGGGCAGCGCCACCATCAGGCCGAGGAAGCCCTTGTCGGAGGCGATGACGGAGACGTACCGGCGCATCAGGGTCCACAGCTGGGTGCCCCAGCTCTGCGGCTTCGGCGGACGCATCTGCTGCGGCGGCGGCATGTGCACGGCCTGCGCGGCGACGGCGTCGATGTCGGCGGCGTACATCTGGTAGTGCTGCGAACCGCGCCAGCGGCCCGCCCAGTCGTAGTCGCGGTAGTTCTCGAAGGCGGAGAAGACGTCGGCCCAGGAGCTGTAGCCGAAGAAGTTCAGCGCCTCCTCCGGCGGACCGAAGTACGCCACGGAACCGCCGGGCGCCATGACGAGGAGTTTGTCGCAGATGGCCAGCTCGGCCACGGAGTGCGTGACGACGAGGACCGTGCGGCCGTCGTCGGCGAGGCCGCGCAGCAGCTGCATGACATCGCGGTCCATGCCGGGGTCGAGGCCGGAGGTCGGCTCGTCCAGGAAGATCAGTGACGGCTTGGTCAGCAGCTCCAGGGCGACCGAGACACGCTTGCGCTGGCCGCCGGAGAGCGAGGTGACCTTCTTGTCCTTGTGGATGTCGAGCTTGAGCTCGGCGAGGACCTCGGTGATCCGGGCCTGGCGCTCGGCCTCGGTGGTGTCCGCGGGGAAGCGGAGCTTGGCCGCGTACTTGAGGGCCTTGGTGACGGTCAGTTCCTTGTGCAGGATGTCGTCCTGCGGGACCAGACCGATGCGCTGGCGCAGCTCGGCGAACTGCTTGTACAGGTTCCGGTTGTCGTAGAGGACGTCACCCTCGTTGGCGGGCCGGTAGCCGGTGAGCGCCTTCAGCAGGGTGGACTTTCCGGAGCCCGACGGGCCGATGACCGCGATCAGCGACTTCTCCGGGACGCCGAAGGAGACGTCCTTGAGGATCTGCTTGCCGCCGTCGACCGTCACCGTGAGGTGGCGGGCGGAGAAGGAGACCTCACCGGTGTCGACGAACTCCTCCAGCCGGTCCCCGACCAGCCGGAACGTCGAGTGGCCGACGCCGACGATGTCGTTGGGGCCGATCAGCGCCGAACCGGACTTCTGCAGCGGCAGACCGTTGACGTACGTGCCGTTGTGCGACCCGAGGTCGCGGATCTCGAACCGGCCGTCGGGCGTCGCGTGGAACTCGGCGTGGTTGCGGGAGACCTGGAGATCGGAGACGACCAGCTCGTTCTCCAGCGCACGACCGATGCGCATGACCCGGCCGAGTGCCAGCTGGTGGAACGTGGTCGGGCTGCGGTCGCCGTAGACCGGCGACGCCCCCGCCGCACCGCCGGTGACCGGTCCGCCGCCGGTGACCGGTCCGCCACCGTGGGCCGGTCCGCCGCCGTGGGCCGGTCCGCCGCCGTGGGCGGGGGCGGCCGGCTGCGCCGGGCCCTGCTGGTGCGGAACCTGCTGATAGGGGGCCTGCTGGTACGGGGCCTGCTGCTGGGGCTCCGGTGCCTGCTGCTGCCACGCCTGCTGGGGAGGGGCCTGGTGCGCGGGAGCCTGGTGCTGGGGCGGGGCCTGGTGCTGGCCGGGGGCCTGGTGCTGGGGCGAGGCCTGGTGCTGGCCGGGGGCCTGGTGCTGGGGCGAGGCCTGGTGCTGGCCGGGGGCCTGCTGTCCGGGCCAGGCCGCCGCGCCCGGCTGCGCGTGCTGCTGTTGGGGCGCCGGGGCCTGCTGCGCGTGCTGCTGGTGCGCGGGGGCCTGCTGCGCGTGCTGCTGGTGCGCGGGGGCCTGCTGCGGGTGCTGCTGGTTCGCGGGGGCCTGGTGGGCGACGGCCGGCTGGGCGCTGTGGCCGGCGGCAGCGGTGAGATTCAGCCGCGGGCCGTCGGTCGCGTTGCCCAGGCGCACGGCGGCGCCGACCCCGATCTCCGTGCGCTGGACGCGCTGTCCCTGGACGTAGGTGCCGTTGGTGGAGCCGTGGTCCTCGATGAACCAACTCCGGCCGTCCCAGCCGATCGTGGCGTGCCGCCACGAGACTCGGGCGTCGTCGATCGTCAGGTCCCCCTGCGGATCACGCCCGAGGGTGTACGGCCTGGACGGATCGAGCGTCCAGGTGCTGCCATTCAATTCCAGTACGAGTTCCGGCACTCCGCGCCCCACTAGTTGTCCCCCGAGTTTCCCCCGTCGCAGGGAGTCTAGGGATGCTGAATATCGTGGGGAACTATTCCAGGAGCGGTCCCTCATCCGAAAGTCGGGTCGTCGCACAGGGGGCGGCGGCCGGGAAGCCCCGCACCATTGCGTCCGGCACTCGGGACGGGCGGCCGGACGCGGCCGCGGGACCGATACGGTGGGAACACCATGAGCGCATCTCAGCCACCTCAGCCTTCCTCCTCCCCTGAGCTCCCCGATCCCGGTCGGGACGGCGGCGAGCCCGCCCGGGACAGCGACGTGTCTCCTCCTCTCGTGGACGGCACCCCCACTCCTCTCGTGGACGACACGCCCACGGTGCTCGTCAAGATCTTCGGCAAGGACCGCCCCGGCATCACGGCCGGGCTGTTCGACACCCTGGCCGCCTACTCCGTCGACGTCGTGGACATCGAGCAGGTCGTCACCCGGGGCCGCATCGTGCTGTGCGCCCTGGTCACCTCGCCCACCGTGGGCGGGACGACCGAGGGTGATCTGCGGGCGACCGTGCACAGCTGGGCCGACTCCCTGAAGCTGCAGGCCGAGATCATCTCGGGCACCGGTGACAACCGGCCCCGCGGTTACGGCCGTTCCCATGTGACCGTGCTGGGGCACCCGCTCACCGCGGAGTCGACCGCCGCCATAGCGGCCAGGATCACCTCGACCGGCGGGAACATCGACCGCATCTTCCGACTGGCGAAGTACCCGGTCACCGCCGTGGAGTTCGCGGTGTCGGGGACCGGGACCGGGGAGCTGCGGACCGCGCTGGCCACCGGGGCCGCGGAGATCGGGGTGGATGTCGCGGTGGTCTCCGCCGGGCTGAGCCGGCGGGCCCAGCGCCTGGTCGTCATGGACGTGGACTCCACGCTGATCCAGGACGAGGTGATCGAGCTCTTCGCGGCCCACGCGGGCTGTGAGGACAAGGTCGCCGAGGTCACCGAGCGGGCGATGCGCGGCGAGCTGGACTTCGAGCAGTCGCTGCACGCCCGGGTCGCGCTGCTCGCCGGCCTGGACGCCTCGGTGGTGGACAAGGTGCGCGCCGAGGTGCGGCTCACGCCCGGGGCCCGCACCCTGATCCGTACGCTCAAGCGCCTCGGGTACCAGGTGGGCGTCGTCTCGGGCGGTTTCACCCAGGTCACGGACGACCTGAAGCAACGTCTCGGCCTGGACTTCGCCTCCGCCAACACCCTGGAGGTGGTGGACGGCAAGCTCACCGGGCGGGTCGTCGGTGACGTGGTGGACCGGGCGGGCAAGGCCCGGCTGCTGCGGAGCTTCGCCGAGCAGGCGGGGGTACCGCTCGCGCAGACGGTGGCCATCGGGGACGGGGCGAACGACCTCGACATGCTGAACACCGCGGGGCTCGGGGTCGCCTTCAACGCCAAGCCCGTGGTCCGCGAGGCGGCGCACACCGCGGTGAACGTGCCGTTCCTGGACACCGTGCTCTATCTGCTCGGCATCACCCGTGAAGAGGTGGAGGCGGCGGACGGTCTGGTCGACTGACGGCCTCGGGCTGCCGGATCGGGGAGCGGACGGAGCCGCCGGATCCCGGAGCGTACGGAGCCGCCGGATCCCGGAGCGGTCGGAGCCGCCGGATCCCGGAGCGGTCGGAGGAGGGCCCCGGCACGGGAGCTGTGCCGGGGCCCCGCACGTTCACCTGGTCAGCGGCGCCCCGGGTGCTCAGTCGTTCGGCGTCCAGTACTCCGTGAGCCGGCCCGCTCCGTGCTCCACGCTCTTCCAGGAGCCGGGGAACTCCACGACCGCGTAGGACGCCGTGGGGAAGCCGTCCCGGGTCATCCGGGCCAGTGTGTGGCCCTCGGCCGAGCCGGAGAGGGCGTCGGCGGCTCCGTGCATCCCCGGGTTGTGGCCGATGACCAGGAGGTTGCGGACCTCGTCGGGGGTCTCGTTGAACAGGGCGATCAGTTCGCCGAGGGATGCCTCGTACAGCCTCTCCTCGTAGACGGTCCTGGGGCGCTGGGCGAATTCGTGGACCGCCAGCTTCCAGGTCTCCCGTGTCCTGACCGCGCTGGAGCACAGGGCCAGGTCGAAGTCGATGCCGGAGTCGGCGAGCCTGCGGCCGGCCACGGGCGCGTCCTTACGGCCGCGCTCGGCCAAGGGGCGCTCATGATCGGAGGACTGCGACCATTCCGCCTTGGCATGCCTGAGAAGGACGATCCTGCGAGGTGTCTCGACGCTCATACACCTCAGCTTCGCATGAAACGCGGCCCCTGGCGCAGGGTGTTGACAGCCTCATCCGGACGGTGGACGTGCTGGTCCGGGGTGGGTTGGCGTGCCTCAGCGGGCGAGCAGGTGGAGCGCGCGCTCCACCATCTGTCCGAGCGCCGGGTCGGCGGTGGCGGCCTGTGCCTGCCCCGGGCTCACGATCATGAGCAGCAGAGCGGCGAACGCGACGGCCGGGAGCGCCACAGCCCACCAGGGCAGCCGTATCTCCACACGGTCGGCGGCCGGTCCACGGGAGGGGGCCGGGCGGTGGGGCCTGGGGTGCGCAGGGACCGGCATGTCCGCCTCCGTGGGTGTTCGGTTCGTTACGAAGAACCTACGGAACGGAGCCGGCCGGCCCCATCCGGTGGTCCACCCACTTCACCCTGACCCTGGCCCCCTAGGGGACAGGGGGGCCAGCCCCACCATGGGCGGGGCCGACGGGCGTCAGGGAGAGGCGATCGTGGCGATCACACCGATGACCACGGTGACGAGAAGCATCGCTCCGAAGACGAGGAGGAGCTTCTTCTGACCGTTCTTGGGATGAGGATCGAGCACTGGCATGGGGCCAGTCTCGCACCTCAGCACTCGTCCTCGATCGTCCGGTCCCGGCCCGCCAGCACCCCGGCCACCATCTGCGGGATCATCAGCCCCGCCATCAGGGCGATCGGCAGCCCCCAGCCGCCGCTGTGCTGGTAGAGCACGCCGACGAGCAGCGGGCCCGGGATAGAGAGCAGATAGCCGGTGGACTGGGCGAAGGCGGAGAGCCGGACCACGCCCGCCCCGGTCCGTGACCGCATGCCGATCATGGTGAGGGCGAGCGGGAAGGCGCAGCTGGCCACGCCCAGCAGCAGCGCCCACACCCAGGCGCCGGCGGCGGGGGCCAGGTAGAGGCCCCCGTAACCGATCAGGCCGCAGAAGCCGAGGACGACGACGATGGGGCCCTGCTGCTTGAGCCGGGCGGCGACCCGGGGGATGACGAAGGCGAGCGGGACACCCATCGCCATGGTGACCGCGAGCAGGACGCCTGCCGTACCGGCCGAGACCCCGGCGTCGCGGAAGATCTGCGGCATCCAGCCCATGGTGATGTACGCGGCGGTCGCCTGGAGCCCGAAGAAGCAGGCGAGCCCCCAGGCGGTCCGGCTGCGGGTGATCCGGAGGGTCGGGGCGTCGGCGGGGCGGGCGGCGGCCGGTCCCGGCACAGGCGTCCCCGGGGCCGGGGTGCGGTCCCGTACGAGGACGATCCAGGGCAGCACCGCGAGGGCGGCGAGCACCGCCCAGACGGCGAGCCCGGACTGCCAGTTCCCGCCCATCGCACCGGTCAGGGGGACCGTGACGGCGGCGGCGAGAGCGGTGCCGAGGGCCAGGGCCATGGAGTAGAGGCCGGTCATGGTGCCGACGCGGTCGGGGAACCAGCGCTTGACGATCACCGGCATCAGGATGTTGCTGACGGCGATGCCCATCAGAGCCAGCGCGCTGGCGGCCAGGAACCCGGCGGTGGAGCCGATGTACGGGCGGACCACCAGGCCGGCCGCGATGGCGGCCAGGCCCGCGCAGACGACCGCGCCCGGGCTGAAGCGGCGGGCGAGACGGGGGGCCATGACCCCGAAGACCGCGAAACAGAGCGGCGGTACGGAGGTGAGGACGCCCGCCAGGCTGCCGCTCATGTGCAGCCCCTCGCGGACCTCTTCGAGGAGGGCGCCGAGGCTGGTGATGGCGGGGCGGAGGTTGACGGCGGCCAGGACGAGCCCGACGGCGATCAGGCGCAGCAGCCAGGGGGCGGGGGCCTCCGCGGTCGCGGCGAGTTCCGGGGCCGGAGGGCCGGCGGGGGTGCGCGCGGCGCTGCCGCGGTTCAGGGTCTGGGTCTGGGTCTCGTCGTCCGGCATGAGTCCATCATAGAATCATAGGATGATTGATTGTCCAATCATTCCTCCGTAGCCCTCAAGGCTCCCGGTTCCCCTGAGAGAATCCGCCCCGGACCTCACAGCTCACGAGCAAGGAGCACCATGGCGCTGACGTCTCCCCGGCGTTCGGCTCTCGCCGACCAGGTGATCGCGCAGTTGCGCAACCAGATCACCTCGGGCGAGTGGCCGGTCGGCTCGCGGATTCCGACCGAGCCGGAGCTGGTCGAGCAGCTCGGCGTGGCCCGTAACACCGTGCGCGAGGCGGTGCGGGCGCTGGCGCACAACGGGCTGCTGGACATCCGGCAGGGCTCGGGCACGTATGTGATCGCCACCAGCGAGCTGGCCGGGGTGATGCACCGCCGTTTCGCCGCCGCCGACCCGCGCCACATCGCGGAGCTGCGCTCGACGCTGGAGTCGTCGGCCGCCCGGCTGGCCGCCGTACGGCGTACCGAGCGCGATGTACGGCAGCTCGACACCCTGATGGCGCGGCGGGAGGAAGCCTGGGCCTCGGGCGACGCGGAGGCGTTCGTCGCGGCCGACGCCACGCTGCACCTGGCGGTGGTCGCCGCCTCGCACAACGACGTCCTCACCGAGCTCTACGCCGACCTGGGGGATCTGCTGCGCGACTACCTGCGCGGTGACGTGGGTCCCGAGCTGCGTCCGGAGAACCATATGGATCACGCGCGCCTGGTCGAGGCGATCCGGGCCGGGGACGCGGAGACGGCCGCGGCCGAGGCGGCGAGCCACGCATTGAACTGCCTGGCGGACCGGGTCTAGGGGGTGTCCGGCGGATCCCCCGGGCGCTTCGGAGCGGCGCGACCCGGCGGACGCGGACGCGCTCAGAGCGGCGCAGGCCGGTGGCTGACCCAGGCGGTCGCGATCTCCTTCCAGCAGCGGTCCTCCAGCCGCACGGTCCGTCCCGGCGCCACCGCGACCGCCGCGCCGTCCGCGTCGACGTCCCACCAGCGGGCGCACTCGGTGTGCAGCTGGACCAGGTCGGTGGAGGGGTAGGGGTTGTGGCAGTACGCCACGACCCGGGAGCCCTCGAGTGCCGTACGGCACTCGGAGCCGGCCGGTTCGGGTTTCGGGGGCGCCGCTGCCGTACCGGAGTCGGCACCCCTGGCCACGTGGAACCCCAGGGGTACGGCGAGTGCGGTGACGGCCGCCGAAGCGGCCAGCAGGAGACGGGTGCGGCGACGCGTGGGGCGCACAGCGATCTCCCTCCCGCAGCCTGACAGAAGTCCGGTTCCTCCACATTCTGCGGTGGATCGGCCGACTTTTCGACCGGAGGGGAGGCAGTCGGCCACGGACGGTGAACGGCCCCCGGCCGCGTACCGCCTCCGGGAATCGGGAGGGGTACGCGGCCGGGGGCCGTTCAGCGGGGGTGGTGCCGGTCAGGCGCCCATCATGTGCACGCCGCTGTCGACGTGGATGATCTCGCCCGTCGTCCGCGGGAAGAAGTCGGAGAGCAGCGCCACGATGCCCCGGCCGGCCGGCTCCGGGTCGTTCATGTCCCAGGCCAGCGGAGCGCGGGTGTTCCAGACGTCGGCCAGCTCCTCGAAGCCCGGGATGGACTTGGCGGCCATGGAACGGAGCGGTCCGGCGGAGATCAGGTTGCAGCGCAGCCCGTCCTTGCCCAGGTCACGGGCGAGATAGCGGGAGGTGGCCTCCAGCGCGGCCTTGGCCGGTCCCATCCAGTCGTACTGCGGCCAGGCGTACTGCGCGTCGAAGGTGAGGCCGACGATCGAGCCGCCCTCGCTCATCAGCGGCTTGCAGGCCATGGCCAGCGACTTCAGCGAGAACGCCGAGACGTGCATCGCGGTGGCGACGGACTCGAACGGCGTGTTGAGGAAGTTGCCGCCGAGCGCGTCCTGCGGCGCGAAGCCGATGGAGTGGACGACGCCGTCCAGCGAGCCGAGCTCCTCGCGGACCAGGCCCTCCAGTCGGTCCAGGTGCTCCTGGTCGGTCACGTCCAGCTCGATGACCTTGGCCGGCTTCGGCAGCTTCTTGGCGATGCGCTCGGTCAGGGTGGGGCGGGGGAAGGCCGTCAGGATGACCTCGGCACCCTGCTCCTGGGCCACCTTGGCGGCGTGGAACGCGATGGACGACTCCATCAGCACCCCGGTGATGAGGATGCGCTTGCCGTCGAGAATTCCGCTCATGGTGATCAGTGACCCATGCCCAATCCGCCGTCAACGGGGATGACGGCTCCAGTGATGTACGACGCGTCGTCGGAGGCGAGGAAGCGCACCGCGGCGGCGATCTCCTCGGGCTGCGCGTAGCGGCCCAGCGGCACCTGGGACACGATGCCCTTGCGCTGTTCCTCGGTGAGCACCTGGGTCATGTCGGTGTCGACAAAGCCGGGGGCGACGACGTTGAAGGTGATGTTCCGCGAGCCGAGCTCACGGGCCAGCGACCGGGCGAACCCGACCAGTCCGGCCTTGGAGGCGGCGTAGTTCGCCTGGCCCGCCGAGCCGAGGAGGCCGACGACGGAGGAGATCAGGACGACACGGCCCTTCTTGGCGCGCAGCATGCCGCGGTTGGCGCGCTTGACGACCCGGAAGGTGCCGGTGAGGTTGGTGTCGACGACGGACGTGAAGTCCTCCTCGGACATCCGCATCAGCAACTGGTCCTTGGTGATACCGGCGTTGGCGACCAGCACCTCCACCGGACCGTGCTTGTCCTCGATCTCCTTGTAGGCCTGCTCCACCTGCTCGGCGTCGGTGATGTCGCAGCGGACCGCGAGGACACCCGCCTCGGTGAGGGCCTGGGGCGGCTCGCCGGAACGGTAGGTGATCGCTACCTGGTCGCCGTTGTCGGCGAAGGCGCGGGCGATGGCGAGGCCGATGCCCCGGTTTCCTCCGGTGACGAGAACCGAGCGGCTCAACGGATCACCCTTTCCTTGGCGGTGTGGTGCGTACCCTCTGGCGGTCGAGTACGTCGAAAACCTATCGGTACCGCGCGCCGATCGAGGAATCGGGCCCTGACAGTGGCTTGTCCGGGGGGCTGTGGGGTTCCTACAGTCCGCACCGTTGCGTGCCCGGCACACCTGTCCCCGATATCCCCCGGTGCGCCGCCCTCCGCCGTGGTTCACTGCCGTCGTGTATCGAGAAGGGAACTCCCTGTGCCCCACGAGGTAGATCAGTCATTCCTGGCCCTGCCGTCGCGCGCGCTGGCCGACGCGGCGCTCGCGCGGGCGCGGGCGCTCGGCGCCACGCACGCCGACTTCCGGCTGGAGCGGGTGCGCAGCGCCTCCTGGCGGCTGCGGGACGCGCGGCCCGCCGGCGCTTCGGACAGTACGGACCTCGGGTACGCGGTGCGGGTGGTGCACGGCGGGGCCTGGGGGTTCGCCTCGGGCGTCGACCTGACGATGGACGCGGCGGCGAAGGTGGCCTCGCAGGCCGTGGCGATGGCCAAGCTGTCGGCGAAGGTGATCGCGGCGGCCGGCTCCGACGAGCGCGTCGAGCTGGCGGACGAGCCGGTGCACGGCGAGCGGACCTGGGTCTCGGCGTACGACGTCGACCCGTTCTCCGTACCGGACGAGGAGAAGGCGGCACTGCTCGCCGAGTGGAGCGGGCGGCTGCTGCGGGCGGACGGAGTGGCCCATGTGGACGCGTCCCTGATGACCGTCCATGAGAACAAGTTCTACGCGGACACGGCGGGGACCGTCACCACGCAGCAGCGGGTGCGCATCCAGCCGCAGTTCACGGCCGTGGCGGTGGACTCCACGACCGGTGAGTTCGACTCCATGCGGACCATCGCACCGCCCGCCGGGCGCGGTTGGGAGTACCTGACCGGGACCGGCTGGGACTGGGACGCCGAACTGGAGCAGATCCCCGGGCTGCTCGCGGAGAAGATGCGGGCGCCGGGCGTCGAGGCGGGGAGCTACGACCTGGTCGTCGACCCGTCGAACCTCTGGCTGACCATCCATGAGTCGATCGGCCATGCCACCGAGCTGGACCGGGCGCTCGGTTACGAGGCGGCGTACGCGGGCACGTCGTTCGCCACCTTCGACCAGCTGGGCAAGCTGGCGTACGGCTCCCCCGTCATGAACGTGACCGGTGACCGCACCGCCGAACACGGCCTGGCGACCATCGGGTACGACGACGAGGGCGTCGAGGCGCAGTCCTGGGACCTGGTCAAGGACGGCACCCTGGTCGGCTACCAGCTGGACCGCCGGATCGCGAAGCTGACGGGACTGGGCCGCTCCAACGGGTGCGCGTTCGCGGACTCCCCGGGCCATGTCCCCGTACAGCGCATGGCGAACGTGTCGCTCCGGCCGGACCCGGGCGGACTGTCGACGGAGGACCTGATCGGCGGGGTCGAGCGCGGGATCTACGTCGTCGGCGACCGGTCCTGGTCGATCGACATGCAGCGCTACAACTTCCAGTTCACCGGGCAGCGGTTCTTCCGCATCGAGAACGGCAAGCTCGCCGGGCAGCTGCGCGATGTGGCGTACCAGGCGACGACCACGGACTTCTGGGGCTCGATGGAGAAGGTCGGCGGCCCGCAGACATACGTGCTGGGCGGCGCGTTCAACTGCGGCAAGGCCCAGCCGGGCCAGGTCGCGGCGGTCTCCCACGGCTGCCCCTCCGCCCTCTTCAGAGGCGTGAACATCCTCAACACGACGCAGGAGGCCGGACGATGAGCCGCGTCAGCAAGCCGTACGAGATCGTCGAGCGGGCCCTGGAGCTGTCCACCACGGACGGCCTGGTAATCATCGCCGACGAGCACTCCTCCGCCAATCTGCGCTGGGCGGGCAACGCGCTCACCACGAACGGGGTGACCCGGGGACGGACCCTCACCGTCATCGCCACCGTGGACGGGGCCGAAGGCACGGCGTCCGGGGTCGTCTCCCGGTCCGCCGTGACCACCGACGACCTGGAGCCCCTGGTGCGGGCCGCCGAGGCCGCCGCCCGGGGCGCGGGTCCCGCCGAGGACGCGCAGCCGCTGGTGAGCGGAGTGCCCTCGTCCCCCGACTTCACGGACGCGCCGGCCGAGACGGGTTCCGAGGTCTTCGCCGACTTCGCCCCCGCGCTCGGCGACGCCTTCGCCCGGGCCCGCTCCGGTGGCCGCGAGCTGTACGGGTTCGCCAACCACGAGCTGACCTCCACCTACCTGGGTACGTCGACGGGGCTGCGGCTGCGCCACGACCAGCCGACCGGGACGCTGGAGCTGAACGCCAAGTCGCCGGACCGGACCCGCTCCGCGTGGGCGGGCCGGGCGACCCGGGACTTCAAGGACGTCGATCCGGCGGCCCTGGACGCGGAGCTGGCGCAGCGGCTGCGCTGGGCGGAGCGGCGCATCGACCTGCCCGCCGGGCGGTACGAGACGCTGCTGCCGCCGACCGCGGTGGCGGACCTGCTGATCTACCAGCTCTGGTCGTCCACCGCGCGGGACGCCGTGGAGGGCCGGACGGTGTTCTCCGAGCCGGGGGGTGGAACGCGGCTCGGCGAGACGCTGGCACCGCTCCCGCTGACCCTGCGCAGCGACCCGCACGCGCCGGGTCTGGAGTCGGCGCCCTTCGTGATCGCCCACTCCTCCGGCGACAGCGGTTCCGTCTTCGACAACGGGCTGCCGCTCGCGCCGACGGACTGGGTGCGGGAGGGCAGGCTGGAGCGGCTGACGACGACCCGGCACACGGCGGCCCTCACCGGGCTGCCGGTCGCCCCGGCCATCGACAACCTGGTGCTGGACGGGGGCGGTGAGCGGTCCCTGGAGGAGATGGTGGCCGCGACGACCGGGCGGGCGCTCCTGCTGACCTGCCTGTGGTACATCCGCGAGGTGGACCCGGCGACGCTGCTGCTGACCGGGCTGACCCGGGACGGTGTCTATCTGGTGGAGGACGGCGAGGTGGTCGGCGAGGTGAACAACTTCCGGTTCAACGAGTCACCGGTGGACCTGCTGTCGCGGGCGTCGGAGGCGGGACGTACGGAGAAGACGCTGCCGCGTGAGTGGGGCGACTGGTTCACCCGGGCCGCGATGCCCGCGCTGCGCATCCCGGACTTCAACATGAGCTCGGTCAGCCAGGGGGTGTGACCCGCCTAGACTGACCCGTACATCCCTACGAAACGCAAGGAGCACCGGAACCGTGACGGACATCGTCGACGAGCTGAAGTGGCGCGGGCTGTTCGCCCAGTCCACTGACGAGGACGCATTGCGCAAGGCTCTCGCGGACGGTCCCGTCACCTTCTATTGCGGCTTCGACCCGACCGCGGCGAGCCTGCACGTGGGGCACCTCGTGCAGGTCCTCACCGTGCGCCGGCTCCAGCTGGCGGGGCACCGCCCGCTCGCCCTGGTCGGCGGGGCCACCGGTCAGATCGGTGACCCGCGCCCGACCGCCGAGCGCACGCTGAACGACCCGGAGACCATCGCCGCCTGGGTGCGGCGGCTGCGGGAGCAGATCGAGCCCTTCCTCACCTTCGAGGGCCCGAACGCGGCGACGATGGTCAACAACCTGGACTGGACCGCGGGGATGTCCGCGATCGAGTTCCTGCGGGACATCGGCAAGCACTTCCGGGTCAACAAGATGCTCACCAAGGACTCCGTCGCCCGCCGGCTGGAGTCGCAGGAGGGCATCAGCTACACCGAGTTCAGCTACCAGCTCCTCCAGGGGATGGACTTCCTGGAGCTGTACCGCCGCTACGGCTGCGTCCTCCAGCAGGGCGGCAGCGACCAGTGGGGCAACCTCACCGCGGGCATCGACCTGATCCACCGGCTGGAGCCGGGTGCCACCGTGCACGCGCTGGCGACGCCGCTGATGGTGAAGGCGGACGGGACCAAGTTCGGCAAGTCCGAGAGCGGTGCCGTCTGGCTCGACCCGGAGATGACCACGCCGTACGCGTTCTACCAGTTCTGGCTGAACGTGGACGACCGGGACATCTCGCGCTACCTGCGCATCCTCAGCTTCAAGAGCCGTGCGGAGCTCAAGGAGCTGGAGCAGCTGACCGAGGAGCGGCCGCAGGCCCGTTCCGCGCAGCGCGCGCTGGCCGAGGAGCTGACCACGCTGGTGCACGGAGGTGCGCAGTGCGCGGCGGTCATCGCGGCGTCGAAGGCACTGTTCGGCCAGGGCGACCTGGCCGAGCTGGACGAGGCGACGCTGAGCGCGGCCCTCTCCGAGGTGCCGCACGCCCGGGTCGCCGAGCTGGGCCCGCTGGTGGACCTGCTGGTGGAGGTCGGCCTGGCACCGAGCAAGTCGGGTGCCCGTCGCACGGTCAAGGAGGGCGGCGCGTACGTGAACAACGTGAAGGTCGCCGACGGCGAGGTCGCGCCGGCCGCCGGGGAGCTGCTGCACGGGCGCTGGCTGGTGCTGCGCCGGGGCAAGAAGAACCTGGCGGCCGTGGAGGTCGTCCCGGCCGGCTGACCCCGTACCGGACAGCGCAGTGCCGCGGCGTACCGGACAGCGCAGTGCCGCAGCCGGACACGCTCTTCCTCGCGTGTCCGGCCGCGGCACTGCGCTGTCCGGGGTCAGGCTCTGCGCTTGTTGCCCCGGATGGACTGCCAGGCCATGTCTCCGACGGCGACGACGGCCACGGCTCCGGCCAGCTGGAGCAGATGGCGGATCCAGTCGATGCCCCTGGTCTCGTTGACCCCGATCCAGGTCGCCACGGCATTACCGAGGATGCTGCCGAGAATGCCGAAGATGACCGTCAGCCAGAGTGGGATCTCCTGCTTGCCCGGCAGGATCGCCCGTGCGATCACACCGAGCACCAGGCCCACGATGATTGCCCACAACCAGCTCATTTCGCCTCCTCGTACGGCGCGGAGTGCGCGTCCGTCCAGTCTTGGCCGGCCGCCGCCGGGCCGCACTCCGTGCGGGGCCGTCCGGGTGGCGGCCCTTTCCGGTGGCGGCCGGGTGCGCCCCGGTCTCCGGTCCGGCGGGGACCCGGCGTACCGTGGATGCGGCCCGGTCCCGGAGTGTCCGGCACAGAGATCTGGTGGTGGAACACATGCTGCGCAAGAGCGACGAGGTGCAGGTCTTCCGGATCACGGGAGCCCGTCAGGGGCTGGCCGACGATGTGCGGGGCAGGCAGCGGCGCTATGTGATCTCGATGTCCGTGCGTACGGTGTCGGTGGTGCTGGCCGCCGTGCTGTGGAACGTGGAGCGGCATGTGGCGATCGTGGCGCTCGCCCTGGGGGTGCTGCTGCCGTACGTGGCGGTGGTCATCGCCAACGCGGGCCGGGAGAACGTCCCCTCCCTGCCGTCGACGTTCGTCGCAGCGCCGGTGCGGCCCGCCGTGGAGGCGGCTCCGGCCGCCGGTCCGGCCGGGTCCGCGGGCCGTGAGGAGCGGGCCGGGCGGGTGCCCCCGCCACAGGAACACGGCTGAGCCCGCGGGTCCCGCGAAGCTCAGGAAAAGCTCAGATCAATCATGACGTTCCGGTGCACCGCACCCCGGTGCCCGTGACATACTTCAGTGGCGCTCCGCATCCCCCGTCGGAGCGACGGACCGACGCCGGGCAGCTCCCCCCGTGGCTGCTCGGCGTCGCCTTTTCTCCGGCGGGGATGCGTCGTTCCGGGCGCGGAGCACCTGACTTAGGCTGGGCCCCGTGATCTTTCCCGAGACATCCGCCGAGAGCGCCGCCGGGGCCCCGGTCTGCTCCGCCAAGGGCTGCCGGGCCGACGCGGTCTGGGTGCTCGCCTGGAACAACCCCAAGCTGCATACCCCCGAGCGCCGCAAGACCTGGCTGGCCTGCGAGGAGCACCGGGAGCACCTGTCGCGGTTCCTGGGGGTACGCGGCTTCCTCAAGGACGTCGTGGCGCTGAAGGACTGGTGAGTCCGGGAGCGGCGGGGCGCGAGGCGCCTGAGCGCGTCAGCCGCCGATCGCGGACATCGGGCGGTCGGGCTGGAGGAAGGACGGGTCGTCCAGTCCGGAGCCGGCCTTCTTGCCCCACATGGCGAGCTTCCAGAGCTGGGCGATCTCCGCGTCGGGCGCGTCCGAGCGCAGGGCTGAGCGCAGGTCGGTCTCCTCGCGGGCGAAGAGGCAGGTGCGGATCTGGCCGTCGGCGGTGAGCCGGGTGCGGTCGCAGGCGCGGCAGAACGGGCGGGTGACCGAGGCGATCACGCCGACGCGGTGCGGGCCGCCGTCGACGGTCCAGCGCTCGGCGGGGGCGGAACCGCGGGCCTCGTCGTCCTCGGCGGTGAGGGTGAAGCGGGTGCGCAGCGAGGCGAGGATGTCACCTGCCGTGATCATGCCGTCGCGCTTCCAGCCGTGCTGGGCGTCCAGGGGCATCTGCTCGATGAAGCGGAGCTCGTAATCGTTGCCGACGGCCCAGGCCAGCAGCTCGGGGGCCTCGTCGTCGTTGAGTCCCGGCATCAGGACGGAGTTGACCTTCACCGGGGTGAGGCCGGCGTCGCGGGCGGCCGCGAGGCCTTCCAGCACGTCCTTGTGGCGGTCGCGGCGGGTGAGGGTCTTGAAGACGTCGGGGCGCAGGGTGTCCAGCGAGACGTTGACCCGGTCGAGGCCGGCCGCCTTGAGGGCGGCGGCGGTCCGCTTGAGTCCGATGCCGTTGGTCGTGAGCGACATGCGGGGACGCGGGGTGAGGGCCGCGCACTGCTCGACGATGGAGACGAGGCCGGGGCGGAGCAGGGGCTCTCCGCCGGTGAAGCGGACCTCGGTGATGCCGAGGGTGGTGACCGCGATGCGGATCAGGCGCACGATCTCGTCGTCGGAGAGCAGCTCGCTCTTGCCGAGCCACTGCAGGCCCTCTTCCGGCATGCAGTAGGTGCACCGCAGATTGCACTTGTCGGTCAGTGACACGCGCAGGTCGGTGGCGACCCTGTCATAGGTGTCGATGAGCACGGTGGCGCTCCTCCCCCGGGTGGTGTCGCGGTAGCTCCGCAGGGCTGTCGGCCCTGCCGAGACTTCGGCTCGTTCACTGCGTTGACTCTTCCGAGCCTACGTGACGCCTGTGATATCGCAGGGGCCCGTTTGCCACGAGGTGTGGCCGGGCCGTGTCGTAGGACTCTACGACGCGGCCCGGACCATGGGGTGGGTGATGAACCGAACGGCTCGGTGAACTCCTTCTCTCAGTGCGCTCCGGTGCCGGTGAGGGACTTGACCTCCAGTTCGGCGTACTTGTCCGTGTCGGGCTTCTCCTTGGAGAGCAGCGAGCCGGCCCAGCCGAGCAGGAAGCCGAGCGGGATCGAGATCAGGCCGGGGTTCTCCAGCGGGAACCAGGCGAAGTCGACGTTCGGGAACATCGATGTCGGCTTGGAGGAGACGACCGGCGAGAAGAGCACCAGCAGGACGGAGGAGGCGAGTCCGCCGTAGATGGACCAAAGGGCCCCGTGGGTGGTGAACCGCTTCCAGAAGAGGCTGTAGAGGATCGTCGGCAGGTTGGCGGACGCGGCGACGGCGAAGGCCAGGGCCACCAGGCCGGCCACGTTGAGGTCGCGGGCGAGCGCGCCCAGGGCGATGGAGACGACCCCGATGGCGACGGTGGCCCAGCGTGCGGCGCGGACCTCCTCCTTCTCGGTGGCCTTCCCCTTGCGGATCACGTTGGCGTAGATGTCGTGCGCGAAGGACGAGGAGGAGGCGAGGGTGAGTCCGGCGACGACGGCGAGGATGGTGGCGAAGGCGACGGCGGAGATCACCGCGAGGAGGATGGCGCCTCCGGTGGATCCGGAGCCGCCGCCGATCTCCAGGGCGGCGAGTGGCGCGGCCGTGTTGCCCGCCTTGTTCGAGGCGATGATGTCGCCGGGTTCGAGGATCGCCGCGGCGCCGAAGCCGAGCACGATCGTCATCAGGTAGAAGGCGCCGATGATGCCGATCGCCCAGTTCACCGACTTACGGGCGGCCTTGGCGGTGGGCACGGTGTAGAAGCGGATCAGGATGTGCGGCAGGCCGGCGGTGCCGAGGACCAGGGCGAGGCCGAGGGAGATGAAGTCGAGCTTGGAGACGCCGGTGGCGCCGTACTTCAGGCCGGGTTCCAGGAAGGCGGCGCCCTTGCCGCTGTTGCTCGCGGCGGTGCCGAGCAGGTCGGAGATGTTGAAGTCGAACTTCAGCAGGATCAGGAAGGTGATGAGCAGGGTGCCCGCGATGAGCAGGACGGCCTTGACCATCTGCACCCAGGTGGTGCCCTTCATGCCGCCGATGGTGACGTAGAGGATCATGAGCACGCCGACCAGGGCGACGATGACGATCTTCCCGAAGTCGCTGGTGATGCCGAGCAGCAGCGAGACGAGGACGCCGGCCCCGGCCATCTGGGCCAGCAGGTAGAAGATCGAGACGACGATGGTGGACGTGCCGGCGGCGGTGCGTACGGGGCGCTGGCGCATCCGGTAGGCCAGCACGTCGCCCATGGTGTAGCGGCCGGAGTTGCGGAGCGGTTCGGCGACCAGGAGCAGGGCGACGAGCCAGGCGACGAGGAAGCCGATGGAGTAGAGGAAGCCGTCGTAGCCGAAGAGGGCGATGGCGCCCGCGATGCCCAGGAAGGACGCCGCGGACATGTAGTCGCCGGAGACCGCGAGCCCGTTCTGGAATCCGGTGAACTGGCGGCCGCCCGCGTAGAAGTCGGCGGCGCTCTTGGTCTGGCGGCCCGCCCACACGGTGATGAAGAGGGTCGCCACGACGAACGCGGCGAACAGGGTGATGATCAGCGGCCGGTGCTCGCTCGCTCCCTCGGCGGCGAGCTGGACGGCGGGATGGGCGGCGTGGGCGGCGCTCATACGTCGGCCTCCATACGGGACTTGATGGCTTCGGCCTTCGGGTCGAGCTGGGTGGCGGCGTGCCGGGAGTAGAGCCAGGCGATGAGGAAGGTGGTGGCGAACTGGGCGAGGCCGAGGACGAGCGCCACGTTGATGTTGCCGACGAGCTTGGTGCTCATGAAGCCGGCCGCGTAGTTGCAGAGCAGGACGTAGAGCAGGTACCAGGTCACGAAGGCGACGGTGAGCGGGAAGGCGAAGGAGCGGAACGAGCGGCGCAGGTCGGCGAAGTCGGCACTCGCCTGCACCGCGTTGTACGCCTCGGCGGTGGGCTGGGCCGGGCCGTCGTCGGGACGGCCCTCGGGCGGCGGTGCATCGGTGGCCACGGAATCTCCTTGAGACGCGGGTGCGGTGATCTGGGGGACGGTGGGTGACATGGGGAGGCCTCGCTCACCGGGGGACGGTGTCGTGCCTCCTGGACAACGGCACGGAGGGCACGACGAAGCGGTTCACGGGATCTTTCGCCTTCTCGGCCTCATGACGGTGACCGGATCCCCCTGCCGGTGGCCTGAAGTCGCCCGTACACATTCGGCCGCACAGGTCACTCTTCGAACTCACTTGCCAACAAACGTTGATGTGCCGGAAAGATCAGCGATAGCTTCACTCGTCATGTACGCGACCGAACACGCCAGGTGTCCGGTCGACCGGCACGGATGATGTGGAGAACCCATGGCTCATCTGGCATCGAGACGGACCCGCGCGCTCGCGCTGCCCGTCGGACTCGCGCTCGTCGCCTCGCTCGGCTTCCTGCCGGCCGCGACGGCCACGGCTGCGCCCACCGGCGCACCGGCCACCGTGACCCCGCGGACCGACGGGCCGAAACTGAGTTACGTCGTCAACACCGGCACCGGCCGCAGCGCCGTCCAGCAGGTGAAGAAGGCCATCACGCAGGCCGGCGGCACGGTCGTCATCGCCTATGAGCAGATCGGCGTCATCGTCGCCCACTCGCAGAACCCGGCTTTCGGGGAGACGATCCGGCGGGCCCGGGGCGTGCAGTCGGCGGGCGCGACCCGGACCAACCCGATCGTGCCGCAGGCCACCAAGGACGTCGGCGCCATAGCGCAGCCGCTGACCGAGGCCCAGGCGGCGGCCGCGGCCGCGCAGGCGACGGCGGAGGAGGACCCGCTGGAGCCGCTGCAGTGGTCGCTGCCCGCGATCAAGGCGGACAAGGCGCACCAGAAGACGCTCGGCTCGAAGCGGGTCACGGTCGCCGTCATCGACACGGGCGTCGACGACACCCACCCGGACC
Organism: Streptomyces sp. NPDC088706; assembly: GCF_044752765.1. NCBI lineage: Bacteria > Bacillati > Actinomycetota > Actinomycetes > Kitasatosporales > Streptomycetaceae > Streptomyces > Streptomyces sp. NPDC088706. The sequence goes on from NZ_JBIVLW010000001.1 coordinate 33,550, forward strand.
TGGCGCCCAACTTCGACCAGGCGGCCTCGGCCAACTGTGTCACGGGCGCTCCGGACACCACCGCCGGCTCCTGGCGACCGGCGGCGGGCGAGAGCGACCACGGCACGCATGTGGCCGGCACCATCGCCGCGGCGAAGAACGGCTTCGGCGTGACCGGTGTGGCGCCGGGTGTGAAGGTCTCCGGCATCAAGGTCTCCACCCCGGACGGCTTCTTCTACACCGAGGCCGTCGTCTGCGGCTTCCTCTGGGCGGCCGAGCGGGGCGTCGAGGTGACGAACAACAGCTACTACACCGACCCGTGGCTGTTCAACTGCAAGAACGACCCGGACCAGGGCGCCCTGGTCGAGTCCCTCACTCGCGCCGTCAAGTACGCCGAGCGCAAGGGCACGGTCAACGTGGCCGCCGCGGGCAACTCCCGCCACGACCTGGCCTCCGACGCGATCGAGGACCGGACCAGCCCGAACGACACCGAGCCGGTCACCCGCACCGTCGACCCGCGGGTCTGCCCCGACATCCCGACCATGCTGCCGGGTGTCGTGACGGTCTCCGCCACGGGTGCCAAGGGATGGAAGTCCTCGTACTCGAACTACGGCAAGGGTGTCATCGACGTCGCCGCCCCCGGCGGTGACTCGACGATCTACCAGACCCCTGAGCCGCCGGCCGTCAACGGCCTGATCCTCTCCACGCTGCCGGGCGGCAAGTTCGGCTACAAGGCCGGTACGTCGATGGCGTCCCCGCACGTCGCGGGCGTCGTGGCCCTGATCAAGTCCCGCCACGCCTACGCCTCACCGGCCGCGGTGAAGGTGCTGCTGGGCCTCCAGGCGGACGCCAAGGCCTGCGGCGAGCCCTACGACTACAACGGTGACGGCGTCATCGACGCGGTCTGCGAGGGCGGCAAGAGCTACAACGGCTTCTACGGGGCCGGAGTGGTGGACGCGCTGGACGCGGTCCGCTGGTAGGTGTGTGACCGAGCGAGCAGCGGGGGCCCGGGGAGTGTTCTCCCCGGGCCCCCGCCGTGCGTCAGCTCCCTCTTGCGCGGGGGCGGCTCCCCGGTGTGCTGTGGGACCTGGTGGTGTGGCACGCGGCCGGAAGCGGGTGCTGCTCGCGGTGGTGGACGGGGACGCGGCCCCGGAGAAGGTGAGCGGCACGGTCTACCGGCTGCTGCCCGGACCGGTGGACGGCCGCGGTCTCGACCGGGTGACGGCGGGCGACCTGGTCGCCGCGCTCGGCTGACCTGAAGGGCGCTGCGGGGCCGCCGAGTTGCGGGGCCCGGAGCGGTGTCCGGCGTGCGGCCCACCCGGTCGGCTAGGGGACTGTCAGTCGTGGCCCGTATTCTCTGTGACCATGCTCGACGACCTCCAGACAGCCGCACCGTGGCCGACCGCCTACCCCCAGGGGTACGCGGTCGTCGACGTGGAGACCACCGGCCTCGCCCGCGACGACCGGATAGTGTCCGCCGCCGTCTACCGGCTGGACGCCCTGGGCGATGTCGAGGACCACTGGTACACGCTGGTGAACCCGGAGCGGGACCCCGGCCCCGTCTGGATCCACGGGCTGACCAGCGATGTGCTGGAAGGCGCACCGCTCTTCCCGGAAGTCGCCGCCGAGTTGTCGGCGCGGCTCGCGGACCGGGTGCTCGTGGCACACAACGCGGCGTTCGACTGGTCGATGATCGCCCGGGAGTACGCCCGCGCCTCGGTGGTCGCCCCGGTCGAGCAGCGGCTGTGCACGATCGCGCTCGCCAAGGAGCTGCGGCTGCCGCTGCCCAACCACAAGCTGGCCTCCCTCGCCGCCCACTTCGGCGTCGTACAGCAGCACGCGCACCACGCCCTGGACGACGCCCGGGTGCTGGCCGAGGCGTTCCGGCCGAGTCTGCACGCGGCGGCCCGGGGCGGGGTGCGGCTGCCGTTGCTGGAGTGCCGTCCGCTGACCGAGTGGTCCGACTCGCCCGTCGCCCCACGCGTGGGGTATCAGCCCTTCCGGCAGCCGAACAGCTGGCGGCCCTCGCGCAAGCGGCCCGCCTGCCCGTATCCCAACCCGGGGCGGTACGAGAAGGAGAGGCCGCTCAAGCAGGGGATGCGCGTGGCGTTCTCCGGGGACACCTCGATCGACCGGGAGCTGCTGGAGGACCGGGCGGTGGAGGCGGGTCTGCACGTGGCGACCAGCGTGTCGCGGCTGACCAGTCTGCTGGTGACCAACGACCCGGACGCGGCGACCTCCAAGACGCAGAAGGCGAAGGCGTTCGGCACACCGATCCTGGAGGAGAGCGCCTTCACCCATCTGCTGCGGGATGTGGCGCCCGCCGATGGGGCCGTACTGCCGCACCAGGCGCCTCCGCCGTCATCGGAGTGAACCGGGCGCGACTCGCCCGGCGCCCGCTCGCCCGGCGCCGCCGGGCGTCCCACCCTGTGGCGCATGGCACGTTGTGAGGTTTGCGGAAACGACTACGGCATGTCCTTCGAGGTGCACGCACAAGGTGCGGTGCACGTCTTCGACTGCTTCTCCTGCGCCATCCACCGCATGGCGCCGATCTGCGAGCACTGCCGGGTCCAGGTGATCGGGCAGGGCGTCGAGGCCGACGGGCACTGGTACTGCGGCGCCCACTGCGCCCGCGCCGAAGGGAAGGCGGGCATCGTGGACAAAGTATGACGGATCGATCCGCTGCGGGGCTACCCCGGCGCCACCCCTGAGTGCCGCACCCCATGGCCCCGGTTGTACGGTCATGGGGTGTACCGCTTCCTGTTGACCCGGCAGTGGGTGATCCTCACCCTCCTCGCCCTCGTACTGATGCCGACGATGGTCGAGCTGGGTTTCTGGCAGTTGCACCGGCATCAGCACCGGGTCGCGCAGAACGAGCTGATCTCGCGGAACCTCCGGGCGGAGCCGGCGCCGGTCACCGGCCTCACCTCCCCCGGACACACCGTCCCGCGCGCCGACTACTGGCGGGCGGTGACCGCGACGGGCACGTTCGACACCGAGCACGAGGTGGTGGTCCGCCGGCGTACGTCGGACGACGACCGGATCGGCGTCCATGTGCTGACCCCGCTGGACCTGAAGGACGGCTCCACCGTCCTGGTCAACCGGGGCTGGGTCCCCGCCGCGCCGAACCAGACGGACTACCCGGACGTGCCGCCCGCCCCCCGCGGCGAAGTGACCGTCACCGGACGGCTCAAGGCGGACGAGACCACCGGCAGCAGCGGCATCAAGGACCTGGCGGGGCTGCCGGACCGGCAGGTCATGCTGATCAACAGCGAGCAGCAGTCCCAGCTGCTGTCCCGGGAGGTCCTGGGCGGGTACATCGAGCAGACCGCCCCGCAGCCGTCGGGCGGGCTGCCCGAGCAGATCGCCGCCCCCGACGACAGCTCGATCGGCGCGCACATGGCGTACGCCGTCCAGTGGTGGCTGTTCGTCGCCGCCGTCCCGGTCGGCTGGCTCATCCTCGTACGGCGGGAGAAGCGCGACCGCGAGGAGGCCGCCACGCGGGGCGCAGCGGCCGACGAGGCCTCCGAGCAGCCGGAACCCGCGAGCGCCTGAGAGTTCCGGCACACCATCGGGCTGCTTAATCCGGGTCCGGTTCGGGAACACGCCACAGCGTGACCCCACGCATCGAGGACTACGCTCTGATCGGCGATCTCCAGACCGCCGCGCTCGTCGGCAGGAACGGTTCCGTCGACTGGCTCTGCCTGCCCCGCTTCGACTCCGGCGCCTGCTTCGCGGCGCTGCTCGGCGACGAGGAGAACGGCCACTGGCGCATCGCCCCCCAGGGCACCGACCCCACGGACACCTGCACCCGGCGGGGCTACGTAGGTGATTCGCTGGTCCTGGAGACGTACTGGGAGACCCGGACCGGCACGGTCAAGGTCACCGACTTCATGCCGCAGCGCGACAAGACGCCCGACCTGATGCGGATCGTCGAGGGCGTCAGCGGCACCGTCGACATGAGCTCCGTCCTGCGGCTGCGCTTCGACTTCGGTTCGGTGGTGCCCTGGGTCCGCAAGTCGCACGGACACCGGGTCGCGGTCGCCGGCCCCGACTCCGTCTGGCTGCGCAGCGAACCGCCGGTCAAGACGTGGGGCCAGCAGTTCAGCACCTGCTCCTCGTTCACCGTCACCGAGGGCGAGAGCGTGGCCTTCGTGCTCACCTGGCACCCCTCGCACTCGCAGCGCCCGAAGCTGATCGACCCGGACAAGGCGCTGCGGCACACCCTGCACGACTGGGCGAAGTGGACCGACCGGTGCACCTACGAGGGCCCCTACCGCGAGGCCGTGCTGCGCTCGCTGATCACGCTGAAGGCGCTGACGTACGCCCCGACGGGCGGCATCGTGGCGGCTCCGACCACCTCGCTGCCGGAGGAGATCGGCGGCGTACGGAACTGGGACTACCGCTTCTGCTGGCTGCGGGACGCCACCCTCACCCTCGGGGCGATGCTCTCGGCCGGCTATCTGGAGGAGGCGGCCGCCTGGCGCGACTGGCTGCTGCGGGCCGTCGCCGGGGACCCGGCGGACCTCCAGATCATGTACGGGCTCGCGGGCGAGCGCCGGCTCCCCGAGATGGAGCTGCCCTGGCTCGCCGGGTACGAGGGCTCCCGCCCGGTGCGCACCGGCAACGCGGCGGTCCGGCAGAAGCAGTTGGATGTGTACGGCGAGGTCATCGACGCGCTTCGGCTGGCCCGCGTCGCCGGTCTGGACGACAAACCGCACGCCTGGAACCTCCAGCTCAGCCTGCTCGGCTTCCTGGAGTCGAGCTGGCGTGAACCGGACGAGGGGCTGTGGGAGATCCGTGGTGCCCGCCGCCACTTCGTGCACTCCAAGGTGATGGCCTGGGTCGCCGCCGACCGGGCGGTGTGCTCGCTGGAGGAGAACCCCGAGCTGCCCGGTGACGCGGACCGCTGGCGGGCGATGCGGGACGCCGTGCACGCCGAGGTGTGCGAGCGGGGGTACGACCCCGTGCGGAACACCTTCACCCAGTCCTACGGGTCGAAGGAGCTGGACGCCGCGACGCTGCTCATCGTACGGACCGGGTTCCTGCCGCCGGACGACCCCCGGGTCATCGGCACGGTCGACGCGGTCCGCGAGGAGCTGGGCAGCGACGGACTGGTGCGCCGCTACAGCACCGAGGGTGTCTCCGTCGACGGACTGCCGGGCGACGAGGGGGCGTTCCTCGCCTGCTCGTTCTGGCTGGTGGACGCGTTGGAGCGGATCGGCAGGCCCGGCGAGGCGCGGGAGCTGCTGGAGCATCTGCTGTCGCTCCGCAACGACGTGGGGCTGCTGGCCGAGGAGTACGACGTCGCGGCCGGGCGGCAGCTGGGCAACTTCCCCCAGGCGTTCAGCCATATCGGACTGGTGAACTCGGTGGTCGACCTCGGCGGTCAGGACCCGGCAGGATAGGGCCATGGATCTGGGACTGAAGGACCGCGTGTACATCGTCACGGGCGCGACCCGGGGCCTCGGCAACGCCACGGCACGGGCGCTGGCCGCCGACGGGGCGAAGGTGATCATCACCGGCCGGGACGGGAAGAGCGTGGCGGAGGCCGCAGCCGAGCTGGGCCCGGATGCCGTCGGTCTCGCCGCCGACAACGCCGACCCGAGCGCCGCCCAGCGGCTGGTGGACGCGGCACGGGAGCGTTTCGGGCGGCTCGACGGCGTGCTCATCAGCGTCGGCGGGCCCGCGCCGGGCTTCGTCGCCGACAACACCGACGACCAGTGGCAGACGGCTTTCGAGACGGTGTTCCTCGGGGCGGTCCGGCTCGCCCGGACGACCGCCGCCGCACTGGGCGAGGGCGGCGTCATCGGCTTCGTGCTCTCCGGTTCGGTGCACGAGCCGATCGCCGGACTGACCATCTCCAACGGGCTGCGCCCCGGTCTCGCCGGTTTCGCCAAGTCGCTCGCCGACGAGCTGGGGCCGCGCGGCATCCGGGTCGTCGGGGTGCTGCCCGCCCGGATCGACACCGACCGGGTCCGTGAACTGGACGCGCTCTCCGGCGACGCCGAGGCCGCCCGTACGGCCAACGAGGCGCGCATCCCGCTGCGGCGCTACGGGAAGCCGGAGGAGTTCGGGAGGACCGCGGCCTTCCTGCTCTCCCCCGCCGCCTCGTATCTGACGGGGATCATGGTGCCGGTCGACGGCGGGCTGCGGCGCGGCTTCTGAAGGCCCCGGCCTCTTCCCCGTACGTACACGGCCAGCGGGCCCCAGCCTCTTCCCCGTACGTACGGGCCCGAGGGCCGCGGCTCTCCGTGCGTACGGGCCCGGGGCCGCGGCTCTCCCTGCGTACGGGCCCGAGGGCCGCGGCCTCGCACGTACGGGCCGCCGATCCCACCGACCGCCCACGGGCCGTCAGGACACCCGCTCCGCGCGGTGCTTGGCGGCCCGCAGCCGTACCTCGGCCGGGAGCTCGTCCAGGCCCGCCGACGCGCGGGCATGGGCCAGTGCTCCGTCGGCCACCGCGTTCAGGGCCTGGCCAGGGGCGGCGTCCGGCTCCATCAGCAGCCGGAGCCGGGCCTTCGGTGCGGTCCGGCGGCCGGTCAGGGCCGCCTGGGCGCGGGCCACTCCGTCCACCTCGCCCGCCTCGTCGGCGATCACGCCCTCCAGCGCCTTGCCGCGCACCCGCGCCCCCTCACCGTCGCCGCTGTCCACCAGCACCTCGGAGAGGCGGCCACGCCGGAGCTGGGCGAGGAACCACCACAGGGCGAGGACGACCAGCACGGCGAGGACCGCGATCACGGTCGGCCACCACCAGCCCTCGTCGCGCCAGCGACCCCGGTCGGCCGCGCTGAGCAGCACGTCGTTCTTGCCGTCCCAGGGCCACCAGGACGGCAGCGAGGCGCCGAGGCCGACGGCGAGCACCGCTCCGCCCACGACGATCAGCAGGAGCCCGGCCAGGGCCAGCAGGACCCGGTTGACGGTGGAGCGCATGCCGCTCATCCCTTCTTCGCCGGTCGGTTCACCTGGACGGAGAGGCCCGGCGGCTTCGCCAGGCCCAGCTCACCGACGGCCGCGGCCAGCACGGTGTCCAGGTCGCCGCGTACGTCGTCGAGTTCCCGGAAGTGCGAGAAGGCGCGCACCTTCGCCTTCTTCCGCCCCATCCGGACCCGGACGGACTGCACTCCGGCCACCTCCACGGCCCGGTCCCGCAGGACCTGCGCGGCGGCGTCGCGGTCGAGTCCGGCGCGTACGCCGGCGCGTTCGCGGCGCATCGGCAGCAGGGCGCGGAGCCCCGGGGTGAGGGCCAGCAGGAGCAGCCAGAGGCCGATCAACGCGGCGACCCCTGCCCCGATGAGCACCACGACATCGTCGACCTTCCGCTCCGCGAGGCCGTCGGCGAGCGAGCGCCGCCACTGCATGGCCGGGTGCCCGGCCCGTACGGCGGCGATGTCGTAGAGCAGCAGCCCGGCGGCGCCCAGGAGGACCAGGGCCAGCAGGGCGGCCGGCACCCGGCGCGCGGACCAGAAGCGGCCGGCCCGGCCGCCGCCCTGTTCCAGGGTGGGGACCGGATCATGGGCGGCGGAGCCCGCGCCCGTCCCGGGCGGGTGCCGGTCGTCGCCGCCCTCGTCCAGCGTGGGCATGCGCCGGGTGGAGCCGGTGGGTTCGACGGGTTCGGTCATCGGATCCTCCCCTGTGCTCCGCTCGTCGCCGGGTGCAGCCGTTCGACCTGGACGGCCACTTCGGGCACGTCCATGCCCGCCAGCGTCTTGACCCGCTGGGCGACCCTGCTGCGTACGGCACCGCACTGGCGGCCGATGTCGCAGGGGTAGCCGAGCTCCAGGCTGACCCGTACGCGGGCGGAGTCACGGTGCACGGTGACCGTGGCGCGCGGGGAGGACCCGTTCTCGGGCGGATCGTCGACGGCTTCCTTCGCCGCCTGCGCGGCGATCTTGGCGACGACCCGGTCGGCGATCCGGGTCTCGCCCCGTTCGGCGGCGGCGACCCGCCCGGTCACCGCGGTCACCGCCGTCGGTCGCCGCGCTCGCGACTCCGGAAGAAGTCGCCGGGTTCCAGGTCACCGTCGAGGAAGCGGCCGGCGATGAAGCCGACCGCCCCCAGCGCGGCCACCAGTACGAAGGCTCCGAATCCGCCGAAATACCCGGCGAACCCGAGCGCCATGCCGGCCAGCAGACCGACCACAGCCATGCTCATCGTCTCTCCTCAACTGCCTTGCGGCGGGGAACGCGGAAACTACTGGACGCGCTGTTGGTCGCCATCGTCCTCGTCGTCGTCCTCGTCGGGCAGCTTGACGTCGCTGACCGCGATGTTGACTTCGACGACTTCGAGGCCGGTCATCCGCTCGACCCCCGCGATGACGTTCTCGCGTACGTCGCGCGCGACGTCGGCGATCGCGACGCCGTACTCGACGACGATCTCCAGGTCGAGGGCGGCCTGCGACTCGCCGACCTCGGCCTTCACCCCCCGGGTGACGGACTTGCCGCCGCCGGGAACCCGGTCGCGGACCGCACCGAAGGTCCGGGACAGGCCGCTGCCCATGGCGTGGACACCGGCCACATCGCGTGCGGCCATTCCGGCGATCTTCTCGACGACGCCGTCGGCGATGGTGGTACGGCCCCGGGTACCGGGGTCGCCTCCGCCGCGCTTGCTCAGGGGAGGCTTGCCGGAACCGCTGTCGGGGCTGTTGCGCTGGGGGGTCTCAGTCATCGCCGCTCTTCCCTTCGGGGGCAGGGTTGGGACTTCCTGGCCCACGTTAAGTGCGCTTGCCCGGTCCCGCGCCGTGGATACGGCAGGCTGGGGGGATGACGACGGAGCGTGGCCCGCAGAGGGCGGACGGATGGACAGCCGCGGTACGGCAACGACTTGGCCTCGGCAGACTGCTCCCCCTGGGTGGTGCCGTGGACGGGGCGTGGATCGCGGAGACGGCGGCGGCCTCGGTGCTGCGCGGGGCGGCGGTGCCGGGTGCGGTGCTGGGGACGCTGAAGATCGGACCGGCCCGGGCGGCCGTCGGGACGGACCCGCGTGCGGAGGCGGGCCCGGCCGGGGCGGGCCTTGCGGGGGTGGGGCCGGCCGGGGCGGGCTCCGTGGGGGCGGGGCCGGCCGTGCCTCCGGCGCCGCCGAGCGCTCTGCCGCCCGGGCCGCTGAGGATCGAGGCGGAGTTCCGGGCGGCCGGTGACCGTCCGCTGCCCGACGCGGCGGCCGCCCTGCGCGCGGCGCTCGTCACGGCGGCCTCGGCCCGGCTCGGTCTGGAGGTCGCGGAGGTGGACCTGCGGGTGACGGCATTGCTCGAGGACGGTGCGACCGAACAGGTGACGGCCCCGTCCGCCGCGTCCTCCGCCTCCGCCTCGGTGCCGACGGCCGAGGCGGAAGGGCCGGCGGCGCGGGCCGCCGCCGCGGTGCCGGGTGTCGTCTCGCTGACCCGGGTCCTGGGCAGTGCGGTGCACACCGCCGAGGACCACATCCGGATCGAGCTGGCGACGGCCGGGGACCACCGGGCGCTGGACGTGGCCCGGTCGGTGCGCACGGCGGTGTCGGCGGCCGCGGCGGACGGGCTACCGGTGTCGGTGCTGGTGACCGACGTGGTTCCGCAGGCCGGCGGCACCCCTTAGTCGGCTTGGTCGGTCCGGTCGGTCCGGTCGGTCCGACCGGTTCAGTCGGTCCGGTCGGTTCAGTCGGTGATGCCCGCCAGATCGCGCAGCCTGCGGCCCTGGGCGGCCCGCTCGGCGATGCGCTGGTCCTCGTAGTCACGCGAACCAGCGCCGCTGAGCAGGGCCTTGGTCTCCACGACGGCGTCGCGCGGGGCGGAGATCAGCGCGGCGGCCAGGTCGCGGGCCGCCCCGTCGAGCTGGTCGGCGGGGACCACGAGATTGGCGAGGCCGGTGCGCTCGGCCTCGTCGGCGTGCACGAACCGTCCGGTGGCGCAGATCTCGAGCGCACGGGCGTACCCCACGAGGTTCACCAGGGGGTGGGTGCCCGTGAGGTCGGGGACGAGGCCGAGGCTGGTCTCGCGCATGGCGAACTGCACGTCTTCGGCGACGATCCGCAGGTCGCAGGCGAGGGCCAGCTGGAAGCCGGCGCCGATGGCGTGGCCCTGGACGGTCGCGATCGACACGAGGTCGTTGCGGCGCCACCAGGTGAACGCCTCCTGGTACTCGGCGATGGTCGCGTCGAGCTCGGCTTCCGGGCCGCGTGCCATGTCGAGGAAGGACGGCTCGCCGTCGAATCCCTCGGGGGTGAACGCCTGCCGGTCGAGGCCCGCGGAGAAGGACTTGCCCTCGCCGCGGAGCACCACGACCCGGACATCCCCGGGCAGCGCCCGTCCGGCTTCGGTCAACGCCCGCCACAGAGCGGGAGACTGAGCGTTGCGCTTGGCCGGGTTGGTGAGCGTCACCGTGGCAACCGCGTCTTCGACGGTGAGCCGTACGCCGTCCTTGTCGAGCACAGGGTCGAGCGAGGTCATGGGGCGCCTCCGGATCGGGTGCAGTCAGCACTCAGAAACTAAGTGACTGAACAGTAACCACCCGGACGACCTGGCGGTCAGCCGGGTGGCCACCCCGAATTCCGATGAGTCCCTGGGGTCCGCCCCACCGGTGAGCGGCTCAGGCCGAAGCGGCCTTCTTGCCTCGTGTGGCTCCGCCGCGGCCTCGCAGCGTCACTCCGGACTCACTGAGCATCCGGTGGACGAACCCGTAGGAGCGGCCGGTTTCCTCGGCCAGCGCCCTGATGCTCGCACCGGAGTCGTACTTCTTCTTCAGGTCTGCCGCGAGCTTGTCACGCGCGGCGCCGGTCACCCGGCTGCCCTTCTTCAGAGTCTCGGCCACCCGTGCCTCCTCTATGGGAAGTGCGCTCTGGACTCTCATGATCACCCCTCCCGCGCTTCCTGGCCACCCATTCGGCAAGGTCGGTACGGCCGGATTCCGGACCGGGGAGCGCTCCGACCGATACGGAATCCTGCATTCCGGGCGGCGACCGGGGCGTACGGCGCCTACCTGCGAAGGAACCGGCAGGTCAGAGCCGTACGAGGAGTCGCCCCCCGGGACGGGGCGGGCGGCGGGTGAGCGCCGGGCTCAGCACCGGGGTACGAGACGTCCTCACGCAGATGGTGGATCACGCGTAGGCCGAATGATCTATCCGGAGGGGGATCAGGCGAGGGCGACGAGGTCCCGGTAGTCGGCACCCCAGAGGTCCTCGACACCGTCCGGGAGCAGGATGATGCGCTCCGGCTGGAGCGCCTCGACCGCGCCCTCGTCGTGGGTGACGAGGACGACGGCGCCCTTGTAGGTGCGCAGTGCGCCGAGGATCTCCTCTCGGCTGGCGGGGTCGAGGTTGTTCGTCGGCTCGTCGAGCAGGAGCACGTTGGCGGAGGAGACGACCAGGGTGGCGAGCGCGAGCCGGGTCTTCTCGCCGCCGGAGAGCACCCCGGCCGGCTTGTCGACGTCGTCGCCGGAGAAGAGGAACGAGCCCAGCGTCTTGCGGACCTCGACCAGGTCCAGGTCGGGCGCGGCGGAGCGCATGTTCTCCAGGACGGTGCGCTCGGGGTCGAGGGTCTCGTGCTCCTGGGCGTAGTAGCCGAGCTTGAGGCCGTGGCCCTCGATGACCTGGCCGGTGTCGGGCTTCTCCGCGCCGCCGAGCAGGCGCAGCAGTGTGGTCTTGCCGGCCCCGTTGAGTCCGAGGATGACGACGCGGGAGCCCTTGTCGATGGCGAGGTCGACGTCGGTGAAGATCTCCAGCGATCCGTACGACTTCGACAGTCCCTCCGCCATCAGAGGGGTCTTGCCGCAGGGTGAGGGCTCGGGGAAGCGGAGCTTGGCGACCTTGTCCGAGACCCGGACGGCCTCCAGGCCCGCCAGCAGCCGGTCGGCCCGCTTGGCCATGTTCTGGGCGGCGACGGTCTTGGTGGCCTTGGCGCGCATCTTGTCGGCCTGCGAGTTGAGGGCCGCGGCCTTCTTCTCGGCGTTCTGGCGCTCACGCTTGCGGCGCTTCTCGTCCGCTTCGCGCTGCTGCTGGTAGAGCCTCCAGCCCATGTTGTAGACGTCGATCTGCGAGCGGTTGGCGTCGAGGTAGAAGACCTTGTTGACCACGGTCTCGACGAGGTCGACGTCGTGGGAGATCACGACGAAGCCGCCGCGGTAGGACTTCAGGTAGTCGCGCAGCCAGACGATCGAGTCGGCGTCCAGGTGGTTGGTCGGCTCGTCCAGGAGCAGGGTGTCGGCGTCCGAGAAGAGGATCCGGGCCAGCTCGACACGGCGGCGCTGACCGCCGGAGAGCGTGTGCAGGGGCTGACCGAGCACCCGGTCGGGCAGGTTGAGCGCGGCGGCGATGGTGGCGGCCTCGGCCTCGGCGGCGTAACCGCCCTTGGTGAGGAACTCCGTCTCCAGGCGCTCGTACTTCTTCATCGCCTTCTCCCGGGTGGCGCCCTTGCCGTTCGCCATCCGGTCCTCGTTCTCGTGCATCTTGCGCAGGATCTCGTCGAGACCGCGGGCGGAGAGGATGCGGTCCCGGGCCAGGACGTCGAGGTCGCCGGTGCGGGGGTCCTGCGGGAGGTAGCCGACCTCGCCGGAGCGGGTGATGGTGCCGCCCGCCGGGGTGCCCTCGCCCGCCAGGCACTTGGTGAGGGTGGTCTTGCCCGCCCCGTTGCGGCCGACCAGGCCGATGCGGTCGCCCTTGGCGATACGGAAGGAGGCGGACTCGATGAGGATGCGGGCGCCGGCACGCAGCTCGATGCCGGAAGCGGTGATCACGGAAAAACTCCAGGGCAATATGGACGGCGGAGGGACGAGGGCGGAGGTCTCTCGACGCCGCTAATGCGCAAGGAGAATGGCCATGGCCCCCATTCTACTGGCGGTGTGCAACTGCTTTTCCGCGCGCCCGCCGGGGGTAGCCGTCCGATACTCGGCGCAGGGCGGGCACCCGGCCCCCCGGCCCGAGGATGACGGAGGTGCGACCGTGCAGTTCGACGACGACGCCGATCTGGACACGTCCGAGGTCCAGGATGTGCGCGGCAGCCGGATTCCCGGCGGGCGGGCCACCGTGGGCGGCGGTGTCGTGGGGGTGATCGCCCTGATCCTGGGGCTGCTGTTCGGCGTGGGCCCCGATCAGCTCGGCCTCTCGTCGGACGGTTCGGACCCCGCGGCCACCTCCTCGTCGGCGGCGCGGGTGCAGGAGAGCTGTCTGAAGGGCCAGGACGCCAACAGCCGGGACGACTGCCGGACGGTGGCGGTGGTCAACAGCGTGCAGGACTTCTGGCGCCAGGAGTTCCAGCGCCGGGGCGGCGGCTACGGGGCCGCCCCGACGGTCCTGTTCAGCGAGCGGGTCGGCACCGCCTGCGGGGCGGCGACCTCGGCGGTGGGGCCGTTCTACTGCCCCGGTGACCGGAAGGTCTATCTGGACCTCGGCTTCTTCGACGAGCTGCGGACGAAGTTCGGCTCCAGCGGCGGTCCGTTCGCCCAGGCATACGTCGTGGCGCACGAGTACGGCCACCACGTGCAGAACCAGATGGGCACGCTGGGCCGGTCGCAGGACGGGCGGCAGGGGGCGGACAGCAACGCGGTGAAGGTGGAGCTGCAGGCCGACTGCTACGCCGGGGTCTGGGCGCACCACGCGACGACGACGCCGGACGAGTCGACGGGCCGGCCGCTGATCACGGAGCTGACCCGGGCGGACATCCGGGACGGCCTGGACGCGGCGGCGGCGGTCGGGGACGACCGCATCCAGGAGCGGTTCCAGGGCCGGGTCACCCCGGAGTCCTGGACGCACGGTTCGTCCGCGCAGCGGCAGCAGTGGTTCTCCACGGGGTTCCGCAGCGGCGACATGGGGCAGTGCGACACCTTCGCCTGAGCCGGGCCGCCTGTGACCTACCCCTGACCTGCGGAGACCCGTTCCAGGAGGGCATTGTCAGTGCCCGGTGGAAGACTGAGACGCAGATCACATCAGGAGAGGTGAGGGTGATGGCGGGCGTGGCACAGGGTGTTCCGACGATCTATCCGACAGTGCTGTACGACGACGCGAAGGCAGCGATCACGACGTTGACGCGCGGCTTCGGCTTCACCGAGGAAGCGGTCTACGAGGGCGAGAACGGCAGCGTGCTGCACGCCGAGCTGTCCTGCGGCAACGGCAGGGTGATGCTCGGCTCCAGGGGCAGGGAGGGTGTGTTCGCCCGGGCGATGGCGGGCGCGGGCCCGGCGGGGGTGTACGTGGTGGTGGACGAGGTGGACGAGCACTTCGCCCGGGCCCGGGATTTCGGCGTGGAGATCCTGATGGAGCCGACGGACCAGGACTACGGCTCACGGGACTACATGGCCCGGGACGCCGAGGGCAACGTGTGGAGCTTCGGGACGTATATGCCGGGGTCCGCCGGCTGAGCGGCGGGGCCCCCGGTGGCGGAGGGGCTCGGACCCCGGCGGTGTGGAGCTGGAACGCGGCCCGGCGGATCCCGGCGGGCGCGGATCTCGGACCCCGGCGGTGTGGAGCTGGAACGCGGCCCGGCGGATCCCGGCGGGCGCGGGTCTCAGGCCCCGCCGGTGTGGACCTGGAACGCGGCCCGGCGGACCGCCTTGGCCAGGGCCGGGTCCGGGTGGGCGGCGGCCAGGGCGACCAGGACCTGGACGGTGCGCGGGTGGCCGACGGCCCTGACCTCGTCGAGCAGGGCCGGGACGGTGCCCTGGACGGCGGAGTCGAGGTGGCGCACCAGCAGGCCGGTCTCCCCGTGGTCGGCGACGGCGGCGGCGGTGTCGACCCAGAGCCAGGTGGCCTCCTCGCGGCTGAGGATCTCCTGCGCGTCGTCCGGGTCCACTCCCTCGTACTCGGCGAGCCAGAGCAGCGCGTAGGGCCGTAGCGACGGGTTGGTGACCACGGCGCGGACCTCGGGCTCGGCGGGGGCGCCGACGACCCGCAGCGCCTCGAAGGCCAGCCCCCGCAGGAGCGCGTCCTCGCCCCGGGCGACGGCGAGCAGTTCGGCGACGGCACTGCCGACCGTACGGGCGGCGAGCCAGGCCCGGTATTCGTCGCGGGCCGGCCCCGGGGTGAGCCGGGCGCAGCCGAGCAGCATGTCGGCGGCGGACTGCTCGATGTTCCCGGCGGGGCTCTGGGCGGCGACGCAGATCTGTTCCAGCTTGACCCAGACCGCCCAGTTGCCGAGCGGGGTGAGGGTGGCGTGGCCTTTGCCGAGGGTCAGCGCGCCGACCGCGGCGAGGCCCTCCAGGGCCCAGTCGAGCAGCAGGGCGTCGAGGTCGGCGCTCCGGTCCGGTGCGGGTGCGGGGCGTCTGTCGGGCGGAGCGCTCGGACCGGCCGCCCGGCCCGTCCCGTACGGCACCTCGCAGCGCTCCTCCTGGAGTTCGGCGATGCGCTGGGCGAGGAGGTCCAGGAGGGCGGGTACGGGGACCGGGCCGGCGGAGAGCTGGAGGAGGGAGAGCACCTGGGGCACGGCCTCGACGGCTTCGGCGACCGCCCCGGCCTCGATGCCCTCGGGCGCGGCGTGGACGAGCGACCAGGCGTCGAAGAGCGCCACCCAGCCGCGCAGCACGGCCGAGTCGTCCCGGTCCCAGGCCCGCAGCCGCCAACCGGGGCGGGCGGTGTCGCCGTGCAGCTCGATGAGGCCGGCCAGCCGGGCCCGGTCCCAGCCCGCACGCACCTGTGCCGGGGAGATCTCCAGGGCCGTCGCGGCCCGTTCGAGGGCCTGGGTGGCGAGCGGTGCGGCGCTGCCGGGGGCGCCGGCCGCCCAGTGGGCGATGCGCACGGCGTCGGCGAGGACCGCCCTGGCCTGGCGGGCCAGTTCCGTGCGGGGTGGGGTGCCCTCGGGGGGCCGGGGGGCCGGCCGGGTGCGCCGGGTGGACACCGCCCTGCGGGCGGTGGCGAGGGGTCGCGGGCGGACAAGTCGCAGCCTGGAGTCGCGCGGGGTACGGGACGTCACGGGAGCAGTCTTGCCTCTGACGGCCCGAAAGCCCAAACGGAAGGCGTTTCACCGGCACCCCCGGGGTTACCGGGGGTGCGGTGACCGGAGGGCTCGATCGCCGCATCGCCTCACATCAGGGGCGTGAGGAAGCGTCTGAGGGTCTCCTCGTAGCGGCCGGGATCGGCGTTCCACATCGACGCATGCGGAGCCTGCCGCACGGTGTGGAGGCTGACCAGGTCCGGGCGACGGGCGGCGAGCTCCCGGGACGGGCCCCAGGGGGCGATGGTGTCGTCCGGGCCGTGCAGGATCAGTGTCGGGGTGGGCAGCGCGTCGGGCAGGGAGGTGTCCAGGAGCGGGGCCGAGATCATCCCGGTCCTGCCCTGGGCGGCGCGGACGGCCAGCGGCAGCAGGGCGGCGGGGACGCCTCGGGCGGCCGCCAGGGCGCGCAGGGTGGTCTGCCAGTCCATGACCGGGGAGTCCAGGACGAGGCCGCTGACGCGGTCGCGCAGCGGGGAGTTGACCGCTGCGTGCAGGGCCATGGAGGCGCCGGTGGACCAGCCGTACAGGATCACGTTCCGGGCGCCGTAGCGCACGGCGTAGCGGATGGCGGCGTCCAGGTCGCGCCACTCGGAGGCGCCGAGGTGGCCGAGGCCGTCGGCGGGGCGGGGGGCTCCGGCGTCGCCCCGGTAGGCGATGTCCAGCACGGGGATCCGCCGGCCGGCCAGGAAGTCCATCACGTTCATGGGGTGTTCCCGGGTGGTGCCCAGGCCGTGGGCGGTGATGGCCCAGGTGTCGCGCTCGCCGGGCACCCACCAGGCGGGCAGTCCGCCGAGCTCGCCGGGGATCTCGACCTCGCGGTACTCCAGGCCGAGGGCGCTGCCGGGGTCGCCGCGGTACAGCTCGGGGGTGAGGCGGACCTTCATGCCGGGTTCGAGCAGGCCGCGGGTGACCCGCTCCAGTCGGCGGACGACGGTGTCGGCGGTGGATTCGGCCCCCTCGACGACGGGGCCGACCACGGCGTGCACGCCGGGGCCCTCGATCCCGTACGTACCGGGGCGGAGCGCGGTGAGGGAGCGGGTCAGGGTGATCCGCTCGATCGCCGTGGCGTGCACGGTGAGTCTGCGGTCGGTGGGGAGGGGACGTCCTGGCGCCGCCTTGAGGGCGGCGTCGCTGGCGTACCGGCCGGCCGCGACCGCTGCCGCACCGGCGCCGAGGAAGGTGGTGACGGCCGTTGCCGTCGCAGTTGCCGGGCGCACCGCTCCAGTGTGGTGGGGCGGGCGGCGCGGTGCCAGTGGGCGGGGCCGTCCGGTGCGGCCGGGCCGGCGGGCGGTGCCGGTGGGCGGGGCCGTCCGGTGCGGCCGGGCCGGCGGGGGCCCGGACCCGGGTCCCTCACTCCGGCTGCCCGTACCCCTGGAGCGCGTCGGCCACCTCGGCCAGCTGGGCTTCGGTGAGCAGGGCCGGGCTGCGCCCCGGCAGGGCGCTCGCGGTGAGCCAGAGCCGGCAGAGCCACTCCAGCTGGGCGGTGCGCTCGTACGCCTGGTCGAGGGTGGAGCCGTAGGTGACGGTGCCGTGGTTGGCGAGCAGGCAGCCGGTGCGGTCGCGGAGGGCGGTGAGCATGGCGTCGGCCAGTTCGGGGGTGCCGTAGCGGGCGTAGGGGGCGGTGCGGACGGGGCCGCCGAGGATCGCGGCCGCGTAGTGCACGAGGGGCACCTCGGTGACGAGGGTGGAGACGGCGGTGGCGTGCACCGCGTGGGTGTGGACCACGGCGGCGGCGCCGGTCTCCCGGTAGACCGCGAGGTGGAGGGGGAGTTCGCTGGTCGGCCCGAGGTCCCCGAGGACCTGCCGCCCCGCCAGGTCGACCCCGACCGCGTCCCGCGGTCCGAGCCGGTCGTAGGGCACCCCGCTGGGGGTCACCAGGACCAGGTCTCCGACGCGGGCCGACACATTGCCGGAGGTGCCGACGACCAGCCCGTCGGCGGCGCTGCGGCGGGCGGCGCCGACCACCTGCCGCCAGGCCCGGGCGACGGATTCCGGCTGCTGCTCGCTCATGGGGCGAGCGTAGGGCCGGAGGCACGGAACCGGAACGCCATCACCCGAGTGACGGGGATCTCTTCCGGCCCGGGACCGCCGGTCAAGAACTTCACCGATGAGGGGCAAAGACCAGACCAGCCGGTGCCCCACCGGTCTCCCACAGCCCCTGCCGCACACAAGCGGAACCACCACCTGCCGGTTGGGGTCACCACAGCGCCCCGCTCAGTTCATCTTCCGTTCACTCAGGTTGCCTACGGTCCATGTGCCACTGACGTCGAACGATTGCCTGGGTAAATGGAACACATCACGCTGCTGCTTGCGATTGTGGTCGTAACAGCTCTCGTGTTCGATTTCACGAACGGTTTCCACGACACCGCCAACGCGATGGCCACCACCATCTCGACCGGCGCACTGAAGCCCAAGACAGCGGTGGCCATGTCCGCCGTTCTCAACCTCATCGGCGCGTTCCTGTCGGTGGAGGTCGCCAAGACGATCTCCGGCGGGATCGTCAACGAGAACGGCCTCAGAACCGAGGTCATCTTCGCGGCGCTCGTCGGCGCCATCCTGTGGAATCTGCTGACCTGGCTGGTCGGCCTGCCCTCCAGCTCCTCCCACGCCCTGTTCGGCGGTCTGATCGGCGCCGCCGTCATGTCGGCCGGCTGGTCCTCGATCAACGGGGGCACCGTCGTCACCAAGGTGCTGCTCCCCGCGATCGCCGCCCCGCTGGTCGCCGGTCTCGCCGCGATGCTGGCCACGAAGCTGACGTACCGGATCAACCGGAACGTCACCGACGAGAACCAGCTCAAGTCGACGGCCAAGGGCTACCGGGCCGGACAGATCGCCTCGGCCGGTCTCGTCTCGCTCGCCCACGGCACCAACGACGCCCAGAAGACGATGGGCATCATCACCCTGGCCCTGGTCACCGGCGGCGTCCTGGCCCCCGGCTCCAACCCGCCGATGTGGGTCATCGTCTCCGCCGGTGTGGCCATCGCGCTCGGCACCTACCTCGGTGGCTGGCGCATCATCCGCACCATGGGCAAGGGCCTCACCGACCTGAAGCCGCCGCAGGGCTTCGCCGCCCAGACCAGCGCGGCGACCGTCATCCTGGCCTCCTCGCACCTCGGCTTCTCGCTCTCCACCACCCAGTCCTGCTCGGGTGCCGTGATGGGCGCGGGCCTCGGCCGCAAGGGCGGGGTGGTCCGCTGGTCCACCGCCACCCGGATGTTCGTCGCCTGGGGCCTGACGCTCCCGGCCGCGGGTCTGGTCGGCGCGGGTGCCGAGTTCCTCACCAAGCAGGGCCCGTGGGGCATCACCGTCACCGCGATCCTGCTGGTCGGTGGCTCCTTCGCCATCTGGCTGGCCTCGCGCCGCCAGCCGGTCGACCACACCAACGTCAACGACACGGACAGCGACGAGCCCCAGGGCATCGTCACCACGGCCATCGCCGCGGTCCAGCCGCCGCCCATCGGCTCCCACCCCGACCTCATGACCACCATCCCGGCTCCGGCCGCAGCGCCGGACGACACGGCGCGGCCCTCGGCCACGGTGTAAGGACAGATCCGTATGAAAATCGACTGGGCAGCTCTCGCCTCCGTCTTCGGTGTCAGTCTCGTGGTCAC
Source organism: Streptomyces sp. NPDC088706 (assembly GCF_044752765.1). Lineage (NCBI taxonomy): Bacteria > Bacillati > Actinomycetota > Actinomycetes > Kitasatosporales > Streptomycetaceae > Streptomyces > Streptomyces sp. NPDC088706. The sequence continues at coordinate 53,029 of NZ_JBIVLW010000001.1, forward strand.
CGTCGCACTGGTCGGCGTCTTCACCCTGGGCATCGTCGCCCTCTCCAAGCTGTCGGCCCCGGCCGCCGGCGGCGCCGTCGGCGGTTCGGCCGTGCTGGCGCGCACCAGCGCGTACGCCTGCTTCGCGGCCTGCGTGGCGGCGGTCGCGTACGGGATCTATCTGATCGTCGCCTGACGCGCCCCAGCGCACTCCCCCGGGCCGGACACACCACCGTGTGTCCGGCCCGATGTGCGTCTGCGCACACCGGCCCCCCGCAGGTCAACAGCAAGTTGACGGTTGTTCTCGCAGCGTGGTGGACTGCCGGAGCCATTCACGGCGACAGAAGAGGAAGCCGGTGCGAATCCGGCGCGGTCCCGCCACTGTCACCGGGGAGCACTCCCCCACACCGGATGTCACGGCCCTCACCACACGGGCTGGAAGGCCGGGGGAACTGCGGATCCGGAAGCCAGGAGACTCTCGTCGCCGGTCACGTCGAACCAGGGCGCGGACCCTGAGTTAAGGACTTAACGCCATGCCTGGCCGCCGAGCGCCGCATCCGTTGCCCCCGCACACCGGAACCTCCCGATCCACGACGGCCTGACCCGTGCGTGTCGATCGCGTCTTCGCGTACGGCGCCACCGCCGGGCTGATCGCCGACGCGGCTCTCGGCGACCCTCGGCGGGGTCACCCCGTCGCCGGTTTCGGCCGGGCCGCCGCGCGGGTGGAGTCGCTGCTGTGGCGTGACGACCGGGCCCGGGGCGCGCTGCACACCCTGCTCTGCGCCGGAGGCGCCGTGGGGGCCGCCGCGCTGGCCGCCCGCGCCGTACGGGGCCGCCCCGGGCTCGCCGTCGCGCTGACCGCCGCCACCACCTGGTCGGTCGTCGGGGGTACGTCGCTGGGCCGGGAGGCCCGCGCCATCGGGGGCGCGCTGGCCGCCGGGGACCTGGAGGTGGCCCGGGAGCGGCTGCCGCACCTGTGCGGGCGCGATCCGCACTGCCTGGACGGGCCGCAGATCGCCCGTGCCGTCGTGGAGTCGGTCGCCGAGAACACCTCGGACGCCGTCGTCGGCGCGCTGGTGTGGGGGGCGATCGGCGGCGTGCCGGGACTCGTCGGGTTCCGGGCCGTGAACACGCTCGACGCGATGGTCGGTCACAGGTCGCCCCGCTACCGCCGCTACGGCTGGGCCTCGGCGCGCCTGGACGATCTCGCGGGGTGGCCCGGTGCCCGGCTGACGGCCGCGCTGGCCGTGGTGGGCGGCGGGCGGCCCCGGGAGGCCGTACGCGCCTGGAAGGCGGACTCGGGGCGCCATCCGAGCCCGAACGCGGGACCGGTGGAGGCCGCGTTCGCGGGAGCGCTCGGCGTACGGCTCGGCGGGACGCTGGCGTACGCGGGGCGCGTCGAGCACCGGCCGGTGCTGAACGGGCGGTCCGGGCGCGAGGTGCGGAGCGCGGACATCGAACGCGCGGTGCGGCTGTCGCGCCGGGTGGGTGCGCTGGCCCTCGGCGTGTGCGTGGTGGGCCGGACGGTCGCGGGCCACCTGGTCGCGGGACGGAGGCGGGGACGGTCATGAACGGTCCGGCACGGAACGCCGAACGGGACGGGGAGCGGGCATGAGCGGTGGGCTGCTGGTCGCGGGAACGACCTCGGACGCGGGCAAGAGCGTCGTCACGGCGGGCATCTGCCGCTGGCTGGTGCGCCGGGGCGTGAAGGTCGCGCCGTTCAAGGCGCAGAACATGTCCCTCAACTCCTTCGTGACCCGTGAGGGCGCGGAGATCGGGCGCGCCCAGGCGATGCAGGCGCAGGCGGCCCGGGTGGAGCCGACCGCGCTGATGAACCCGGTGCTGCTCAAGCCCGGCAGCGACCGCTCCAGCCAGGTCGTCCTGATGGGGAAGCCGGTCGGCGAGATGAGCGCCCGGGGCTACCACGGGGGCCGGCAGGAGGCGCTGCTCGGGACGGTCGTGGAGTGCCTGAAGCAGCTGCGGTCGACCTATGACGCGGTGATCTGTGAAGGGGCCGGGTCGCCGGCCGAGATCAACCTCCGCCGGACCGACATCGTGAACATGGGGATCGCGCGGGCGGCCCGCTTCCCCGTGCTGGTGGTCGGGGACATCGACCGGGGCGGGGTCTTCGCCTCGTTCTTCGGGACCACGGCGCTGCTGAGCGCGGAGGACCAGTCGCTGGTCGCGGGCTACCTGGTGAACAAGTTCCGGGGTGACGTCTCGCTGCTGGAGCCGGGGCTGGACATGCTGTACGGGCTGACCGGGCGGCGGACGTACGGGGTGCTGCCGTACGCCCATGGGCTCGGCATCGACGAGGAGGACGGCCTGCGGGTCTCCCTGCGGGGTGCGGTGCGGGAGTCGGTCGTGGCGCCCCCGCACGGCGAGGACGTGCTGCGGGTCGCGGTCTGCGCGGTGCCGCTGATGTCGAACTTCACGGACGTGGACGCGCTGGCCGCCGAACCGGGCGTCGTCGTGCGGTTCGTGGACCGGGCCGACGAGCTGGCCGACGCGGACCTGGTCATCGTGCCCGGAACGCGCGGCACGGTGAAGGCGCTGGCCTGGCTGCGGGAGCGGGGGCTGGCGGACGCGCTGGTGCGGCGGGCGGCGGAGGGCCGGCCGGTGCTGGGGATCTGCGGCGGGTTCCAGGTGCTCGGTGAGCGGATCGAGGACGAGGTGGAGTCGCGGGCGGGGGTGGTGGACGGGCTGGGGCTCCTTCCCGTACGCATCCGGTTCGACCGGGCCAAGACGCTGGCGCGGCCGGTGGGTTCGGCGCTCGGGGAGCCGGTCGAGGGGTACGAGATCCACCACGGGGTGGCCGATGTGCGGGGCGGGGAGCCGTTCCTGGACGGATGCCGGGTGGGGGCGGTGTGGGGGACGCACTGGCACGGGTCGCTGGAGAGCGACGGGTTCCGGCGGCGGTTCCTGGAGGAGGTGGCCCAGGCCGCCGGGCGGCGGTTCGTTCCCGCGCCGGACACCCGGTTCGGGGTGCTGCGGGAGGAGCAGCTCGACCGGCTGGGGGATCTGGTGGAGGAGCATGCGGATACGGAGGCGTTGTGGCGGTTGATCGAGGGGGGCGCGCCGGTGGGGTTGCCGTTCGTGCCGCCGGGGGCGCCGCCGCTGGGGGCGGGCGCGTCGTCGGAGAGCCGGGGCGCTGCCCCGGACCCCGCTCCTCAAGCGCCGGAGGGGCTTGATTTTGCTCGCCCGGAGACGCAGAGGGAAGCGGGCGAGTCCCAGGGGCTTGAGTTTGCCGGGTCCGCCGGGTCAAGGCCCGCCGGGCTTGACATTGATGATGTTGACGTCAACGAGGAGGCCACGTGAGTACGCCCTATCCCTTCACCGCGATCGTCGGCCAGGACGACCTGCGGCTCGGGCTGTTGCTGAACGCCGTCAGTCCCGCCGTCGGTGGTCTGCTCGTGCGGGGCGAGAAGGGGACCGCCAAGTCCACCGCCGTCCGGGCGCTGGCCGCCCTCATGCCCGAGGTCTCCGTCGTGCCGGGGTGCCGGTTCTCCTGTGATCCCCTCTCCCCCGATCCGGCGTGTCCCGACGGGCCGCACACGGAGGCCGCCGGTGTGTCGCGCCCGGCGCGGACCGTGGAGCTGCCGGTCGGGGCGTCCGAGGACCGGCTCGTGGGGGCGCTGGACATCGAGCGGGCGCTCTCGGAGGGCGTGAAGGCGTTCGAGCCGGGGCTGCTGGCCGACGCGCACCGGGGGATCCTGTACGTCGACGAGGTCAACCTGCTCCACGACCACCTGGTGGACCTGCTGCTGGACGCGGCCGCCATGGGGGCCTCGTACGTCGAGCGCGAGGGCGTCTCCGTACGGCATGCGGCACGGTTCCTGCTGGTCGGGACGATGAACCCGGAGGAGGGCGAGCTGCGGCCGCAGTTGCTGGACCGGTTCGGACTGACCGTCGAGGTGGCCGCCTCCCGGGACACCGACGAGCGGGTGGAGGTCGTGCGGCGCCGGCTCGCGTACGACGACGATCCGGCGGGGTTCGCCGCGCGCTGGGCGCAGGAGGAGACGGCGCTGCGGGAGCGGATCGCCGGCGCGCGTGCCCTGCTGCCCCGCGTCCTCCTCGGTGACGGCGTGTTGCGGCAGATCGCCGCGACCTGCGCCGCGTTCGAGGTCGACGGGATGCGGGCCGACATCGTGATGGCGCGTACCGCGACCGCCCTCGCCGCCTGGGCCGGGCGCGAGGAGGTGACCGCCGACGACGTACGGCAGGCCGCTCTGCTGGCGCTGCCGCACCGGCGGCGCCGCAACCCGTTCGACGCGCCGGGCCTGGACGAGGACAAGCTCGATCAGACCCTGGACCAGGCGGCCGGGGATCAGGGGCGGGGCGGCGACGACGATCCCGATCCCGATGGGGGCGGGAACGACGACGGTGGTGGCGGTGGCGTGCCGCCCCAGGCCGATGGCGACCGCCCGCCGCCTCCGGCCTCGGACGGCGGCGACACGCCGGCGCAGGCCCCCGCGGGCTCTCCCGAAGCGCCCGGCCGGTCCGCCGGGGCCGAGCAGCGGCCGGTGGCCTCCGCCGAGCCGTTCCGTACGAAGATGCTCAGCGTGCCGGGGCTCGGTGAGGGGGCTGCGGGGCGGCGCTCCCGGGCCCGTACCGAGCACGGCCGTACCACCGGCGCGCGCCGCCCCGAGGGGTCGCTGACCAAGCTGCACCTGGCCGCGACCGTGCAGGCCGCCGCCCCGCACCAGCGGGCGCGCGGGCGCTCCGGGCGCGGGCTCGTGGTGCGCCGGGACGATCTGCGGCAGGCGACCCGCGAGGGGCGGGAGGGCAACCTCGTGCTGTTCGTCGTGGACGCCTCCGGGTCGATGGCGGCCCGGCAGCGGATGAGCGCGGTCAAGGGCGCCGTGCTGTCGCTGCTGCTGGACGCCTACCAGCGGCGGGACAAGGTCGGCCTGGTCACCTTCCGGGGCAAGGACGCCGAGGTGGCGCTGCCGCCGACCTCGTCCGTGGACGCGGCCGCCTCCCGTCTGGAGTCGCTGCCGACCGGGGGGCGTACGCCGCTCGCCGCCGGGCTGCTCAAGGCCCATGACGTCCTGCGCGTCGAGCGGCTGCGCGATCCTTCGCGCCGGCCCCTGCTCGTCGTCGTCACGGACGGCCGGGCGACCGGCGGTCCGGAACCGGTGGCGCTCGCGGGGCGGGCGGCGCGGCTGCACCGGGCCGAAGGGACGGCCTCGGTCGTCGTGGACTGCGAGTCGGGGTACGTACGCCTCGGTCTCGCCGGGGAACTCGCCCGGGAACTGGGAGGCACCGCCGTCACGCTCGACGAGCTGCGGGCCGACTCGATCGCCGGGCTCGTCAAGGACGTCACCGCCGCCGGGAGGGCCGCCTGATGCCGCAGGGACAGCCGATATCGGTGCCGGACGACGGGCTCACCACCCGTCAGCGGCGCAACCGCCCGCTCCTGTTCGTCCACACGGGCATCGGGAAGGGCAAGTCGACCGCCGCCTTCGGGCTCGCGCTGCGGGCCTGGAACCAGGGCTGGCCGATCGGGGTGTTCCAGTTCGTGAAGTCGGCGAAGTGGAAGGTCGGCGAGGAGAACGCGCTGAAGGTGCTGGGCGCGAGCGGCGAGGGCGGCTCCGTCGACTGGCACAAGATGGGCGAGGGCTGGTCCTGGGTGCAGCGGGACGGCCAGCTCGACAACGAGGACAAGGCCCGCGAGGGCTGGGAGCAGGTCAAGCGCGACCTGGCGGCCGAGACGTACAAGCTGTACGTGCTGGACGAGTTCGCCTACCCGCTGCACTGGGGCTGGATCGACACCGACGAGGTCGTGGAGGTGATGCGGAACCGGCCCGGCACCCAGCACGTGGTGATCACCGGCCGCAACGCGCCGGACGCGCTGATCGAGGCCGCCGACCTGGTGACCGACATGTCGAAGGTCAAGCACCCGATGGACGCGGGGCAGAAGGGCCAGAGGGGCATCGAGTGGTGAGTGTGCCCCGCCTGGTCATCGCCGCTCCGGCCTCCGGCAGCGGCAAGACCACCGTTGCCACCGGCCTGATGGCCGCCTTCGCCGCGCGCGGGCTCGCCGTCTCGCCGCACAAGGTGGGCCCGGACTACATCGATCCGGGGTACCACTCGCTGGCGACGGGACGCCCCGGCCGCAACCTCGACGCGTACATGTGCGGGACGGAGCTGATCGCCCCGCTCCTCGCGCACGGGTCGGCGGGGTGCGACCTCGCCGTGGTCGAGGGTGTGATGGGGCTGTACGACGGTGCCTCGGGGCAGGGGGAGCTGGCGTCCACCGCGCAGGTGGCGAAGCTGCTCAGGGCGCCCGTGGTGCTGGTGGTCGACGCCTCCTCGCAGTCCCGTTCGGTGGCCGCCCTGGTGCACGGGTTCGCCTCCTGGGACCCGGAGGTGCGGATCGGCGGGGTGATCCTGAACAAGGTGGCCTCCGACCGGCACGAGGCGCTGCTGCGGGACGCGTTGGACGAGTCCGGCCTGCCGGTGCTGGGCGTGCTGCGCCGGGCGCCTCAGGTCGCCACGCCCTCGCGCCACCTGGGTCTGGTGCCGGTGGCCGAGCGGCAGGGCGATGCGGTGGACGCCGTACGGGCCATGGGTGAGCGGGTGCGGGCCGGGTGCGACCTGGACGCGCTGATGGCGCTGGCCCGGAGTGCGCCCGCGCTGCCGGACGAGCCGTGGGAGCCGGCGTACGCCTCCGCGCGGGGGCACCGCCCCGTCGTCGCCGTGGCCGGCGGGGCGGCGTTCACCTTCGCGTACGCGGAGCACGCCGAGCTGCTGACGGCGGCCGGTGCGGAGGTCGTGGTCTTCGACCCGCTGCGGGACGAGAAGCTGCCGTCCGGTACGGCGGGGCTCGTCATCGGCGGCGGGTTCCCGGAGGTGTACGCCCCCGAGCTGTCGGCCAACGAGCCGTTGCGGCGGGCGGTGACGGAACTGGCCCTGAGCGGCGCCCCGGTGGCGGCCGAGTGCGCGGGGCTGCTGTATCTGGCCCGGGAGCTGGACGGGAAGCCGATGTGCGGGGTGCTGGACGCCGAGGCCCGGATGTCGGAGCGGCTCACGCTCGGCTACCGGCAGGCGGTGGCGGTCTCGGACAGCGCGCTCGCGGTCGCGGGGACCCGGATGCGCGGCCATGAGTTCCACCGGACGGTGCTGGAGCCGGCGGCGGGACCGGTGCCCGCCTGGGGGATGCACCAGCCGGAGCGGCGGGTGGAGGGGTACGTCCAGCGGGGCGTGCACGCCAGCTATCTGCACACCCACTGGGCGGCCTCCCCCGAGGTGGCGCACCGCTTCGTGGAGCACTGCCGGGCGCGGTGAACGGCCCGCGCGTTCGTCGTGGCGGCGTGTGCGGGCGTACGCGGGCTCACTCGGCGATGCCCACGACCAGCCAGATGAAGCCCGCGCCCCCGATGGTGCAGAGAAGAGTGGAACGGGCGGGATGGGTGTGGTGTGCCTCGGGAAGGATCTCCGCGGCGGCCAGGTAGAGCAGTGCTCCGCCGAAGAATCCGAGATAGCCGCCGAGCAGTTCCTCCGGAAGGGTGAACAGCAGTGTCGTCGCGGCGCCCACGACCGGCGCCACGGCAGCCGCGAACAGCATCAGGAGCGCCTTGCGGCGGGCGTTCCCGTAAAGACTGGTGAGGGTGTACGTGTTGAATCCGTCGGCGAAGTCATGACTGATCACCGCCAGCGCGACGGCCACGCCCATGGCCCCGCCGACCTGGAAGGCGGCACCGAGCGCGATGCCGTCCATCAGGCTGTGGCCGACCATCGCGGCGGCCGCCGTGAGCCCCACCTGCGGTACGCGTTCACCGCTCGCCCCGTGTGCCACCTGGCGTACGGCGAGCAGCCCCTCGACCAGATGGGCCACCAGGAAGCCGCCGACGAACAGCAGCAGGGCGACGGGTACGCCGAACACCGGGGTGCCCGCGGCCTCCATCGCCTCGGGCAGCAGGTCCAGGCCGACCACTCCGAGCATCAGCCCGCCCGCGAAGCCGAGCACCAGGTGGCGGCGGTCGGTGACGCGTTGCGCGACCCAGCCGCCGGCCAGAGTCATCAGGAACGCGCCGAGCGCGACGAACACCGCCATGGGCTCTTGCTAGTCGATCGACCCCGCCGACCGCATCCCAGGGTGTCCTTACCCGGGGCGCCCGCGCCCGCCCGTACGACCGGATCCGTGACCGTATACGGAACAGCTCCACCCCCCAGCGCTTGATGTGCGGGCCGCCTCGTGTGAGGCCGCTCGAACGGGAAAGGCAGGCTCCGCCATGACGAGAATCCCACGCTCAGGAATCCGCCCATGACCGGAGCACCTGCCCGCCCCGTGCCGGAGTCCGGGGCGCGGAACCTGGTCGTCGGGGTCGGCGCCCGCAGCGGCGCGCCGCTCGACGAGGTGTACGGCCTGATCGAGGACGTGTTGCGCGGGGCGGGGCTGCGTACGGCCGATGTCGTGGAGCTGGCGACCGTCGAGGCGAAGGCGCAGGAGCCGGGGATCGTGGGGGCGGCCGCCCGGCTCGGGGTACCGGTGCGGTCGCATCCGGCGGCGGCGCTGGCCGGGGTGCGCGTGCCGAACCCCTCGGGTGCGGCTGAGGGGGCGGTGGGCACGCCGTCGGTCGCGGAGGCGGCGGCGCTGATCGACGCGGACGAGCTGGTGGTGGAGAAGTCCGCCGCCACGGACCGGGCGGCGACCGCGACCTGTGCGGTGGCTCGCAGGTTTCCGGCCGTCCTCGGACCTTTCCCTGTTTCCGGCGAGAAAACTTCCACCCCACCCGTGACGGAAAGCCCCCGCCCGTTCACCATGGCAGCCATGACTCCCCCCACACAGAACATCGAGAGCGCCGGGCCCGACCTGCGCCACCACGGCGACGCGGAGGTGCGCGGCGAGAATCTGACCGATCTCGCCGTGAACGTCCGTACCCACACACCACCGGAGTGGCTGCGCCAGCGGATAGCCGCCTCCCTGGTCTCGCTGGCCGCCTACCCGGACGGCACACCGGCGCGGGCGGCGGTCGCCGAGCGGCACGGACTGCCGGTGGAGCGCGTGCTGTTGACGGCGGGTGCCGCCGAGGCGTTCGTCCTGATCGCCCGGGCGCTCCCGGCCCGGTGCCCGGTGGTGGTGCATCCGCAGTTCACCGAGCCGGAGGCGGCGCTGCGAGCGGCCGGGCACGGGGTGGGGCGGGTGCTGCTGCGGGAGGAGGACGGTTTCCGGCTCGATCCGGCGGCGGTGCCGGAGGAGGCGGATCTGGTGGTGGTCGGCAACCCGACCAACCCGACGTCCGTGCTGCACCCGGCGGCCCTGCTGGAGCGGCTGGCGAGACCGGGGCGGACGCTGGTGGTCGACGAGGCGTTCATGGACGTGGTGCCGGGCGAGCGCGAGGCGCTCTGTTCGCGGACGGACATCCCGGGTCTGGTCGTGCTGCGCAGCCTCACCAAGACATGGGGACTGGCCGGGCTGCGGATCGGCTATGTCCTGGCCGATCCGGAGACCGTCGCGCTGCTCGCGGACGCGCAGCCGCTGTGGCCGGTGTCGTCCCCGGCGCTGGCGGCGGCTCAGGCGTGCATGGAGCCGAGGGCGCTGGTGGAGGCGGCGCAGGCGGCGGACCGGACCACCGTGGACCGGGCTCATCTGCTGGCCGGGCTCGCGGAGTTCAGTGAGGTGCGGGTGGTCGAGGAGGCCCGGGGGCCGTTCGTCCTGGTGCGGCTGGAGCGGGCGGCGGAGATCCGGGAACGGCTGCGACTGCTGGGCTTCGCGGCCCGGCGCGGCGACACGTTCCCGGGGCTCGGGCCGCAGTGGCTGCGGCTCGCCGTACGCGACCGGGCGACGACCAACCGCTTCCTCCAGGCCCTGGACCAGGCCGTTCAGGCGCTGCCCGCGCGAACGGGGCGCTGACGGGCGCTGACGGGCGCTGACGGGGAAAAGCATCACGGCAAGGCCCGTGGGGCGGCGTTCGACCGCTGCGAACACCGCCCCTCAAGCCCCTCTCAGCCCCCGTGCCGAGCCTCCTCGGGGCGGCCGGGATCAGGCCTGGCTGCCCCGCCTGCGCGCGACCACCGTGGCGCCCGCGCCGATCGCCAGGAGCACGACCGCGCCACCCGCGAGGTACGGGGTGGTGGAGCTGCCGCCGGTCTCGGCGAGGTCGGGCGCGGTGGGGGCGGGGTCGGAGCCGGTCTGCGGCCGCACATCGGTGCCGTCCGGCTTCTCGGGCGTCGCGGGTGCCTGCGGGGTCTCGCAGGTCGCCTCGGCCAGGGTGACCTCGCCCTTCACCGCGGCGACGTTGAGGTTCAGCGGGTTCACCGCCACCGTGAGCCGGAGTGCCGTCGCGGCGGCCGTACGCGAGGTGGTGGACGTCCTGGACAGGTCGAGGCTCACCTCGCCGACGCCCGGCACCGCCACCCGGGTCGGCCCGCCCGCCGAGAGCGTCACCTTCCTGCCGAGCACCGAGACCTGACCGAGCACGTTCGACTCGGCGACGGGCTGCTCGCCGACCTCGCAGAGCGCCTTGGAGGTCACCTTCTCGACCTCGATGAGCGAGAGCAGCGGCAGACCGGGCACGTGGACCCGGGCCTTGACGAGGTGGGCGTACCCCTCGGTCTTGTTCTTGTCGACCGTGGCGTTCGCGGTGGCCACGTCGGCGCGCAGGACGTCCACCGGCTTTCCGCCCTCGACCCCGTCCAGGTTCACGGAGAGCGCGGTCTTGTCGGCGCCGGCCGGTGCCTGCACCTCGTTGAGCGTGACCTTGAGGGGCACGTGGACGGACTTGCCGAGGAGCGATACGTCGAGCCCGGTGCGGAGCACGACCGCGCTCGCCCCGCCCGCACCGCCGGTGGCGGGCGTCGCCGGGGCTGCCTGCGCGGGGACGGCGACCAGCAGGGCGACGGGAGCGGTGGCGGCCGCCAGGGCAGCGAGACGGAAGGTGTTGCTGTTCAAGGTGGTGGAACCCCCACAGGAGACATGGAGCCACCGGTGCCGTCAATGGGGGACATCGCGCGCACCGGTGGCGTCGACTCCGTGAATCTTTACGCACCGAGGGTGAACTGGCGGATACCTGGGATGAGTTCACCCCAAAGGGGGGTTTCCGCGCGCATATTCGAATCTTCTGGCACGTGGGTTCCCTGGCGTCACCCGTTTCCCACAGCGCGGGTCGAACGGTGTGCGACTGCGCCGGGGCGCACGCGAGGTGCGGCGACGGGCTGAGCTCCACCAACGAGCCGGAGCCCTGATCCGTCACCGCCTGTCAACCCACCGCCTCGTCAGCCGATCACGCGCCCGTTCAGCACGATGTGCCGGGGGGCCGCAAGCACCCGGACGTCCGCGCGCGGGTCCTGCTCGTACACGACCAGGTCCGCCGGGGCTCCCTCCTCCAGGACGGGCCGCCCCAGCCACCGCCTCGCTCCCCACGCGGTGGCGGAGAGCGCCGCCAGGGGAGGGATGCCCGCCTTCACCAGCTCGGCGACCTCGCCCGCGACCAGACCGTGCGCCAGCGAGCCGCCCGCGTCGGTGCCGACGTAGACCGGGATGCCGGCGTCGTACGCGGCGCGCACGGTGTCGTAGCGGCGCTCGTGGAGCTGCCGCATCTGGGCCGACCAGCGCGGGAACTTGGCCTCGCCGCCCGCCGCGAGGTCGGGGAACGTGGCGATGTTGACCAGCGTCGGGACGATCGCCACCCCGCGCTCGGCGAAGAGCGGGATGGTCTCCTCGGTGAGGCCGGTGGCGTGCTCGACGCAGTCGATGCCGGCCTCCACGAGGTCGCGCAACGACTCCTCGGCGAAGCAGTGGGCGGTGACCCGGGCGCCCAGCCGGTGCGCCTCGGCGATGGCCGCCTCGACCTCGCCGCGTGGCCAGCAGGCGGTCAGGTCCCCGGCGTCCCGGTCGATCCAGTCCCCCACCAGCTTGACCCAGCCGTCGCCGCGCCGGGCCTCCCGGGCGACGTACGCGACGAGGTCGCCGGGCTCGATCTCGTGGGCGTAGTTGTGGATGTAGCGGCGGGTCCTGGCGATGTGGCGGCCGGCTCGGATGATCTTCGGCAGGTCTTCGCGGTCGTCGATCCAGCGGGTGTCCGAGGGCGATCCGGCGTCCCGGATGAGCAGGGTCCCGGCCTCCCGGTCGGTGAGCGCCTGCTTCTCCGCGGTCGCCGCGTCGACCGGGCCGTGCCGGTCCAGGCCCACATGGCAGTGCGCGTCGACAAGGCCGGGCAGCGCCCAGCCCGTGACGGTCGGCGCGGCGTCCGCGCCCGACGGCCGCTCGTAGGTGATCCGCCCGTCGACGGCCCACAGTTCGTCGCGCACCTCGTCCGGGCCGACGAGGACCCGCCCCTTCACCCGCAGCACCCGCTGCCCCGCCTGATCATTCATAGGCGGCACTGTACGAGGCCCTCGGTAGGCTGCGACGAGGCGTCGGCCACGAGCAGGACCCGTCGCCCGGCCAGGGAAAGACCCGACCGACCGCCGACCGACCGAATGCGAAGAGAGCCCCACCGTGACGCACCCCTTCCTCGACCTCCCCCCGCTGACCGCCGGGCACTTCGCGGCCATCGAGCGGCAGGTGGCCGCGCTCCTCGCCACCGGGCAGGACGTCGTCATCACCCAGGGCGAGGCGCTGCTGCCCCTGGAGGGCTGCATCCGCGGCGCCGCCCGGCCCGGCTCGACCGCGTTGAACGTGGTCACCGGACCGTACGGGCAGACCTTCGGCAACTGGCTGCGGGACTGCGGCGCCGAGGTCGTCGACCTCACCGTGCCCTTCCACACCGCGGTGAGCGCCGCCCAGGTCGCCGAGGCGCTCGCCGAGCACCCGGAGATCGACTTCGTCTCGCTGGTGCACGCGGAGGCGGCGACCGGCAACACCAACCCGGTCGCGGAGATCGGTGAGGTGGTCCGGGCCCACGGGGCGCTGTTCATGCTGGACGCGGTCGCCTCGGTGGGCGCCGAGCCGCTGCTGCCGGACGCCTGGGGCGTCGACCTGTGCGTGATCGGCGCGCAGAAGGCGATGGGCGGCCCGGCCGGGGTGTCGGCGGTGTCGGTGAGCGCGCGGGCCTGGGAGCGGATCACCGCCAACCCGGCCGCCCCGCGCCGCTCGTACCTCTCGCTGCTGGACTGGAAGGAGCGCTGGATCGACGGGGGCCGCAAGGCGTTGCCGCACGCCCCGGCGCAGCTGGAGATGCTGGGCCTTCAGGCGTGCCTGGAGCGGATCGAGGCGGACGGCCTGGAGACGGTGATGGCCCGCCACGCCTCGGCCGCGGCGGCGACGCGGGTGGGTGCGGTGGCGCTGGGCGGCGGTCTGGAGCCGTACGTCCACGAGGCACGCAACGCCGCGCCGGTGGCCACGACGCTGCGCGCCCCGGCGGGGACCGACGCCGCCGCTCTGGTCGCGCGGGCGTTGGCGACGGAACCCTCGCTGCCGCTCGTCGCGGGTGGCGGGGCGCTGTCCGAGGAGATGATCCGGGTCAATCACTACGGTGCGGATGCGACGCGGGACGCGGTGCTGTCCTCGCTCGCGGCTCTGGGGGCGGCGCTGGCCGCTGCGGGCCGGCAGGTCGACTTCGAAGCTGCCCGCCGCGCGGTGGCGGAAACCTGGCCTGGCGTTTGATATCCATCATGCGGGGAGCCGCTTTATCGAAAGCGGCTCCCCGCATTCTTCTGCCCGCTTTCCCGACCCGTAAACGCTGACGTTTTCACGGCTCCGGATTTCATGATTCGGGCACGTCTCGCAGGAGTTACGGTCCTGTGACCGACTCCACACGAGCGGCGTTATGCCCGAAAAATTGTGGACAAGTAGGAGGAAATAGCACCAGAGTCGTGAGGGGGTTCACGCCCGCCTGATAACACAGAAGGGCGCGCCACCCAACCCCTTGCCTCGATGCAATTTCGAAATTTGCTGGGTAAATTCCCTTCGCATGACCGCCGCACCAGCAGAGTTTGCCCGTGCCCGAAGCGAATTCCTTACCATCGACACGCCACGAGTGGAGGACGGAGCCGCGATCTGGCGTATCGCCCGCGACTCCCAGGTCCTGGACCTGAACTCCTCGTACAGCTACCTGCTGTGGTGTCGTGACTTCGCCGCGACCTCCGCCGTGGCCCGTGGCGAGGACGGCGAGCCGATCGCCTTCGTCACCGGCTACATCAGGCCCGACCGCCCCGAGACCCTCGTCGTCTGGCAGGTGGCCGTCGACCAGGCCCACCGAGGCGAGGGACTGGCCGCCACCCTGCTGGACGCGCTGACCGCACGCGTCGCCGTCGGCCAGGGCCTCTCCTGCGTCGAGACGACGATCACCCCGGACAACACGGCGTCCGACCGGCTGTTCACGTCCTTCGCCCGGCGGCACGACGTACCGCTGGAGCAGGAGGTGCTCTTCGACGGGGCCCTGTTCCCCGAGGGGACGCACCTGCCGGAGGTCCTCTACCGGATCGGCCCGTTCACCGACTGAGCCGCCCGAGCCACGAGGGCCTCACCGGCCCCGTGGATCACCCGAGCCACGAGGGACTCACCGGCCCCGTGGATCACCCGAGCCACGAGGGACTCACCGGCCCCGTGGGTCACCCGGCCACGGCCCGGTGTACCTGACCCGTACGCCCGGATCCCCACGACTTCTCGCGCCGGCCGACCACCCGGCGCGCTCCCGGCCGCCCCCGTGCGGCGGGGAGCACCGACCACTGCCCGTCACACCCCCGCACGCAGGAGAGACCCGCTGTGACCATCACCCCGCCCGCACTGAGCGTCTTCGAGACCCTGGAGTCGGAGGTCCGGAGCTACTGCCGCGGCTGGCCCGCCGTGTTCGATCGCGCGCAGGGCGCCCGGCTGACCGACGAGGACGGCCACACCTACCTGGACTTCTTCGCCGGGGCCGGCTCGCTCAACTACGGCCACAACAACCCGGTGCTGAAACGAGCGCTGATCGACTACATCGAGCGCGACGGCATCACCCACGGCCTGGACATGGCGACCACCGCCAAGCGCGCCTTCCTGGAGACGTTCCAGAACGTCATCCTGCGCCCGCGCGACCTCCCCTACAAGGTGATGTTCCCCGGCCCGACCGGCACCAACGCCGTCGAGGCGGCGCTGAAGCTGGCCCGTAAGGTCAAGGGCCGCGAGTCCGTCGTCTCGTTCACCAACGCCTTCCATGGCATGTCGCTGGGCTCGCTCGCCGTCACCGGCAACGCGTTCAAGCGGGCCGGCGCCGGCATCCCGCTGGTGCACGGCACCCCGATGCCGTTCGACAACTACTTCGACGGCACCGTCCCGGACTTCCTCTGGTTCGAGCGGCTGCTGGAGGACCAGGGCTCCGGGCTGAACAAGCCCGCCGCCGTGATCGTGGAGACGGTCCAGGGCGAGGGCGGCATCAACGTCGCCCGCGCCGAGTGGCTGCGCGCGCTCCAGGAGCTCTGCCACCGCCAGGACATGCTGCTGATCGTCGACGACATCCAGATGGGCTGCGGCCGCACCGGTGGCTTCTTCTCCTTCGAGGAGGCCGGCATCGTCCCGGACATCGTCACGCTGTCGAAGTCCATCAGCGGTTACGGGCTGCCGATGTCACTGTGCCTGTTCAAGCCGGAGCTGGACATCTGGGAGCCGGGCGAGCACAACGGCACCTTCCGCGGCAACAACCCGGCCTTCGTCACCGCCGCCGCCGTGCTGGACGCCTACTGGGCCGACGGCCAGATGGAGAAGCAGACCCTGGCCCGCGGCGAGCAGGTCGAGCAGGCGCTGCTGGCCATCTGCGCCGAGGAGCCGACCGCGCAGTTCCGCGGCCGCGGTCTGGTCTGGGGCATGGAGTTCCAGGACCCGGCGCGCGCCTCGGCGGTCTGCGCCCGCGCCTTCGAGCTGGGGCTCCTGCTGGAGACCTCCGGCCCGCAGAGCGAGGTCGTCAAGCTGCTGCCGCCGCTGACCATCACCCCCGACGAACTGGACGAGGGCCTGCGCACGCTGGCCCGCTGCGTCCGCGAGACGGCCTGACCCGGCGAGACCGGGGCAGGCGAGAAGTAAGCCCCCGGGCCGTGAGGCCCGGGGCGGAGCACGAGAGAAAGGCACCGCTCACCGTGATCGTCCGATCGTTCAGTGACATCGAGAACACCGACCGGCATGTGAAGGCCGCGTCCGGCACCTGGGAGAGCAAGCGCATCGTGCTCGCCAAGGAGAAGGTGGGCTTCTCACTCCACGAGACCGTGCTCTACGCGGGTACGGAGACCTCGATGTGGTACGCGAACCACATCGAGGCGGTCCTGTGCACCGAGGGCGAGGCCGAGCTCACCAACGACGAGACCGGCGAGACCCACTGGATCTCCCCCGGCACCATGTACCTGCTGGACGGGCACGAGCGGCACACCCTGCGGCCCAAGACCGACTTCCGCTGCGTGTGCGTCTTCAACCCTCCCGTCACCGGGCGGGAGGACCACGACGAGAACGGTGTCTACCCACTGCTGACCGAGGAGGCCTGAACCACCATGACCACCGAAGTACGCGCCGATCTGTACCCCTCGCGCGGCGCCGCCGAGATGACCACTCCCCGCCAGGACCCGGTCATCTGGTCCGCGCCGGGCGCACCGGGCCCGATCGCCGCCAGGGATCTCCAGGGATACGAGCACGACGGCTTCCTCACCGTCGACCAGTTGATCACCCCGGACGAGGTCGCCGCCTACGAGGCGGAGCTGAACCGGCTGGTCTCCGACCCGGCGGTCCGCGCCGACGAGCGCTCCATCATCGAGCCGCAGTCGCAGAGCGTACGGTCCGTCTTCGAGGTCCACAAGATCAGCGAGGTCTTCGCCGCGCTGGTCCGCGACGAGCGGGTGGTGGGCCGGGCCCGCCAGATCCTCGGCTCGGACGTCTACGTCCACCAGTCCCGGATCAACGTGAAGCCGGGCTTCGGGGCCTCGGGCTTCTACTGGCACTCGGACTTCGAGACGTGGCACGCCGAGGACGGTCTGCCGAACATGCGGACCGTCTCCGTGTCGATCGCCCTCACCGAGAACTTCGACACCAACGGCGGGCTGATGATCATGCCCGGTTCGCACAAGTCGTTCCTCGGCTGCGCCGGCGAGACGCCTAGGGACAACTACAAGAAGTCGCTCCAGATGCAGGACGCCGGCACCCCGTCCGACGAGGCGCTGACGAAGCTGGCCGACCGCCACGGCATCAAGCTCTTCACGGGCAAGGCCGGTTCGGCGACCTGGTTCGACTGCAACGCCATGCACGGGTCGGGCGACAACATCACCCCGTACGCGCGGAGCAACGTCTTCATCGTCTTCAACAGCGTGGAGAACGAGGCGCAGGAGCCGTTCTCGGCTCCGATCCGCCGTCCCGAGTTCATCGGGGCGCGGGACTTCACCCCGGTGAAGTAGCGCCACGCGCGGGCACGCGGCTGTGCGGGGGCCCGGAACGGTACGCCGTCCCGGGCCCCCGCCGCGTAACTCGCTGGACCCCGGCACGGCCACCGGAGAGGGTGGCGGCCATGACTTCTCACGTACGGCACATCACCGTCGACTGCGCCGACGCCTACGCGCTCGGCAGCTTCTGGTCCCAGGTGCTCGGCTCCCCGCTCGCCGCCGACGACTTCCCCGGCGATCCGGAGGCCCTGCTCGAAACCCCCGGCGCGGCGATCCTCTTCGTCCAGGGGCCCGACACGAAGACCGTCAAGAACCGGGTCCACCTCGACGTCCAGCCGCAGGACCGCACCCGGGACGAGGAGGTCGAGCGGCTGCTCGCGCTCGGCGCCACCCTGGTGGGTGACCACCGCGGACCCGACGGGAGGGGGTGGGCGACCCTGGCGGATCCCGAGGGCAACGAGTTCTGCGTGGAGTGCTCCGCCGCCGAGCGGGCCGCGCTGACCGGGACCCGGCTGCCGGTGACCGCCGACGATGTGACCACGGCCGTCGGGCTGGCGGCGGACGTGCTGGCCGCAGCCCCGGCGGACCGCTGGGACGCGCCCGCCGGAACGCTGGAGTGGACCTGCTGGGAGACCGTCGAGCACCTGAGCGACGACCTGTTCGCGTACGCCGTCCAGTTGGGCCCCCGCACGCCTCCGCTCGACGGCGAAGTTCCCTACCGGTGGGTGCCCGACCGGCAGGGCGGGCCGTACAACGCGATCTTCGCCGACCGCGACGCCGGTCCCGCCGGGCTGCTGGCGACCCTGGAGGCGAGCGGTGCGCTGCTGGCCTCGATGGCCAGGACCACACCGGCCGAGGTGCGCTC
Source organism: Streptomyces sp. NPDC088706 (assembly GCF_044752765.1). Classification (NCBI taxonomy): domain Bacteria; kingdom Bacillati; phylum Actinomycetota; class Actinomycetes; order Kitasatosporales; family Streptomycetaceae; genus Streptomyces; species Streptomyces sp. NPDC088706. Next base: position 71,156 of record NZ_JBIVLW010000001.1, read on the forward strand.
GTACCACGGGTTCGGCATCTCCGACCCGGAGGGCTTCGCCGCGATGGGCGTGCTGGAGACCCTGGTGCACACCCACGACCTGGCCGAGGGCCTCGGCCTGGAGTGGGCGCCGCCCGCCGCGATGTGCGACCGGGTGCTGGCCCGGCTCTTCCCCGACGCCCCGCCGGGCGGCGACCGGTGGACCGTCCTGCTCTGGGCCACCGGCCGCGCCGAACTGCCGGACCACCCGCGCCGCACCTCGTGGCGATGGGACGGGAGGCCGCGGGAGGACGGTCAGACGGCGTCCAGCGCCGGGTAGTCGGTGTAGCCCTTGGCGTCGCCGCCGAAGAACGTCGACGGGTCGGGGGTGTTGAAGGGGCCCCCGGCCTTGAGCCGGGCGGGCAGGTCCGGGTTGGCGAGGAAGAGGACGCCGTACGAGATCAGGTCGGCGATCCCGTCGTCGATCACGGTGTGGTCGTCCGGGCCGGTCGGCCCCTCGGAGTGCACGTTGATCAGGACGGGGCCGGTGAACACCTTGCGCAGGGAGAGGGTCAGCTCGCGGATCGGGGCGTTCTCCAGGATGTGCAGGTAGGCGAGGCCGAGCGGCTCGATCTCCTGGACCAGCGCGGTGTAGACGGCGTCGGGGGCGGGCTCGTCGATGTCGTTGTACGGGTTGGCGGGCGAGATGCGCAGCCCGGTGCGGGCGGCGCCGATCTCGGCCGCGACCGCCTCGACGACCTCCACGGCGAACCGGATGCGGCCGGTCTCGGAGCCGCCCCACTCGTCGGTGCGCAGGTTGGTGTTGGGCGCGAGGAACTGGTGGATGAGGTAGCCGTTGGCGCCGTGCAGCTCCACGCCGTCGAATCCGGCGTCCACGGCGTTGCGGGCGGCGGAGACGAAGTCGGCGATGGTCTGCCGGATCTCGGCGTCGGTCAGCTCGTGCGGCTCGACGAAATCCTTGGGACCCTCCGCGGTGTAGACCTGCCCGTCCGCCTTCACCGGGGAGGCGCTGACCGGGACCAGGCCGTCGGGGAGCAGGACCGGGTGGCTGATGCGGCCCGCGTGCATGAGCTGGGCGAAGATCCGGCCGCCCTCGGCGTGCACCGCGTCGGTGACCTTGCGCCAGGAGGCGACCTGCTCGGCGCTGTGCAGTCCCGGCGTGAAGGGGTAGCCCTGGCCGACGGCGGAGGGCTGGATGCCCTCGGTGATGACGAGTCCGGCGGAGGCGCGCTGGGCGTAGTAGGCGGCCGTGAGGTCGGTGGCCGTACCGCCGTCGCCCGCCCGGCTCCGGGTCATCGGAGCCATCACGATGCGGTTGGCCAGCGGGGTGCCGGCGAGGTCGATCGGATCGAAAGCGGTGGTCATGAGAGCTCCCAGAAAAAGTATGTGGTCGACCAATAAATAGGGTATGTGGTCGGCCAACCATCGGCACTGACGGCTACTGTAGCCCATTGATTGGCCGACCAAGGTAAAGTGTGGGGAAGCTGCCGGGCATCATCGAAGCCCCACAAGGCCTACCGGCGCAGCACTGAGGAGCCCCGACATGAAGACCGGCCACGCCAGCACCGCGGAAGCCGCCTGTACCGACGCGCTGCCCGGAGCGGCGCTCAGCGGGCCCGTGAGCCACGCCGTCTCGCGCGTGGCCCGGCTGCACCGGATCGCCGCGGGGAAGCTGCTGAAGGGGCTGGGGCTCTACCCGGGGCAGGATCTGCTGATGATGCACCTGTGGGACGCGGGGCCGGTCCGCCAGGCCGAGCTGATCAAGACCCTGGACCTGGACCCGTCCACGGTCACCAAGATGCTCCAGCGCCTCGAACAGACCGGGCATGTGCGCCGCCGCCCCGACCCGGACGACCGGCGGGCCGTACTGGTCGAGGCGACGGACGAGAGCTGCGCGCTGCACGCGGCGGTGCGGGACGCGTGGGGCAGCCTGGAGGAGCACACGCTCGCGGGGCTGGAGAGCGAGGAGCGTACGGAGCTGACGCGGCTGCTGGCGAGGGTGGAGGCGAACCTCTGCCAGGAGACGGAGGGATGTCCGGAGCGGGGCTGAAGCCCTGGGAGCACCTCAGGCTGTCCGGAGCGGGGCTGAAGCCCTGGAGCACCTCAGGCGTGGTGAGCCAGCACGTGCAGTACGCGGTCCACATCCGCCTCGGTGTTGTACAGGTGACAGGAGATCCGCAGGTTCCCGACGGGCGCCGAGACCGCGATCCGGGCCTTGGCGAGCTCCGGTTCGCGGCTGTCGAGCCCCGGCACGGAGACGATCGCCGACTCCCCCGGCACCACCTCGAGCCCCAGCTCCACCAGCCCCGAGCGCAGCCGGGCGGCGAGAGCGGTGGCGTGCGCGTACAGCGCGTCGGTGCCGATCTCCGCGAGCAGCGCGAGGGAGTGCTCGGCCCCGTGGTACGAGAGGAAGGCTGGCGGCTCGTCGAACCCTCGGGCACCGGGGGCGACGCGCTCCAGCGGACCGTAGTTGCTGTTCCAGGGCGCACCGGCGGCGAACCAGCCCGCGAAGAGCGGGGGCAGGGTGGCCTGCGCCTCCTCGGTGACGGTGAGGAACGACGTACCCCGGGGGCAGAGCAGGAACTTGAAGCCGCCGGTGACGGTGTAGTCGTACGCCCCGGCGTCCAGCGGGAACCAGCCCGCCGACTGGGTGGCGTCCAGCAGGGTCCGGGCCCCGTGGGCGGCGGCGGCCGCGCGGACGGCGGCGAGGTCGGCGACCCGGCCGTCGGCCGACTGGACCGAGGAGAAGGCGACGAGCGCGGTCGTGGGGCGTACGGCATCGGCGAGGTCCGCGAGCGGGACGTACCGCACGCGCAGGTCGCCGCGGAGCGCGAACGGGCTGACGACGGAGGTGAACTCGCCTTCGGGAGCGAGGACTTCGGCCCCAGCCGGCAGCGAGGCGGCGATCAGCCCGACATGGACGGTGACCGAACTGCCGGTGGCGACCCGGTCCGGCCCGACCCCGGCGAGCCGGGCGAAGCCGGCCCGGGCCGCCTCCACCGCCTCGAAGCTGCCCGCGCCGATCCGGCGGCCGGCGGCGTTCTCGTCGGCGAGGGCCTTGACGGCGGCGATGGTCCGGCGGGGCAGCAGCCCCCAGCTGGAGGTGTTGAGGTACGTGACCTCCGGGGCGAACTCGGCGGCGGCCGCCTGGCTGAGCGGAGAGATCGTCATGCGCCCAGCGTGGGGTCCCCGCCACTCATAGTCAATTGCCGGAACTCGCCGGGCGCACCCAAGGTCTTCTTATGGACGGGCGGGGGTTCAGCCCCGCGGAACCTCGCAGGCGCCGTCCGGGTCGCAGGCCGCCGCGTCGCCGCCGACGGTGGTCAGCCCGGCGGCCGGGCGGTCCTTCCATGCCTGCTCCAGCGCCTGGACGAAGACCTCCGAGGGCTGTCCGCCGGAGATCCCGTACCGCCGGTCGAGTACGAAGAAGGGCACCGCGCCGGCGCCCAGTTCGGACGCCTCGCGCTCGTCGGCCCGGACGTCGTCCGCGTACGCCTCGGGGTCGGCGAGCACCGCACGCGCCTCGTCGGCGTCGAGCCCGGCCTCCACGGCGAGGGCGAGCAGCACGTCGTCGTCGAAGACGGACCGCTCCTCGGCGAAGTTGGCCCGGTAGGCGAGGGTCAGCAGCTCGTCCTGACGCCCGCCGGCCTTGGCCAGGTGCAGCAGCCGGTGGATGTCGAAGGTGTTGCCGTGGTCCCGGCCCTCGGTCCGGTAACCGAGCCCCTCGGCCCGCGCGTTGGCCGCGACGTCGGCCTCCATGGCGGCGGCCTCCTCGCGGGTCCGCCCGTACTTGGCGGCCAGCATGTCGACGACCTGCTCCCTCTTGCCCTTGGCCCGCCCGGGGTCGAGCTCGAAGGAGCGGTGCACGACCTCGACCTCGTCCCGGTGGGCGAACTCGGCGAGACCCTTCTCGAAGCGGGCCTTGCCGATGTAGCACCAGGGACAAGCGATATCGGACCAGATCTCGACGCGCATGACTCTTCTTCTCTCCAGGGATCGCGGGGGTCGCGGTCCGTCCTGCGGAGATTGCCTCCCCAGGACGGACCACCCGGTCGAACACCGAACCTGACCAGGTGATTCCCGCCGCCGGAGGCGCCAGGCCCCGTTCAGGCGGAGGCCCCGGGCTCAGGCGTGGCGTCCGTCCACGCGGCGGGGCAGGTTCAGCGGGTTGGCCTCGCGCAGTTCCGGGGGGAGGAGCGCGTCGGGGGTGCTCTGGTACGTCACCGGGCGCAGCCAGCGCTCGATCGCCGTCGTGCCGACCGAGGTGGCGGGCGAGGTGGTGGCCGGATAGGGACCACCGTGGTGCTGGGCGGGGGCCACGGCGACGCCGGTCGGCCAGCCGTTGACCAGGATGCGGCCGGCGAGCGGGGTGAGGGCGGCGAGGAGTCCGGCCGCCTCCGGGTCGTCGCGCCGCGTCGCGGTCTGGAGCGTGGCGGCGAGGTTGCCGGGGAGGCGGGCGAGGACGGCGGCGACCTCGTCCTTCGAGCCGTACCGGGCGATCACGGTGACCGGGCCGAAGCACTCCTCCAGGAGCGCGTCGTGCGGGCCCTTCGCGGTCAGCCGGCTCGCCGGTACGGTCAGGAATCCGGCGGACACGGTGTGCTCGCCGGCCGCGCCGGGGGTGACGGGCGCCTCGACGTCCGGGAGTCCGGCCCGATCGCGTACGCCCCTGAGGAAGGCGTCCCGCATCCGGTGGTCCAGCATCACGCCGGAGCCGGTGGAGCTGACCGTCTCGGTGAGGGCCTTCACCAGCCGGTCGCCCGCGTCGCCCGCCGGGACGAGGACGAAACCGGGCTTGGTGCAGAACTGGCCGACGCCCAGGGTCATGGAGGCGCCGAGCCCGGCGCCGGTCTCCGCGCAACGCTCGTCGGCGGCCGCCTCGGTGACCACGACCGGGTTGAGCGAGCCGAGTTCGCCGTGGAAGGGGATCGGGGCGGGGCGAGTGGCCGCCGCGTCGAACAGGGCGCGCCCGCCGCGCACCGAGCCGGTGAAGCCCGCCGCGCCGACCAGCGGGTGGCGGATCAGCTCGACGCCCGCGTCGAACCCGTGGACCAGGGTCACCACGTCCTCGGGCAGGCCGGTGCGGGCGGCCGCTCGGCGCAGGACCGAGGCGCAGAGTTCTGAGGTGGCCGGGTGGCCGGGGTGCGCCTTGACCACGACCGGGCAGCCGGCCGCCAGCGCGCTGGCGGTGTCGCCGCCGGGGACGGAGAAGGCGAGCGGGAAGTTGCCCGCCGCGTAGACGGCGACGACCCCGAGCGGGATCTTGTAGCGGCGCAGGTCGGGCCAGGGCGGGGTGCGGGAGCCGTCCTCGTGGTCGATGCGGATGTCGAGGTAGGCGCCCTCGTCCACGACCTCGGCGAAGGCCCGCAACTGGGCCGCGGTGCGCGCGAGTTCCCCGGTGAGCCGGGCCGGGCCGAGGGCGGTCTCGGCGTCGGCGGCCTCGATGATGTGCGCGCCGGCCCCCTCCAGGAGTTCCGCCGCCGTGCGCAGGAAAGCGGCGCGTGCCGTGCGGCCGGCCAGGGCCTCACGTACCGCGTGGGCCGCCCGGACCGCGCGGTCGACCTCCTCGGCGGTGGCCTCCACCGCGACCTGCTCGCGCGGCTTCCCGCTGCGGGGGTCGACACTCCAGACTGGTGCTGCACTCACCGTGATTCCCTCCCGGTCCTGGACCACCCATGAGAAGCGTTCGGTAATCTGAACAGAGTTCCTGATCGTGAATGTGCTCGGACTCTATTTCCGGGTGTTCCGGGTTGGCAATCCATGGTGGCGAGCTTTCCGGGCGCAGAGCCGAAAAGCCGGAGAAGGGGCGTGGAGCGATGTCGGTCGCCGAGTCCGGAGGCGCACAGGTCAAGTCCGCGGTACGGACGGTGGAGCTGCTCGAGTACTTCGCGGGCCGCCCCGGCATGCATTCGCTCGCCGCCGTCCAGGAGGCCGTGGGCTACCCCAAGTCCAGCCTCTACATGCTGCTGCGCACCCTGGTGGAGCTCGGCTGGGTGGAGACGGACGCGACGGGCACGCGGTACGGGATCGGGGTCCGCGCCCTGCTGGTGGGCACCTCCTACATCGACGGCGACGAGGTCGTGGCCGTCGCCCGGACCACCCTGGACCGGCTCTCCGACGACACGGCGGAGACCATCCACCTGGCCCGGCTCGACGGGACGAACGTCGTCCACCTCGCCACCCGGCGGTCCCAGCACCATCTGCGCCCCTTCACCCGGGTCGGCCGCCGGCTGCCCGCCCACTCCACCTCGCTCGGCAAGGCGCTGCTGGCCACCCACAGCGACGAGCAGGTCCGCGAGATGCTCCCCGCGACGCTGCCCGCGCTGACCGGACACACCATCACCGACCGCGAGCGGCTCATCGAGGAGCTGCGCCTGGTCCGCGAGCAGGGCTACGCGGTGGACCGCGAGGAGAACACCCTCGGCCTGCGCTGCTTCGGCGTGGCGATCCCCTACCGCACGCCCGCCCGCGACGCGATCAGCTGCTCGGTGCCGGTGGCCCGGCTCACCCCCGGCCACGAGCAGACGGTCAAGGACGCCCTGCTGGACGCCCGCGACCGGCTCACCCTCGCCACGCGGAGGCTGTGAGCCCGGGGGTCTCCCCCGTACGGCGGAGGCGGATCGTCGCCGGGCAGGAGGTGCGGGCGGCGGCCGCACGGGAGCGTGGTCGTCATGACGACAGCGAACCGGGCCGCCGCCGAGCGCCGGGCGGCGGATCTGGCCGTGCGCAACCGGCTCGCCCGGGAGCTGCACGACTCGGTGGGCCACGCCCTGAGCGCGGTGACCCTCCAGGCGGGGGCGGCCCGGCGGGTGCTGGACCGGGATCCGGAGTTCGTCCGCCGGGCGCTGACCGCGATCGAGGAGACGACGCGGTGGACGGTCGGCGAGCTGGACGCCGTGGTGCGGCTGTTGCGCCGGGACGAGGAGCCGGGGAGCGGGGAGCCGGGGGCCGGGGAGAGGGCGTGCGGTCCTGGTCTCGACGCGCTCGACGGGCTGTTGGAGCACTGCGGGGTGCCGGTGGCGTACGAGCGGGAGGGCGACCCGGGCGACCCGGGTGTGGTGGTGCCGGTGGTCTCGCGGGAGGCGTACCGGATCGTGCAGGAGGGACTGAGCAACGCCCTGCGGCACGGCGGGGGGCGGCCCGTCCCCCGTGCGGCTGCTGATCGCGGTAGGGAAGAGGGAGCTGGAGATCGTGATGGAGAACCCACTGGGCGGGCGGCCCGCCGTGGCGCGTCCCGGAGGCGGTCGAGGACTGCGCGGCATCGCGGAGCGGGCCGTACTGCTGGGCGGCCGGAGCGAGGCGGGACCGTACGACGGCGGCTGGCGGCTCACCGCCCGGCTGCCGCTGACGGCAGGCGGCGAGGAGCGGTCATGAGCGGGGCGACGCCCGTGCGGGTCGTGGTCGCGGACGACGAGGAGATGGTGCGTACGGCGCTGCGCGCGATCCTGGACGCGGAGCAGGGCATCGAGGTGGCCGGTGAGGCCGCCACCGGGGCGCAGGCCCTCTCCCTGGTGCGGGCCCTGCGGCCCGATGTGGTGCTGATGGACGTGCGGATGCCGGAGATCGACGGCATCCGGGCCACCGAGCAGATCCTCGCCACGCTGGAGGAACCGCCGCGGATCGTCGTGGTGACGACCTTCGAGAACGACGCGTATGTGTACGACGCCCTGCGCGCCGGAGCCGCCGGTTCCTGCTGAAGCGGTCGGCGGCCGAGGAGCTGGTGCAGGCGGTGCGTCTGGTGGCGTGCGGCGACTCGCTCCTCTATCCGGCGGCGGTCCGCACCCTGGCCGCCGAGCATGGCGGGCGGCGGGCGCCACGGGCCCCGGCCTGGGTGGCGCGGCTGACCGGGCGGGAGGCGGACGTGCTGCGGCTGATGGCGGCGGGGCTGACCAACGCGGAGATCGCGGGGCGGCTCGCGGTGGGCGCGGCGACGGTGAAGTCCCATGTGGCGGCGGTCCTTGCGAAGACCGGAGCCCGGGACCGTACGCAGGCGGTCATCGCGGCGTACGAGTCCGGGTTCATCACCCCGGGCTGAGCCCCGTGCCGAGCAGCGGGCCGGCCTTCACACCCGCGCGGACCACGTGAGAAATCGGTGAGAAGCGGCACAACCGGGAACGGGCGTGGCGCCCCCGCTCGTCCCTCCGGTGGGATGAACAAGACAATCAGGCGCGCTTCGGTCTTCTGCCTGCTCGCGGTGCTCGCCCTGCTGGTGCGGGCGACGTGGGTGCAGGGCTACCAGGCCAAGGCGCTCGCAGACGACGAGCACAACCGGCGGAACACCATCGCGCGGTACGCGCACCCGCTCGGGGACATCATCGTGGCCGGTTCTCCGGTCACCGGATCGAAGGGGACCAGTGGCGGCGACCTCCGGTACAAGAGGACCTACACGCAGGGCGAGCTGTACGCGGCCGTGACGGGCTACAGCTCGCAGGCGTACGGGGCGACCCAGCTCGAAGGCATCTACAACGACGTCCTGGACGGCACGGACGACCGCCTGAAGAACCCGGCCGACCTGATCACCGGCAAGCAGTCCGCCCCGGGCGACGTGCTCACCACCATCGACCCGGACGTCCAGAAGGCGGCGTACGAGGCGCTCGGCGACGACAAGGGCGCCGCCGTGGCCGTCGACCCGAAGACCGGCAGCATCCTCGGCATGGTCTCCACACCTTCGTACGACCCCTCGAAGATCAGCGGTACGGACGACGGCGACGCCTGGCGGCAGCTGCTGGACGACAAGGAGAAGCCGCTGGTCAACCGGGCGCTGCGACAGCCGCTGGCACCGGGCTCCACGTTCAAGCTGGTGGTCGCGGCGGCGGCGCTGGAGAACGGGCTGTACGGGTCCGTCGACGAGGCCACCAGGAGCCCCGACCCGTACACCCTCCCCGGCACCAGCACCGTCCTGCGCAACGAGAACGCCTCGGCGCCCTGTGAGAACGCGACCCTGCGCACCGCCCTCCAGTACTCCTGCAACAACGTCTTCGCCAAGGCCGCCGCCGACCTCGGCCAGGACAAGGTCAAGGAGATGGCGGACGCCTTCGGGTTCGACACGGAGAAGCTGGACGTCCCGGTGCGGGCGGCCAGGAGCGTCTACCCGACCGGCATGGACAGGGCGCAGACGGCGCTGACGGGCATCGGCCAGTTCGAGGTCACCGCGACCCCGCTCCAGATGGCGATGGTCACCTCGGCCCTCGCCAACGGCGGTGAACTGGCCGGCCCGCACCTGGTGTCGTCGGTGACGGACGGGGACGGCTCCACGCTGGAGGAGACCGACGACGGCGACACGAAGCGGGTGGTGGAGGAGGGGACCGCCGAGCAGCTCCGCAGCGCGATGGTGACCGTCGTCGAGGAGGGCACCGGCACCAACGCCAGGATCGCCGGGGCCGAGGTGGGCGGGAAGACGGGGACCGCGCAGAACGGTGTGGACAACAGCAACACCCCGTACGCCTGGTTCACCTCGTACGCGAAGGACGACAGCAGCGGCAAGGAGGTCGCCGTCGCGGTCATCGTCGAGGACTCCGGCTCGGCACGCTCCGAGGTCAGCGGCAACGGCCTGGCGGCTCCGATCGCGCGGAAGATGATGAAGGCGGCGCTGGAGCGGTGAGCCGGGAGCGGTGAGCGGGGGCCGGTGGTCGTGTGCACCGCCCCCGTGCGGCGTACCGCTCCTGCCCGCCCGCCCAGCACGCCCGCACGCGCGGCGGCTGCTCGACCGGGCCGAACGCGATGCCGTCGGTACGGCTCACCGGCAGCCCGCTCCGGGCCGCTCACCGCGCCCCGCCCGCGAACGGGACCTCCGCGGCGCCGCCCGGCCGGGCCGGGCCCGCCGGGTGGGTCCAGAGTCCCGCCTCGGCCAGCCGGGGCAGCACGCCCTCGCCGAACCAGTACGCCTCCTCCAGGTGCGGGTAGCCGGAGAGCACGAACTCGTCGATGCCCAGGGCGTGGTACTCCCTGATGCGTTCGGCGACCTCCGCGTGGCCGCCGACCAGGGCGGTGCCCGCGCCGCCCCGGACGAGGCCGATGCCGGCCCACAGGTTGGGGTGGATCTCCAGACCGTCCCGGCCGCCGCCGTGCAGCTCCAGCATCCGCCGCTGCCCCTCCGACTCGCTGCGCGCCAACCCCTCCTGGACCGAGCGCACGGTCTCCGGGTCGAAGCCCGCGAGCAGCCGGTCCGCCTCGGCCCAGGCCGCCTGTGAGGTGTCCCGGGTGATCACGTGCAGCCGGATGCCGAACCGTACGGTACGGCCCTGTTCGGCGGCGAGCCCCCTGATCCAGCCGATCTTCTCCGCCACCTGGGCGGGCGGCTCGCCCCAGGTGAGGTAGACGTCCGAGTGGCGGGCGGCGACCCGTCCGGCGGCCGGGGAGGAGCCGCCGAAGTAGACCTCGGGTACGGGGTCGGGGAGCTGGGTGAGCCGGGCCTGCTCGACGTGCAGGTGCTCGCCGTCCAGGTCGACGGTCTTGCCGTCCCACAACTGCCGGACGATCTCCAGGAACTCGTCGGTGCGGGCGTAGCGGGCGTCCTTGTCGAGGAAGTCCCCGTACGCGCGCTGCTCGTGGCTCTCGCCGCCGGTGACGACGTTGAGGAGCAGCCGTCCGCCGGTCTGCCGCTGGTAGGTGGAGGCCATCTGGGCGGCCAGCGTCGGCGAGATGAAGCCGGGGCGGAAGGCGACCAGGAACTTCAGCCGCTCGGTGTGCTGGCTGATCATCGCGGTGGTCAGCCAGGCGTCCTCGCACCAGGCCCCCGTCGGGGTGAGCACCCCGGTGAAGCCGACGTCCTCGGCGGCGCGGGCGATCTGGGCGAGGTAGCGGACGGTCGGCGGACGGTCGCCGCCCGCCGCCGTGACCGGGGTGCCGTGGCCGCCGCCGACGACATGGCGGCTGTCGCCGTTGGTGGGCAGGAACCAGTGGAAGGTCAGGGACATCGTTTCTCCGAACAGGGGTGAGAGGTCACAGGAGGCCGTGGCGGGGCGGGCGGGTGCCGTTGAGGACGTACCGCCCGATGTGCTGGATCTTCCAGCGCGCGGGGTCGTGCAGGGTGTGGGTCCGGGCGTCGCGCCAGTGCCGGTGCAGGTTCAGGCCGTCGAGGGCGGCGCGCGTTCCGGAGACCTCGAAGAGCGCGTCCGCGATCTCCAGGGCCGCGCTCCCGGCGTACGCCTTCGCCGTCGCCACCGCGATCGACGCCTCCGCCGCGCTGTCGTCGTCCAGGCCTGCCCGGGCGGTGTCCACGGCCCGGGCCGCGGCGGCCAGCAGCGCGTCGGCGGCCCGGTGACGGACGGCGAGTTCGCCGAAGCGCTGGATGAGGAGGGGGTCCTCGGCGGCGCTCTCGTACCCGCTCTCGAACCAGGGACGGCTCCGGGTCCGCACGAAGTCGGCCGCCTCCGCCAGCGCTCCGGCGGCGATCCCCGCGTCGATGGCACTGTGCAGCAACTGGGCTATGGCGCCGTGCAGTTGCGGGCCGGTGAAGGTGAGGTGGTGCGGGACGACGTGGGCTGCTGGAACCGGTACGGACTCCAGGCGGACCGTGCCGCTCGCGGTCGTCCGCTGCCCCATGCCGTCCCAGTCGTCGGTCACGGTGAGACCGGGGGCGCCGGCGGGGACGTACGCGACATGGAGCAGGTCGTCCTCGGCGCGGGCGAGGACGGGTATCCAGTCGGCGAAGAGGGCCCCGGTGGAGTAGTTCTTCACCCCGGTCAGGAGGTATGAGCCGTCCCCGGCGTCCACCAGCCGGGTGCGGATGTCCTGGAGGTGCTTGGTCCCGGCCTCGGACTGGGCGTTGCCGAAGCGGCGGCCCGCCAGCACCTCGCCGAAGAAGAAGGCCTGCTGGTCCGGACTCCCCTGCCGGCGGAGGACGTTGACGTACGCGAAGTGGCTCTGCGGGATCTGCGCCAGGCTGGCGTCGGCCGAGGCGAGCAGCCGGAAGACCTCCGCGAGGGTGACCGCGCAGACGTCGGCCCCGCCGTGCTCGGCCGGGACGGTGATGGCGAGGAGGCCGGTGGCGGTGAGGCGGTCGAGTTCGGCGCGGGGCAGCTCACGCCGGGCGTCCCGCCCGGAGGCGCCCGGGCGGAACTCCTCGGCCAGTCCGGCGGCGGTGCGCAGCGCCTCGGCGTCGTCGCGGATCACCCGCGCGGTGGTGGGTGGTCGTCGGGTCGGCGCGGTCACGGCGGGCCTCCGGAGAAGGGGATGGGGGTCAGTGGGTGGCGGGGACCGGGGCGGTGCGGTCCAGGGCGGCGGCGAACTGGGCGACGACCTGGTCGAGCGGGGCGGCGGACGCGGGGTCGAGGACCACTCCCCCGTCGTCGCCGGCCGTGATGTGCCGGTCCAGGACGAACCAGCCCGGGACGATGTGCGCGGCGCCCATGGAGGAGAGCACCGGGCGCAGGGCGTAGTCGAGCGCCAGCACGTGGGCGGTGGTGCCGCCGGTGGCGAGCGGCAGGACGGTCTTGCCGGTCAGCGCGAACTGGGGCAGCAGGTCCAGGAGGGTCTTGAGCAGTCCGGAGTAGGCGGCCTTGTAGACGGGCGTGCCGATGACGACGCCGTCGGCGCGGGCGAACAGCTCGGTGGCGCGGACGATCTCGGGGTGCGCGAAGTCGGCGCCCAGGAGGGCTTCGGCGGGCAGCGTACGGACGTCGAGCGGTATCACCTCGTGGCCCTGGGCGCTGAGGTCGGCGTCGAGGTGGCGCAGCAGCCGGGCGGTGCGGGAGGTGGCGGAAGGGCTGCCGGAGACCGACAGGACGGTGGCCATGGGAGACCTCTTCTCTGAGGGGCCCGGCCCGTGCGGTGGAGGTGTGCACCGGGTCGCGGGCGGGTCGGAGTGCCGGATGGGGGGAGCCCGCGGTGGGCGGGCTGCGGGTGGCCGGGAGCGGGGCCGGGGGCCCGGTGATCGAGAAACCCGATCAGGGGCGAGGGGCCGAAGGGAGAGCGCGCGGCGGCGTAGGAGGACTGCGCGGGAGCGCGAAGGAGGAGGCTGCTCCTCAGACTTCGCGGCGACAGAAGGCGCTGGAAACGCGGCCGAGGTCGATGTGGCGGCGGCGGGTCAGGCGGCGCACATCCCTCTCCTCTCGCGTTCCGCGGCGGACCTCCGGTGGGCCGGGGGCGCCTTCGCGTCCCAGAGTAGGGGGCCGGAACGCTCCAGGTCGAGAAGGCATCGGCGAGGGAGCGATAGGGTTTCCCTTCCACCGGAGCCGGTTGAGGGAAGGACCGCCGTGCGGATCGAACAGCTGGAGTACATCGAGGCCGTCACCCGGCTCGGGTCGCTGCGCCGGGCGGCGGAGGAACTGCACCTGTCCCAGCCCGCGTTGAGCGAGACGGTCCGGAACCTGGAGCGTGAGCTCGGGGTGGCCGTGCTGGACCGGAAGCGGTCGGGGGCGACGATCAGCGACGCGGGGCGCGAGCTGCTGCCGCACATCATCGGGGTGCTGGACGCGGTCGACCGGCTGCGCCGGGCCGCCGACGAGCAGCACCGCACCAGCCGCACGGTCCGGCTCGGCACGGTCTTCGCGGCGACGGTCCCGCTGCTGGTGCCGGCGATCCGGCAGTTCCACGCGCTGCACCCGGCGACCGAGGTGGAGGTGATCGCGGCCCAGCAGTCGGTGATCCACCGCTCCCTGCTGGAGGGCGGTGTCGACCTCGGCCTGGTGAACTACCTGGCGGGCGACGACCTGGCTCCGGACCTGCACACCACGGAGCTGATCCGGGGCCGCCCGGTCGTCTGCCTGCGCCCCGACAGCCCGCTGGCGTCGCTGGAGTCGGTCGGGGTGGACGACCTGCTGGGCGAGCCGCTGATCGTGATGCGCTCGGGCTATCTGATGCACCGCTTCACCCACCGGCTGCTGAAGGACCGGGTGCCCTCCTTCTCGTACTCCGCCGACGGGGCGGAGATGGGCAAGCTGATGGTGGCGGAGGGGCTGGGGGTCACCGTGCTCCCGGACTACAGCGTCGTCGGGGACCCGCTGGAGCGCACCGGCGCGATCACCTGCCGCCCGTTGGAGGGCGACTCCACCACGGTGCTGCTGGTGGTGCAGCGCAGCCGCTCGGGCTCGGCCCCTCGGGCCGCCCGTGACCTGCACCGGATCTTCGTGGAGCGCGCACAGGCGCATCGCACGGACGGCTCCCCCGGTACCTCTTAGCGACTCCTGGGGCATCCGCCCGAGCGGGCGGGACGGCTTCGTTCGGGCCGGCGGCGGCCCCGCCCCCCGCGCCGCGCACGGCGGGAAATCGAGGCGACGCGGGGGTGGCCGGGCGGGCAGGATGCGGACATGCCGAGACCTTCCGGATTCCTGCACGAACAGCACGGCGACCAGAGCGTGACCATCACCCACCACGGCCGCCCGGCGGGCACCCTGCGCGGTGGCCGGGCGGAGAAGTTCCTGGCCGAGGTGGTGTCGGGCGACGCCCAGCTGGTGATGGCGCGCTGGACCGGCGCCTACAAGCACGGCAACGAACGCGCCGCCCGCGACCACCCGCGCAACCGCCGCTGAGGACGCTCCGTCGGCCGCGAAGGCTGCTTCGAGGGCGGCACAGGCCGCTGCGGCGGGCGGAAGGACCGCTCCGACGACCGGAAAGTCCGCTCCGACGGCCGCAGAAGGTAAGGGAACGGCAAAGGGGGGTCGTTCGTTACCCCGGGCATGACCGCAATGACCCCCGGCTCGAACATCCCTCTCTCCGCCGTCCGCGTGGCGGTGGACGTCGCCGCTCCGGTGCGGCTCGACGTCTCGGGCCTGCTGCTCACCGCCGACGGCAAGGTGCGCTCCGACGACGACTTCATCTTCTACAACCAGCCCTCGGGGCCCGGCGTCACCTACCGCTCCGGTGGCGGCTCCGCGCCCGACGCCATCGTGGTGGACACCGCGGCCGTCCCCCCGGGCATCGAGAAGATCGTCGTGACCGCGAGCCCCGACGCCGCGGGCCAGACCTTCCAGGGCATCGAGCCCACCGCCACCGTGCGCAACGCCGACGACGGCACCGCGCTGGCCACCTTCACCCCGCCCCGGCTGGGCAGCGAGACGGCGCTCGTGGTCATCGAGATCTACCTGCGCAACGGCGCCTGGAAGGCCCGCGCGGTGGGCCAGGGCTACGCGAACGGCCTGGCCGGGATCGCCACGGACTTCGGCGTCTCGGTCGAGGAGCCGGCCGCTCCCGCCGCCGCGCCGGTCCCGTCGGCAGCCGCCCCGGTGGCTCCGGCGGCCGCTCCGGTGGACCCGCGGATCGCGCCGCCGGCCCCCGCCGCTCCCCCGGCACCGCCCGCCGCCCCGCCCGCGGGTGCCGGGAAGATCAACCTCGACAAGGGACGGGTCAACCTCCAGAAGAACCAGACCGTCTCCCTGGTCAAGGGCGGCGCCCCGCTCCTCTCCCGGGTGAAGATGGGCCTGGGCTGGGAGCCCGCGTTCCGCGGCAAGGACATCGACCTGGACGCCTCGGTCATCGCCTACGGCCCCGACCGCAATCACCTGGACAGCTGCTACTTCGGCAAGCTCTCCATCCTGGACGGGGCGATCAAGCACTCCGGCGACAACCTCACGGGTGAGGGCGCGGGCGACGACGAGGTGATCGTCGTGGACCTGGGCCGGATCCCGGCCGAGGCGACCGGTCTGGTCTTCACGGTGAACTCGTTCACCGGCCAGAAGTTCAACGAGGTCGCCAAGGCCTACTGCCGGCTGATCGACGCGGCCAGCGGCGAGGAGCTGGTCCGGTTCGACCTGACCGGGGCCGAGCCGCAGACCGGCGTCATGATGGCCAAGCTGATCAAGCAGTTCACCGGCGAGTGGGAGATGACGGCCATGGGCGAGTTCGTGAAGTCACGCACCGTACGCGGCATGGTGAAACCCGCCGCCAAGTCCCTCTGACCTCCGGGACCCGGCGGCCCCCTGGGCCGCAACGGCATCCGGGGCACCTGAAGTGATTCAGGTGCCCCGGATCCGGAGAGGGCGGACGCTGCTCGTGCTCGTCCGGTGTCTCAGAGCTTGGTCAGCTTGGAGTACGGGCTCAGGATCCTCCCCTGCCGCCCCGAGAAGTCGATGAGGACTGCGTCGTTGTCGCCCTCGACAGCAAGGATTCTGCCGAGCCCGAACTGGTCGTGCGACACCCTGTCGCCCACATCGAAGCATTCGACCGGTGGGGCCTCCTGGGCCGGGCGGTTGAAGGGACTGGAAGGCAGGTGACGCCGGGATCCGGCTGACTGTTTCATTAAGTCGAGTATGCGCCCTGTGAAGGCCCGACGCCATGCCCGTTTGCCGCCCGGGGCTCAGAAGTGCCGGATTCGTGACCCGCGCTCACCAGGGCCAGTCAGCGCTTACTCCCGCCTCCAGCAGCGGAACCATGCGGAACGCGGCGTCGGAAAGCCCCCCGAACGTGTGGCGGTTTCCGTTGCCGGACGGGGCGTGGCCGAGCCGGTATCCGGCCAGGTTCCAGGTGTAGACGGGCACCGTGTCCGGAACGCTCCAGGTGGCGTCGCCACGATAGGTGTACGAGGCCTGCTCGTCGGTGACGATGAGCACCCGGTCGTGGCCCCGGTAATGGCGCTCCACCGCCCGTACGGTGTTGGTGCCGCCCAGGTTGCCGAAGCGCTCCAGGACCCTGAGCACCGACTCGCCCGTGCGGTACGTCACCGGCGCGCTGGTCGTACCGAACTCCACCAGGTCCGCGTCGGCGGCGCGCAGCGCGAGCGCGGCACCGAAGACGGCGGCCGCGTCGGCCCGGTTCAGCTGGGAGCGCTCGGACAGCGGCGACCACATCGAACCCGAGCGGTCGACCAGGACCAGGGTGCGCCCGGGCAGCGCCGGGACCTGGGCCAGCGAGTGGCCGAGCGCCTGCTCCAGCGGATACGCCCAGCGCAGCGAGGGCGCGTGCCGGTAGGCGGCGAGGTAGCGGAAGGGGAACTGCCGGGACGCGGCGACCGCCTCCGGGTCACAGATCCGCGCCGCCGCCCCGGCCGCGACCTCGTCGCTCACCCCGGCCTCGTCGAAGTTCCGGAGGTTGCGGACGAGCGCCATCGTCCCCATGGAGGGGATGGCCGCCTCCCAGGCCGCCGCGTCCATCGGCCCCCGCAGCCAGCCCGCCAGCGACTCCCAGGTCATTCCGGCCTCCGCCAGCCGCTCGGCGCCGCCGGGCCCGGTGACGACCGCGCGACGCTCGGCGACCGGCAGCTCCATGAGGGCCCGGTGGGCGGTCAGGGTGCGGTCGCCGGCCGGCGGCACGGCGGTCTCGGGCCGGTGCCTGCGGTCCAGCGCGAACCGGAACAGCTCCCCCTGCCAGGGCTTGGCCGGGTCGGGCGCCGCGTGCACCAGATTGAGGACGTCACCGAAGCGGTAGCCCTTGGACGCGGTGTCGTACTTCAGCAGCGCGCGGCCCGTGTAGAGACGGCATACGGCGTCGGCGATGCCCCGCTTGACGGGCTTGGGCAGGGCGCGGCCGTAGCGGGAGGTCCAGTAGCCGAGCAGTTCGCCCGGCTCGTCGGCGCGCAGCAGTACGGAGTCGATGACCTGCCGGTTCGCCGGGCCCCCGGTGCACCCCGCGTCCAGCCGGGCCTTCACGTACTCCGCGGCGCCGACCAGCGAGGCGGTCCGCAGCTGCCCGTCACGGCGCAGCCAGTGGAGGAGTCCCGCGGTCCAGGCGGGGTCCTCGACGGCGAAGCGCCGCACGAGGGCGGCGAACCGGGAGTCGCGCTCCTCGCCGCCCTCGTAGAAGGTCTCCTGTGCGACGAAGTTGGCGACGGCCAGGAGGAAGAGCTCGGAGCGGGCGTCGCGCACGTGCCCGGTGCCGCCCTGGTGGTCGGCCGCGAGCGCGCCGGTCGTGGCGACGGGCGAGGTGGGGCCGGACAGGGCGGTGCGGAGCTGGGTGACGCGCTGGTTGAAGCGGGCCATCAGAATTCCCCCGAATTCCTGGGGGAGGACGCGGCGGCGGAACGGGGTGCCCGAGATCAGGGGTCGACGACGGAGAACAGTCCGGTGCTCTGTCCACTTGAGCTACCGGCCGGAGCCGGGCGGGACTCGAACCCGCAACCGCCAGATCCAGAAGTATCCGTCGTCTGCGCACCGGGCACCCCGGCGCTCGCGCCTCCCGAGATCAACAGTGGCTGCGGCGTGTTTCGGGAAAGGAAGGAGCCGCCGCCCTCGCACCGGGAGGTGCATGTCCATGACCTTAGGGAACAGCCTCCGTGGACGCGACGGGATTTCGGCACGCACCGAGGACGGCCCGCCACCCGGCCTTCCTCGACGGCGCCCGGGCCAGGGGCATCCTCCGTGAGGACGGGGTCACCCGGCGCTTCCGCCACGAACTGCTGCGACGTCCCCTGCTGGACCGGCCGGACACGTCCCGGGGCCGACGCCGCGGGACACGTCCCGGGGCCGGCGCCGTGCTCGGCACCGGAGCCGCGCCCTCTCAGCTCTCCGCGCGCGACCCAGTCCCCCGCGATGCTCAGTCCCCCACGCGTGACCGCGCCTTGAACGCGGCCTTCCGGGCGTCCTTCGCCGCCTTCTTGTCGCTGTGCAGCCGGCCCATCGCCTCCAGTACGTCGGCGGTGGCCGGGTGGTCGACCCGCCAGACCTCGTCGAAGAAGCCGCTGTGCTGCGCGGAGAGCCCCTCGACCAGGCCCTGGAGCTCGTCGAGCTCGCCGTCCGCGTCCAGCTGGGCGGCGATCGTGTCGACGGCCAGCCAGAAGATCATCGCCTCCGGCGGCGCCGGGACGTCGGCCGCGCCGCGCTCCGCGAGCCAGACCCGGGCCAGGCCGCCGAGCTCCTGGTCGCCGAGGACCGCGCGTACGGCGGGTTCGGCCTCCGCGCCGGCGAGCGCGAGCGCCTGCTGGCAGTGGAGGCGGCGCAGCGGCGCGCCCTGGTCCGTGCCGCGCGCCGCCGCCAGCAGCTCGGCCGCCGCCGGGACCGCCCCCTCGGCGCCGCGCCCGGCGAGCCAGAGCTGGATCTCGGCGCGGGCGGTGGCCTCCGGGTAGTACGCGATGCCGTCGAGCAGGGCGTCGGCGCCCTTGTCGGCGAGGTCACCGACGGCGGGGGCGTCCACCCCGGCCTCCAGCATCCGGGCCCGGATGCCGTACAGGCCGAGGGGGGTGAGCCTGACCATCCCGTACCGGGTGACGTCCTCCTCGTCGGCCCCGGTGACGGAGGCGTCCGCCGCGTCGCCCTCCTCGACCATCAGCGCTTCGTCCACCGGCTGGTACTCGACGATTCCGATGGGTTCGAGGAGCTGGAACTGGTCGTCGAGGCGCATCATCGCCTCCGACACCTGCTCCAGGATGTCGTCGGTGGGCTCGCCCATGTCGTCGGGGACGATCATCGACGCGGCGAGGGCGGGCAGCGGCACCGGCCCGTCACCCGTGCCGTTGTCGGCGAGGGTGAGCAGGTAGAGGTTGCCGAGGACCCCGTCGAGGAACTCCGCCTCGGCCTCCGGGTCCCAGTCCAGGGCGTCGAAGTCGATCGAGCCGTCCTCGCCGACGAGGTCCGCGAAGTCGTCCAGGACGGGCGCGGTGGCGTCGGCGTACACGGCGTCGAGGCCGTCGAGCCAGATCCCGAGGATGTCCTGCGGGGAGCCGGTGGTGAGCAGCGCCAGGTTCTCGCCCGCGGTGACGGTGCCCTCGGCGTCCGAGCCGTCCGGGAGCTCGCCCTCCTCGGGGTCGGTGACGTCGAGGAGCCCGGTGTCCACGGCGAGCCGCCAGGCCTCACTGGCGTACGCCGCGCCGTCCTCGTCCGCCGTCAGTCCGAGGTGCTCGGCGGCCGCGGGCAGCTGCGCCTCGGCGAGCTCGCCGCCGGCGCCGACCCGCGCGTCGGGCCCCGCCCACCGGGCGAGCCGGACGGCGCGGACGAACAGCGGCGCGGCGAGCGCGTCCCGTGCCAGTTCGGCCTCGGAGTGCAGCCGCACCGGCGGCAGGATGGGGCGCTCTGCGGACATCGGGGGTTCTCCTCGGTGCGTGCTCGGGGGCGTACGGGGCGCGTACGCGTTCAGCCGCCCAAGCCTAGACGCAATTGCCCGCATGCCACCCGGTTCGGGCGACCGACCACCGGCGTTCACCGGGGGTACGCGGACAACTCCCCTGCGGGGCAACGGGATTGCCGCACCCCACCCCCACGCATCACCCCGCCCGCATGCTGAGCGCGGGCGCGTACCGGCTCACGCCCCCGCCGGTCACGCCCGGGTGGTTCCGGACCCGTTCCCACAGCGGCGACGGGGAGCCGACCCCTTCACCGGGTGCGGCGAGTGCCGCGATGTGGTGCTCGGCGCTCTCCCACTCGGCGTAGTCGAGGACCCGGGTGCCGTCGGTGCTGACGTGGAAGTGCGCGGCGATGCCGCCCTCGGGCAGGTGGACGTCGTCGCCGAGCGCCTCGAACACGGCGTCCACCCAGTCCCGTTGCCGCGCCGGGTCGGGGCCGGCGAACTCCACGTCGACGATCACCACGCACCCGGGCTCACGGGTGTCGCCCCCGGGCCGGAGGCCGGAGCGGTACAGCTCGTACGTGCGGAGCCCCCGGCGTTCGATCCCGGGCACGGCGGCGTCGATGTCGGCGTCGCGGGCGTCGCGGCCCTCCCGGACGAAATCCTGATGGGCCTGTTCGCCGGTCCACTGGGAGTAGTGCAGCAGGGTCGCGCCGTCCTCGCCCGCGTAGACGCTGTACGAGAGCAGCCCCGGGTGCGGCCACGGCCGGCTCTCCCACGCCTTCCGGATGGCGTCGACGGCCTGCCGCTGCCGCTCCGGCGTACCCACGTCCCAGGTACCGGACTTGGCGATGCCGGCGTCGCTGCGGGCCGGGTCCGGGCGGTCGGTGAACTGCGCGGTCATGGTGGCACTCCCCTCTCGCGCGCCGGTCGGTGCGCCGTTGCCACCACCGTCACGCCTCAAGCCCGCTTGAGGTCAAGGGCGGTCATTCGGGCAGTTCGGCCCGCCAGGCCGTCATGTTCAGTTCGTCCATGTACCGGATGTCGTGGCCCTCCAGCGGGTGGACCCGCGCCCCCGCGTCCGGGGCGGCGGCCAGCTCCAGGGCGTCGGCCGTGATGAGCTCGCCGCCCTCCTGGGTGGAGACCCAGGCGAGCATCGACCTCGCGGTGGCGCCCGGCTTCAGGAGGAGCGCCTCGGGGCCCTGGTCGCGGCCGAGCTGGGAACCGGCCGGGTTGACCTTCACCGGGAGGCGCTCACCGTCCTCGCCGAGGACCTGGATCGAGGGGTAGCCGTCGACCCGGTAGGGCTTCGCGCCGCAGTTGGTCAGGGTCAGGACGACCGCGCGGCTCATCATCACGGCCTGCACCTCCCCCATGGTCACCACGGCTCCGGAGGCGGGGCAGCCGCCGGTGGGTGTCGGGGTGGGCGTCGGGTCGGGGCCCTGTGCCGGTACGTCGGTGACCGGCGGCGGGGGCAGCGCGCCGGCGGAAACCCCGGGGCGCGCGGACGCGGACGGGGCGGGGCTCCTCTCGCCCTCGCCGGCCGGGACGAGGAACCCCGAGCAGCCGGTCAGCGCCGAGGCGGCCGCCGCCAGCAGGACCGCCACCGAGCCCGGTCTCCGCATCCGCACCCGTTCCCGCGTCCGGCCCCGCATCCGCTCACCCATGACGCCCCCCATGTCGCCCATCTCCCGCCGCGACCCTCCGGCCGTACGCCGTCCGCGCGTTCGATCATGCCAGCGGCCGGGCGACCCCATGGCGCCGTCCCGCACTGTTCAGCAAACCTTGCCGGTCGGGGCAAGCAGATCTAAGTGGACCTTCACGGTCAGGGGGGCCGACACTGCGGACATGACTGCCACCGCACCCCGCCCCTTCGGCCGCACGCTCTGCGCCATGATCACGCCGTTCACCGCCACCGGGGCGCTGGACCTCGACGCCGCGCGCGCCCACGCCGCGCACCTGGTGGCCGAGGGCTGCGACGGGCTCGTGCTCAGCGGTACCACCGGCGAGTCCCCCACCACGTCGGACGTGGAGAAGTCGGACCTGCTGCGGGCCGTCCGCGCCGAGGTCGGTGCCGGGGTGCCGCTGCTCTCCGGCGTCGGCAGCGCGGACACCGCGCACGCGGTGCGCCTCGCGCGGGCGGCCGAAGAGGCCGGCGCGGACGGGCTGTTGGTGGCGCCGCCGTACTACAGCCGCCCGCCGCAGGCCGCCGTGGAGACGTACTTCCTGCGGATCGCCGAGGCCACCGGCGTACCGCTGATGCTGTACGACATCCCCGGCCGCACCGGCACCCGGATCGAGCCGGAGACCCTGCTGCGGCTGGCGGAGCACCCCCGCGTGGTCGCGGTGAAGGACTGCGCGTACGACCTGCTCGGCTCGACGAAGGTGCTGGCGCGCACCCGACTGGCGTACTACTCGGGGTGCGAGGAGCTGAACCTCCCGCTGTACGCGCTGGGCGGCGCGGGCTATGTCAGCACCGTCGCCAACGTGGCCCCGCGCCGGATGCGGGCGCCGCTGGACGCGTTCGACGCGGGGCGCACCGATGAGGCGGCCCGGCTCAACGGGCTGACGGTCCGGCTCACCGAGCTGATGATGGCGGGCGGTCTCCCCGGCACCGTCACCGTGAAGGCCCTGCTCGACGCGGGCCCGGTCCGGGAACCGCTGCAGCCCGCCGGCCGCGCGGCGGTCGACGGGCTGCGTGCGGCGTACGAGGAGTTGCTCGCCGCCTGAGACGGGTCAGTTGTGCGCGTGCAGGACCTCGTTCAGCCCGCCCCAGACCGCGTTGTTCGGGCGGGCCTCGACGGTGCCGGTGACCGAGTTGCGGCGGAAGAGGATGTTGGAGGCGCCGGAGAGCTCGCGGGCCTTGACGACCTGGCCGTCCGGCAGCGTGACGCGGGTGCCGGCCGTGACGTACAGCCCGGCCTCCACGACGCACTCGTCGCCGAGCGCGATCCCGACGCCGGCCTCCGCGCCGACCAGGCAGCGCTCGCCGATGACGATGCGCACGTTGCCGCCGCCGGAGAGGGTGCCCATGGTGGAGGCGCCGCCGCCGATGTCGGAGCCGTCGCCGACGACGACACCCGCGGAGATGCGGCCCTCGACCATCGAGGTGCCGAGCGTGCCCGCGTTGAAGTTGACGAAGCCCTCGTGCATGACGGTGGTCCCGGCGGCCAGGTGCGCGCCGAGGCGGACCCGGTCGGCGTCGGCGATCCGTACGCCCTTGGGGGCGACGTAGTCGGTCATCCGCGGGAACTTGTCGACCGAGGTCACCTGGAGGTGCAGCCCCTCGGCGCGGGCGTTGAGCCGGACCCGCTCCAGGTCGTCGACGGCGACCGGGCCGAGCGAGGTCCAGGCGACGTTGGCGAGCAGGCCGAAGAGGCCGTCGAGGTTCTGGCCGTGCGGCTGGACGAGCCGGTGGGAGAGCAGGTGCAGGCGCAGGTACGCGTCGTGCGCGTCCAGCGGCTTGTCCTCCAGCGAGGAGATGACCGTGGAGACGGCGACGACCTCGACCCCGCGCCGGGCGTCCACGCCGACGGCCTTCGCGGCCCCCTCACCGAGGCGGCCCGCGGCCTCGTCCGGGCTGAGCCGCTGCGTACCGGCCGGGCCGGGCTCGGGCTTGAGCTCGGGGGCGGGGAACCAGGTGTCGAGGACGGTGCCGTCACCGGCGACGGTGGCGAGGCCGGCGGCGACGGCGCCGGTGGTACGGGAAGGGGCCTGGGGTGTCGTGTCGGTCATGGACAGAAACCTAACCGGCCGGGGCACGGTCGGGCGAACCGGTCTCAGCGTGCGGCCCCTCCTCCACCACCCGCGTCCGCGGCCGTTCCTGTCGCCACTCCGGCCCCGCCCGCCAGCACCCGGGCCAGCATCTCGCGGGTGTAGGCCGCGTCGAAGGCGGAGCCGGTCAGCAGCACCTGGAGGCAGACGCCGTCCAGCAGCGCGACGAGGGCCCGCGCGGTGGCCGGGTCGGTGCGCGCGGACAGCACCTCGACCGCCGACTCGGTCCACTCGGCGGCGACGGGACGCAGGGCCGGGCGGCGCAGGGCCGCGAGGTACAGCTCGTACTCCAGCTCGATCGCGCCCCGCTCGCCCGCGAACCACTCCTCCAGCACCCGGGTCAGCTCGTCGGCGAGCCCGGCGGCCGAGTCCCCATCGGCTCCCGGCGGTACGGCGAAGGCGTCACTGTCGCGCAGCGCCTGGGCGAAGCTGTCGTCCGACCGGCGCAGGGCGGCGATCAGCAGCTCGTCCAGCGAGCCGAAGTGGTACGTGGTCGAGCCGAGCGGCACATCGGCCTCGGCGGCCACCGTACGGTGGCTGAGCCCGGCTATCCCGTCGGCCGCGATCACCCGCAGCGCGGCGTCGACGATCCGCGTCCGGCGCTCGGGGTCGTACCGGCGGGCCATCAGTGCGCCCCTCCCAGATTGAGCACGACGACCCCGGCCACGATCAGGGCGACGCCCGCGAGCTTGACCAGGCTGCCGGACTCCCCCAGGAACAGGATGCCGATGAGGGCGACGGCCGCGGTGCCGACGCCGGCCCAGATCGCGTACGCGGTGCCCACGGAGAGCGTCTTGAGGGTCTGCGCGAGCAGCGTGAAGGCGATGAGGTATCCCACCGCCGTGCCGATGGAGGGCCAGAGCCGGGTGAAGCCCTCGCTGTACTTCATGGCCGTCGTGCCGGCCACCTCCGCCGCGATCGCCGCGGCGAGCAGTCCGTATGCGTATCCCATGCGTACGAGTGTACGCATCGCTGCGTACGGATGTACATATCATCGGCCCATGTCGGGGGCGCTACGGTGTCCCGACCGATGGCACGACCCGTCAGCACGGGCCGACGACATGAGCGGAGAGACAGTGGCGCAGGATGCAGGGTGGGGCGGTGGCCCGCAGGGGGGCGCACCCCACGGTGGGGGGCCCTTCCACGGGGGAGCGCGAGGACCGGGTGGCTGGAGCGGCGGATGGGCGGCGCCGCCCAAGCCGGGAGTGATACCCCTGGCGCCGCTGAGGGTCTCGGACATGCTCAGCGGCGCCTTCTCGACGCTCGGGCGGTACTGGAAACCGTTGGTCGGCGTCGCGCTGACACTGTTCGGCGCGGCGACGGCGGTGATGGTCGTCGGGGCGGCCATCGCCTTCTCCACCGTCGCGGCCAGCTGGGAGGACCTGACCGGGCCCGGTGAGCCGGACACGGCACAACTGGTCCCGCTGGGCATCGCGTTCGGCGTCCTGGTGATCATCGGCACCGTCGCCTTCCTGCTCGCGTCGGCCGTCGTCCAGGCGGCGGTGCCCGTGGTCCTCCAGGAGGCCGTACTGGGCCGCCCGGTCCACTTCGGTACCCTCTGGAAGCGGGCCTGGTCGCGGGTCTGGGCCATGATCGGCACGGTGTTCCTGCTGGGGCTGACCGTCCTCGTCCCGATGATGCTCCTGATGACCTCCGTGGTCGCGGTGATGGTCTACTTCCTGACGATGGGCGACGCCGACGACGTCCTGCCGCTGCTGTGGATCGGCCTGCTCGGCACCTTGCTCCTCGGCCCGGTGGCGGTCTGGATCTGGGTGAAGCTCTCCCTCGCCCCGACGGTCCTGGTCTTCGAGGACCAGCGCCCGCTCGCGGCGCTCCGGCGCTCGGCCCAGCTGGTGCGCGGCAGCTGGTGGCGGGTCTTCGGGATCGGCCTGCTCGCCTTCGGGCTGGCGTCCATGGTCGGCTACATGATCCAGCTGCCGATCCAGGCGCTCGGCGCGATTCCTGGCTCCGTGGACCTCACGGGCACGGAACCGAGCGGCGGGGAGATCATCGGCCTGCTCGGCGGCCTGATGGTGCTGTCCATGATCAGCGGGCTGGTGAGCCAGCTCTTCTCGTCGATCTTCCCGCCGCTGGTGGTCGGCCTGCTGTACGTGGACCTGCGGATGCGCAAGGAGAACCTGGCCCCGGTCCTGGCGGAGGCCGCGGCGCGGACCCTGCCGGAGCAGTACGGGCCGCCGCCGTCCGCCGCCCCTGCGTAGCACGAACGGGACGACCCGGGCCCGGCCGCGTCCGGGCCCGGGTCACAGGGCGACCAGCCCCGTGAAGCCGTGGACCTTGACGTGTCCGCGAGCAAGATTGCCCCGTTCGACCGTCCCGCACCCGGCGGGTGGCTCTCCCGTCCGGATGAGTACGACGCGCTTGCCTGGTGGCGGTTCGACCGTCCCATCCGGTCCATGAGCGACATGCACGACCTTGCGAAGTGGGCGAAGCGGCACCGAAAGATGCTTGTCTTCGCCGAGGGCATCGGCGGGGGCAAGCTCGTCTTTGACCTCCGGAACCCGATGGACCCGGTCTCTGAGCTGATGATGGCCTTCCTTGCCTTCGCGGCTCAGGTCGAATCGCAGAGCATCAGCGACCGCGCTACCGGTGCCACGGCAGCCATTCGCGGAATGCCGCTCCGGTGGCGCGGTGCGCGACCCCCGTACGGTTATTTTCCTTCGCAGGGCGAGGGAGACCATTTCAAGTAAAGAGCTTTGGTCGGACTAGGTAGACTCAAGAACGGACCTGACCTCGGGGACATCGGCATACTCGGCGAGCCGCTCCAGAACTACCCGGACCCGCTGCGCTGTCCGCTCGCTGGCCACGTCTGCCGACAGTGAAAGCACCCGTTCCGCCGTGGCCGCAGCCTCCTCGGGTTCGTTCGCGTCGGCGTAGGCAACGGCCAACCACGAGAGATATAGCGCTAGTTCGCGTGTGTGCGTGGCGTCGTACTTCCCGAGGACTTCCCGCAGCAATGGGACAGCGCGGAGAGGCCGCCGCAATTCGGTGTAGACGCGCGATTCCATTACCCGCAATTCCCCGGCGTCCACCCAATACAGGTATGCCGGCTCCTCGGTTCCCTCGCTGTCCTCGGCCAATGCTTCCGATGCTTCCCCGAGGGCGCGCATTGCGTGCTGCGCATTCTCGGTTCCTCCCGCTTTCGTGTGGGCCCATGCCACCCGATCGAGATACAGCGCGCGAGCCTTTGCCGGAGCGTCCGGCCCGGCCCCGTCGAGAGCGACACGGGAAAGCTCTAGACCTTCCAACTCCCTTCCAGTGTTGCTGAGTTGGTAGGCCAGCGACCCGGCGAGATTCCCGGCCAGCGTCCGGTCCTCGGCCTGCGTCGCCGCGCTCAGACCTAGCCGGTAGATCCTCTCCGCCTCCGCGTGCTGGCCAGCGTCCGACGCGACCCATCCCGCAATCTGCGCCAACTCCGCAAGCTGCACTAGAAGTCGACATCCGGTCAGATCGGAGTAGCTGTGCTCTCGGAAGATGTGAACAGCCTTGCGAAGTTCTCGCAGCGCGGGCCGCATGAGGTCACCCCCGGCTAGCACGTCGTCGGCAAGCCGTAGGCCGTGCACCCGCTGTTGCATATCGGCCACCTGTCCCATACCGATACGGCCCCCTGTACGGACGCTCAGCTGCTCTAGCGGGTCCTCGGCGGGCAGAAAGTTGGTCAGCGTCGGAAGCGGCGGTTCAGCGGCCGTCTGTGGCGTCGTGAGCACTTCCACGGGGACAACCAGCACAGCAGCGAGGAACGGTAACCACTCGCGCGGCGTGCGCTTCCCTGTCTCCCACCGGCTTACCTCTTGGCGGCCGACCGGCTCACCGACCACGCCGGCCGCGCGGCACACCTCCCGCGCCAGCCGTGCCTGGCTCCAACCGAGACGTCGCCGCTCTCGCCGGATGTTGGCCCCGATTCCGCTGCTCATGTCTCCAGTCTGGCCGACAGTTGGCCGACAGCGGGCCGCTAGTCGGAGATCGATTACCGCCGGACGCTGGACCCCGTATTGCCGACAGAGGGAACGGCGGACCGATGACTACTCAGCAGAGCACCGCGACACTCACCGAACCGAAGCCGGTACCGGGGTGCGCGCACTGCGACAAGGTCGCGCAGGACCGAGACCGAGCCAAAGCGAACGGCGACGCAAGCAGCGTGAGTGTCTGCAACGTCAGGTTGCGCCGACACCTGGGGGACGCGCACAAGTGACCGCCCCCGTGACACCCCAAGGACAAACCCCGCATGTTCACCACCCGGTTTGCACGAACGGCCACGGACGTAACGACATGCGAGGCATGTTGGCTCGCCCCCGTCGAATGTGTCCGCTACGTACCACCGCCCCTCAACGAAACCGAAGGTCAGGCGAGCAACGTGGTACGCCTGACCTCCTTTGCTGGCCGTGCGCGGAGAGCGGATACCCCGTGCGCGTCGAGGTGTACCCGCCTTTCGGTATTTACGGGCTCACCGAACGCCGACAACAATCCGCAAGAAGAGGTAACCATGCCCCGCCGCTCCAAGACTGAGGTCGCGGAAGGCCGCGCCAACTTGCTGGAACACAAAGCCGACGTGATCAAGGCATACCGCGACGGTGCGACCCGGCAAGGCATCTGCCGTACCTGGGGCGTCGATGACAACTGGCTGACCGCACAGTTCGATGAATGGGGCGTCCGCGTACGTGGCCGGTCCGAAGCCGACGTCTCGCGTGGCCCTGGAGTCCCCCCGCGCTCCCCGAAGCGCATCGAACGCCTGCCCTCCTGATCTCCCGCCCCTGCCGACGCGACCGTATTCGAGGACTCCCCCGTACTCGATTCGGACCCGGCAGGGGCGGGGCTCCACCCCCGCCCGGTCGCTCTGCCCACCCCGTGAAGAAGGACAGGTGAGCGGCCGGACGGGTCGCAAGGTCCACAACACTCAACCGAGAGGAACCAGTTATGCAGCCTTGGATTCTGGGCAACTGTGACCATGAGTGGGTCGGATGGAGTGGCAAGCTGCGTTGCCGAAAGTGCGGCGCAACGCAGTAGTCGGCAAGTGTGAGGGGGGCCGGGCCACCGGTCCCCCTTCGGCTATTACTGAAGGTGGGAACTGTGTTTGAACGTCTCCGCTGGGAAGAGCTTCCGGCCGAGTTGCGCAACGCCATTGAATCCGACACGGGGGAGGTGACCGAATCACAGGTGATCGCCGAAGGGCTCAACTGCTCAGTCGCCTTGATGATCCGCACGCAGAAGCATGGCCCGCTCTTCCTCAAGGGGGTACGCGAGGGCACCGCAGGTGTTTACGCGCTGCGGCAAGAAGAACAGGTGAACACCGTTCTTGACGGAATCAGCGCCCAACTCCGCTACCGATTCCGGCTCGCCGGTTGGTTCTGCCTGACGTTCGGCTACGTGGACAACGGCCGACACGCAGACATGACCCCCGGGTCAACCGATCTCGACGGCATCGAGTTCGTACTCAACTGGATGCAACAACTCACCTTCTCGAATCCCCTGCCGTACGGCCGATTCCCATTCATCGTCCCCCCGCTGGCCGACCGGTTCGAAGGATTCATCGATGCCGACGAAACACGTGCGCTCAAGGGCAACAATCTGCTTCACACCGATACCCACCCCCACAACATCCTTATGTACGGGCCTCGGCAGAACCGGGCGTGCGTTGTGGACTGGGCAATGCCCGCCATCGGTCCCGCGTGGGTGGACCCGGCATGTACGGCTGTGCGCCTGATGGAGTTCGGGCACTCGCCCGCTGCGGCCCTGAAGTGGCTTGCGGGGTTCACAAGCTGGCAGTACGCGGACCCGGAATCGGTAAAAGCATTCGTGAACGCCACATGCCGTCAGTGGACGGCGCGGGTCGGAGAGAAGGACGCCCGATACAGCAACGGGAACTATGAGTGTCTTCTCGGCTTCCGTCAAAAGGCGAGGAAGCGCCCGGCACCACGGAAGCGGCCCCGCGCCATCTGAGCGCGGCACCGGCCCCGGTAGGCGTCTCGGGGGTTGAGGAACATCGGAACGAAAACCGGCGCTAAGGATCTGTCGGCCCTGGTGGGCGGCTGACGGAGCGTCGGCGATGGGGTCGGTCTGAAGTCCTTCCGCAGATAACGCCCTATTACCTGCGGGAAGGCTGATCGCGACCTGCGGAAACGGTCGTCAAGCCGTACATGACGCGGCTCTGTTATCTGCGGCAAGGGGAAAGTGGTGTCCGCCGTCGTACAACTGCCCGCGGGGAAGGCTCTGACCGTCCGCGCGGCGGCCGACGTCTTCCTCGATTCGCTCGGCAACCCGAACACGATCCGCAACTACGGGATCGGGGTAGGTAAGACCGCCGAGCGGCTCGGCGAGGGCCGGCCGCTGGCGGCCGTCGCGGACGACGAGATCGGCGAGGCCCTGGAACTGCTGTGGGGCAGCTCCGCGGTGAACACCTGGAATGCCCGGCGTGCGTCGGTGCTCTCGTGGCTGGGCTGGTGCGGTGAGCGCGGGTACGACGGCCCGGCGGTCCCGGCCTGGGCGAAGCGGCTCACCCCGCCGGACTCCGAGACGCCGGCCCGCTCGAAGATGGCGATCGACCGGCTGATCGCGCGGCGTGAGGTGCATCTGCGGGAGAAGACGCTGTGGCGGATGCTCCACGAGACCGTGGCCCGCGCCGAGGAGATCCTGGGTGTCAATATCGAGGAGCTGGATCTGCCGGGCGCCGCGCCCCGGTGAAGGCCAAGGGTGCCCGCCCTCGTACGCGTCGTCGCGGCGCCATCCGCGAAGCCTTCGTTCTGGAGACGGTCTACCGGGCGCGGGCACCGACCGGCTGCTGCCCCGCCTGCTCAAGGGCCGTACGCGCGGGCCGGTGTTCGTCACCCGCCGCAAGCCAGGCCCCGGCAAGGTTGTCAGCCCGCGCGACATCTGCCCGGACACTGGGCTCGCCCGGCTCTCCTACGGGCAGGCCCGGATGTTGCTGGACGAGCACACGGCCCTCGGCGGTGAGCCGGGCACGGGCTGGGATCTGCATGAGTGGCGACACTCCGGCCTGACCCACCTCGGCGAGGGAGGGGCGAGCCTGCTGATGCTGATGGCGAAGTCCCGGCACAAGAAGGCGGAGAACGTACGGAAGTACTTCCACCCCTCCCCGGAGGCGATCGCCGACGTTACCAGCCTGCTCGCGCCCGGGCGATCGCCGACGCTGACCGAGGGCGGGGTACTTTCCCAGAATTGGGGACCAGCGGTACAACCGCAGGCACGAGCGGATGAGTCCGCGTCGTCCACACCGCCTCGCCCCATCACGCACCGATAGGCCCAAGGCTCTTCTCGGACACGGAGGGTTCGGGAGGGGCGGGGTCCGGTGTATGGGGCCGGCTAGTGCATCAGCTCGGAGTGGGGGTGCTCTGGCGCTGCCGGACAGACGTAGAGCTGCTGGTCGTAGCCGCTGCCGATCTGGACGGCGGTCGGTTGCCTTGGAGCAGGGTTGGTGCCGAGGGGCGCGACACGGGCATCGCGGGGGACGCGACCGCGGTCGTGCACCTCAATGCCTTGGGCGCGGAAGAAGTCGATCACGGCCTGACCTTCCGGCCCAGTGTGGCGGGAGGACGGACCGGTGTGTTCTCGGTCTTCGCGAACTTCGTTCGGGAGCCAGCTGCTGTCGTCGTCGCCCTCGAACGTGGCGATGGTCAGTAGGGCATCCATGTCGCTGCCGCAGGCAGGGCAGAGCCGGGGGGTGGGGTCGGTGGCGCCCCAGCGAGGCCAACCGCCGACCTTCCAGCCGGGTGCGGCGGCCAACTCACGGTCGTAGAACAACTCCGGGGACGACGCGTAGTCGTCGACATCCGTGACGGCTGCCTGCCATTCGCTCCAGGCCCCGAGCTGCTCCCGTCGTTCCTTGCTCAACTCCAGGTGGTCGGGATATTCGGTGACCTGCTCCGGGTTGAGCAGGCACGGCTCGGGCAGGTAGCCGTCGGACCGCATCGCGGGCGGTTCGGGGGGCGTGTTGAGGATGTCGCTGACCGTGGCTGCCGACCGCCAGAACAGCGTGGTCCTGGGCATGGCCTGGTGGTCGAAGGGGCACCACAGGACCTGGAGCAGGTCAGCTCCTTCAGGTGTGTGCAGAGCGGGCACGTCCCGTCGGTACAACTGAGCGACGGGCAGCATCGCCATGGAACCCTCATACGGGGCGAACGCCGACTTCAGCGGATTCTCCCGAGGGGGACGGATCCGCTGAAGGGTCTCTCGTTCCTGCGCGGTCAAGCTCCTGTCGCGCGAGGCGGCACGGATCTGCCGTTCCTGTCGCACGTCCGCCGGGGACAGGGCCGGGCGCGTTGTGTCCCTCACATGAGGTCCGTCGCAGTGCGGCCACGGCTCGTTGGCGGGCCATAGCAGCGGTCCGCCGATGGAACTGTCCTGCGGTGACGGAGACCCGGGGCGGGGGTGCAACCGGGTCGCCGTACGTGCCAGCGGGCCCAGTTGAGGGAAGAGCGCGGTGACGTCGAACGGCCGTGGTGGAGTGGTCGGAGTGCTGTTCTTAGCCGCGATCTTGCCAACTCACTCTGACAACGCTCGCAGTCACCTCGGAGCAACCTCTCCCCAGGCGAAACCTTGCAGGGTTGACCTGCACCTCTGAGGTATTCAAACCTCACTTAGGTTTCCTGATTCGCCTCTAGCTGTGAGCCCGGTGAGATGGGTCGTCAGCGTCCCGTGCCGCTGACGACCCATCACCGAGTGTCATTCCTCGTCGGCGGCGTCCGGATCACGCAGCGGACGCGGGCCCCCGGGCAGGTCGGGGAGTTGGAAGGAATACCGGCCGAGCATGTTGATGTGATGGCGGACGAACGGGGAGAGGCGAGCCACGTCCTCGTCGCGGACGTCGAACCCGTCCTCGCGCAGCTGAGTGACGGCGGCGTCCATGTATCTCGTGTTGAAGAGCACCAGGGCGTTGAGGACCAGTCCGAGGGCGCCGATCTGGTCTTCCATGCCGTCCTGGTAGCGCTGGTAGAGCTGTCCGGCCCGGCCATGGAAGATCTTCCGGGCGAGCGCGTGACGGCCCTCTTGGAGGTTGGCCTGCACCTTGATCTGCCTGCGGTATCCGGGCTCGTCGGCCAGACGCAGGATGTGCGGGGTCTTGGCGATCCGCCCGTAGTACGCGATCGCGTCGCCGAGCGGGGTGGGGCGGCCGTCCCGGGACAGCATCCGGATCACGTCGCAGGCGCGTACGGCCCCGGTGTGGATGGAGCCGATGATCCGCAGGATGTCCTCCCAGTGCCGCTCGATCCGGGCGAGGTCGACCCGGCCGCGGGCCGCGTCCTGGAAGGCGCCGTAGTCAGCGGCGCGGTCAATGCGCCAGGGTCAGCGTCGTCCAGGAAGAAGAATCGCTCCAGCTCCGTACGGGACGGCGCACCGCGAAACGCCGCATACGCGGCAGCCTGCTCATCCGTCAAGAACTCAACCGGCACCCCGGGCCCCCGAAAGGCGAGGTGGTACAAGCGAACGGCCATGCCGGACAATGTGTCCGGCCGGCACGGCGGCCGCACCACGGAACACACACATCATCAGAAAGATCGCATGAAACGACTGCTCATCCACCGGATCGCACCCGTCCCGCTGCTTCTGCAGGTCGCGTACCTCGGCTTCTTCGTGCTGCTGTTCGCACTCCGGTTCCCCGACACCGCCGAGCTCGACCACACCGACCCGTCGCCCGTCGCCCACACCCTGGTCAACGGGCTGCTCCTGGCGTTCGTGCTGCTGGCCGTCGGCGGGGCGGCGTTGCTGGGCCGGGAGGACGTACGGGCCCGGGTGCCGGGCGGCGTACGGACGGCGTGGCTCGTGGTTCTCGGGGCCACCGAGGCCGTGGTCGCGGTGCCGTTCGTGGACTCGGCCCTGCGGGAGTCCCCGGGGCCGGACAGCCTG
Organism: Streptomyces sp. NPDC088706; assembly: GCF_044752765.1. NCBI lineage: Bacteria > Bacillati > Actinomycetota > Actinomycetes > Kitasatosporales > Streptomycetaceae > Streptomyces > Streptomyces sp. NPDC088706. Next base: position 104,654 of record NZ_JBIVLW010000001.1, read on the forward strand.
ATCGCGGTGGTGGCCGTCGCGGCCTGTACGGGCATCGCGCTGGCCTGTGCCGGTGGGGTGCGGGACGGCTCCCGCGCTCTGCGGCCCGCGCCTCCCGCACGCCCGGGCACCTGAGCACCTGAGCACCTGAGCACCTGAGCACCTGAGAGGGAACGCGAACGGCCGTGTCCGCCACAAGGACTGGCGGGCACGGCCGTTCGCGTTGTACCGGAGAGCGCGGGATCAGACGTTGAAGCCGAGCGCGCGGAGCTGCTCGCGCCCGTCGTCCGTGATCTTGTCCGGGCCCCACGGCGGCATCCAGACCCAGTTGATCCGGAGCTCGTTGACGATGCCGTCCGTGGCGGACTTCGCCTGGTCCTCGATGACATCGGTCAGCGGGCAGGCCGCGGACGTCAGGGTCATGTCGAGGGTGGCGATGTTGGCGTCGTCCACGTGGATGCCGTAGATCAGGCCCAGGTTGACGACGTCGATGCCCAACTCGGGGTCGACGACGTCGTACAGCGCCTCGCGGACCTCCTCCTCGGAGGCCGGCTTCATGGTCGCGGTCTCGTTCTCGCTCATGCGGTCTTCCCTTCGGACAGCGCCTTGGCCGTCGCGTCCTTCCACGCCATCCAGCTCAGCAGCGCGCACTTGACCCGGGCGGGGTACTTGGAGACACCGGCGAACGCGACCGCGTCCTCCAGCACCTCCTCCATCGCGTCGTCCGGCTCCAGCTGGCCCTTGGACTGCATCAGCTCCAGGAACGCGCCCTGGATCTTCTGCGCCTCGGCCAGCTCCTTGCCGACGAGCAGCTCGTTCAGCACGGAGGCGGATGCCTGGCTGATGGAGCAACCCTGGCCCTCGTAGCTCACGTCGGCGATGGTCTCACCGTCGTACTTCACCCGGAGCGTGATCTCGTCGCCGCACGTCGGATTGACGTGGTGCACCTCGGCGTCGCCGTCCCGCAGGCCGCGCCCGTGGGGGTGCTTGTAGTGGTCCAGGATCACTTCCTGGTACATGGAATCAAGCTTCACCGTTGCGTCCTCAGCCGAAGAAGTTCCGGACGTGCTCCAGGCCGTCCACCAGTGCGTCGACCTCGGCGGGCGTGGAGTACAGATAGAAAGACGCTCGCGTCGTCGCGGGAATTCCGTACCGCAGGCAGACCGGGCGCGCGCAGTGGTGGCCGACCCGGACGCAGATGCCCAGCTCGTCGAGGACCTGGCCCACGTCGTGCGGGTGGATGTCGCCGAGCGTGAAGGAGATCGCCGCGCCGCGGTCCTCGGCCGTCGACGGGCCGATGATCCGCAGGTCCGGGACCTCCAGGAGGCGCTTCACCGCGTACTCGGTGATCGCCTTCTCGTGGCTGTGGATCTTCTCCATGCCGATCGAGGAGAGGTAGTCCACGGCCGCGCCGAGGCCGACGGCCTGGGCGATCGGGGGCGTACCGGCCTCGAACTTGTGCGGCGCCGGGGCGTAGGTGGACGAGTGCATCGACACGGTCTCGATCATCTCGCCGCCGCCGAGGAACGGCGGCAGGTCCTCCAGGAGCTCCTGCCGTCCCCAGAGCACGCCGATACCGGTCGGGCCGACCATCTTGTGACCGGTGAAGGCCACGAAGTCGGCCTGGAGCGCCTGCACGTCCAGCACCATGTGCGGAGCCGCCTGCGAGGCGTCGATGCAGACCAGCGCGCCGACCTGCTGGGCGCGGCGGATGATCTGCTCGACCGGGTTGACGGTGCCCAGGATGTTGGAGACCAGCGTGAAGGAGACGATCTTCGTCTTCTCGGTGATGATCTCGTCGATGTTCGACAGGTCGAGCCGGCCGTCGTCGGTGATGCCGAACCACTTCAGCTTCGCGCCGGTGCGCTGCGCGAGCAGCTGCCACGGCACGATGTTGGAGTGGTGCTCCATCTCCGTGGTGACGATCTCGGTGTCGCGGTCCACCCGGTAGGGCTCGTCGGCCCAGCCGAGCATGTTGGCCACGAGGTTGAGCGACTCCGAGGCGTTCTTCGTGAAGATCACCTCGTTGCGGCTCGGCGCGTTGATGAAGGCCGCGACCTTGTCACGGGCGCCTTCGTACAGCGCGGTGGCCTCCTCGGCGATCGTGTAGACGCCTCGGTGCACGTTCGCGTTGTGGCGCTCGTAGTACGTGTTGAGCGCGTCGAGGACCTGGCGCGGCTTCTGCGAGGTCGCCGCGGAGTCCAGGTAAACGATCTTCTTGCCGTCGTGGACCGTGCGGTCCAGGATCGGGAAGTCCTTGCGGATCGCCTCGGTGTCGAGGAGGCCGGTGAGCCCCTGTCGGGCGTCAGTCACGCTGCTGCACCTCCTGAGTTCCCTCCGTTCACGGGGCCACCCTTCGTGTATGCCTCGTAGCCCTCGTTCTCCAGCTGGTCGGCCAGCTCGGCACCGCCGGAGGCCGCGATCCGGCCGTTGGCGAACACGTGCACGAAGTCGGGCTGGATGTACTTCAGGATGCGGGTGTAGTGGGTGATCAGCAGGGTGCCGACCTCGCCGGTCGCGCGGACCCGGTTGACGCCCTCGGAGACGGTCTTGAGCGCGTCGACGTCCAGGCCGGAGTCGGTCTCGTCCAGGACGGCGATCTTCGGCTTGAGGAGCTCCAGCTGGAGGATCTCGTGGCGCTTCTTCTCACCGCCGGAGAAGCCCTCGTTGACGTTGCGCTCGGCGAAGGACGGGTCCATCTGGAGCTCGGCCATCGTCTCCTTGACCTCCTTGACCCACGTACGCAGCTTGGGGGCCTCGCCGCGGACGGCGGTGGCGGAGGTGCGCAGGAAGTTGGAGACCGAGACACCGGGGATCTCGACCGGGTACTGCATGGCGAGGAACAGGCCGGCGCGGGCGCGCTCGTCGACGGACATCTCCAGGACGTCCTCGCCGTCCAGGGTGACCGTGCCGCTCGTGATCGTGTACTTGGGGTGACCGGCGAGCGAGTACGCGAGGGTGGACTTGCCGGACCCGTTGGGGCCCATGATGGCGTGGGTCTCGCCCTGCTTCACGGTCAGGTCGACGCCCTTGAGGATCTCCTTCGTGGCGTTGTCGGCCTCGACGGAGACGTGCAGGTCGCGGATTTCAAGCGTTGCCATGGGTGACTCAGGACTCCTGGGTGACGGAGACGAGCACATCGTCCCCTTCGATCTTTACGGGGTATACGGGGACGGGGCGCGTCGCGGGAAGGCCCGACGGCTTGCCGGTGCGGAGGTCGAACGACGAACCGTGCAGCCAGCACTCGATCGCACAGTCCTCCACCTCGCCCTCCGCGAGCGACACGTTCGCGTGCGAGCAGATGTCGTTGATCGCGAACACCTCGCCCTCGGTACGGACGACGGAGACCGGTGTGCCGTCGAGCTCGACCCGTTTCGGGGTGTCGTCCTCCAGCTCACTGAGCGCGCACGCCTTGACGAAGGCCATCAGACGGACGCCTTCAGCTCTGCCTCGATCTTGTCGAGCAGTCGCGCCTCCACGTCCGGCAGGCCGATCTGCTGGACCAGCTCGGCGAAGAAGCCGCGCACGACGAGGCGGCGGGCCTCCTCGGCCGGGATGCCGCGGGACTGGAGGTAGAAGAGCTGCTCGTCGTCGAAGCGGCCGGTCGCCGAGGCGTGGCCGGCGCCGACGATCTCGCCGGTCTCGATCTCCAGGTTGGGTACGGAGTCGACCCGGGCGCCGTCGGTGAGGACGAGGTTCCGGTTCATCTCGTAGGTGTCGGTGCCCTCGGCGGCGGCCTGGATGAGGACGTCCCCGATCCAGACGGCGTGCGCGCCCTCGCCCTGGAGTGCGCCCTTGTACACCGCGTTGGACTTGCAGTGCGGGGTGTTGTGGTCGACCAGGAGGCGGTGCTCCTGGTGCTGGCCCTTGTCGGTGAAGTACAGACCGAAGAGCTCCGCCTCGCCGCCGGGGGCCGCGTAGGCCACCCGCGGGTGCAGACGGACGAGGTCGCCGCCGAAGGTGACGACGATCGACTTGAAGGAGGCGTCCCGGCCGACCAGCGCGTTGTGCTGGCCGACGTGGACGGCCGTGTCGTCCCAGTCCTGCACGGAGACGACGGTCAGCTTGGCGCCGTCACCGAGGACGTAGTCGACGTTGGCGGCGAGCACCGCGTCACCGGTGTGGTCGATGACGACGACGGCCTCGGCGAAGGCCTTCAGCTCGATGAGCTGGTGGCCGTAGGCGGTGCCGCCCTCACCGTGCACGGTGATCCGGACCGGCTCGGTGAGCACGGCCTCCTTGGCGACCGTGACGACCGAGGCCTGCTCGAAGGAGGAGTACGCCTGGGCGGCGACCCGGTCCACCGGCGTACCGGCCTTGCCGAGCCGGGCGTCGTCGCGGCCGACGGTCTCGACGGTGACGCCCTCGGGCGCCTCGATCGCGACCTTCACGCCGCCGCCGTTCGCTACCGCGGTGCCGTCGTGCAGCCCGCGCAGCCGCTCCAGCGGGGTGAAGCGCCACTCCTCCTCGCGGCCGTGCGGGACGGGGAAGTCCGCGACGTCGAAGGACGGGGGTGCGCTCATGCGCGTGGCGACGGTCGACTCGGCGGCCACCGCGATGGAGCCGGCGGTGGTGGAGCCCACCGGAGTGTTCTGAGCCTCAGCCATGGCTGTCGTAGTGCTCGCTTTCTCAGTCAAGAAGGGGGGTGGTTCGGTGGGGCGGGGACGGCCGCAGCGCGGCCGTCCCCAAGGGGGCCTCGGATCGAGGACCTAGCCGACCGAACCCTCCATCTGCAGCTCGATCAGCCGGTTGAGCTCCAGGGCGTACTCCATGGGCAGCTCCTTGGCGATCGGCTCGACGAAGCCGCGCACGATCATCGCCATGGCCTCGAACTCGGTGAGTCCGCGGCTCATGAGGTAGAAGAGCTGGTCCTCGGAGACCTTGGAGACGGTCGCCTCGTGGCCCATCGACACGTCGTCCTCGCGGACGTCGACGTAGGGGTAGGTGTCCGAGCGCGAGATCGTGTCGACGAGCAGAGCGTCGCAGAGCACGTTGGACTTCGCGCCCGGCGCGCCCTCGCCGATCTCGATCAGACCGCGGTAGGAGGTACGGCCGCCGCCTCGCGCCACCGACTTGGAGACGATGTTGGAGGAGGTGTTCGGCGCCATGTGGACCATCTTGGCGCCGGCGTCCTGGTGCTGGCCCTCGCCCGCGAAGGCGATGGAGAGCGTCTCGCCCTTGGCGTGCTCGCCCATCAGGTAGACGGCCGGGTACTTCATGGTCACCTTGGAGCCGATGTTGCCGTCGACCCACTCCATGGTCGCGCCCTCGTAGGCCACGGCCCGCTTGGTGACCAGGTTGTAGACGTTGTTCGACCAGTTCTGGATGGTCGTGTAGCGGCAGCGGCCGCCCTTCTTCACGATGATCTCGACCACGGCGCTGTGCAGCGAGTCCGAGGAGTAGATCGGCGCGGTACAGCCCTCGACGTAGTGGACGTAGGCGTCCTCGTCGACGATGATCAGCGTCCGCTCGAACTGGCCCATGTTCTCCGTGTTGATACGGAAGTAGGCCTGGAGCGGGATCTCGACGTGGACGCCCTTGGGCACGTAGATGAACGAGCCGCCGGACCACACGGCCGAGTTCAGCGAGGCGAACTTGTTGTCACCGACGGGGATGACGGTGCCGAAGTACTCCTTGAAGAGCTCCGGGTGCTCCTTCAGCGCGGTGTCGGTGTCCATGAAGATGACACCCTGCGCCTCCAGCTCCTCGTTGATCTGGTGGTAGACGACCTCGGACTCGTACTGCGCGGCGACACCGGCGACGAGGCGCTGCTTCTCCGCCTCGGGGATGCCGAGCTTGTCGTAGGTGTTCTTGATGTCCTCGGGCAGGTCCTCCCAGGAGGCCGCCTGCTTCTCCGTGGACCGCACGAAGTACTTGATGTTGTCGAAGTCGATGCCCGACAGGTCCGAGCCCCAGTTCGGCATGGGCTTCTTGCCGAAGAGCTTGAGGCCCTTGAGCCGCAGCTTCAGCATCCACTCGGGCTCGTTCTTCTTGTCCGAGATGTCGCGGACGACAGCCTCGGAGAGGCCGCGCTTGGCCGCCGCGCCTGCCGCGTCGGAGTCGGCCCAGCCGAATTCGTACGTACCCAGACCCTCGAGCTCAGGGTGGGCAGTCTCCGTGGGGAGCGTCATGCGGGGTTCCTCCCGGCCGTGCTTGCAGATGCTGAATGGGTGGTCTGTGGGGGTGCTGCGTGGCCGCTGCGCGGCACGTACGTCGTGCACACGCCGTCGCCGTGGGCGAGGGTGGCCAGACGCTGCACATGGGTCCCGAGGAGGCTGGAGAAGAATTCCGTCTCCGCCTCGCACAGCTGTGGGAACTGCTCGGCGACGTGCGCCACCGGGCAGTGGTGCTGGCACAGCTGTTCGCCCTGCTGCGGGCCCGGCGCGCTGCGCGCCGTAGCAGCGTACCCGTCGGCGCTCAGCGCCCTGGCAAGGGCCTCCGTGCGTCCTTCGGGCGCCGCGGCCTCGACCGCGGCGCGGTACGCCTCGCCCGTCGCCGCCATCCGGGCACGGGCGAAGGCGGTGACCGCCTCGTCCCCGCCGGACTCGGCGATGAAGCGCAGGGCGTCCGCGGCCAGCTTGTCGTAGGACTGGTCGAAGGCGTCCCGGCCGCAGTCCGTCAGGGCGAACACCTTGGCGGGCCTGCCGCGGGTCCGCGCCCCGTAGACCCGCTGCTCACGGGCTTCGACGACATCGTCGGAGACGAGGGCGTCCAGGTGGCGGCGGACGGCGGCCTGGGTGAGGCCGACGCGCTTGGCGAGATCGGCCGCCGTGGACGGACCGTGGTCCAGGATGGAGCGCGCGACCCGGTTGCGCGTCGAGCGCTCACCGGTCGCGAGTTCCTCCTGAGGAGCTCCGCCGTCGTATTTCACAACACCATTGTTGCGTAATTCATTCGGCCATGACAACCACGGTCCGGAACGATCTACGGTGTGGTTCGTCACTTAGGGTTACCTAATCTGGCCCCGGGAGAGGGTTCGTCCCCACCCCTGCCTAGACTTACGCGCCATGGAGAACGAGCCCGTCGTACAGGTCGAAGGCCTGGTGAAGCGGTACGGCACGAAGACCGCGGTGGACGGCCTCGATCTGGTCGTGGCGTCGGGCGCGGTGACGGCCGTCCTCGGCCCGAACGGCGCCGGCAAGACCAGCACGATCGAGACCTGCGAGGGCTACCGCCGCCCCGACGCCGGCACCGTACGCGTCCTCGGGCTCGACCCGGTCGCCGACGCGGAGCGGCTGCGCCCGAGGATCGGGGTCATGCTCCAGTCCGGCGGCGTCTACTCCGGCGCCCGCGCCGACGAGATGCTCCGGCACATGGCCAAGCTCCACGCCCACCCGCTGGACGTGGACGCCCTGATCGAGCGCCTGGGCCTCGGCTCCTGCGGCCGCACCACCTACCGCCGGCTCTCCGGCGGCCAGCAGCAGCGGCTCGCCCTGGCCCTGGCGGTCGTCGGCCGGCCCGAGCTGGTCTTCCTGGACGAGCCGACCGCCGGGCTCGACCCGCAGGCCCGCCGCTCCACCTGGGACCTGGTGCGCGAGCTGCGCGCCGACGGGGTCACCGTGGTGCTCACCACCCACTTCATGGACGAGGCCGAGGCGCTCGCCGACGACGTGGCGATCATCGACGCGGGCCGGGTCATCGCCCAGGGCAGCCCGGAACAGCTCTGCCGGGGCGGCGCGGAGAACACCCTGCGCTTCACCGGCCGCCCGGGGCTCGACCTCGGCTCGCTCGTCAAGGCGCTGCCCGACGGCTCCGAGGCCGCCGAGCCGCTCCCGGGCACGTACCGGATCACCGGGAACGTCGACCCGCAGCTGCTGGCCACCGTCACCTCCTGGTGCGCCCAGCACGGTGTGATGCCCGAGGGCATCTCGGTGGAGCGGCACACCCTGGAGGACGTCTTCCTCGAACTGACCGGCAAGGAGCTGCGCGCATGAGCGCCGGTACGTACACCCCGCGCCCCGGCGCCGCCCCGCTCCCCCGGATGATCGCCGCGCAGACCGCGCTGGAGACCCGGATGCTGCTGCGCAACGGGGAGCAGCTGCTGCTGACGGTGATCATCCCGGCGCTGCTGCTGGTCCTGTTCAGCGCGGTCGACGTCGTGGACACCGGCTCGGGCGCGTCGGTCGACTTCCTGGCGCCGGGAATCCTCGCCCTCGCCGTGCTGTCGACCGCCTTCACCGGCCAGGCCATCGCCACCGGCTTCGAGCGCCGTTACGGGGTCCTCAAGCGGCTCGGGGCCTCCCCGCTGCCGCACTGGGCGCTGATGACGGCGAAGACCCTGTCCGTGCTGGTCACCGAGGTGCTCCAGGTGCTGCTGCTGACGGTGATCGCCTTCGCGCTGGGCTGGTCGCCGCAGGGCAACCCGCTCTCCGTCCTGCTGCTCCTGGTGCTGGGGACCGCCGCGTTCTCCGGGCTCGGGCTGCTGATGGCCGGGACGCTGAGGGCGGAGGCGACACTCGCCGCCGCCAACCTGGTCTTCCTGCTGCTGCTGGTCGGCGGCGGGGTCATCGTGCCGCTGGACAAGTTCCCGGACGCGGTGCAGTCGGTGCTGGGACTGCTGCCCATCTCGGCGCTCTCCCAGGGGCTGCGGGACGTCCTCCAGCACGGCGCGCCGATGCCGTGGGCCCAGGCCGGGATCCTGGCGGTGTGGGCGGTGCTGGGGCTGGGCGCGGCGGCCAAGTTCTTCCGCTGGGAGTAGCCCCCACAGCGGGGATCTTCACGGGCGAGCGGGTACGAACCCACCCCTCGTGAAAACATGCACAAGCCTCGTCCTACGATGGTCCGCGTGGAAACCCCCCTCTCTGCCATCGCCAAGCGCTGGACGCCGTCCACCCGGGTGGTGAAGCGTGCCGCGCTCTCCGCCGTGCTGATGAGCGTCTTCATCATCGTGACCGGCGGTGCCGTCCGGCTGACCGGTTCGGGCCTCGGCTGCGACACCTGGCCCAAGTGCACCGACGACAGCCTGTTCGCCACGCCCGAACAGGGTCTGCACGGCGCTATCGAGTTCGGCAACCGGATGCTGACGTACGTCCTGTCGGCCGCCGTCGGCTGGACGATCGTGGCGACCCGCTCGGCCGAGCCGCGCCGCCGCAAGGTGACCCGGCTGGCCTGGTCGCAGTTCTGGATCGTGCTGGGCAACGCCGTCCTCGGCGGCATCACCGTCTGGGCGGGGCTGAACCCGTGGACGGTGGCCGGGCACTTCCTGCTCGCCAACGCGCTGCTCGCGGTCACCGTGAGCACCTGGGTGCGGATCGGCGAGGGCGACGGCCCGGCGCGCCCCCGTGCCCCCCTGCCGGTGCGCCGGCTCTCCTGGGCGATCCTGGCGACCACCGTGGTCCTCATCGTGCTCGGCACCTCGGTGACCGGTTCCGGCAAGCACGCGGGTGACAGCAGCGACGTACCGCGCATGCCGTGGGACTGGTCGGCCGCCGCCCATGTGCACGCCATCGCCGCGTGGGTGGTCTGCGCGCTGGCCATCGCGATGTGGCTGGCTCTGCGGGTGGTGGACGCGCCCGCCGATGCCCGGGCCCGCGCCCGTGACCTGCTGGTCGTGCTGCTCGCCCAGGGCGCGATCGGGTACGTGCAGTACTTCAGCGACGTCCCGGAGATCCTGGTCGGCGTCCACATGCTCGGCTCGGCCCTCATGTGGATCGCCGTGATCCGGCTCGTGATGAGCATGCGCGAGCGCGGCGACGGCGAGTCGACCCCGCTGCCCGGCCCGTCGGCCGAGCGGCAGCGGCCGGCGGCCGCGCGGGCGGTCTAGAAATCCGTACGGGAAAGGGGCGGCGGGCCTGTGCCCGCCGCCCCTTCGCCGTACCCGCTCAGCGGTCGTTGGAAGGCCCGCCGACCTGGATGCCGGCCATCCGCGACCACTCGTAGGGACCCGTGCGGACCTTGAGGGCGAAGTCGCCGTCGAACTGCTCGTGCATCGTGATCCCGGACTTCTCAGCCGCGCTCTCGGCCACCGCGTACGTCGGGGCCACCAGGTCGCCCCAGGCGCCGTCCTGGCCGACCAGGACGATACGGGCGCCCGCCTGGCCGAGGTAAGCGAGCTGCCCCTCGGCGCCGCCGTGCTCCTTGGCGAAGGCCCCGATCTCCCGGGCCAGCTTCGCCGCCCTGCGCTCCGCGCGGGCCGCCTGCCTGGCGTCCGTCCGCGAGGTCTGCCCGGTGTCTGCTGCGTCTGCTGCCGTCTCTGCCATGGACAGGATGCTACCGACGGGTAGGGGGAACGGCGACGGGCGGGTCACGTGGCTTGTGCCACGTGACCCGCCCGTCGAGGGGGGATCAGCGCAGGAAGGGGTCGACCGCGACCGCCAGGAAGAGGAGCGAGACGTAGGTGATGGACCAGTGGAACAGCCGCATCTCCTTCAGCTTGGCGCCGGTCACTCCCGCCTTGGCCCGGCTCTGCAGACCGTGGGCCTCCCAGAGCCAGAAGCCGCCCGCCAGCAGCGCCACCGACAGGTAGAACCAGCCGGTGTAGCCCAGCGGGGTGAGCAGCAGCGAGACGCCGACCATCACCCAGCTGTAGATCACGATCTGCCGGGCGACCACCTGGTTGGAGGCGACGACCGGGAGCATCGGGACGCCGACCCGGGCGTAGTCGTCCTTCACCTTCATGGAGAGCGGCCAGTAGTGCGGCGGCGTCCAGAAGAAGATGACGGCGAAGAGGATGACGGCGGCCCAGGAGAGGGAGTTCGTCACGGAGGACCAGCCGATGAGCACCGGCAGGCAGCCGGCGATGCCGCCCCAGATGATGTTCTGCGAGGTGCGGCGCTTCAGCAGCATCGTGTAGACGACGACGTAGAAGAGTAGCGCGCCGAGGGCGAGTCCGGCCGACAGCCAGTTGACGAGCAGGCCGAACCAGAGCGTGGAGACCACCGCGAGGGAGATGCCGAAGACGAGGCACTCACGGGGGCTGACCATGCCGGTGACCAGCGGACGCTGCGACGTGCGGTCCATCAGCGCGTCGATGTCCCGGTCGATGTACATGTTCAGCGCGTTGGCGCCGCCCGCCGAGAGGTATCCCCCGACGGTGGTGGTGAGCACGAGCCACAGGTCGGGTACGCCCTGGGCGGCGAGGAACATCACCGGAACGGTGGTGATGAGCAACAGCTCGATGATCCGTGGCTTGGTAAGCGCCACAAATGCCTTGACACGGGCCCCGTACGGGCGATGGCCCCCTGGGCTGGGAGTCAAGGCGACCCCTGCGGGTCGGGACTCGACGGCCGTCACGCACACCCCTGACAGAGAAATCCCAGCAAGCTCCGGGCGAGGAGGCCCGGTGAAGACTTGCGCGAACCCGACCACTGTAGACGTTGGGGATACACCGTCCTTCGCGGGGGTGGGGTCGTGTTGAGGGTGACTGCGCGATGTACGCGGGCGGTCCGCCGGGAGGCGAAGTGCGCACGTCGCCCGCACCCTGGAAAAAGCTCGGAAAGTGCGCCCCGCGGCGGGGGTAGGCTCGACAACGCCCGGTGCGCTCACGGTCACCGGCCTACAACAGTGGAGAGGAGCCCTGACTCAGGGTGAGCATCAAGCCGACCACCACAGACCTCCAGTGGACCGATGTGGACCAGCGGGCCGTGGACACCGCCCGCGTCCTCGCCGCGGACGCCGTACAGAAAGTCGGAAACGGCCACCCGGGCACGGCCATGAGCCTGGCTCCCGCCGCGTACACCCTGTTCCAGAAAGTCATGCGGCACGACCCCGCGGACGCGGAGTGGACCGGCCGCGACCGGTTCGTCCTCTCGGCGGGCCACTCCAGCCTGACCCTCTACATCCAGCTCTACCTCGCCGGCTACGGCCTGGAGCTGGAGGACCTGAAGGCGTTCCGGACCTGGGGCTCCAAGACGCCGGGGCACCCGGAGTACGGCCACACCACCGGTGTCGAGACCACGACGGGCCCGCTGGGCCAGGGCGTCGCCAACGCGGTGGGCATGGCCATGGCCGCCCGCTACGAGCGCGGCCTCTTCGACCCCGAGGCGGCCCCCGGCACCTCCCCGTTCGACCACACGGTCTGGGTCATCGCCGGTGACGGCTGCCTCCAGGAGGGCATCTCCGCCGAGGCGTCCTCGCTGGCCGGCCACCAGCGGCTGGGCAATCTGGTCCTGCTCTGGGACGACAACCACATCTCCATCGAGGGCGACACGGAGACCGCGGTCTCCGAGGACACCCTGAAGCGGTACGAGGCCTACGGCTGGCACGTCCAGCGCGTCGACCAGCTGCCCAGCGGCGACCTGGACCCGGCGGGTCTGTACGCGGCACTCCAGGCGGCCAAGGCCGAGACCGAGCGCCCGTCGTTCATCGCGGCCCGCTCGATCATCGCCTGGCCCGCCCCGAACGCCCAGAACACCGAGGCGGCCCACGGCTCGGCGCTCGGCGACGACGAGGTCGCGGCGACCAAGCGGGTCCTGGGCTTCGACCCGGAGCAGACCTTCGAGGTCTCCGACGAGGTCATCGGCCACACCCGCCAGGCCCTGGACCGCGGCCGCGAGGCCCGCGCCGAGTGGGACAAGGCCTTCGCCGCGTGGCGCACCGCCGACCCGGAGCGTGCCGCCGACTTCGACCGGATCGCCGCGGGTGAGCTGCCCGCGGGCTGGGAGGAGAAGCTCCCGGTCTTCGAGACCGGCAAGTCCCTGGCCACCCGTGCCGCGTCCGGCAAGGTGCTCCAGGCGCTGGGCGAGGTCGTGCCCGAGCTGTGGGGCGGCTCCGCCGACCTCGCCGGCTCGAACAACACCACCATCGACAAGACGTCGTCGTTCCTGCCGGCGGGCAACCCGCTGCCGGAGGCCGACCCGTACGGCCGCACGATCCACTTCGGCATCCGCGAGCACGCGATGGCCGCCGCGATGAACGGCATCGCGCTGCACGGCAACACCCGTATCTACGGCGGCACCTTCCTGGTGTTCTCCGACTACATGCGCAACGCCGTGCGCCTCTCCGCGCTGATGCACCTTCCGGTGACGTACGTGTGGACGCACGACTCCGTCGGCCTCGGCGAGGACGGCCCGACCCACCAGCCGGTCGAGCACCTGGCCGCACTGCGCGCCATCCCGGGCCTGAACGTCGTGCGCCCGGCCGACGCCAACGAGACCTCCATCGCCTGGCGCGAGATCCTGCGCCGCTACACCAAGGTGTTCGGCAAGGGCGCCCCGCACGGTCTCGCGCTGACCCGCCAGGGCGTGCCGACGTACGGGGCGAACGAGGACGCGGCCAAGGGCGGTTACGTCCTGTTCGAGGCCGAAGGGCCCTCCGGACAGAACACGGCGCCGCAGGTGCTGCTCATCGCCACCGGCTCCGAGGTCCACCTCGCCGTCGAGGCGCGCGAGCAGCTCCAGGCGGCCGGGGTGCCGACCCGGGTGGTCTCGATGCCGTCGGTCGAGTGGTTTGAAGAGCAGGACCAGGCGTACAAGGAGAGTGTGCTCCCGCCGTCGGTCAAGGCGCGGGTCGCCGTCGAGGCCGGCATCGGCCTGACCTGGTACCGGTACGTGGGGGACGCCGGCCGGATCGTCTCGCTGGAGCACTTCGGTGCCTCGGCCGACGCGAAGGTCCTCTTCCGCGAGTTCGGCTTCACCGCCGAGAACGTGGCCGCAGCCGCGCGGGAATCTCTCGACGCCGCAGCACGCTGACGCCATATATACGACTAGTAGGAGATGCAACTCATGACAGACGCACTCAAGCGCCTCTCCGACGAGGGCGTGGCGATCTGGCTCGACGACCTGTCGCGCAAGCGGATCACCTCGGGCAACCTGGCCGAGCTGATCGACCAGAGCCATGTCGTCGGCGTCACCACCAACCCGTCGATCTTCCAGAAGGCCATCTCGCAGGGCGACGGTTACGAGCAGCAGCTCACCGACCTCGCCGCCCGCCGGGTCACCGTCGAGGAAGCCGTCCGCATGATCACGACGGCGGACGTCCGCGACGCCGCCGACATCCTGCGCCCGGTCTTCGACGCCACCGGCGGCCAGGACGGCCGGGTCTCCATCGAGGTCGACCCGCGCCTGGCGCACAACACGCTGGCCACCACCGCCGAGGCCAAGCAGCTGGCCTGGCTGGTCGACCGGCCGAACACGCTGATCAAGATCCCGGCGACCAAGGCCGGTCTGCCGGCGATCACCGAGACCATCGGCCGGGGCATCAGCGTGAACGTGACGCTGATCTTCTCGCTGGAGCGCTACCGGCTGGTCATGGACGCCTACCTGGCGGGCCTGGAGAAGGCGAAGGCCGCGGGCCTGGACCTCTCCAAGATCCATTCGGTGGCGTCCTTCTTCGTGTCCCGCGTGGACACCGAGATCGACAAGCGGCTGGACGCCATCGGCTCCGACGAGGCGAAGGCCGCCAAGGGCAAGTCCGCCCTGGCCAACGCCCGCCTGGCCTACGAGGCGTACGAGGAGGCCTTCTCGGGCGACCGCTGGGCCGCCCTGGACAAGGCGCGGGCCAACAAGCAGCGTCCGCTGTGGGCCTCCACCGGTGTCAAGGACCCGGCGCTCAAGGACACCCTGTACGTCGACGACCTGGTGGCCCCCAACACGGTCAACACCATGCCGGAGGCGACCCTGGAGGCCGTGGCCGACCACGGCGAGATCACCGGCAACACCGTCGCCGGCGGTTACGACCAGGCGCGCGCCGACCTGGACGCGATCAAGAAGCTCGGCATCTCGTACGACGACGTCGTGCAGGTGCTGGAGGACGAGGGCGTCGACAAGTTCGAGGCGTCCTGGACCGACCTGCTCAAGTCGACCGAGGCGGAGCTCCAGCGCCTCGCCCCCTCGGAGGGCTGACCACTTGTCTGCTGTTCCCGGAGCCAACCCGCTCCGTGACGCACAGGACCGACGGCTCCCGCGTATCGCGGGGCCGTCGGGCCTGGTCATCTTTGGCGTCACGGGCGATTTGTCCCGTAAAAAGCTGATGCCCGCTGTCTACGACCTGGCCAACCGCGGCCTGCTGCCACCGGGCTTCTCGCTCATCGGCTTCGCGCGCCGCGACTGGGAGGACGAGGACTTCGCCCAGGTGGTCCACGACGCCGTCAAGGAGCACGCCCGTACGCCGTTCCGCGAGGAGGTCTGGCAGCAGCTCATCCAGGGGATGCGCTTCGTCCAGGGCAACTTCGACGACGACGCGGCGTTCGAGACGCTCAAGGCGACCATCCAGGAGCTCGACAAGGTGCAGGGCACCGGAGGCAACTACGCCTTCTACCTCTCCGTGCCGCCGAAGTTCTTCCCCAAGGTCGTCCAGCAGCTCAAGAAGCACGGACTCGCCGACCAGACGGAAGGGTCCTGGCGACGGGCCGTCATCGAGAAGCCGTTCGGCCACGACCTGGCCAGCGCGCAGGAGCTCAACCAGCTCGTGCACGACGTCTTCCCGCCCAACGAGGTCTTCCGGATCGACCACTACCTGGGCAAGGAGACGGTCCAGAACATCCTGGCACTGCGGTTCGCCAACACGATGTTCGAGCCGATCTGGAACCGGTCCTACGTCGACCACGTGCAGATCACGATGGCCGAGGACATCGGTATCGGCGGCCGGGCCGGCTACTACGACGGCATCGGCGCCGCCCGTGACGTCATCCAGAACCACCTGCTCCAGCTGCTGGCGCTCACCGCGATGGAGGAGCCCGGCTCCTTCCACC
This sequence comes from Streptomyces sp. NPDC088706, assembly GCF_044752765.1. NCBI lineage: Bacteria > Bacillati > Actinomycetota > Actinomycetes > Kitasatosporales > Streptomycetaceae > Streptomyces > Streptomyces sp. NPDC088706. The sequence goes on from NZ_JBIVLW010000001.1 coordinate 120,261, forward strand.
CGAAGGCCCTGGTCGCCGAGAAGCTCAAGGTGCTCACCGCCGTCGAGCTGCCCGAGGACCTCGGCTCGCACACCGTGCGCGCCCAGTACGAGCACGCCTGGCAGGGCGGCCAGGAGGTCCTAGGCTACTGCGAGGAGGAGGGCATCGACCCCAAGTCGACGACCGACACCTACGCGGCGATCAAGCTGACGATCAACAACCGCCGCTGGGCGGGCGTGCCGTTCTACCTCCGGACCGGCAAGCGGCTCGGCCGCCGGGTCACGGAGATCGCGGTCGTCTTCAAGCGGGCGCCCTACCTGCCCTTCGAGTCCGGTGCCACGGAGGAGCTCGGCGGCAACGCCCTGGTCATCCGGGTGCAGCCGGACGAGGGCGTCACCGTCCGCTTCGGCTCCAAGGTGCCCGGCACCTCGATGGAGGTCCGGGACGTCACGATGGACTTCGCGTACGGCGAGTCCTTCACGGAGTCCAGCCCGGAGGCGTACGAGCGGCTGCTGCTCGACGTCCTGCTCGGCGACGCCAACCTCTTCCCGCGCCACCAGGAGGTCGAGCTCTCCTGGACCATCCTCGACCCGATCGAGGAGTACTGGGACAAGCACGGCAAGCCCGCGAAGTACGCGGCCGGCACCTGGGGTCCGGCCGAGGCCGACGAGATGCTCGCACGTGACGGACGGAGCTGGAGGCGGCCATGAAGATCGATCTCACGGAAACCACGTCCAGCAAGATCAACCAGGCGCTGGTCTCGGCCCGCCGGGCGATCGGCACCCCCGCCATCGGCATGGTGCTCACGCTGGTCATCGTCACCGACGAGGAGAACGCCTACGACGCGCTCAAGTCGGCCGGTGACGCCTCGCGCGAGCACCCCTCGCGGATCATCGCGGTGATCAAGCGGGTCAGCCGCTCGCCGCGCGCCCGGCGCGACGCCCGGCTCGACGCCGAGGTCCGGGTCGGTTCCGACGCGGGCACCGGCGAGACCGTCGTCCTGCGCCTGCACGGCGAACTGGCCAACCACGCCCAGTCGGTGGTTCTCCCCCTGCTGCTGCCGGACGCCCCGGTGGTGGTCTGGTGGCCCGACGACGCGCCCGCCGACGCGGCGAAGGACCCCCTGGGCGCGCTCGCCCAGCGCCGGATCACCGACGGCTACTCCGCCGAGCGCCCGCTCGACGAGCTGGCGGTGCGGGCGGCGACGTACAGCCCCGGCGACACCGATCTGTCGTGGACCCGGATCACGCCGTGGCGCTCGATGCTGGCCGCGGCGCTGGACCAGCAGCCCGCGGAGGTCATCGGCGCCACCGTCGAGGGCGAGAGCGACAACCCGAGCTGCGAACTGCTCGCCATGTGGCTCGCGGACCGGCTCGGGGTCCCGGTGGAGCGCACGTACTCCGGCGGCCCGGGTCTGACCGCCGTCCGGATGGAGACGAAGAACGGCGTCATCGTGCTCGACCGGGCCGACGGCTCGCTGGCCACGCTCTCCATGCACGGCCAGCCGGACCGCGCGGTGGCGCTCAAGCGCCGGGACACCGCCGAACTGCTGGCGGAGGAGTTGCGTCGGCTGGACCCGGACAACACCTATGAGTCCGCGGTGAAGTTCGGGGTGGCGAAGCTCCACGCGGGCGGCGAGGTCGAGGCCGCGGCCGTGGCGGAGAAGAAGAGCGCCGAGGGCGAGCAGCAGGCTCCCGCCGCGAAGAAGGCCCCGGCCAAGAAGGCGGCCGCCAAGTGACGCCTCCTCAGCTGGTCGTGCACCGCGACAAGGAGCTGATGGCGCAGGCCGCGGCGGCCCGGCTGATCACGAGGATCGTGGACGCCCAGGCCGCCCGGGGCCACGCCTCGGTGGTGCTGACCGGCGGGCGCAACGGCAACGGCCTGCTGGCCGCGCTCGCCGCCGCGCCCGCCCGGGACGCGGTCGACTGGGCGCGGCTGGACCTGTGGTGGGGCGACGAGCGGTTCCTGCCCGAGGGCGACCCCGAGCGGAACGTCACCCAGGCCCGCGAGGCGCTGCTGGACGCGGTGGAGCTGGACCCGGCCCGGGTGCACGCGATGCCCGCGTCGAACGGCCCGTACGGCACGGACGTGGACGAGGCGGCCGCCGGGTACGCGGCCGAACTGGCCGCCGCCGCGGGGCCGGAGGACCACGGCGGGGTGCCGGCGTTCGATGTGCTGATGCTGGGCGTCGGCCCGGACACCCATGTCGCCTCGCTCTTCCCGGAGCTGCCCGCGGTACGGGAGACCGAGCGCACCGTCGTCGGTGTGCACGGGGCCCCCAAGCCGCCGCCGGTCCGCGTCTCGCTCACCCTGCCCGCGATCCGCGCGGCGCGTGAGGTGTGGCTGCTGGCGGCCGGCGAGGACAAGGCGGAGGCCGCGGCCATCGCGCTGTCCGGCGCCGGGGAGATCCAGGCTCCGGCGGCGGGCGCGTACGGGCGCAGCCGGACGCTGTGGCTGCTGGACGCGGCGGCGGCCTCGCAGCTGCCGCGCGCGCTGTATCCGCCGGCCTCTGCCTGAAGTCACGGATCGCAGGCCCGGCCCGCTTTTCTCCCAGCGGGCCGGGCCTGCGGCATGAAAGGCTCGCCCCATGGTGCACATCGGAACCGTGGTGATGGGCGCGTCGGACGTGACGCGGGCCGCCTCCTTCTGGAAGGCGGCGCTCACGTACACCGAGCGCGAGCCGGGGACGGACGACTGGGTGGTCCTGGTCCCGGTCGAGGGGCCCGGTGTCGGGGTGGCGCTGGGGCGCTCCTCCTCCCCGGTGCAGGAGGTCCCCCGGGTCCACCTCGACCTCTACTCCGACGCCCAGGAGGCCGAGGTGGAGCGGCTGGTCGGCCTTGGCGCCGAGCGGGTCGCGTGGGAGCTCTACCCGCCGGACCCGGACTTCGTGGTCCTCGCCGACACCGAGGGCAACCGCTTCTGCGTCATCGACACCACGCGCGGCGGCTGACCGGGTTCAGGTGGTGCCGCCGGACCGCTCCAGGAAGGGTTCCAGCAGCCCGGGGACGGCCTCGGCGGCGAAGGTGAGGCCCTCGGCCGCATCGGTGTCGTACGCCGTGTACGCGCCCCCTCCGGCGGCCGTGGTGGCCGTGATGCTGACCAGACCGGCCCGCCGCTGGAAGTACGACTGCTTGACTGTCCAGCCGATCACCCCGGCCCGCTCCAGGGCGGCGGTGGAGCGGCGCAGGGTGCCGGAGCGGGTCACCAGGTAGCGGCCGGACAGCCCGTGGCCGAGGGCCCGGTACGCATCCAGCGCGAGCGCCACCGCGAGCGGCGGGAACACCACCGCGCAGCCGAGCGCGATCCACAGGAGTACGGGGGTGAGGAGCGCCCCGAGGACGGTGAGGATCAGGACCGGGGCGAGGGCGGTGGCCAGCGACCGGCGCAGTCGGAGGCCCCGGGCGGCGCGCGGGTGGCGGGTCAGCGGGACGCCGGTCGGGGTGTTCTCCTCCCGGAGTACCGCGGCGGCGACGGAGTCGGCCAGCGGGCGCGGCACCGCCGGAAGGACCGTGTCGTGGTCGGCGTACTTCGACTCGTCGTCCTTGGCGAGCCCGGTGGTGATGGCGTCCAGCCGGGCGGCGCCGAGCAGCCGTACGCCGAGGGGTTCGACGAGGTCCACACCGCGCAGCCGGGCCTCCTCGACGGAGATCGACCGGGAGGTGAACAGCCCGCGCCGGACCCGTACGGTGCCGCCGGGCTCGCGCTCCAGGCGGTAGTTCCACCACATCTCGATCCAGAGGCCGAGCGCCCCGACGACGCCCGCGAGCAGGGCGGCAAGGACCAGGATGACGATCATCCGGAGCAGCGTGGTGTCCCGGAACCGGTCGCCGATCCACGCGATGACCTCAGCCTGGACCCCGGCCCAGTCGCTGACCTGCATCACGGCCCCGGCGGCGGCCCCGCCGAGCACGGGGGCGCCGAAGGAGAAGGGGGCGTAGCGGATCCAGCGGAGGTCGAGCGTGGCCAGTTCGCCGTCGTGGTGGAGGCCGGTCGGTGGGGTGGCGGTGCGTTCCAGCAAGAGGCGGCGGAGCCGTTCGCCCTCGGCGCGGGTGACCGGATCCAGCTCCAGGGTGGAGTCGCCGCCCTGTTCGCCGGTGCCGATCCTGACGGTGACCAGGCCGAGGAGGCGCAGCAGCGGGTTGGCGGTGAGGTCGACGGTGCGGATGCGGCCGCGGGCCAGGGAGCGGCGCTTGACGAGGAGGAGGCCGGTGCGCAGGTCGACGCGCTCCTCGCCGACGCGGTAGCGGGTGCGGTGCCAGCGGACCCGGTCGGCGCCCGCCGCCGCCCCGATGACCAGGACGCCGGCGCCGGCCACCGCGAGCACCGCGCCTAGGAGCCCGAGCCGGCCGGAGAGGCCGAGGGTGGCGGGCAGGGCCGCGCCCGCGACGACGCCCGCCACGACGAGGACGGTGACCCAGACCGTACGGGGGTCCAGGCGGCGCCAGTCGTCCTCGGGGGAGTACGGGAGGCGCGGGGTGCTCATGTGGCGTCGCCAGGGGGGTACGGGAGGCGCGGGGTGCTCATGTGGCGTCGCCAGGGGGGTACGGGAGGCGCGGGGTGCTCATATGGCTTCGCCAGGGGGGTACGGGAGGCGCGGGGTGCTCATGTGGCGTCGCCGGGGGTGTCGCGGGTGATGAGGGTGAGCCGTTCGGCCAGTTCGGCGGCGACCTCGTGGTCCAGCCCCTCGATCCGCACCGCTCCCTTGGCGGAGGCGGTGGTGACCGTGACGGTGGCGAGCCGGTAGAGCTGCTCCAGCGGGCCGCGCACGGTGTCCACGGTCTGGATCCGGGACATCGGCGCGATCCGCCACTCCTGCCGGAAGGACCCGGTGCGCACGTACACCGCGTCCTCGGTGACCTCCCAGCGGTGGACGCGGAACCACCACAGGGGGAGGAGGAAGGCGGCCGCCACGCCCGCCGCGGCGAGCACCGCGGCGGGCAGCAGCAGCCAGAAGCGGGCGGGCTCGATCAGCGCGCCCAGCACGGCGAGCGGGACGACGGGCAGCGCGGTCATCAGCAGCCACTGGACCCGCCACCAGCCCACGGCCCGCTCGTTCAGCGTGTTGCGCGGCGGCCGCAGCCGTATCCCCGCCGTCCCCTCCCCCGGTGGCATGGGCTCAGCGTCCCCGCAGCGTGCGGTAGGCGGTGACGAGGGCCGCGGTGGAGCTGTCGAGCTCCCCGGTGCCGGTCTCACCGGTCAGGACGGGCTCGATCTTCTTGGCCAGGACCTTGCCGAGTTCGACGCCCCACTGGTCGAAGGAGTCGATGTTCCAGACGGCGCCCTGGACGAAGACCTTGTGCTCGTAGAGCGCGATGAGCTGGCCGAGGACCGAGGGGGTCAGCTTGTCGGCGAGGATCGTGGTCGTCGGGTGGTTGCCCCGGAACGTCTTGTGCGCGACGAGCTCCTCGGGCACGCCCTCCGCGCGGACCTCGTCGGGCGTCCTGCCGAAGGCGAGCGCCTGGGTCTGGGCGAAGAAGTTGGCCATCAGCAGGTCGTGCTGGGCGATCAGGCCGGGCAGCAGGTCGTGGACCGGGGCGGCGAAACCGATGAAGTCCGCCGGGATCAGCTTGGTGCCCTGGTGGATCAACTGGTAGTACGCGTGCTGCCCGTTGGTGCCGGGGGTCCCCCAGACGACCGGTCCGGTCTGCCACTGGACGGGGTCGCCCTCGCGGTCGACGGACTTGCCGTTGGACTCCATGTCGAGCTGCTGGAGGTAGGCGGTGAACTTGGACAGGTAGTGGCTGTAGGGCAGCACCGCGTGCGACTGGGCGTCGAAGAAGTTGCCGTACCAGACGCCGAGCAGGCCGAGCAGGAGCGGGGCGTTCTCCTCGGCGGGGGCGGTGCGGAAGTGCTCGTCGACGAGGTGGAAGCCGTCCAGCATCTCGCGGAACCGGTCCGGGCCGATGGCGATCATCAGCGAGAGGCCGATCGCGGAGTCGTAGGAGTAGCGGCCGCCGACCCAGTCCCAGAACTCGAACATGTTGGCCGTGTCGATGCCGAACTCGTCGACCTTCTCCGCGTTGGTCGACAGCGCCACGAAGTGCTGGGCGACGGCATCCTGACCGGCCCGCAGCTCGGTGAGGAGCCAGTCGCGGGCGGAGGTGGCGTTGGTGATCGTCTCGATCGTGGTGAACGTCTTCGAGGCGACGATGAACAGCGTCTCGGCGGGGTCCAGGTCGCGGACCGCCTCATGGAGGTCGGCGCCGTCGACGTTGGAGACGAACCGGACGGTGAGCGAGCGGTCCGTGAAGGAGCGCAGCACCTCGTACGCCATGGCGGGGCCGAGGTCGGAGCCGCCGATGCCGATGTTGACGATGTTCTTGATGGGGCGGCCGGTGTGCCCGGTCCACTCCCCCGACCTGACCTTCTCCGCGAAGGCGGCCATCTTGTCCAGGACGGCGTGCACGGCGGGCACGACGTTCTCGCCGTCGACCTCGATCACCGCGTCGCGCGGCGCGCGCAGCGCGGTGTGCAGGACGGCCCGGTCCTCGGTGGTGTTGATCTTCTCGCCGCGGAACATCGCGTCCCGCAGCTCGGCGACCCCGGTCGCGGCGGCGAGTTCGCGCAGCAGGCGCAGCGTCTCGTCGGTGACCAGGTGCTTGGAGTAGTCGAGGTGGAGATCGCCGACCCTGAGGGTGCAGGCGCTGCCCCGGTCCGGCTGCCGCGCGAAGAGCTCGCGCAGCTGGGTGGCGCCGAACTCCTCACGGTGCTTGGCGAGAGCCGTCCACTCGGGGGTCTGGTTGAGCTTGGTTCGGCTTGCTGCGTTCATCCCGGATATCAGCCCACTTCTTCTCGTCACTCAGCTTCCCCGCTGCCCCTCCAACCTAATTGATCGAGGAGGCAGGTGGCGGGTGCGCGGGCCGGGAGGAGGCAAAGCGGTCCGGCCGGACTCCCGTTGGGTGTCCGGCCGGTGAACGACTGGGGTGGTCCGTGGCGCTGTACGGACCGCGGCGGTGCTAGATCTCGCCGCGGAGCTTGGCGAGTGCCTCGGCGAGGATGGCCTCGCCGTCCTCGTCGCTGCGCCGTTCGCGTACGTATGCGAGGTGCGTCTTGTACGGCTCGGTACGGGGCGGGTCCGGCGGGCTGTCCCGGTCCTGGCCGGCCGGGAAGCCGCAGCGCGGGCAGTCCCAGGTGTCCGGCACCTGCGCGTCATGGGCGAAGCTCGGCTGCGTCTCGTGCCCGTTCGAGCACCAGAAGGAGATGCGCAGGCGTGGCGCGGACTCGCCCCGCTCGGCCTCACCCATCGGCCCCGCTCCGACCCGGCTCCCCCGGATCGCGTTGCCACTTGCCACGGTCGTAACTCCCTGCGTGATGGTGCTCGAGGATGCCCCAGTCTACGTAAGGCCCAACGCGCGTCCAGTGAAAGGAGTTACACCCTCACGGGAATCGCGGACGCCGGTCAGTCGCCCAGCTTGACGAGCAGACCGAGGACGACGACGCATGCGAACCAGACCAGACCGACCACGACGGTGATGCGGTCGAGGTTACGTTCGGCGACGGAGGAACCGCCGACGGACGACTGCATCCCGCCACCGAACATGTCGGAGAGGCCGCCGCCCTTGCCCTTGTGCATGAGCACCAGCAGCATCAGCAGCAGGCTGAAGACGATCAGAGCGATCTGGAACGCCATAACCACGGCTGGTCCCTACTTTCAGAATTCTCGACTACTGCCTGTACGTACAGCGGGGGCCGGAGGGTGACAACCCCCTCGGCCCCCGCAAGGGTACGACGGATCCGCGCTACCGCATACTCACTGGTCGCGGAAGCGGACGATCTTGACGAACTCGTCGGCGTCCAGCGCGGCGCCTCCGATGAGGGCGCCGTCCACGTCGGGCTGCGCCATGATGGCCGCCACGTTGCCGGACTTCACCGAGCCGCCGTACTGGATGCGGACGGCGTCGGCCAGCTCCGGCGAGTACAGCTCGGCCAGCCGGCGGCGGATCGCACCGCAGACCTCCTGGGCGTCCTCGGGGGTGGCGACCTCGCCGGTCCCGATCGCCCAGACCGGCTCGTAGGCGATGACGATGGACTCGGCCTGCTCGGCCGGGAGGTCCCTCAGGGCGCCGTCGAGCTGCGCGAGCGTGTAGGAGACCTGGTCACCGGCCTTGCGGATGTCCAGTCCCTCGCCGACGCAGAGGATCGGGGTCAGGCCGTGCTGGTAGGCGGCCTTCACCTTGGCGTTGCAGATCTCGTCGCTCTCGCCGTGGTACTGGCGGCGCTCGCTGTGGCCGACGGCCACGTACGTGCAGCGCAGCTTGGCGAGCATCGCGCCGGAGATCTCACCGGTGTACGCGCCGGAGTCGTGCGCCGAGATGTCCTGGGCGCCGTACTTGATCTTCAGCTTGTCGCCGTCCACCAGGGTCTGCACGGAGCGCAGGTCGGTGAAGGGCGGCAGGACGGCGACCTCGACGGCGTCGTAGTCCTTGTCGGCCAGGGCGAAGGAGAGCTTCTGGACGTGGGCGATGGCCTCCAGGTGGTTGAGGTTCATCTTCCAGTTGCCCGCCATCAGCGGGGTGCGGGTGGTCATTGAGGGTCAGTCCTCCAGTGCGGCGAGGCCGGGAAGCGTCTTGCCCTCGAGGTATTCGAGGCTGGCGCCGCCACCGGTCGAAATATGTCCGAAAGCATTCTCGTCGAAGCCCAGGATGCGAACGGCCGCGGCGGAGTCGCCACCGCCGACGACGCTGAAGGCCGGGGAGTCGACGAGCGCCTGGGCGACCGCGCGGGTGCCGTCGGCGAACTCGGGGTGCTCGAAGACGCCCATCGGGCCGTTCCAGAAGACGGTGGCCGCGTCGGCGAGCTTCGATGCGTAGAGCTTGTTCGTCTCCGGTCCGTTGTCCAGACCCATCTGGCCGGCCGGGATGGCGTCGGCGGCGACGGTGGTGGGGTGGGCCGGGGCCTTGGTCTTCAGGTCGGGGAAGGCGGGGGCGACGACGACGTCGACCGGCAGGACGAACTCCACGCCCTTGTCCTGCGCACGCCGCAGGTACTCCTGGACGGCGGGGATCTGGTCCTCCTGGAGCAGCGAGCTGCCGACCTCGTGGCCCTGGGCCTTGAGGAAGGTGTACGCCATGCCGCCGCCGATCAGGATGCGGTCGGCCTTCTCCAGCAGGTGGTCGATCACGCCGAGCTTGTCGGAGACCTTGGCTCCGCCGAGGACGACGGCGTACGGGCGCTTGACGTCGGTGGTGAGCTTCTTCAGCACACCGACCTCGGTGGCGATGAGGTAGCCCGCGTAGTGCGGCAGCCGGGCCGGGAGGTCGAAGACCGAGGCGTGCTTGCGGTGTACGGCACCGAAGCCGTCGCCCACGTACACGTCCGCGAGCTCGGCGAGCTGGTCGGCGAAGGCGCCGCGCTCGGCGTCGTCCTTGGCCGTCTCACCGGCGTTGAAGCGGAGGTTCTCCACGACGGCGACCTGGCCGTCGGTGAGGGCCGCGACGGTCGAGCGGGCGGAGTCGCCGACGGTGTCGGTCGCGAAGGCGACGTCGGCACCGAGGAGTTCACCGAGGCGTGCGGCGGCGGGCGCCAGCGAGAACGCCGGGTCCGGGGCACCCTTGGGACGGCCCAGGTGCGAGGCGACGACGACGCGCGCGCCGGCGTCGGCGAGCTTGGCGACCGTCGGGACGACGGCGCGGATACGGCCGTCGTCGGTGATGGTGGTGCCGTCGAGCGGCACGTTGAGGTCGGCGCGGACGAATACCCGCCTGCCGGCGACCCCTTCGGTGAGAAGTTCGTCGATCGTCTTCATCTGTTCCGTTTACTCCTTGGGAGGACCGATGAGCATGCTAAGGGGCTCGGCCGGCGCTTCGTTGCGCCGGCCGAGCCCCTTCACTCACATCGTTGTGCCTGCCGACCCGACGGTCAGAGCTGGTCGCCGACGAAGACCGTGAGGTCGACGAGGCGGTTGGAGTAGCCCCACTCGTTGTCGTACCAGCCGAGGATCTTCACCGAGTTCCCCTCCTGGACCATGGTCAGGGAGGAGTCGAAGGTGCAGGACGACGGGTCGCCGACGATGTCCGAGGAGACGATCGGGTCCTCGGTGTACGTCAGGAAGCCCTTGAGGTCGCCGTCGTCGGCGGCCTTCTTGAACGCGGCGTTGACCTCGTCCTTGGTGACCTCACGGTCCAGGGTGACGACGAGGTCGGTGGCGGAACCGGTCGGGACCGGGACACGCATGGCGATGCCGTCGAGCTTGCCCTTGAGCTGCGGGAGGACCAGGGCGGTGGCCTTGGCGGCACCGGTCGTGGTCGGGATGATGTTCTCGGCGGCGGCGCGGGCGCGGCGCAGGTCCGAGTGCGGGAAGTCCAGGATGCGCTGGTCGTTGGTGTACGCGTGGACCGTCGTCATCAGTCCCTTGACGATGCCGAAGTTCTCGTCGAGCACCTTGGCCATCGGCGCCACACAGTTGGTGGTGCAGGAGGCGTTGGAGATGACGTGGTGGTTGGTCGCGTCGTACTTGTCCTGGTTGACGCCCATCACGATGGTGATGTCCTCGTCCTTGGCCGGAGCCGAGATGAGGACCTTCTTGGCACCACCGGTGATGTGCTTCTCCGCGTCGGCCTTCTTGGTGAAGATACCGGTCGACTCGATGACGATGTCGACGCCCAGCTCACCCCAGGGGATGTCGGCCGGGTCGCGCTCGGAGAGCACCTTGATGGTGTGCCCGTCGACGGTGATGGTGTCGGCGGTGTGGCTGACCTCTGCCTTGAGACGACCCAGAATGGTGTCGTACTTCAGCAGGTGGGCCGTGGTCGCAGTGTCACCCAGGTCGTTGACAGCCACGATCTCGATGTCCGCACCCTGCTCCAGCAGCGCGCGGAAGTAGTTGCGACCGATGCGGCCAAAGCCGTTGATGCCTACGCGGATCGTCACGAAACCGATCTCCTCGTTAGGTACGCCGGTTTTCGACGCCGGCGAGTTGTATAGGGATGTCCCCGACCGCCTCCGACCCTACCTCTCCGAGGGCCCCGGGGTGACATCGAGAGGGCCCGTACGCGCCACCGGCATACGCCCGGAGGCCCGTACTCCCCAGTAGGGTCACGGGCCTCCGTGCACGCTTCGGGACCTAGGTCCCGGGGGCCGGGGACCAACGTCCCCCGGCCGTGGCCGAGTCAGCCGACCAGGCCGTCCGCCAGCTCCTCGCTGAGCGTCGCCTCCGTCCCCGGGATGCCGAGATCCTGGGCGCGCTTGTCGGCCATGGCCAGCAGGCGGCGGATCCGGCCGGCGACCGCGTCCTTGGTCAGCGGCGGGTCGGCGAGCGCTCCCAGCTCCTCCAGCGAGGCCTGCTTGTGCTCCATGCGCAGCCGTCCGGCCGCCGCGAGGTGTTCGGGGACCTCCTCGCCGAGGATCTCCAGCGCGCGTCCCACCCGGGCCCCGGCGGCGACCGCCGCGCGGGCCGAGCGGCGCAGGTTCGCGTCGTCGAAGTTGGCGAGCCGGTTGGCGGTGGCGCGGACCTCGCGCCGCATCCGGCGCTCCTCCCAGGCCAGCACCGACTCATGGGCGCCGAGCCGGGTGAGCAGGGCGCCGATCGCGTCGCCGTCGCGGACGACGACCCGGTCCACGCCACGCACCTCGCGGGCCTTGGCCGCGATGGAGAGCCGGCGCGCCGCGCCGACCAGGGCGAGGGCCGCCTCGGGGCCGGGGCAGGTGACCTCCAGCGAGGAGGAGCGGCCGGGCTCGGTGAGGGAGCCGTGGGCGAGGAACGCGCCGCGCCAGGCGGCCTCGGCGTCGCAGGTGGCCCCCGAGACCACCTGCGGCGGCAGCCCGCGGATGGGGCGGCCCCGGCCGTCCACCAGGCCGGTCTGACGGGCCAGCTGGTCGCCGCCCGCCACCACCCGTACGACATAGCGCGAACCGCGCCGCAGCCCGCCGGGGGCCATCACGATCAGCTCCGAGCTGTGCCCGAAGATCTCGAGGATGTCGCGCTTGAGCCGGCGCGCCGCCATCGCGGTGTCCAGCTCCGCCTCGATCACGATCCGGCCGCTCACCAGGTGCAGCCCGCCCGCGAACCGGAGAATCGCCGAGACCTCCGCCTTCCTGCAACAGGTCCGGGTGACGGGAAGCCGAGAGATTTCGTCCTTCACCGCTGGCGTCATCGCCATGGGCCGATCCTTCCATGCATCCGGAAAATACGGTCGTACGCGGCGGCCAACAGCTCCTGATCATGGACCGGAACGCCGTCGGGCGATGCCACCGGCGCCAGCTCGACCGCCGCTCCGAGCCGCTTGGCGGCATCGGCGAGGGATTCGCGGTCGGGCACGGCTGCCTCGTCGGCCAGCACCACGTCCAACGCGAGTTTAGGGGCGTGTCGTCCCAAAACCTCCAAATGACGCTGCGGTGAGAACCCCTCTGTTTCACCGGGCTGTGGTGCGAGATTCAACGACAGGACCTTGCGGGCCTTCGTGGTGACCAGGGCGTCGAGCAGTTCCGGCACCAGCAGATGCGGGATCACCGAGGAGAACCAGGAGCCCGGGCCGAGCACCACCCAGTCGGCGTCCAGGACCGCCTCGACGGCTTCCGGGACGGCCGGCGGATCGGGCGGGACGACGTGCACGGACTGCACCTCGCCCGGGGTGAGCGCCACGGTGGCCTGGCCGCGCACGGTGACGATCGCGTCCGGCAGCTCGGGGTCGTGGCCCTTCACCAGCGCCTGGAGCTCCAGCGGCACGGCGGACATGGGCAGCACCCGGCCCTGCGCACCCAGCAGCCTGCCGACCAGGTCGAGGGCCTGGACGTGGTCGCCGAGCTGCTCCCAGAGGGCGACGATCAGCAGATTGCCGACCGCGTGCCCGTGGAGGTCGCCCTTGGACTCGAAGCGGTGCTGGATGACCCGGGACCAGGTGCGGCCCCAGTCGTCGTCGCCGCAGAGCGCGGCGAGCGCCTTGCGCAGGTCCCCGGGCGGCAGGACGCCCAGCTCCTCGCGCAGTCGGCCGCTGGAGCCGCCGTCGTCGGCGACGGTGACCACGGCCGTGAGGTCGCCGGTGATCCGGCGCAGCGCCGCCAGGGACGCCGAGAGGCCCATGCCGCCGCCGAGCGCGACGACCTTGGGCTGTCCACCGCGTTTACGGCCGGAGAGCCCCGACGAGGCGCGGCTCAGCCGCCGCATCCGCAGATTGCGACCGGTCACTCTCGCCCCATGTCCCGGTGGACGAGGACGGTCTCGATGCCTTCGGCGGCCAAGCGGGCCGAGAGCTTCTCCGACATGGCGACCGAGCGGTGCTTGCCGCCCGTGCAGCCCACGGCGATGGTCACGTACCGCTTGCCCTCGCGGCGGTAGCCGGCGGCGATCAGCTGGAGCAGCTCCGTGTACTGGTTGAGGAACTCCTTGGCCCCCGGCTGGTTGAAGACGTAGCCGGAGACCTCCTCGTTCAGCCCGGTGAAGGGGCGCAGCTCCGGGACCCAGTGCGGGTTGGGCAGGAAGCGGCAGTCCACGACCAGGTCGGCGTCGACGGGCAGGCCGTACTTGTAGCCGAAGGACATCACCGTGGCGCGCAGCTCCGGCTCCGACTCGCCCGCGAACTGGGCGTCCATCTTGGCCCGCAGCTCGTGCACGTTGAGGCTGGAGGTGTCGATGACCAGGTCGGCGTCGCCGCGCAGCTCGCGCAGCAGGTCGCGCTCGGCGGCGATGCCGTCGACGATGCGGCCGTCACCCTGGAGGGGGTGCGGACGGCGGACGGACTCGAAGCGGCGCACCAGCGCGTCGTCGGAGGACTCCAGAAAGACGATCCGCCGGGTGACGTGCTTGGCCTCCAGGTCCGCGAGGGACTCGCGGAGGTTGTCGAAGAAGCGCCGGCCGCGCACGTCGACGACGACGGCGATCCGCGCCACGTTGCCCTGGGAGCGGGCGCCGAGCTCCACCATGGTGGGGATCAGCGCGGGCGGCAGGTTGTCGACGACGAACCAGCCGAGGTCCTCCAGACACTTGGCGGCGGTGCTGCGCCCGGCGCCGGACATGCCGGAGATGATCACCAGCTCGGGGATGGCCGGCACCACTGCCTCGCCCGTCTCGTTCGTGGTGTTCGTACTCACGTCTGCTCCGTCTGCTCGGTCTGTTCGTTCGTGCTGGTCGTCGTCGGGGCGCGCGCTGTCGTCGCCGGCACGGTCGGCCCGGCGGGCGGGCTCGGTCATGACGTGCCCCCGTCGTCCTCTTCCATGATCTCTCCTGTGGCCGTGTTCACGGCAGGGGCCGCGGGAGCGGTCGCGGCCAGGGCGACGGCCACCGATTCCGCCGTCCTGCGCCCTATCCCGGGGACCTCGCAGATCTCCTCGATTGTCGCCTGCCGGAGCTTCTTCACGGAGCCGAAATGCTTGATCAGGGCCTGCTTGCGGGTCTCGCCGAGGCCCGCCACGTCGTCCAGGGGGCTGGAGCGGATGCGCTTGGCCCGCTTGGCGCGCTGGTAGGTGATGGCGAAGCGGTGGGCCTCGTCCCGGACGCGCTGGAGGAGGTAGAGACCCTCGCTGGAACGGGGCAGGACGACGGGGTCGTCGTCATCGGGGAGCCAGACCTCCTCCAGGCGCTTGGCCAGGCCGCAGACGGCGATGTCGTCGATCCCCAGCTCGTCCAGGGCCCGCTTGGCGGCGGCGACCTGGAGCTGTCCGCCGTCGACCACGACGAGCTGCGGCGGATAGGCGAACCGCTTAGGGCGCCCGTCGTCCTCCCGGGGCTCGATCTCGTCGACCGGGGAGGCGGCGGTGAGGGCGGGGGCCGGGACGGGGCCGGTGGGGGCGGGGCCGGTGAGGGCGGGGGCGGTGGGGGCGGGGGCGGTGAGGGCGGGGCCGGTGGGGACGGGGCCGGCGAGGGCGGGGCCGGTGGGGACGGTCGCGCCGGGGGTCGCCTCCGGCGTCTCCTCCCACTCCCCCGTGCGCTCCTTCTCCTGGAGGTAGCGCTTGAAGCGGCGACCGATCACCTCGTGCATCGAGCGGACGTCGTCCTGGCCCTCGAAGCCCCTGATCTGGAAGCGGCGGTACTCGCTCTTGCGGGCGAGGCCGTCCTCGAAGACCACCATGGAGGCCACCACGTCGTCGCCCTGGAGGTGGGAGATGTCGTAGCACTCGATGCGCAGCGGGGCGGTGTCCAGGCCGAGCGCCTCGGCGATCTCCTCCAGCGCCCGGGAGCGGGTGGTCAGGTCGGAGGCGCGCTTGGTCTTGTGCAGCCCGAGCGCCTGCTGGGCGTTGCGCTGGACCGTCGCCATGAGGTCCTTCTTGTCGCCGCGCTGCGGGATGCGCAGGCTGACCTGGGAGCCCCGGCGCTCGGCGAGCCACTGGGAGACCGCCTCGGTGTCCTCGGGCAGGGCTGGGACCAGGACCTCCTTGGGGACGGACTCGCCGCGCTCCTCCCCGTACAGCTGCTGGAGGGCGTGCTCGACGAGGCCGGCGGTGTCGACCGCCTCGACCTTGTCGGTGACCCAGCCGCGCTGGCCGCGGACCCGGCCGCCGCGCACATGGAAGATCTGGAGGGCGGCCTCCAGCTCGTCCTCGGCGACGGCGATCAGGTCGGCGTCGGTGGCGTCCGCGAGGACGACGGCGCTCTTCTCCATGGCCCGCTTGAGGGCCCCGGCGTCGTCCCGGAGCCGGGCGGCGCGCTCGTACTCCATCTCCTCGGCCGCCTGCGCCATGTCCTTCTCCAGGCGGCGGATGTAGGTGCCCGTGCGCCCGGCCATGAAGTCGCAGAAGTCCTCGGCCAGCTCCCGGTGTTCCTCGGGGGTGACCCGGCCCACGCAGGGGGCCGAGCACTTGTCGATGTAGCCGAGGAGGCAGGGGCGGCCGGTGCGGGCGGCGTTCTTGAAGACTCCGGCGGAGCAGGTGCGGACGGGGAAGACGCGGAGCATCAGGTCGACCGTCTCGCGGATCGCCCAGGCGTGCCCGTACGGACCGAAGTAGCGCACGCCCTTCTTCTTGGCTCCGCGCATCACCTGGACGCGGGGGAACTCCTCGTTCAGCGTGACGGCGAGATAGGGATAGCTCTTGTCGTCCCGGTACTTGACGTTGAACCGGGGGTCGAACTCCTTGATCCAGGTGTACTCCAGCTGGAGCGCCTCGACCTCGGTGGAGACGACCGTCCACTCGACGGAGGCGGCGGTCGTGACCATCGTGCGCGTACGCGGGTGGAGACCGGCCAGGTCCTGGAAGTAGCTGGCCACGCGCTGGCGGAGGTTCTTGGCCTTCCCGACGTAGATCACCCGGCGGTGCTCGTCGCGGAACTTGTAGACCCCCGGGGAGTCGGGGATCTGCCCCGGGCTGGGGCGGTAGCTGGAGGGGTCTGCCATGTCTCACACCCTACTTGCGGGGTGTGACAGCGCGTCGTCCTCCGGGTGACGGGTGCGCTCCGGGGCGCCGGGGGTGCCGGCGGTCCCGGAGCGCGGGTTCGCGGCCGGCCGGAGCGCTCCGGGGCGTGCGGGCCCCGGAGCGCTCCGCTCAGGCGTCCGGCCCGGGGTGGTGCCGGGTGCGGCTCCGGCGGCGTACGGCGGCGGCGCCGCACAGGGCCAGCGCGAGCAGGGCTCCGGCGCCGGCCACCGCGGAGACGGCGCTCAGGGCCGTGTCCGGGGTTCCCGCCGCGTCGGCGAGCGCGGGGCCGGGAGCGGCCTCCGGAGCGGCCTCGGGTGCCCGGTCGGCGCCCGGAGCGGGTGCCGGGGCCTGGGGCGGGCCGGCCGCCCGCCCGGCGCCCGCCGCCTCGGGGCCGTAGCCTCCCGCCTTGCCCGACGTCGCGTACCCGGAGCCGGGCAGCTTGTCGCCGTACGCCGCCTTCACCCGGGCCCGGTAGGCGTTCAGGGTGGTGCCCTTCGCGCCCACGGCCGCCGTGGCGTCCTCGTCCAGCGGGAGCACCCGGGAGGCGTCGTGGACGTACCAGGCGTCGATCTGCGGTTCGCGGAAGACCGTGCCGCCGGGGAGCGCGCGGACCCCCCGCGCGGTGTAGCGGGCCTCGTCGTCGCCGGTGGCGATGTTCACCACCTGCCACTCGCCGCTGCCCGGGGCCCCGGGGACGGTCCACAGGGACGCCTTCCGGCCGTCGGAGGAGACGGCGGTGGCGGCGAGGTAGTCCAGGGTGCTCGGCGCGGCCCCCGGCTTCCCGGCGACGAACGCGGCGGAGAGCGTGCGTACCGGCACGGTCCTCGCCTCGATGCGCGGGGCAGCCGCCGTACGGGCCACCGCTCCCTCCCGGGCGAAGAACCGGGACAGGGTGTCCAGGGTCGCCGGCGCGGAGGCCGCCTCGTGGGCGGCTGCCAGCGTGGCGGCGGTCAGCTTGGGCGGGGCGGGCGCCTCGTCGGCGGAGGCGAGCGGCGCGGCCGTGCACAGGGCGGTGGCGGCGAGTGCGGTGGCGACGGCGAGGCGCCGGGTGGTCGCGGTCATGTCCTCACGCCCCGATCCGGTAGAGCGAGTGGGTCCAGGAGAACTGGTTGTTGTTCACGTACCAGGAGTGCGAGGCCCAGTTGTAGCGGTCGCTGGAGGGCCACGGGTCGCCCCAGTAGACCCAGCTGTTGGCGTCGTCGTAGCCGTAGATGACGTGCATGTGGCCGCCGCCGGACGACCACTGGATGCGGGTCTCGATGGGCCGCTGGGCGGCTATCTCGGTCTGGACGGTCGGGTAGCGCAGCCAGCCGGTGACGTAACTGCCGGGCCGGACACCGGCCCAGGACAGTCCGGTCTGGACGTTGCCGAGGGTGGCCTGCGAGTTGGGGCACTCGGTGTTCTGCGAGCGGTTGAAGGCGGCGTTGCAGAACTGGTTCTGGGAGTAGTCGCGGCCGAACCAGGCGGCGATGGTGTTGCCGCCGGCCGCCCAGCACCAGTTGGTCTTCTGCTGGGCCTGCATGGTGATGTTCAGGCGCTGGGCGGCGGCGGCTCCGCGCTCCTGGGACGGGGACTGGGCCTCGGTGGCGGTGGCGGTGGCCGCGGGGACGACGAGGAGGGCGGCGGCCAGAAGGGCCGTGAACGGGAATCTGGCGGGCCTTCGGGGCCGGATTCTTGGGTTGCGCATGGCGTTCCTCCCAAGGCGGGGGGGTGGGGATCGGAGGAGCGCGTCCGGACGCTGATGAGGAGCATCGACCGTTGTCCGGAACAGGTCAACACGCTTCAATGCGGAGTGACATCACGGTGTGAACGGCACGGCGCCCATGTGAACGGCGCACACCGGTCACCTGCTCCCCCGCATCTCCCGGGGGCGGTGTCCCCTCTCCCCCACGTGAACGTTCACCGGAGGCCCCCATGCGGCACACCGAGAGAGAACTGGCCCAGGTGCTGCACACCGGCCCCTTCCATCTGGCCCTGCGCACCGCCCTCTCGGTGCGCGGGCTGCCGCTCCACCGGGTGCAGCACCATCTGGCGCACCGGGGCGTCAAGCTCGGGGTGACCAGCCTGAGTTAGTGGCAGCAGGGCGTACGCCGTCCCCGCCGCCCCGAGTCGCTGCGGGCCGTCCGCGCCCTGGAGGACGTGCTGGCGCTGCCGGACGACTCCCTGCTGCGGCTGCTGCGGGGCGACGGTTCCGGTACGGACGGGGAGCGCCCGGCTCCGCGCTCGTACCGCTCGCTGCTGGAGTCCTCGGGGGCGGTGGAACGGCTGCTGGCGGCGATGGAGTCACCGGTGGACGGCGGACTGCACACCGTGGACCACCAGGAGCGGGTACGGATCGGGGCCCGGCGCGAGCTGGCGGGGCGTTCCTCGCTCCATGTCGTCCGCGCGCACCGGGACGGGATCGACCGCTATCTGGCGATCCACCGCGGCGACGCGGGGTGTGATCCGGCGCGCATCGCGGTGCGGGCCGGGGAGAACTGCCGGACCGGGCGGGTCCGCTGGGACGCGGAGGCGGGGGTGCTGGTGGCGGAGCTGCTCTTCGACACCCGGCTGCGGTCGGGTGAGACGTACCTCTTCGGCTACGGCTTCGAGGACGGTACGGGCGGGGCGAGCGGCGAGTACGTGCGCGGCTTCACCTTCGGCGGTGGGCACTACGTGCTCCAGGTCGGCTTCGACGAGGCGGCGCTGCCGGTCCGGTGCCGCCGCTTCGAGCAGTCCTCGGCGGGTGCGGCGCGCGCGGCCCGCCGGGACCTCACGCTCACCGGACGGCACCGGACGGTGCACGTGGTGGAGGAGGGGGTGCGGCCGGGGCTCGTCGGGATCGACTGGGACTGGGACTGACCCCGGGGTTACGCGGGGTGGGTCAGGCGCCCGGTCGCGTGGCGGGGTCAGGCGCCCGGTCGCGCGGCGGGTTCAGACATCCGGTTCACGTGGCGGGGTCAGGCATCCGGTCCACGTGGCGGGGTCAGGCGCCCGGGCCGGCGACGAGTTTTCCGCCTTCGGCCGTGACCGGGACGGCGGGCAGCGGCACGGTGGCGGGGCCCTGGACGACCTTGCCGGTGGTCGTGTCGAAGCGGCTGCCGTGGCAGGGGCAGTGCCCCTCGGTGCCCTCGATCTTGGTCAGGACGCAGCCGCCGTGGGTGCACTGGGCGCTGAACGCCTTGTACTCACCCTTCGCCGGGCAGCTGACGACGAGGCGCTGCTCGCGGTAGAGCTTGGCTCCGCCGACGGGCACCTCGGAAGCCGCGCCGAGGGGGACGGGAGCGGTGGGGGTGGGCTGTTCGGCGTGGCCGAGCTTGGAGTCGGTCGAGCAGGCGGCCGCTCCCAGCCCGGCGGCACCGGCGAGCGCGGCGCCCTTCAGCACGGTACGGCGGGCGGCGGGCAGACCGGGCATGCGGACTCCACGGATCGTTGTTCGGGGTGGGGCGGGGTCGAGCGGGGCGGCTCGGGTGGTCGCCGAGCGGACGGGAGGCGACGAGGGCCGTGGCCGCCCGTTCCCCACGGTGACGGAACCGACGATACCGGCGGGGAACGGACGGCCCGCGACCGGGCCGGTCACGACCGTGGCCCCCTCCGGGACGGGAGGGGGCCACGGTCGTCCGCTCACGCCTTGCGGGCGCGTGTCGCCTTCTTCGCGGTGGCCTTCGTGGCCGTCGCCTTCTTGACCGCGGCCGTGGACGCCGTGGCCTTGGTGGCGGCCGTCTTCGTGGCCGTCGCCTTCTTCGGCGCCGCGGACTTCTTCGCCGCCGCGGTCTTCCGGGCGGCGGTCCTGCGAGCCGTCCCCCGGGCCGAGGGCACCGCGGCCTCGCTGATCCGGTCCGCGTCCAGGATCCCCTGGAGGAACTTCCCGGTGTGGCTGGCGGGGACCGAGGCGACCTGCTCCGGGGTTCCCTCCGCGACGACCAGACCGCCGCCGTTGCCGCCCTCGGGGCCCATGTCGATGACCCAGTCGGCGGTCTTGATGACGTCGAGGTTGTGCTCGATGACGATCACCGAGTTGCCCTTGTCGACCAGGCCGGAGAGGACCGTGATCAGCTTGCTGATGTCCTCGAAGTGGAGACCGGTGGTCGGCTCGTCCAGGACGTACACCGTGCGGCCGGTGGAGCGCTTCTGGAGCTCGCTCGCCAGCTTGACGCGCTGCGCCTCACCGCCGGAGAGGGTCGGCGCGGACTGCCCGAGCCGCACGTATCCCAGGCCCACGTCGTTGAGCGTACGGAGGTGGCGGGCGATCGCCGGGACGGCCTCGAAGAACTCCAGGCCCTCCTCGATCGGCATGTCCAGCACCTCGGCGATGGACTTGCCCTTGTAGTGGACCTCCAGGGTCTCCCGGTTGTAGCGCGCACCGTGGCAGACCTCGCACGGGACGTACACGTCGGGCAGGAAGTTCATCTCGATCTTGATCGTGCCGTCGCCGGAGCAGTTCTCGCAGCGCCCGCCCTTGACGTTGAAGGAGAAGCGGCCCGGCAGATAGCCGCGCACCTTCGCCTCCATCGTCTCGGCGAACAGCCGGCGGACGTGGTCGAAGACCCCGGTGTACGTCGCCGGGTTGGACCGGGGCGTCCGGCCGATCGGCGACTGGTCGACGTGGACCACCTTGTCGACGAGGTCGTCGCCGTCGACCCGGGTGTGGCGGCCGGGGACCGACTTGGCGCCGTTCAGCTCGCGGGCCAGGTGGGTGTAGAGGATGTCGTTGACCAGGGTCGACTTCCCGGACCCGGAGACGCCGGTGACGGCGGTGAGCACGCCGAGCGGGAAGGAGACGTCGATGTCATGGAGATTGTTCTCCCGCGCTCCGTGCACGGTGAGGCTGCGGGCCGGGTCGACCGGGCGGCGGATGTCCGGCGTCGGGATGGCCCGCTTGCCCGCCAGGTACTGGCCGGTGATCGACTCCTTGTTGGCCAGCAGCTCCTTGAGCGAGCCGGAGTGGACGACCTTGCCGCCGTGCTCACCGGCGCCGGGGCCGATGTCGACGACCCAGTCGGCGACCTTGATGGTGTCCTCGTCGTGCTCGACGACGATGAGCGTGTTGCCCATGTCGCGGAGCCGGACCAGGGTCTCGATCAGGCGGTGGTTGTCGCGCTGGTGCAGGCCGATGGACGGCTCGTCCAGGACGTACAGCACGCCGACCAGGCCGGAGCCGATCTGGGTGGCCAGCCGGATGCGCTGGGCCTCGCCGCCGGAGAGGGTGCCGGCCGCGCGGTTCAGCGAGAGGTAGTCCAGGCCGACGTCGACCAGGAACTTCAGCCGCTCGTTGACCTCCTTGAGGACCCGCTCGGCGATCTTCTTGTCGCGGGCGTTCAGCCTGAGGCGGCCGAGGAACTCGGCGCAGTCGCTGATCGACATCGCGGCGACCTCGGCGATGGACCTCTCCATCACCGTCACCGCGAGCACGATCGGCTTCAGCCGGGTGCCCTCACAGGTGGGGCAGGGCACCTCGCGCATGTAACCCTCGAAGCGCTCCCGGCTGGAGTCGCTCTCGGCCTCGGTGTGGCGCCGCTTGACGAACTGGACGGCGCCCTCGAAGGCGGGGGTGGTGTAGGCGCGCTCGCGCCCGTAGCGGTTGCGGTAGCGGACCTCGGTCTGGATCTTGTGGCCGTACAGCAGGGCCTTCTTGGCCCGCTGCGGCAGTCCGGCCCAGGGGATGTCCGTACGGAAGCCGAGCGCCTTGGAGAGCGCGCCGATCAGCCGTCCGAAGTACTCCTTGGTGTGGCCGTGCGACCAGGGATGGATCGCCCCCTCGTCGAGCGACTTCTCCTCGTCCGGAACGATCAGCTCCGGGTCGACCTCCATGCGCGTACCGATGCCCGTGCAGTCGGGGCAGGCGCCGAAGGGAGAGTTGAAGGAGAAGGAGCGCGGCTCCAGCTCCTCGAAGGAGAGGTCGTCGTAAGCGCAGTAGAGATGCTCCGAATACATCCGCTCGCGCTCGGGGTCGTCCTCGGGGAGGTCGACGAAGTCCAGGACGACCATGCCGCCGGAGAGGCCGAGCGCGGTCTCGACCGAGTCGGTGAGCCGGCGCTTGGCGCTGTCCTTGACCGTGAGGCGGTCGATGACCACCTCGATGGTGTGCTTCTCCTGCTTCTTGAGCGTGGGCGGCTCGGAGAGCTGGATGGTGGTGCCGTCGACCCGGGCGCGGCTGTACCCCTTGGTCTGGAGGTCGGCGAAGAGGTCGACGAACTCGCCCTTGCGCTCGCGCACCAGGGGCGAGAGGACCTGGAAGCGGCTGCCCTCGGGCAGGCCGAGGACCTTGTCCACGATGGCCTGCGGCGACTGGCGGGCGATGGGACGCCCGCACTCGGGGCAGTGCGGCTTGCCGATCCGGGCGAAGAGCAGCCGGAGGTAGTCGTAGACCTCCGTGATGGTGCCGACCGTCGAGCGCGGGTTGCGCGAGGTCGACTTCTGGTCGATGGAGACGGCAGGGGAGAGACCCTCGATGAAATCGACGTCCGGCTTGTCCATCTGGCCGAGGAACTGCCGGGCGTACGAGGAGAGGGACTCCACATAGCGCCGCTGGCCCTCGGCGAAGATCGTGTCGAACGCGAGGGACGACTTGCCCGACCCGGAGAGCCCGGTGAAGACGATGAGGGAGTCACGGGGGAGATCGAGCGAGACGTTCTTCAGGTTGTGCTCGCGCGCGCCACGGACGATGAGACGGTCGGCCACGCCGGTCCGCACCTTTCTAGAGAGAAACGGGGGAACTCAGCCCCCGGTCCAGGTTATGGGGGGGCGCCACTGCGATGGGGGAAGCTTTGTCTCCTCCGAGCGTATAGCACGCACATTCGATTAACGGTCGCGCTCGGGCACCTTCACCCGAATGAGTGGCGGAGCTAGGCTCGGCCGCATGATGGATCATGCGCATGACCTGGGAGCTGTACGCGAAGCGACCGATCGGCTGCTCAACGAAGCGGGCAGCTGGGACGACGCCGCACTCGCCGAGCCGTCACGGCTGCCCGGATGGAGTCGGAGCCATGTTCTGGCCCACCTGTCACGTAACGCCGACGCGCTCGGAAATGTTCTCCGGGGTCTGCCGATGTACGCGAGCAGCGAAACCCGGGACGCCGATATCGCGGCCGGCGCACCGCGCCCCCTGGCCGAGCAGCTGGCCGATTTCCGGGCGAGCGCGGACCGCTTCCGGGCGGTGGCCGACGAACCGGCCGACTGGTCCCGTACGGTCATCCTGCGCAACGGTGTGACGGATTCCGCGTCCCGGGTCCCCTTCCGCCGCCTGATCGAGCTGGAGATCCACCACGTCGACCTGGACGTCGGCTACGAGCTGGAGGACCTGCCGGAGGGGTTCACGGAGCGGGAGATCGCCTTCCTCACCGACCGCTTCTCCGGCCACCCGGACGTCCCCGCCACCACGCTGACCGACGAGCGCGGCCGCGCCTGGACCACGGGCGGCGGGGCGGACGGCGCACCGGTGTCGGCGCGGGGTACGGCGGCCGGTCTGCTGGGCTGGCTGGCCGGCCGCCGCGACGGCTCCGCCCTGACCGTGACCGGGGGCGCCCTGCCGGCGCTGCCGCCGCTGTAGGCGGGTCCCCGCCGGGGCCGGGAACACCGTCCGGCCCCGGCGGGGACGGATTAGGGTGAACCGCATGACGTACAGCGGAGCGGTGAAGGTCGGCGGACCGGCGAGCGTGCACGAACTGACGGATCTGATGATCTCCAAGGTCGCCGTGGGCGCCATGGACAACAACGCCTACCTGCTGCGCTGCCGGGCCACCGGCGAGCAGCTCCTGATCGACGCGGCGGCCGAGGCCGCCACGCTGCTGGCGCTGATCGGCGCTGACGGCATCGCGTCGGTCGTCACCACCCATCAGCACGGGGACCACTGGCAGGCGCTGGCCGAGGTGGTGGCGGCCACCGGCGCCCGGACGTACGCGGGCCGGTACGACGCCGAGGGCATCCCGGTCGCCACGGACGTCCTCGTGGAGGACGGCGACACGATCACCGTGGGCCGGGTGGAGCTGACCGCCCGCCACCTCACCGGTCACACGCCGGGCTCGATCGCACTGGTCTACGACGATCCGCACGGGGCGCCTCACCTGTTCACCGGTGACTGCCTCTTCCCCGGCGGGATCGGCAACACCCGCCAGGACCCGGAGGCGTTCGCGAGCCTGCTGCACGACGTCGAGACGAAGCTGTTCGACCGGTTGCCGGACGAGACCTGGGTCTACCCGGGCCACGGGAACGACACGACCCTCGGCGACGAGCGGCCGCACCTGCCCGAGTGGCGCGCGCGGGGCTGGTAGCCCGGGGCGTCGGCTCGCCCCGCGGACGCGGACGCGTACATCTCGCCTCGCGGACGCGCACATCTCGCTTCGCGGACGCGTACACATACGTGCAGCGGCCGGAGTGGACGGCTCGCGCCGTTCCGCCCCGGCCGCTGCCGGTGTGTCCCTGCGCCGCCCTCGACGGCCCGGGGTCAGCTGCTGATGGTCTCGGTCTCCTCGTCGGCCGGGCCGGCGCTCTTGGCCGCCTCGGCCTCGGCCGCCTCCTGCTTCTTGTTGGCGATCAGGCTGGTGATCGTGGTGACCACCAGGACGCCGCAGATGACGGTGAGCGAGAACGGGATGGAGATCTCAGGCACGTGCACCCCGGACTCGTGCAGGGCGTGCAGCACCAGCTTGACGCCGATGAAGCCGAGGATCACCGACAGACCGTAGCTGAGGTGGACCAGCTTCTTCAGCAGACCACCGATGAGGAAGTACAGCTGCCGCAGACCCATCAGCGCGAACGCGTTGGCCGTGAAGACGATGTACGGGTCCTGGGTGAGGCCGAAGATGGCCGGGATCGAGTCCAGCGCGAACAGCACGTCGGTCATACCGATGGCGAGCATGACCACCATCAGCGGGGTCATGATGCGCTTGCCGTTCTTCTGGATGAAGAGCTTCGTGCCGTGGTACTGGTCGGCGACACCGAAGCGGTGCTCGATCGACTTGAGGAGGCGGTTCTCCTCGAACTCCTCGTCCTCCTCGTCGGCCCGCGCCTCCTGGATGAGCTTCCAGGCGGTGTAGATCAGGAACGCGCCGAAGATGTAGAAGACCCACGAGAAGTTGGCGATCACGGCGGCACCGGCGGCGATGAAGATCGCCCGGAGCACCAGGGCGATCAGCACACCGATGAGCAGCACCCGCTGCTGGAGGTGCGAGGGCACCGAGAACTTCGCCATGATCAGGACGAAGACGAAGAGGTTGTCGACGCTCAGCGACTTCTCGGTGATGAATCCGGCGAAGAACTCACCGGAGGCCTGGCCCTGGCCGAAGACCATGAGGCCGAGTCCGAAGAGGACGGCCAGCGCGATCCAGACGATCGTCCAGATCCCGGCTTCCTTGGTCGACACGTCATGGGGCTTGCGCCCGATGAAGAAGTCGACGGCGATCAGGGCTGACAGACCAAGGATGGTCAGGGCCCAAACGGTCCATGAAACGTCCACTGCGCCTCCGGCAGTTCGCTACGGCTACTTGATCAGCGTCGTCGCTGCCGGAGGTCTCTTCCACCCTGGCACACGGGATGCGTGCCGGGCCGACGCCCCGGGACCGGTCACGGTCCGTACTGACGAGAACGTCGCGTAAGGAGTACTCCCCTCCGTGGACCGAACAGTACATGCTTCACCAAGGATAGGTAAAGAAAAAGGTAAAGGAATGACAAAATGAGCAGGTCGGGGCCGGTGAGGGGTCAGCGGCCGGCAGCTCTGCGAGCGGCCGTGACGGCGGCGAGGACCTGCTCCAGCACGCGGCTGCCCGGTGGTGTGGCCGGAGGCTCGTAGGTCCAGGCGTGACCGACCCAGGGATCGGCGAGGTGGTTGTCGGCGACCGGGGTGATCCGCAGCAGCGAACGCCACAGCGGGTCGAGCACCGGCCCGTACGCACTGGCGTCCTCGCGGTCCGCGACCATCAGCAGGTGGACGCCGACCGCCGGGCCCTCGTCGGCGAGGTAGCGGAGCTGGGTGACGGCCCGGTCGTCGAAGCCGTGCGGGAAGTCGTTGACTACCAGGAGCTGCTCGCCGGTGTCCAGGTCCGGCGGGAGCGAGTCGGCCGCACCGGCCCGCACCGCCATCTGCACCAGGTCCACGCGGCGGGTGAGGTGGGCGAGGACCGAGGCCACTCCCCCGGGCCCGGCGGCCGGCGGCGCGGCGAGGACGTCCGCTTCGACCAGCGGCGCCAGCGGCCCCGCCGCCGAGCCGGCCGGGTCGATGACGTGCACCGAGAACTCACCGGGCGGGTACACGGCGAGCAGCCGGGCGGCGTGCAGGACGGCCGTCTCCAGCGCGAGGCGGCGCAGCCGGTCGCTGTCCGTGAGGGCGGCGGCCTCGGAGGCCGTACGCCCGCTGTCCACCCATATCCCCCGCTCCAGCGGCAGCCGGACGAGCAGCGGGATGCGCAGGTCGGAGCGCTCGGGCAGGTGGAGGTCACCGAGGCGCAGGGCCATCGGCAGCTCCATCGGGATGCGGTGGGCGTGCCAGACGGGGTTGTCCCAGCCCGCGTACGCGGCGGGCAGCGCGGGCCCGACGACGGCCGCCTCGGCGGCCAGCTGGGCGAGGTCGCGGTCGAGGACCTCACGGGCCCGGGCGGTCAGCTCGTCGCGTTTGGCGCGGGCCTCCTCGCGGGCGCGGTCACCCGCGCCGCCGATCCGGTCGCGCGGGTCGGACAGGGACCGGTCGAGCTCCTGGCCCATCCGGGACTCGGCGAAGTCCACGGCGCTGCGGTAGGCCGCGACGGCCCGTGCCAGGTCTTCGAACATGCCCCAGATCTGGTTGTAGAGGCGCTCGTCCATCGACCAGCCGGTCGCGTCCCCGGCCACCGGCCGCGCGGCCTGTCCGGGCTGGGCGGGGGGCGGGGTGGGTGGCGCCGGCGGCGGGGCGGTGTGCCGCCTACGCGGGTGCGCGTAGTCGATGGGGCCGCCGGGGGCGGGGGTGGAGGCCGTGCCGGCGGTGGCGCCGGTGCCGGTGGGCGGGGGCGCGGGGGTGGCGGCCGGGTCGGGCAGCGCATCGGCGGTGGCGCCGGTGGGCGGGGGCGCGGGGGTGGCGGCCGGGTCGGGCAGCGCATCGGCGGTGGCGCCGGTGCCGGTGGGCGGGGGCGCGGGGGTGGTGGGCCGGGGCGTGGCCGGGGGGTGCGCGGCGGGCCGAGGCGCGGACGGCGGGCGGTGGGCGGACGGTCCGGAGCCGTGTCGTACGCGGTCGCCTTCGGGGGTGCGGGGCGGTGGCGGGGCCACCGAGCGGGCCAGGGACCCGGCGACCGCCTCCTGGATGGCCGCGGCCAGCTCGGCCGCACCGGTCAGGCCCTGATCGGTGAGCATCTCGGCCAGCCCGGCCGCGTACCCCTGTCCGACGGCCCGGACCTTCCAGGCGCCCTGGCGGCGGTAGAGCTCCAGGGCGCTGACCGCCGACTCGGCGTCCAGGCCGGTGAGCGTGAAGGTGGCGATCTCGGTGCCGTCGAGCCCGGTGACGGCGACGAAGGGCGCGGCGGTGGCGCCGAACCTTGCCGGGCCGCCGACGCCCACCGGGAGGGCGAGGAGCACGGTGACCCGGTGCACCTCATCGGGCAGGGCTTCCAGGTCGACGGCGAGGCGGTGGTCGGCGGCGGCCTGCCGGGAGACTTCGAGGCCGGGGAGCCGGTGGCGACCGGGGTGGGCGACCCATTCGACGCCGCGCACCGTGCCCCTCTCGTCGCCGAAGGTGGCACCGGCCACGACGGGCGAGCCCGCCGACACCCGGAGCTCCAGACGGGTCTGGGGCAGGGCGTGGTTCTGCCCCCGGACCAGCTCGGCCGTCATTGCGCTGTCCCCCTCGACGATGTGTGCTGCGCCGGCATCGGCGCGTGCGGCTCCCGAAGACCGGGGCTTCGGGAGCCGCACCCGCCGACCGATGCCGGCCCGATCCCGGTCCGGTCCGCCTACAGGTGGGGCAGGACGGACGGCATCAGGTCCTGGAAGGTGCGGCCGTTGGCCGGGTTTCCGAGGGCGGTCATCTGCCATCCGCTGCCCGCGCGGTGCACCTTCGCCATGATCTGGGCGGTGTACTGGCCGCCGCCGTCCAGCGTGTACCGGGCGAGCTCCTGGCCGTTGGTCTCGTCGACGATGCGGCAGAAGGCGTGGCGGACCTCCTGGAACGTCTGCCCGGTGAAGGAGTTCACCGTGAAGACGATCTGGTCGATGTGGACCGGGACGCGCTGGAGGTCGACGAGGATCGCCTCGTCGTCGCCGCCGGAGCCGGCGCCGCCGACCAGGTTGTCGCCGGTGTGCTTGACCGAGCCGTCGTCGCTGACGAGGTGACGGAAGAAGACGACGTCGACCGGCTGCTTGTCGGCGAAGAGCACCGCCGAGGCGTCCAGGTCGATCTCCCGGGTGCGCGAGCCGAACAGACCGCGGCGCGGAGCCGCCTGCCAGCCGAGCCCCATCCGTACCGCGGTCAGGGTCCCCCCGTCGCTCTTCTGCAGGCTGATGGCCTGACCCTTGGTCATGTTGACCGTCACGCGCTGTCCCCTCTCGGCGTTGCCCCGCAACCGTCCATGTGCGGTTTCCCCGCACCCTACGCACTGCCCCCGGGAGGGCAGCAGGCTCGGTCCGTTTTTGTGTCGGTCTTGCAACACACCGGGGGTGGCGGCCCCCGGTGTGGTCCTCGTAGAGCGCCGCCCGCCCGCGTCAGGCGAGACCCGCCTCCTTCATCTGGCGCAGCTCCTTCTTCAACTCACCCACCTCGTCACGCAGCCGGGCCGCGACCTCGAACTGCAGGTCCGCGGCGGCGGCCCGCATCCGGTCGGTCATCTCCTCGATGATTCCGGCCAGTTCGGTCGCGGGACGGTCGCTGACGACCGCGCCGGGCGACGCTCCCCTGTTCTTCGCTCCGCCCTTGGCCGCCTTGACGCCGAGCGTCGGCACCGGGGTCTTGGCCTCCTTGCCCTGGCGGTAGCCGGTGCCGAGGAGCTGCTCGGTGTCGATCTCCTCGCGGGCGATGGTCGCCACGATGTCGTTGATCTTCTTGCGCAGCGGCTGCGGGTCGAGGCCGCGCTCGGTGTTGTAGGCGATCTGCTTCTCGCGGCGGCGGTTCGTCTCGTCGATGGCCTGCGCCATCGCCGGGGTGACCTTGTCCGCGTACATATGGACCTGGCCGGACACGTTACGGGCGGCGCGTCCGATGGTCTGGATGAGCGAGGTGCCGGAGCGCAGGAAGCCCTGCTTGTCGGCGTCGAGGATGGCCACGAGGGACACCTCGGGAAGGTCGAGGCCCTCACGGAGCAGGTTGATGCCGACCAGGACGTCGTACTCGCCGGAGCGCAGTTCGCGCAGCAGCTCGATGCGGCGCAGGGTGTCGACGTCGCTGTGCAGATACCTGACTTGGATGCCGAGCTCCAGGAAGTAGTCGGTGAGGTCCTCCGACATCTTCTTGGTGAGGGTGGTGACCAGGACCCGCTCGTCGCGCTCGGTGCGCTTGCGGATCTCGTGCACCAGGTCGTCGATCTGACCCTCGGTGGGCTTGACGACGATCTCGGGGTCGACCAGGCCGGTGGGGCGGATGATCTGCTCGACGAAGCCGTCGCCGCGCGAGAGCTCGTACTTCCCCGGGGTGGCGGAGAGGTACACCGTCTGGTCGATCCGCTTCAGGAACTCCTCCCACTTCAGCGGGCGGTTGTCCATGGCGGAAGGCAGCCGGAAACCGTGGTCGACGAGGGTCCGCTTGCGGGAGGCGTCCCCTTCGTACATCGCGCCGATCTGCGGCACGGTGACGTGCGACTCGTCGAGGACGAGCAGGAAGTCCTCGGGGAAGTAGTCGAGGAGGGTGTTGGGGGCGGTGCCCGGGGCCCGCTCGTCGAAGTGCATCGAGTAGTTCTCGACGCCCGAGCAGCTGCCGATCTGGCGGAGCATCTCGATGTCGTACGTGGTGCGCATGCGCAGTCGCTGGGCCTCCAGCATCTTGCCCTGCTTGTCCAGCTCGGCCAGGCGCTCCTCCAGCTCCTGCTCGATGCCCCGCACGGCCTTCTCCAGCCGCTCGGGGCCCGCCACGTAGTGGCTGGCGGGGAAGACGTGCAGCGACCGGTCCTCGCTGATGACCTCGCCGGTCAGCGGGTGCAGGGTGGAGAGGGCCTCGATCTCGTCGCCGAACATCTCGATGCGGACGGCGAGCTCCTCGTAGACCGGGAAGATCTCGATGGTGTCGCCCCGGACCCGGAAGGTGCCGCGGGTGAACGCGAGGTCGTTGCGCGCGTACTGCATCTCCACGAAGCGGCGCAGCAGCTGGTCCCGGTCGATCTCCTCGCCGACCTTGAGCTGGACCATGCGGTCCACGTACTCCTGGGGCGTACCGAGGCCGTAGATGCAGGAGACGGAGGCGACCACGACGACGTCACGCCGGGTGAGCAGCGAATTCGTCGCCGAGTGGCGCAGCCGCTCGACCTCCTCGTTGATCGAGGAGTCCTTCTCGATGTAGGTGTCCGACTGCGGGACGTACGCCTCGGGCTGGTAGTAGTCGTAGTACGAGACGAAGTACTCCACCGCGTTGTTCGGCAGGAGCTCGCGGAACTCGTTGGCCAGCTGCGCGGCGAGGGTCTTGTTCGGCGCCATCACCAGGGTGGGGCGCTGCAGCTTCTCGATCATCCAGGCGGTGGTGGCCGACTTGCCGGTGCCGGTCGCGCCGAGCAGGACGACATCCTTCTCACCTGCCCGGATGCGCCGCTCCAGGTCGGCGATGGCCGTGGGCTGGTCGCCGCTGGGCTGGTAGGGACTGACGACCTCGAAGGGCGCCACCGAACGTTCGATCTTGGAAACGGGCCGCATGCAACCACCGTACGGCCACCCACTGACAACGGCCTCGGATCGGCACTGACAACGGCCTCGGACCGGCCCCGCCGCGATCGGTTCCGGCGCCCGGCGATGGGGCGGGCGGGAAGTTCGGTCCGGCAGGTGATCGTGGCGGGTGAGGCCGGGTACGAGGTGGCGCGGCTGGACGCGGGCGGCTGGTTCGGGAAGCAGTTCACGGGGGCGCGGGTACCGACGCTCAGCCGGTTCGTGAACCTTCTGGAGCGCGACCGGCAGAACCTGCTCCTGGAGATCGAGAGCCCCGCGACCTGCCCGGGCATCGAGCGGGACGTCCTGTCTCCCGGGCACCCCGGCGGTGGGCGACCTCCCGTCGTACGCCGCGTTCACCGACCGGATCAACCCCTCGTACGCGACGATCGGAGCCGATTGCGTGGCGGGGGGCACGGGGCTCGGGCCGGGGCCGTTGTCAGTGGGCGGTCGTACGGTGGTCGGCATGAACAGCTACCGGCGCGTCACCGAGCCGACCGTCGAGTGGTCCGTCGTGGAGAGCGGTATCGGGCCGCTGCTGCTCGCCGCGACCTCCGCCGGCCTGGTGAGCGTGGCCTTCCACGCCCGCCCCGACGTACGGGACGCGGCGCTCGCGCGGCTGCGGACCCGGCTCGGCGCGGAGCCGCTGGAGGCGCCCGGCTCCCCTCGGCTGGCCGAGCCGATACGCCGGCTCGCGGCGTACTTCGCGGGCGAGCGGCACACCTTCGGCCTGGAGCTGGACTGGTCGCTGACGACCGGGTTCCACCGCGAGGTGTTCCGCGAGCTGGAGTCCGGGGTGCCGTACGGGACGGTCGTCGGGTACGGGGAGCTGGCCGCGCGGGTCGGCCGGCCGGAGGGGGCGCAGGCGGTGGGGGCCGCCATGGGGGCCAACCCGCTGCCGCTGGTGGTGCCCTGCCACCGGGTGGTGGAGAGCGACGGCGGCCTCGGGGGGTTCGGGGGCGGGCTGGAGACGAAGCGGCGGCTGCTGGCGCTGGAGGGGGTGCTTCCGCAGCCGCTGTTCTAGGCCGGTTCACCCGTTCGGGTGCACCGCTTGGTTCACCTGATGGCACACTGCGCCGGTGACGCCACCCCTCCCCCGCTCCGCCGTCCCGCCGGTCACGGCCGCCGGGCTGCCCGCACTCCAGCGCCGGACCACGACCGTGCTCGTCGTCAGCCAGATACTCGGCGGCCTCGGTGTGGCCATCGGCATCGCCCTGGCCCCGATGCTGGCCACCCAGGTGACCGGCTCCGAGGCCCTGTCCGGTCTGGCCCCGACCGCGTCCGTCGCCGGTACGGCGCTGCTGTCGCTGCCGCTGGCCGCCCTGATGACCTCGCGCGGCCGCCGCCCGGGCCTGGTGCTCGCCTATCTGATCGGCGCGCTGGGCGGCGCTCTGGTGGTCCTGGGCACGGTGGTGCGCAGCTTCCCGTTGCTGCTGCTCGGCATGGCGGCGTTCGGCGCCGGGTCCTCCGCCAACCTCCAGGCCCGGTTCGCGGCGGCCGACCTGGTCGGGCCGGAGCGGCGGGGCCGGGCGATCTCCACCGTCGTCTGGGCCACCACGATCGGCTCGGTGGCGGGCCCCAACATCGCGGCTCCGGCCGGCCGGCTGTTTCGCGGGACGCCGGTGCCGCAGAGCGCGGGCCCCTACCTCTGGTCCGCCGCCGCCTTCCTGCTCGCCGGAGTGGTCGTGGCCGTGCTGCTGCGCCCGGACCCGCTGCTCACGGCCCGCGCCCTGGCCCCGCAGAGCACCCAGGGAGAACGGAAGCGGTCCTTGCGCGCCGGGGTCGTGGCCGTCCGGGAGTCGCCGAAGGCCAAGCTGGCCCTGGCGACCGTGACCGTGTCGCACACCGCGATGGTGTCGATCATGGTCATGACCCCGGTCCATCTCGGCGGGCACGGTGCCCGTCTCCAGCTGATCGGGCTGGTCATCAGCGGGCACATCGCGGGCATGTACGCGTTCTCGCCGGTGATGGGGTGGCTGGCCGACCGGTTCGGCCGGCTCTCCGTGATCGGTCTCGCGGTCGGCCTGCTGAGCTGCGCAGCGCTGCTCGCGGGCACCGCCGGGCCCCGGCACGGCCAGACCGCACTGGGCCTGTTCGTGCTCGGCCTCGGCTGGTCGGCCGGGATGATCGCCGGATCGGCGCTGCTCACCGACTCCGTACCGCAGGCCGCCCGGGCCGCCGTACAGGGCCTGTCGGACCTGACCATGAACGCGGCGGCCGGCGTCGGCGGGGCGACGGCCGGGGTGATCGTCGCCCAGTGGGGGTACGGCCCACTGAACGCGACCGGTGCCGCCCTGCTGCTCCCGGTGGCCGCGCTCGCGTTGCGCCGGAGCCTGAAGCCCACACCGCAGACCCGATAGATCCCCCAGGCCCCAGGAGCCTCAGAGGTTGATGTGGTACGCCTTGCGGAGCGTCTCGTGCACCGTCCAGGTGGTCCGGTCGCCCTCGCGCAGGACGCAGGCGTCCCCCGGGCCGATCTCCAGCGTCGCGCCGCCCTCGACCGCCACGGTCGCCCGCCCGCTGACGACCACGAACAGCTCGTTCGCCTCGGTGTCCGTGACCACTCCCGGCGTGATCTGCCAGATCCCGCGCACCTGCGTACCGTCGGCGGACTCCCACAGCACCTTGCCCGTCACCACGGGCTCGCCCGAGACGATCTGTGCCGGATCGAGCGGCTCCGGTTCGAGCTCGGCGTCCGGGATGTGCACGGCGAAGGAGGCGGGGGCCTGGTCATATGTGGTCATGGCCGGTCACCCTAGCGACCGCTTCCGGCCGTCCCGTCACCAGGACCGGCCGGAACCCGTCCCCCCGGGGTTTGCGGCCCTCCCGCCCGCGACAGGGATGGGGGCATGCCACAGAACATCGACACCTCCTACGAACCGGTCCTCTCCGCCGAGGTACGCGCGGCCCTGACCGGCGGGCTGCCCGTCGTGGCCCTGGAGTCGACGATCATCGCGCACGGGCTGCCGCGCCCCCGCAACCTCCGGGTGGCGATCGAGCTGGAGGGAATCGTCCGGTCCGCCGGTGCGGTGCCGGCCACCATCGCCGTCCTGGACGGGCGGGCCCATGTGGGCCTGGAGAAGGACGAGTTGGAGCGCGTGGCCGGAGATCCCGCGGTCCGCAAGCTGGGCCACCGCGACCTCGCCCCCGCCCTGGCGCTCGGGGCGAGCGGCGCGACGACGGTCTCCGCGACCGCGTTCCTGGCGGCGCGGGCGGGCCTGCGCGTCTTCGCCACCGGAGGGCTCGGGGGCGTGCACCGGGAGTGGTCCGAGAACCAGGACGAGTCGGCCGATCTACGGCTGCTCGCCCGCACCGGGATCACGGTGGTCTGCGCGGGAGTGAAGTCGATCCTGGACGTCCCGGCGACGCTCCAGCGCCTGGAGACCCTGGGCGTCTCCGTCGTCGGCTACGGCACCGGGCACTTTCCCGGCTTCTATCTGCGCAGCTCCGGACAGCCGGTCGACTGGACCGTGCACAGCGCCGAGGAGGTCGTGCGGGTGGCGCGGGCGAAGGAGGCGCTGGGCGGCCCGGCGACCGCGCTGATCGTCGCCAACCCCGTACCGGAACAGGACCAGTTGGACCCCGCGCTGCACGACCGGGTGCTCGCGGAGGCGCTCGACGCGTGCCGGGAACGCGGGATCACCGGGCAGGGCGTCACCCCGTTCCTGCTGGACCAGCTGATGCGGCGGACCGAGGGCGCGTCGCTGGAGGCGAACCTGGCGGCGGTACGCGCAAACGTGCGGCTCGCGGCCCGGATCGCCGCGGCAGCGGCCGTACGGTGAACCTCCCGGTGGCGGGGAGCGGGCTCCTGGTCGTCGGGGACGTGGTCACCGACGTCGTGGCCCGGCACGGCTCCGCGCTCGCCCACGGCACGGACACCGCCGCCCGGATCCGGAGCCTGCCCGGCGGCGCGGGGGCCAATGTCGCGAGCTGGGCGGTGCGTTCGGGGTGTACGGAGGTCGCGCTGCTGGCCCGGGTCGGGGTGGAGGACGCCGACTGGCACCGGGACGCGCTGGAGCGGGCGGGGGTGCGGGCGCTGCTGGCGGTGGACGAGGAGGTGGCGACCGCGACCGTCATCGCCTTGGTGGACGCCACCGCCGAGCGCACGTTCCTCACCGACAGCGGGGCCGTGCTGCGGCTCGCCACCGACGACTTCGCGCCCTCGATGCTGGACGGCATGGGGTGGCTGCACCTCTCCGGCTATCTCCTGTTCGCCGCCACGAGCCGCGCCACGGCGCAGCTCGCCCTGCGTAGCGCCCGGGAACGGGGTGTACCGGTGAGCGTGGACCCGGCGTCGGCGGGGTTCCTGGCCGAGCTGGGCCCGCAGCGGTTCCTGGAGTTCGCCGCGGGGGCCGAGCTGCTGCTGCCCAACGCGGATGAGGCGCGGCTGCTGACCGGGCTGCCCGAACCGGGCGAGGCGGCGGCCGAGTTGAGCCGTACGTTCCCCCGGGTCGGCGTCACCCTGGGCGGCCGGGGCGCGGTGCTGGCCGCCGGTGGTGCGGTGACGGGGTGGGTCCGTGCGCGGCCGGTCCGCGACCCGGTCGACTCGACGGGGGCGGGCGACGCGTTCACCGGTGGGTTCCTCGCGGCCCTGCTGGCCGGGGCGGACGACGAGGCCGCCGCGCTGGAGGGCTGCCGGTGTGGGGCCGAAGCGGTCACCGCGGTGGGCGGACGCCCGCCCCTGTGAGGGTCAACGCCGAAGGCCGCCGCCCAGCCCCGACCACGCCGGATGGAGCGGGTCGTCCGCGCGCACGACCACGTCCGCCATGTCGGCGGGCACCACCTCGTCCTCGTACCGGGCGAAAGCCGGCAGCGTCCACCGCTCCGCTTCCGCCGTGCGCCGCACCAACGCGCCCGGCGAGAGCCGCACATGGACGCTCAGCGCGAACGGGAACCAGTGGCCCAGCAGCAGCGGCCCGTGCACGATCACCACCCCGCCCTCGGGCAGCGGATGGTAGGGCGTCCGGGTGGCCCGGTCGGTGACCGGATCCCACAGGTCGGGCAACACCCGCCCGGAGCCGCCCGCCTCCAGCGGCCCGAACACCTCGCGCCAGAGCGCCCCCGTGTCGAACCAGCTGTCGGCGTACGAGTCCGGGTCCTCCTTGCCGTACTCGAAGCGCAGGCTCGCCGGGCGCAGGAAGCCCTCGGTGGAGACGGTGAGCACCGACCGGCCGCGCAACCTCAGCTCATCGGCTACACGTTCGGCCAGGTCAGCGGTGTGCGCGGCCGGGGCGCCGTCGATGCCGAGGGTGAGCCAGGGCGCCCCGTCGGCGGCACAGAGGCCGTCGCTGTGCCGGGCCAGCTCGCCGGCCAGCCGTTCCCAGGTGATCGCTTCGAGTCGCACGCCTCCATCATCCTCGCCGCGTCAGCCACCCCGCAGCTCGGCGGCGAGCGGCCCATCCCCCGCCACCTCGATCCGCCCGTCCTCGACCGCCTCCGCGAGGGTCACGCCGCCGCGCCCCAGCTCCAGGCACAGTCCGGCGTCGAGGGTGATGCAGGCGTCGGGTCGGGGTGCCGGACCGAACCCGTACGGCTCGCCCTTGAGGCCGACCGCCGCTCCCCCGCCCGTACGGACATGGAACTCGCCCTCGTCGAGACGGACTTCGAGGACGCCCTCCTGGGTGAGTCCGGCCAGCGCGGGCAGCAGCGGCAGGGCGAACCAGTGGGCGCGTACGGCGTCGGTGGGACGGCGCTCGGCGAGGGCGGGGGCTCCCCACTCGGCGAGGGCGGTGAGGACGGGCAGCAGGCCGTGGCCGCGCTCGGTCAGCTCGTAGACCGACGCGGCGGCGGGCGGCGGCAGTCTGCGGCGTACGGCGAGGCCACCCTGTTCCATGTCCTTGAGGCGGGAGGCCAGGACATCGGTGGAGACGCCCGGCAGGTCGGCGTGGAGGTCGGTGTAGCGGCGGGGTCCGGCCAGCAGTTCGCGGACGATCAGCAGCGTCCACCGGTCGCCGACGGAGTCGAGGGCGCGGGCGGTGGCGCAGAACTGGTCGTAGCTCCGGCGTCTGACGGGGCGTGATGCGGCGGGCTGCTGACGTGGCATGCGACGCAGTCTAGACATGTTGTTGGACTTTCCAAGCTTCCACTTGGTAAAACCAAGTATCGCAGTTCGGCTCGGGGAGGCAACGCATGGAGTTCCGGCAGTCCAGCAAGCTCAACGAGGTCTGTTACGAGATCCGGGGCCCGGTCATCGAGCACGCCAACGCCCTGGAGGAAGCGGGCCACAGCGTGCTGCGGCTCAACACGGGCAACCCGGCGCTCTTCGGCTTCGAGGCGCCGGAGGAGATCGTCCAGGACATGATCCGGATGCTGCCCCAGGCCCACGGCTACACCGATTCGCGCGGCATCCTCTCCGCGCGGCGGGCGGTGGCCCAGCGCTACCAGGCTATGGGGCTCACCGAGGTCGACGTGGACGACATCTTTCTCGGCAACGGGGTCTCCGAGCTGATCTCCATGGCCGTCCAGGCGCTGCTGGAGGACGGCGACGAGGTGCTGATCCCGGCCCCGGACTTCCCGCTCTGGACGGCGGTTACCACGCTCGCGGGCGGCAGGGCCGTGCACTACATCTGCGACGAGGAGTCCGACTGGAACCCGGACCTCGCCGACCTGGCGTCGAAGATCACCGACCGGACCAAGGCCGTGGTGATCATCAACCCGAACAACCCCACCGGCGCGGTCTATCCGCGCGAGATCCTCGAGGGCATTCTCGATCTCGCCCGCCGGCACGGGCTGATGGTGTTCGCCGACGAGATCTACGACCAGATCCTGTACGACGGGGCCGAGCACCACAGCGCGGCCGTCCTCGCCCCGGATCTGGTCTGCCTCACCTTCAGCGGGCTGTCGAAGACGTACCGGGTGGCCGGGTTCCGCTCCGGCTGGATGGTGGTGTCCGGGCCGCAGCAGCACGCCCGCAGCTATCTGGAGGGCCTCACCATGCTGGCCTCCATGCGGCTGTGCCCCAACGCGCCCGCGCAGTACGCCATCCAGGCCGCGCTCGGCGGCCGGCAGTCCATCCGGGAGCTGGTCGCGCCGGGCGGCAGGCTGTACGAGCAGCGGGACCGGGCCTGGGAGCGGCTGAACGAGATCCCCGGGGTCTCGTGCGTGAAGCCGAAGGGCGCGCTGTACGCGTTCCCGCGCATCGATCCGAAGGTGCACCCCATCGTCGACGACGAGAAGTTCGTGCTGGACCTGCTGCTGCGGGAGAAGATCCAGGTGGTGCAGGGCACGGGCTTCAGCTGGCCGCGCCCGGACCACTTCCGCATTCTGACCCTCCCGTACGCCGACGACCTCGACGCGGCGATCAGCCGCATCGGCCGCTTCCTGAACGGATACCGGCAGTGATCCGCTCGTGCGGGTCCGCCCCGCGAACGGGAGCGGGCCCGGAGGCATAGCCGGCCTCCGGGCCCTGAGTGTGCCGCCCATCGGGCACGCCGGCACGTTTAAGGGTCCGGGTCAGTCATGATGTCGTCGCGTCCTGCCTTTGGACCACCGCAGATCGAAGCTCTGCGGGCCGGACTTGAACCGGCATCTCGACGCGCGCGGGCCCGGGCCCGTTCGATCCGGCGATCGGCGGCGAATGCTGAGTCTGGAGCAAGAGTCTGAGATTGACGGCGGTCTGCCTCTGCCTGCTTGGGCTACTCCGGCCCGTGCCGGAGGGAGGAGTCGAACCTCCACTGGAACCGCGCCTTCACGACAAGCTTCAGGTTCAGCTTGCGCTCCTCGCGCACCCCGGTCACCGTCATCGGCGGCCGGGGAATCCATGGTCGGTCACCCGAAGAGGTAACCGAATACCGCATCACCCACCCGCTGGTCGGTGACCTCCGCGCCGTTGGCCTCCTCGCGGGCGAACTTCACGGCCTGCTGGAGCTTCTCGACCCGGTCCAGCAGCTCGTTGACGCGCCGTGCGGGCAGCGACCCGGAGAACTTGACGGTCGTCCAGTACCCGATCGGGATGTCCTCGTAGTACACCTCGACCTGTGCCGGGTGCTTCTCGGTGGCCTCCGCCTTCACATGGTTGCGGGGCACCTTCTTCGTCCGGACCGTCCGGACCGGCTCGGTCTTCCAGGAGTCGGTCGACGGGTCCTGCACCCAGGACTCGGCGGCGTCCAGCACCGGCAGCTTGCGGATGAAGGTGTTGAGGTCGGTCAACTGCTTCTCCAGGAAGAGCAGATACGACACCGGCACCTCGCTCACCAGCACCCGGCCGTCCACCGACACATCGGCCCTGGCCGAGCAGTTCGCCCAGTCCTTCGTGGCGGTCACATCGAAGAGCCGGGTGAGCGTCGCGGCGGTGTCCCGCAGCACGTCCTCGGCCTTGACCTGGACCAGCGTC
The DNA here is from genome assembly GCF_044752765.1 of Streptomyces sp. NPDC088706. Lineage (NCBI taxonomy): Bacteria > Bacillati > Actinomycetota > Actinomycetes > Kitasatosporales > Streptomycetaceae > Streptomyces > Streptomyces sp. NPDC088706. The sequence goes on from NZ_JBIVLW010000001.1 coordinate 159,631, forward strand.
GACTCGGGCGGAAGCTGCTCGCCCTCCTCGTCCTTGGTCTGGTAGGTCCGGGAGATGCCGGCCAGCAGTCCGGCCTTCTGCAGGCCGTGATGTGCCGCCGTCAGGTCCTGGTGCGCCTTGGACTTGACGCCCTTCTCCACTGCGATGATCTGATTGAGTTTCGCCACGTCGAGGACGCTAACAGCGCCAACTGCGCTGTGGCCAAGGCTTTTACCGCACGTACGTGTCGTCGGGGTCGGCCGTGACCGTGTCGCCGGTCAGCAGCGCTTCCAGGGCGGCGACCGGGTCCGGGTCCGGGGTGGCGCGGGGCCACCAGTCCTCGGCGCCGGGGTCGGACTCGTAGCCGTACCAGCGGGCGTCGTGGCCGAAGCGGAGCTGGAGCGAGCCGGCCGGGTGGGTGAGGTGGTTGCGCCGGGGCGTGAAGCGCGGGAACCCGGCGGCGGCCAGCAGGGGCCTGGCCCGGTCGAAGGGACCGGCCGGCGGGTCCCAGGGGCTCTCCAGGACCATGAGGCCCTCGGCGCCTCCCTGCCGCCAGGCGGCCACGGCACGGGCCAGGTCGGTGGTGTTGCGGCCGGTGGCGTGGGCGAGCTCCCGGTAGAGCGCGCGGGTGGTGGCGGTGAGCCCGGCGGTCGGGCGGGAGGCGGCGATCCGGACGGCGTCCTGCCAGGGGGTGAGCCCGGCGAGCGGATCGCGGCCCGTCGTCAGCAGGGCGTGCGCGCGGGCGGCGGCGTCGGTGGCGAGGTGGTCCAGGCCCAGCGGATCGCGCGCGCCCGGCAGGTCCGGGAAGGACGGCGGCTGGCCCGGATACGGGGCTACGGGCAGGGGCGCCGGGAGCGGCGGCAGGAACCGGTCCGCGAACGCCTCGTGTGCGTCGACCGACGGGGGGACGGGGGTGGCGGGGCGCTCGCGGGCGGAGTGTTCGGCGTTGCGGCGGCCCAGCTCGTCGAGGAGTTCACGCTCGCCCCGGCCCCGCATCAGCAGCAGGACGAAGGGGTCGCTGTCGAGCAGCCGTGCGGTCTGGAAGCAGAGCGCGGCGACGTGCTTGCAGGGCCGGCCGTGGTCGGGGCACGTACAGCTCGGGTCCAGGTCGTCGGCGCCGGGCAGCAGCCGGACGTCGGCCTCCCGCGCGGTGTCGGCCAGGGAATGCGGCATCTCCTTGGCCAGCAGCGCGGAGAGGTGGCCGGGGTGGGCGGCGACCGCGTCGAGCAGGGTGTCCCAGCCGCTGTCGGTGAGGGTGCGCAGGCGCAGCTCGGCGCGGTAGGGCCGGACGCGGCTGCCGCGCACATAGGCCACCACGCGCCCGGGGGTGACGGTGACCGCGGCGACCTGGCCCTCGTCGGCGTACGCGCGGCCGCGGGCGAGCCGGGCCTCGTCCATCGACAGCGACTCCAGCGCGGCCACCCAGGCGCGGCCCCACCAGCTGTCCGCGAAGGGCTCGCCCTCCCGGGAGGTGCGGGCCGGCACCGCGTCGAAGGTGCGCCGCAGGTCGTCGGGGCCCGGGCGGGAGCGGGGGCCCGTACGGGATGCCGGGCGGGCGTCCTCGCGCGGTGCCGAACCGGGCGTCGGGCGGGGGCTCATGCCGGCCTCCTCAGCGAGACGAGGTCGGCGAGGTCACGGTCGCTGAGCTCGGTGAGGGCACTCTCACCGGTCGACAGGACCGCGTCCGCGAGGGCCCTCTTGGACTCCAGCAGCTCGGCGATCCGGTCCTCCACCGTGCCCTCCGCGATGAGGCGGTGGACCTGCACGGGCTGGGTCTGCCCGATGCGGTACGCCCGGTCGGTGGCCTGCTCCTCCACGGCCGGGTTCCACCAGCGGTCGTAGTGGATGACATGGGCGGCGCGGGTGAGGTTCAGTCCGGTCCCGGCGGCCTTGAGAGAGAGCAGGAAGACGGGGACCTCGGCGGACTGGAAGCGGTCCACCATCCGTTCCCGCTCGGGCACCGGCGTACCGCCGTGCAGGAGCTGCGAGGGGAAGGCGCGGGAGGCGAGGTGCGCGGAGAGGAGCCTGGCCATGGTCACGTACTGGGTGAAGATCAGGACCGAGCCGTCCTCGGAGAGGATCGTGTCGAGGAGCTCGTCCAGCAGGGCGAGCTTGCCGGAACGGCCGGTGAGCCGGGTGGGCTCCTCCTTCAGATACTGCGCCGGGTGGTTGCAGATCTGCTTGAGCGAGGCCAGCAGCTTCATGACGAGCCCGCGCCGGGCGATGCCCTCGGCCGCCTCGATCTGCGCCATCGTCTCGCGCACGGCCGCCTCGTACAGCGTGGCCTGCTCCCGGGTGAGGGAGACGGGGTGGTCGGTCTCCGTCTTGGGCGGCAGCTCGGGGGCGATGCCGGGGTCGGACTTCTTGCGGCGGAGCAGGAAGGGGCGGACCAGCCGGGAGAGCCGCTCGACCGCCTCCTCGTTGCCCAGGCCGGCGGCCGTCCCGGTGTTCTCCACGATCCGGGCGTGCCGGGCCCGGAACGCCTTGAGCGGGCCGAGCAGTCCGGGGGTCGTCCAGTCGAGCAGCGCCCAGAGCTCGGAGAGGTTGTTCTCCACGGGAGTGCCGGTCAGGGCGACCCTGGCCGGGGCGGGAATGGTCCGCAGGGCCTTCGCGGTGGAGGAGTGCGGGTTCTTGACGTGCTGGGCCTCGTCGGCGACGACCAGGCCCCAGGTGTGCGCGGCGAGCTGGGCGGCGCTGGATCGCATGGTGCCGTACGTGGTGAGGACGAAGCCGCCGTCCAGCTCGCCCAGGGTCCGGTCGGTGCCGTGGAAGCGGCGGACCGGGACACCGGGGGCGAAGCGGCTGATCTCCCGGTGCCAGTTGCCGAGGAGGGAGGCGGGGCAGACCACCAGGGTGGGGGCCTGCCGCGCGCGGTGCAGATGGAGGGCGATGAGGGTGATCGTCTTGCCGAGGCCCATGTCGTCGGCGAGACAGCCGCCGAGCCCGAGCGAGGTCATCCGGTCCAGCCAGGCCAGGCCGCGCAGCTGGTAGTCGCGCAGGGTCGCCGCCAGGCCGGGCGGTGGTGCGATCGTCGTGTCCTCGGCGAGGATGCGCGTACGGAGCGCGGCGAGGGCTCCGGCGGGGACCGCTTCGACCTGCTCACCGTCCACCTCGGCGCTCCCGGTGAGGGCGACGGCCAGCGCGTCCACCGGGTCGAGCAGCCCCAGCTCCCGCTTGCGTGCCTTGCGGACGAGGGCGGGGTCGACGACCACCCACTGGTCGCGCAGCCGCACCACCGGGCGGTGGGCCTCGGCGAGGGTGTCCATCTCGGCCTCGGTCAGCCGCTCGTCGCCCAGGGACAGCTGCCAGTCGAAGGCGAAGAGCTGCTCGGCGTCGAAGAACGAGGTGCCGTCGGTCGCCGATCCGGGCGCCGGCCGCACGACGGCGGCCGCGGTGAGCGAACGGGCCAGCTCGCGCGGCCAGTGGACGTGGACCCCCGCCCCCGCCAGCCGGGCCCCCGCGTCGCTCAGCAGCTCGTACAGCTCGTCCTCGGTGATGGCGAGCACGTCGGGGACGGGCTGGTCCAGCAGGCGGGCGAGCGGGGCCCACACCCGGGCGGCCCGGCGCAGCGCCAGCACGGCGTCGACCCGGGCGCGGGGCCCGAACGGCTCGCCCGCCACGCCGTGCCACAGGGCGGCCGCGTCGACCACGTACGTCGGGTCGGCGAGGCTGTGCACCTGGACGACGGCCGCGGCCGCGTGCCGGACGGCCGGGTCGTCGGGGTGCTCCGGGGTGCCCGGTCCGGCTTCCTCGCCGGAGGCGGTGACGGCGTAGGTGTCGGCGGTGTCGAACAGCTCGTAGGTGGAGAGGTCGAGCCGGAGCGAGACCCGTACGCCCGCGTCCAGTCCTGAGGCCACCTCGACGGCCCAGGCGGCGGCGTGCGGCAGGTGCTGGGGCTCACGGGCGGCGAAGGGCGCGCCCATCGCGTAGGCGGCGGCGGGGGTGCGCGGGAGTGTGTCGGCGACGGCGTCCAGGAAGGACCCGATCAGCGCCTCCGGGTCGGGGAGCTCGGGCGGGTCGATTCCCGGGAGCGGCACCGCGTACCCCTCGGGGGGCAGCGCCGCGGCGGTGGCCCGCAGGTGCGCGACGTCCTCGGCGTCCCTCGGGCCCGCCCGCCAGGCGTCGTGGCCGCCCGCCGTGAGGCCGGGCAGGAGCCTGCCGCGCGCGACCAGGTGGAGCGCGTGCAGCGCCGCCGCGCCCCAGCAGCGGGTGGCGGGGTGGGCGGACGCCTGGTGCCGGGCGCGGACGAGCACGGGCAGCGCGTCGGCCACGGAGAGCAGCGCGGCGGGCACCTCCGCGCTCCGGACACCGGGCTGTTCCGGGCCCGGCGACCCGGCCCGCCGCACGTCCGATGCCCCGAGGACCCGCCGGACGGTTCCCTGGACGTCCGATGCCCCGTCCCGCCCGGCATCCCGCCGGACGACCGTGAGCTCGGCCGCGCGGTAGGGCACGGCGTCGGCCGGGGCCCGGGCGTCGGCGTAGGCGTAGTCCGCGTAGGTGAAGGAGGATCCGCTCCGCGCGGCCCGGTCACCGTGGGCCTGCGGGTCCCAGAAGGCGATCTGTCCTTCTCGCGGGACCGGGCCGGGCAGGAAGACCGCCGCGCAGCGCAGCAGGCGGCCGATGTCCGCGGGCAGCAGCTCGCCACCGCCCGGGGCACGTGTGTCCTGTGACGTCATTCCGGCCACCCCCTCCCGCCTGATCCGCTGGGTCGGCCAGCACGGTTCATGCTGACTCCGCGAGTCTAGGCCGGGGGTCTGACAACGCGGCCCGCAGCCGTATCGCCCCAGTTCACAGCGGTATGCGGCGCGCCCGGCACTGTCCGGCACCGGCCACGTCCAGTGACGGGCGATCGGTATCCCAGGGAGGTGCACGGCGAACGGCCGGGGTTCGCCTCGTCGCCCGGTCGGCCGCGCAGGGGATGCCGGGGTGGTGGGAAGCGGGCAGGGTGGCCAGCGCCAGCACGTCTCACCGGCGTACCGATGAGAGCCGGACGAGCACCGGACGAGCAGACGAGGACCCGCCCATGTCCGTGACCGCGCTTGATCCCCGCCGTCGCCGTCTCGGCGCCGTCGCGGCAGCCTCGCTCCTGGCCCTGACCGTCTCCGGCTGCTCCGGCCTCGGCCGCACCGCCGTCGGCCCGGTGACGTACACCACCGACCGCGAGGCGGTGGTGCAGGTGAACAGCCCGTCGGTACGCGGCTGCCACCGGCTGGCCCCCGCCGGGGTCCGCGAGGTGGAGAACGGCACGCTGGTCGACATCGTCCTCTACCCCACCCGGGACTGCTCCGGCGGCGGGACGACCTACCTGGCCACCCGGTTCAGCGACGTGGCGGCCGAGAGCGGCCCACCGTGGCGCAGCTACACCTTCGTGCACTGACCCGCCGCGGCGCAGCGACACCTTCGTGCACCGACCCGCCGCGGCACAGCGACACCCTCGTGCACCGACCCGCCGCAGCGCAGCGACACCCTCGTGCACGTGGCGGCGGCAGACGCGGAGCATCGCATCCCGCACCCGGTGCTCACCCGCGTGGACCAGGAACGAGCTCAGCAGCACGACGTCGAAGCGCTCGGCGCCGAGGTCCAGTGCCTCCATGGGGCTGCGCACCGTACGGGCGCCGTCGATCTGCTCCAGCATCTCCGCCGACTCGTCCACCGCCGTCACGGTGAAGCCGCGCCCGACGAGCGGGTGGGTCACCCGGCCCGCTCCGCAGCCCAGTTCGAGGATGGTCGCGCCGACGGGGGCCGCGCCCGCGATCACGTCCGGTTCCTCGCCCACGGCGGCCGCCGGTAGAGCTCGACGGCGCAACCGTCCGGTGTGATGGCCCCCGGGCCAGTCCCCGCGTATCCCTCACGTACCAGTGATTCACCCATGCAGGACCCGCGAGACGCCCCGGGGCCGTGGTTCCCGCCGGGAGCCAGGCGGGTCCATGCTGGAGGGGTGAGGTGATCGCCATGCGTACCGGGAGTGAGCCCGTGACCGCCCGCAGTCCGCTGCGGATGCGGCTCTGGCTGAGTCTGTGGGGGACGTTCTGGGCGCTCTTCGGTCTGCTGGCCTTCTCCCTGACCGGGCGGCCGGGCTGGGCGGTGGCCTGCGCGGTGCTCCTCGCCCTCACCCTCCTGGACCTCTGCGTGGTCGCGTACCGTATGCGCCAGGGAGCGCACTACCAGCCGGGCCGGGACGTGCCGCCGTACGAACCCGACCGGGGCGGGCGCGGCCAGGGGCGCGGGACGGACCCGCGGGACGGTACGAAGCCACCGTGACGCCGACCGGGGCGGGCGGCCACGCACCCGCCCCGTCGCCGGTCAGTCCCCGGCGTCGAACCTGGCCGCCTTCAGATACTCCGGCTTCGGGTCGAGCGCCGCCGCGAGCCGGAAGTGGCGCATCGCCTGTTCCGGGCGGCCCGCCCGCTCGAAGGTGCGGGCCAGGGCGTGGTGGGCGAACGCGTTGTCCGGCTCACGCTCCAGCACCAGCTCGAACTCCAGCTCGGCGGGGCGCAGTTGGGCGGAGGCGAAGAAGGCGCGGGCCCGCAGCAGCCGGGCGGCGGTGTTCTCGGGGTGGGCGGCGATCACCGAGTCGAGGAGCTTCACCGCGCCCCGGGGGTCCCGGGCGTCGAGCAGCTGCTCGGCCGCGCGGAAATCGATGACATGGGTTTCCGGGTTGCTCTCGGGCACGGTCGCATCCTTCCCTCGGCTGCCGCGTTTCCAACATCCACCACGGCCGGAATATGCCCGCTCAAGATCAGCGCGTGGTGGCGGCCGCCCTGCGCAGCAGTTCCTCCCAGACCCCGCGGACCTGGGGCTCCAGCGCCTCCAGCGGCCCGTCGTTGTCCACGGTCAGATCGGCGACGGCGAGGCGCTCCTCGCGGGTCGCCTGGGCCGCCATCCTGGCGCGGGCGTCGGACTCGGTCGTTCCGCGCACGTTCACCAGCCGGTCGAGCTGGGTCTCGGGGGAGGCGTCCACCACCACGACCAGGTCGTAGAACGGGGCGAGGCCGTTCTCCGCCAGCAGCGGTACGTCATGGATGACGACGGCGTCCCCGCCGGCCTCCCGTTCCAGCTCGGCGGCGCGGGCGCCGACCAACGGGTGGACGATCGCGTTCAGCGCGGCGCGGCGGTCCGGGTCGGCGAAGACGATCGCACCGAGCGCCGGGCGGTCCAGCGTGCCGTCGGCGGCCAGGATGTCCGGCCCGAACTCCTCGACCACGGCCGCGAGCCCGGGGGTGCCGGGTTCGACGACCTCGCGCGCGATCCGGTCGGAGTCGATCAGCACGGCGCCGTACTCGACGAGTCGCCGCGACACCTCACTCTTGCCGGCGCCGATCCCACCGGTCAGGCCCACTTTCAGCATGGGCCGCAGCCTACGGGTCCGGCCGGGGCGCTCAGCCGCCGCCCTCCCCCTCGCGGGCTCAGCCCTCACCCTCCCGCTCGGCGAGGAAGCGCTCGAACTCGCGGCCGAGCTCGTCTGCGGACGGCAGGTCGGCCGGTTCGGCGACGAGGTTGCCGCGGGTCTCGGAGCCGGCGATCGCGTCGTACTGATGCTCAAGGCCCTCGACGAGGGAGACCAGCTCCTCGTCGCCCTGGCCGATCTGCCGGTCGATCTCGGTCTGGGTGCGGTGGGCCTCGGTGCGCAGCGAGTGCGCGAGGGCGGGCAGGACCAGGCCGGTCGCCGCGGTGATCGCCTCCAGCGCGGTCAGGGCCGCGTCCGGGTAGGCGGACCGGGCGACGTAGTGCGGGACGTGGGTGGCGACCCCGAGGACGTCGTGGCCGGACTCCATCAGCCGGTACTCGACGAGGGATTCGGCCGAGCCGGGGACCTGGGCCTCGTCGAACGGGCTGCGGTGGCCCGGCATCAGGTCCGTGCGGTTGCCGTGCGGGGTGATGCCGACGGGGCGGGTGTGCGGGACGCCCATGGGGATGCCGTGGAAGTTGACCGCGAGGCGCACGCCGAGGCGCTCGACGATCTGCTCCACGGCGGCGGCGAACCGCTCCCACTCCACGTCCGGCTCCGGGCCCGACAGCAGCAGGAAGGGCGCCCCGGTGGCGTCCTGGACCACCCGGACCTCCAGGGTCGGGGCCTCGAAGGACGTCCAGCGGTCGCGCCGGAAGGTCAGCAGCGGGCGCCGTGCGCGGTAGTCGACGAGCCGGTCGTGGTCGAAGCGGGCCACGACCTGGTGGGGCAGCGTTTCGAGCAGGCCCTCGACGATCTGCTCGCCGGTCTCGCCCGCGTCGATGTATCCGTCGAAGTGGTAGAGCATGACCAGGCCGGCCGACTCCTGGGCCAGCGCCATGTCGACGACGGCCAGGCCCTTCGGCTCCCATTCGTACAAACTCTGCGGATCAGGCACGGTTACCGCTCCTCCTCGTGTTCCTAGGGAAGAACGCGCCCGGCCGCATGGGCATTCCCCACCACCCGGGTTTCCGGCAAGGGAGCTTCACGGGCCGTCAGTCAAGGGCAACGACGTCCTGGTCGAGGGCGACAGGGGGACCCGCGCCACCGACAACGGCTACGAGACCCACACCCAGCAGAGCGGCCGGGGCTGCGGCACGGTCTTCCGCAACAACACCTCGAACCTGTCCGGCGCCACCGGCGACCGGCAGCTCGCGGTCGACGTCACCGGCAACAGCGCCGGCTGCCGCACCGCGGTGCACGCGAGCAGCACCGTCACCGGCGGCCGGGGACTGACCAACATCACCGTGACGCCGTAGGCACTTGTCTACGCGAGTGAGGCCCGCCCCCCGAAGGGAACGGGCCTCACTTACCGCTCTACAGCTTTACCGCAGCCGATGAGCCGTCGCCGTCGGGGTCCGGAGCTTCAGCTCTGGCCGCCCGCCAGCTTCTCGCGCAGGGCAGCCAGGGCCTCGTCCGACGCCAGGGCGCCGGAGTTGTCCGCCGACTCCGAGGAGTACGAACCGCCACCGGAGCCGCCGGAGGCGGCCGGAGCGGCGCCGGCCGGGGCGGCAGCACCCTCGGCAGCGGCGGCCTCGTCGGCCTCGCGAGACTTGATGACCTGGGCCTGGTGCTGCTCGAAGCGCTGCTGCGCCTCGGCGTACTGGGTCTCCCAGACCTCGCGCTGCGCCTCGAAGCCCTCGAGCCAGTCGTTGGTCTCGGGGTCGAAGCCCTCGGGGTAGATGTAGTTGCCCTGGTCGTCGTACGACGCGGCCATGCCGTACAGCGTCGGGTCGAACTCGACCGAGGCCGGGTCGCCACCGAAGGACTCGTTGGCCTGCTTCAGCGAGAGGCTGATGCGACGGCGCTCGAGGTCGATGTCGATGACCTTGACGAAGATCTCGTCGTTGACCTGGACGACCTGCTCCGGGATCTCCACGTGGCGCTCGGCCAGCTCGGAGATGTGGACCAGACCCTCGATGCCCTCGTCGACGCGGACGAACGCACCGAACGGAACGAGCTTGGTGACCTTACCCGGGACGACCTGACCGATCTGGTGCGTCCGGGCGAACTGCTGCCACGGGTCTTCCTGCGTCGCCTTGAGCGACAGGGAGACGCGCTCGCGGTCCATGTCGACGTCGAGGACCTCGACGGTGACTTCCTGACCGACCTCGACAACCTCGGAGGGGTGGTCGATGTGCTTCCAGGACAGCTCGGAGACGTGCACGAGACCGTCGACGCCACCCAGGTCCACGAAGGCACCGAAGTTGACGATCGAGGAGACGACGCCGGAGCGGACCTGACCCTTCTGCAGGGTGGTGAGGAACGTCTGGCGAACCTCGGACTGGGTCTGCTCGAGCCAGGCGCGGCGGGACAGGACCACGTTGTTGCGGTTCTTGTCCAGCTCGATGATCTTCGCCTCGAGCTCCTTGCCCACGTAGGGCTGGAGGTCGCGGACGCGACGCATCTCGACGAGCGACGCCGGGAGGAAGCCGCGGAGGCCGATGTCGAGGATGAGACCACCCTTGACGACCTCGATGACGGTACCGGTGACGATGCCGTCTTCTTCCTTGATCTTCTCGATGGTGCCCCAGGCACGCTCGTACTGAGCGCGCTTCTTCGAGAGGATCAGGCGGCCTTCCTTGTCCTCCTTCTGGAGGACCAGGGCCTCGATCTCGTCGCCGACCTTGACGACCTCGTTCGGGTCGACGTCGTGCTTGATCGAGAGCTCGCGGCTCGGGATGACACCTTCGGTCTTGTAACCGATGTCGAGGAGAACCTCGTCCCGGTCAACCTTGACGATGACACCGTCAACGATGTCGCCGTCGTTGAAGTACTTGATCGTCTCGTCGATCGCCGCGAGGAACGCGTCCGCGTCGCCGATGTCGTTGACCGCAACCTGCGGAGTGGTGGCGGTGGTCTCGGTGCTGCTCGTCATGTGGGAAAGGGCTCCGGTACGGACAGAGAGTCGTAGGTACTGCTACGCCGAAAGCCCGTATCGCCTCTGCAGAAGCCGGACAGCCTGGAAAGCGCGCAATCCGTTTCCGGAGAGACGCCTCGACAACCGAGGGGACATGCAACAGACGCGAGCGCGGCCTGCTAGGTCTGAGGCGCGCAGGCTCGCAGCGCAACTTGTAGCATACGGGGGCAGCCGGACAGGGTCAATGCGCGCAGGCGCGGACCGGGGGCACCACGGCCCCGTGACGGCCCTGTACCGGAGCAACTCCTGTTCTCCGAGGCGTGTTCGGACCGATCGGCCCGAACACGATACGGCAGTGCGGCAAGGCGTCGCGCACGCGCGTCCGTACCGCGGTACCCCTCCTGGTGCGTACCGCGTGCGGCGAGTGAAGGCAAACTACAACGACGGGCACGATGAGCCAAGAGATCCACGGAACCCACTCCAACGAACCCGCAGTACCCGCAGTACCCGCCGAACCCGCGGAACCCGCGGAGCCCGAAGCCACCCGCCGCGCGGCGGACGAGGCCGAGAGCAGCCGGGCCAGCCGCGGGTGGTGGGACCGCAACGCCGACGAGTACCAGAACGATCACGGCGGTTTCCTGGGGGACGACCGCTTCGTCTGGGGCCCGGAGGGGCTGGACGAGGCGGAGGCCGCCCTGCTGGGGCCCGCCTCCTCCCTCAAGGGCCTCGACGTCCTGGAGATCGGCGCCGGGGCCGCCCAGTGCTCGCGCTGGCTGGCCGGGCAGGGCGCCCGCCCGGTGGCGCTCGACCTCTCCCACCGCCAGCTCCAGCACGCCCTGCGGATCGGCGAGGGCATCCCGCTCGTCGAGGCGGACGCGGGCCGGCTCCCCTTCCGCGACGCCTCCTTCGACCTGGCCTGCTCCGCGTACGGGGCGGTGCCCTTCGTCGCCGACCCCGTCCAGGTCTTCCGCGAGGTCCGCAGGGTGCTGCGGCCCGGCGGGCGCTGGGTCTTCTCCGTGACGCACCCGATCCGCTGGGCGTTCCCGGACGAGCCGGGGCCCGAGGGCCTGTCCGTCGCCGCCTCGTACTTCGACCGCGTCCCCTACGTCGAGCAGGACGAACAGGGCGACGCCGTCTATGTGGAGCACCACCGCACGCTTGGTGACCGGGTGCGGGACGTGGTGGCGGGCGGGTTCCGGCTGGTCGACCTGGTCGAACCGGAATGGCCCGCGTGGAACGACCAGGAGTGGGGCGGCTGGTCCCCGCTGCGCGGCAACCTGATCCCGGGGACGGCGATCTTCGTGTGCGAGCGGGACTGACGTCTTCCCGAGGGAGGACCGCGTACGACACTGGGGGCGTGATCCGCACCGAAGCCCTGGACCGCCTCCCCGTCCGTACCGCCGTGCCCGCCCTGCGGCGCGCGCTCGACGACCGGGGCGTCGCCGTCCTGTGCGCACCGCCCGGCACCGGCAAGACGACCCTCGTTCCGCTGGTCCTGGCCGGGCTGACCGACCACGGCCCGGTACGCCGGGTCGTGGTCGCCGAGCCGCGCCGGATCGCCGCGCGGGCGGCGGCGCGGCGGATGGCGTGGCTGCTGGGCGAGCGGCCGGGCGGCCGGATCGGCTTCACCGTGCGCGGGGAGCGCGTGGTCGGGCGGGAGACGGTGGTGGAGGTGGTGACCACCGGGGTGCTGCTCCAGCGGCTCCAGCGCGACCAGGAGCTGGCCGGGGTCGATGTGGTGATCATCGACGAGTGCCACGAACGCCATCTGGACGCGGACACGGTCGCCGCCTTCCTCCTGGACGTACGGGAGGCGATCCGGCCCGATCTGCGGCTGGTGGCGGCCTCCGCGACGACGGACGCGCAGGGGTGGGCGCGGCTGCTGGGCGACGCCCCGGTGATCGAGGCGCAGGGGGTCTCGCATCCGGTGGAGGTGGTCTGGGCGCCGCCCGCCCGTCCGGTGAAGCCTCCGCACGGGATGCACGTAGATCCGGCGCTGCTCACGCAGGTGGCCGCCACCGTGCGGCGGGCCCTCACGGAGCGTGAAGGGGATGTGCTCTGCTTCCTGCCCGGCGTCGGGGAGATCGCGCGGGTGGCCGGGCAGCTCGCGGGGGTGGACGCGGAGGTGCTCCAGGTGCACGGGCGCGCCCCGGCCGCCGTGCAGGACGCGGTGCTCGCCGGGTCCTCCGGGGGGCGGCGGGTGGTCCTGGCGACCTCGGTGGCGGAATCGTCGCTGACGGTGCCGGGTGTGCGGGTCGTCGTCGACTCGGGCCTCGCCCGGGAACCCCGTACCGACCACGCCCGGGGCCTGAGCGCCCTGACGACCGTACGGGCCTCCCAGGCGGCCGGGCGGCAGCGCGCGGGCCGGGCGGGGCGGGAGGCGCCGGGGGCCGTCTACCGGTGCTGGGACCAGGCCGAGGACGGGCGGCTCGCCCGCTTCCCCTCGCCGGAGATCAAGCTCGCCGACCTCGCCGCGTTCGCGCTCCAGGCGGCGTGCTGGGGCACCCCGGACGCCTCTTCGCTCGCCCTGCTGGACCCGCCGCCCGCCGGGGCGATGGGCGCCGCCCGCGAGGTGCTGGAGGCGATCGGCGCGGTGGACGCGGCGGGCCGGGTCACGGCACGCGGCGTACGGATGTCCCGGCTCGGGCTGCACCCCCGGCTGGCCCGCGCCCTGCTGGACGGCGCCCGGGAGGCCGGGGCGCGGCGGGCCGCGGAGGTGGTGGCGCTGCTGAGCGAGGAGCCGCCGAGGGAGTACGGGGACGATCTGGCGGCGGCGCTGCGGACCGCCCGCCGGGGGCAGGACGGGTACGCGGGGCGCTGGAAGCAGGAGGTGCGGCGGCTGTCGTCGTCGCTGGGCTCCGAACCCTCCGACAGGAGGGGCGGCGGTGGCTCCGACTCCGGCGGCACCACGGGCGGCGGCTTCGATGACGCCGTCGTCGGGCTCGTCGCCGCCCTGGCCTTCCCCGAACGGGTGGCCAGGGCCCGGGGCGACGGGGCCTTCCTCATGGTGTCGGGGACGGGCGCGGAGCTGCGGGACACCTCGCGGCTGCGCAGCGCGCCCTGGCTGGCCGTCGCCGTCGCGGACCGGCCCTCCCACGCGGCCTCGGCCCGGGTGCGGCTGGCGGCGGTGGTCGACGAGTCCACCGCGCTCCTGGCCGCCGGGCAGCTGCGGGTGCGGGGCGAGGAGGTCCGGTGGGTCGACGGCGACGTGGTGGCCCGGTCGGTGGACCGGGTGGGGGCGGTGGAGCTGGCGGTGCGGCCGCTGAAGCAGCCGGATCCGGAGCTGGTGCGCGAGGCGCTGGTGGCGGGGCTTCGGCGGGAGGGGCTCGGGCTGCTGCGGTGGACCCGGGACAGTGAACAGTTCCGGCTGCGCCTGGCGTTCCTGCACCGGGTGGTGGGCGCGCCGTGGCCGGACGTGTCGGACGCGGCGCTGCTGGCGGAGACCGAGGCGTGGCTGGAGCCGGAGCTGTCGCGGGCGCGGCGGCGGGCGGACCTGGGGCGGATCGACGCGGGGCAGGCGCTGCGCCGGCTGCTGCCGTGGGCGACGGGTGAGGCGGTGCGGCTGGACGAGCTGGCGCCGGAGCGGATCGAGGTGCCGAGCGGCTCCCGTATCCGGGTCGAGTACGGCGGCGAGCAGCCCGTCCTGGCGGTGAAGCTCCAGGAGTTGTTCGGGCTGGGCGAGACACCCCGGGTGGCCGGGGTGCCGGTCCTGTTCCACCTGCTCTCCCCCGCCGGGCGGCCCGCGGCCGTCACGGCGGACCTGGCGTCGTTCTGGCGGGACGGCTACAGGGCCGTACGGGCGGAGCTGCGCGGCCGCTACCCGAAGCACCCGTGGCCGGAGGACCCCGCGACCGTACCGGCGACGCGGTACACCTCGGCGCGGCTCAAGCGCCCGTAGCATCCGCCGGCCGCCGCGACCGCGCCTCCAGCCACAGCGCGAGCGCGAGCAGTCCGATGCCGAGGCCCAGGAAAGCCCACGGCAGGTACGAGGTGAGCAGGAGGACCAGGACGCGCTGGGACTTCACCAGGTCGACGGTGTCCGCGATGTAGTCCTCGCGCATCTTCACATGGCCGGAGAACGCGGTGACGGTGTCCTCGGACATGCCCATCCTCTTCGCGTTACGCAGCTCCTCCCGGTGGATCTCCTCGCCGTTGACCGGGGCTCCGGTGACCGGCTCGACCCAGAACATGCGCCGGGTGGTGTACCAGCGGGTCATGCCGGTCCGTGCGATCTGCTCGGCGGTGACGCCCTCGATGGGCATCTTCTTCGGCATCGGGGCCCTGGTCCACGGGACGGTCTGCTCGAAGTAGTAGACCTCCAGGCCGCGGAAGGTGCGGGTGCCCCGGTAGCGGATGGGCGCGGTGGTGCGGCTCTGGGCGTCGAAGTACTCGTAGTCCCGCTTCTCCGTGCGGAAGGGCCACTTGAACTCGATGCCCTCGCGCCGGACCGGGTCGCCGTCGACCATCTCCCCGGTGGCGGTGACGGGGGCCTGGGTGTGGGCGTCGAAGATGTAGCGCTCGGGGATCTCGGAGACCATCGTGCCGTCGGGGCCCTGGATGTAGGAGAGCGCGTCCCAGACGACGACGTCCCGCCCGGCGCTGCGTTCGATCCTCTCGGACTCCTCCACGTTGCCCTTGAGCGTCGTGTAGTCGAGGAGGGTGGCGGGCTTCGCCTCCAGGACGACTTCCTGGTACTGGTTCGGCGGCACCTTGGCCAGGCGGGGGAAGGCGTACCAGCGCAGCAGCGGCGACAGGGCGGTGAAGAACACGGCGAAGGCCAGGAGGACGAGACCGGCTCGGCGGCGCATGGTGGTGACCTCTCCCTCTGCGGAGTTACCTCTTGGGGCCCGGGACGGTGGTGAGCAGGGGTTTCGGCGAGGTCTCGCCCGGCGGGGAGCCGACGGCGGAGATCGTGAACACGAGCGCCAGGGCGGCGGCCAGTCCGATGGCGGCGGCGACGAGGACACGCATGCTCGACCTCCCGGGACAGCGATCTGATGGTCCGTCAGGGGTGGGGCACCGTAGCAACCGGGGCGCGAGATGAGAACACGGACGACAGCCCCCGCGCCGGGCGGGCGCGGGGGCTGTCGGGAGAGCGGGTCGGCTCAGGCCTCGGAGGGTGCAGTCTCCTCGGCCGCCGCCACGGTCAGCTCGACGACGAGCGTGGCACCGCCCTCGGTGGTGAGGAGCAGCTGGTACGTGCCCGGGTTCGCGTCGGCGAAGAGGTCCGGGAGCCGGAGCACACCGTCGGCGCCCGTCGTGAGGGCCAGGGTGCGCAGCGGCTTGCCCGCCGCGTCCTTGAAGTGCGGGCCCTGGTCGTTCTCGACGGGCTTGCCGGCGTCCGCGACCAGCGTGGCGGTGACGGGCACTCCGGCGGCGGCAGCGCCCTTGTACGTGGCCTTGAGGGTCACGGCGTCCGCGAACTTCTCGCCGGGCGCGGCGACGAGCGCCTTGCCGTCGGTCCGTACGATCGCGTCGGCCCGGCGGGCGGTGACGCTCGCCGCATAGGTCAGGGTGCGCGGCCGGCCGGTGCCCGCGGTGGCGGTCACGGTGAACTCACCGGTCCTCTCACCCGCCTTGAGCGCCGGCGCGGTGGCGGTGCCGTCGCCCCGGCTGATCACCGTGACCGTCTTCCTGCCGCCGTCGAAGAGCGTGCCGGTGGAGCCGGTGACGGTGAAGGTGACCGGCACCTTGGCCATCGGTGCGCCGAGGGCGTTGCGGGCGCGTACGGAGACCCGCTCGGCGAACGTCCCGCCCGCGGTGGCGGCGAGGGGGCCGGTGCCCGCGTTCTCCAGGGAGCCGAAGGTGTCGGCCGGGGGCGGGGTCGGCTTCGGGGGCGGCGTCGGCCGGGTGGGCGGAGTGGGCGTCGGGCTGGTGGAGCCGCCGCCGGGCTTCGAGGGGCCGGGGCCCGGCTTCGTACCCCCGGGCTTGGAGGACGGCGGGGAGGGCGTCGGGCTCGTCGTCCCGCCGGGGGTGGGGACGGGGCTCGGCGTCGGGGTGCTCGGCGCGGTGGGGAGGACTCCGCTGCCGTCGGGCACCTCGTGCGTGCCGCGCTGGTAGTACGCGAACCAGGAGCGGACCGTACGCAGGTACTCCGTCGAGCGGTTGTAGCTCAGCACGGCCCGGTCGAGATCGGCGGCGACGGCGAGGTCCCGGCCGCCCGCGCAGAGGTAACGTCCGGCGGCGAGCGCCGCGTCGTAGATGTTGTTGGGGTCCTTGCGGCCGTCGCCGTTCGCGTCCTGGCCCCAGCTGGCCCAGGTGGACGGGATGAACTGCATCGGGCCGACCGCGCGGTCGTGGAGGGCGTCGCCGTCGTACGCCCCGTCGTCGGTGTCCTTGATCAGCGCGAAGCCCTGGCCGTTGAGGGCCGGGCCGAGGATCGGGCTGGGGGTGGTGCCGTTCGCGTCGACCCGGCCGCCGCGGGCCTGGCCGGACTCGACCTTGCCGATCGCGGCGAGGAGCTGCCAGGGCAGCCGGCAGGCCGGATCGGTGGCGGCGACGCTCCGTTCGGCCTGCTTGTACGCGGCCAGGATCGACGCCGGAATGCCCGCTTCCGCACTGCCGGCGGCGGGGAGGTTGCTGGACGAACCGGGCCGGTCGGGCGTGACGAGGGGCGGAAGGTCGGTGTAGTACGGCGAGTTGCCCGTGGCGGCAGCGTCCTCCGGGCCGCCCGACTCACCGCCGGCCGCCTGCTGGTCGCCGCCGGCCGCGGGTCCGTCGGCCAGCGGGGCCGCCGGGGCCCCGGACGCGGCGAGCGCCGCCACGGCGGCCGCCGCCACCGCGGTGGTCGTGGCCCCCTTGCGCAGACGTCGTCGAATGTGCGCTGCCATACGTTCCGGTCCCTCCCCCTCGAAGGCTGCTCACGCTCCCCAGCGCAAGGCTCAAGCGACCCTACGGCAACTTGTGGCGCCCAGGCACCGTACCCTGACCGCTTCTTACTGTTTTTTCACGTTCCCGCACATACGTGGTCCAGGAGGGCAACGGAGGGTGCCCTGACGGTCGGTGCCCGGTCGTTCCCGCATACTTGCCGCCATGCCGTTCACGCTCAGCCACGCCGCCGCCGTGCTTCCGGCCATCCGCCGGAACGGGACCGCCCGGTCGCCGCTGCTCCCCTCGGCGCTCGTCGCCGGTTCGTTCGCGCCCGACATCACCTACTTCGCGGACACCGTGATCCCGGGGGCGATGAGGTTCGGCGACTTCACGCACACCTTCCTCGGTGTGGTCACCGTGAACGTGCTGATCGCCGCGGTGCTGGTGGCGGTGTGGGCGCTGCTGCGCGAACCGCTGGTGGCGCTGTTGCCGGTACGGGCCCAGGGCCGCGTCCACACCTTCGTACGGGGACAGCGGTGGACCCGGGAGTCGTTCGGGCCGTCCGCCTGGCTGTGGTTCGGGGCGTCCGCCGCACTCGGCGCGGCCACGCATGTGGTGTGGGACGCGTTCACCCATCACAGCCGGTGGGGGACGGAGGCGCTGCCGTTCCTCGACCGGAGCGTCGGGGGCTTCCCGCTCTACCAGTTCGCGCAGTACGGCAGTTCGGCGGCGGCCCTCGTGGTGCTCGGCTGGTTCGTCGTCACCGGTCTGCGGCGCACGGCCGCTGCCCCGGTACCGGAGGCACCCCCGGCGCTCGGCCGGGGCGGACGGCGGGGCGCGCTCGGGCTGCTGGCGCTCTGTGTGGTGCTGGGCCTGGTCCACCGGTGCGTGCGCTGGTACGCCTACTTCGGGCGCGTCGGGAACCCGCTCGACATCATCCCGACCGCCTGCTTCGGCGCGGGCGCCGGGCTGGCGGCCGGACTGCTGCTGTACGGGGGGTGGATGCGGGTGCTGCGCGGGCGGCGGCCGACGGAGGGCCCGGGGCAGGGGCCCGTACCGGACGCGGCCCGTACAGACGGGGCCCGTACAGACGGGGCCCGTACAGACGGGGCCCGTACAGACGGGGCCCGTACAGACGCGTCCGCAGGACGGTAGTCAGGCGGGCCGACGTAGGCGGGCGTACGTAGACGGACGGACGCAGGCGGGCGGGCAGACGCAGGCGGGCCCGGAACCGTGGTGCGGTTCCGGGCCCTTTCGTCGGGCGCGGCTCAGTGGGCCGCCGACTCCCAGTCCTTGCCGACGCCGACCGAGACGTCCAGCGGCGCGCGCAGCTCGACGGCGTGGGCCATCTCGTGGCGCAGGATCTGCTCCACCTGCTTCCGCTCGCCCTTGGCGATCTCCAGCACGATTTCGTCGTGGACCTGGAGCAGCATCCGCGAGGTCAGCTCCGCCTCCCGCAGCGCCCGGTCCACCCGCAGCATCGCCACCTTCACGATGTCCGCCGCGGTGCCCTGGATCGGGGCGTTGAGCGCCATCCGCTCGGCGGCCTCGCGGCGCTGGCGGTTGTCGCTGTTCAGGTCGGGGAGATAGCGGCGGCGGCCGAGGATCGTCTCCGTGTAGCCGGTGGCCCGGGCCTCCTCGACGACCCGGTGGAGGTAGTCCCGTACGCCGCCGAACCGCTCGAAGTAGGTGTCCATCAGCACCCGGGCCTCGGCGGGGTCGATGTTCAGCTGCTGGGAGAGGCCGAACGCGGACAGGCCGTAGGCCAGGCCGTACGACATGGCCTTGATCTTGCGGCGCATCTCCGCGTCGACGGCGCTCTTGCCGACACCGAAGACCTGCGAGGCGACCGTGGTGTGCAGGTCCTCGCCGGAGGTGAACGCCTCGATGAGACCGGCGTCCTCGGAGAGGTGCGCCATGACCCGCAGCTCGATCTGGCTGTAGTCCGCCGTCATCAGCGTCTCGAAGCCCTCACCGACGACGAAGCCCCGGCGGATCGCCCGGCCCTCGTCGGTGCGCACCGGGATGTTCTGCAGATTGGGGTCGGTGGAGGAGAGCCGGCCGGTCGCCGCCACCGTCTGGTTGAACGTGGTGTGGATGCGGCCGTCGGCCGCGATCGTCTTGATCAGGCCCTCGACCGTGACCCGGAGCTTCGCCTGCTCGCGGTGGCGCAGCATCAGGACCGGCAGCTCGTGCTCGGTCTGCGCGGCCAGCCAGGCCAGCGCGTCCGCGTCCGTGGTGTATCCGGTCTTGGTCTTCTTCGTCTTCGGCAGGGCCAGCTCGCCGAAGAGGATCTCCTGGAGCTGCTTGGGCGAACCGAGGTTGAACTCGCGGCCCACCGCCGCGTGCGCCTCCTTCACCGCCTGCTGCACGGTCCCGGCGAACTGCTGCTCCATGGACTCCAGGTGGGCCCGGTCCGCGGCGATGCCGTGCCGCTCCAGGCGGGCCAGGAGGATCGAGGTCGGCAGCTCCATGTCGTGGAGCAGCTCGGTGGCGTTGACCTCCTTCAGACGGGCGGTGAACGCCTCGCCCAGGTCGAGCACGGCGCGGGCCTGCGCCATCAGGGCGTCCGCCTCCGCCCGGTCGTCCGCGCCGAAGGCCAGCTGCCCGTCGGAGGAGGCGGCCGGGGCCAGCTCGCGGCCCAGATACTCCACGGTCAGCGCGTCCAGGGCGAAGGAGCGGCGGCCCGGCTTCACCAGATACGCGGCGAGCGCGGTGTCCATCGTGACGCCTTCGAGCCGCCAGCCCATCTCCGGGAAGACCCGCATCACGTTCTTCGCGTTGTGCAGGACCTTCGGCCGCCCGGCATCGGCCACCCAGGCGGCGAACGCCCGCTCGTCGGCCTCCTCCAGCTGGGTCGGGTCCAGCCAGGCGGCCGTCCCGTCGGCGGCGGCGAGCGCGACCTCGGTGACCGTGCCGGAGCCGAGGGACCAGGTGTCGACGGTCATCACGCCGAGCGGCTGAGCGCCGTGCGCCTCCAGCCACGGGGCGACCTCACCGGAGCCGAGCACCACCCCGTCCAGCTCGATACCGGCGGCGGGGGCGGGCGGCTCGGCCTCCGCCGCGCCCGGGTCGACGGCGAGGAGGCGCTCGCGCAGGCTCGGGTTGCGGATCTCCAGTATGTCCAGGATGCCGGTGACCGCCGTGCGGTCGTAGGGGGCGCGCTCCAGACCGGCCGGGGACTTCGGCAGCTCCACGTCCCGGACCATCTCGGTCAGCACCCGGTTCATCTTCACCGCGTCCAGGTGGTCCCGGAGATTCTGCCCGGCCTTGCCCTTGACCTCGTCCGCCCGCTCCATCAGCTCGGTGAACGAACCGAACTGGTTGATCCACTTCGCGGCCGTCTTCTCACCGACCCCCGGGATGCTCGGCAGGTTGTCGGACGGGTCGCCGCGCAGGGCCGCGAAGTCCGGATACTGCTGCGGGGTGAGCCCGTACTTCTCGAAGATCTTCTCCGGGGTGAACCGGGTCAGCTCCGAGACCCCCTTGGTGGGGTAGAGCACGGTCACGTTCTCCGTGATCAGCTGGAAGGAGTCCCGGTCGCCGGTGACGATCAGCACCTCGAACCCGGCCGCCTCGGCCTGGGTCGCCAAGGTCGCGATGACGTCGTCCGCCTCGAACCCGTCCACCGCGAACCGGTCCGCGCGCATCGCGTCCAGCAGCTCGCCGATCAGCTCGACCTGCCCCTTGAACTCGTCGGGGGTCTTGGAGCGGTTCGCCTTGTACTCCGGGAACTCCTGCGCACGCCAGGTCTTGCGGGACACGTCGAACGCGACCGCGAAGTGCGTGGGCGCCTCGTCACGCAGGGTGTTCGCCAGCATCGACATGAAGCCGTACACGGCGTTCGTCGGCTGCCCCACCGCCGTCGTGAAATTCTCCGCGGGCAGGGCGAAGAACGCCCGGTACGCCAGGGAGTGCCCGTCCATGAGGAGCAGACGCGGTCGGTTGTCTGCCGTCTTCTTCGATGCCGTCTCAGCCACGCCCTCGATCCTGCCACGCCCCACTGACAATCCGGACCGGACCGGGGGTGTCCGGCCGTGACAGGATCGACAGTGAGGAAATACGACCGAGGAAAAAGCGCTCGAAGAGGAGCAGCATCATGGCCAGCAAGCCGCCGACCGGTGATCCGGTCCAGGACGCCCCGCAGGTCGAGCCCGCCCCGCACGCCGCCGCCGGGCTGCCCGCCGTCGCCCATTCCCTGCGCATCGCCCAGCAGCAGATGGGGGTGCGCCGCGCCGCGCAGACCCTCCTCAAGGTCAACCAGAAGGACGGCTTCGACTGCCCCGGCTGCGCCTGGCCCGAGGGCGAGAAGCGGCACACCGCCGAATTCTGCGAGAACGGGGCGAAGGCCGTCGCCGAGGAGGCGACGCTGCGGCGCGTCACCCCCGACTTCTTCGCCGCCCACCCCGTCGCCGACCTCGCCGGGCGCAGCGGCTACTGGCTGGGCCAGCAGGGCCGGATCACCCAGCCGGTGTACCTCCCCGAAGGTGCCGACCGGTACGAGGCCATCACCTGGGAGCGCGCGTTCGGGATCATCGCCGAGGAGCTGACCGCCCTCGGCTCCCCCGACGAGGCCCTCTTCTACACCTCGGGCCGCACCAGCAACGAGGCCGCGTTCCTCCTCCAGCTCTTCGCCCGCGAGTTCGGCACCAACAACCTCCCCGACTGCTCCAACATGTGCCACGAGTCGTCCGGCTCGGCGCTCGTGGAGACCATCGGCATCGGCAAGGGCAGCGTCTCCCTGGAGGACCTCCACCAGGCCGACCTGATCATCGTCGCCGGACAGAACCCCGGCACCAACCACCCCCGGATGCTCTCGGCCCTGGAGAAGGCCAAGAGCGCCGGGGCGAAGATCATCTCGGTGAACCCGCTCCCCGAAGCCGGCATGGAGCGGTTCAAGAACCCCCAGACACCGCACGGCATGCTGAAGGGCACCCCGCTCAACGACCTCTTCCTCCAGATCCGCATCGGCGGCGACCAGGCCCTCTTCCGCCTCCTGAACAAGCTGATCCTGGCCACCGAGGGCGCGGTCGACACCGCGTTCGTCACCGAACACACCCACGGCTTCGAGGAGTTCGCCCAGGCCGCCGAAGCCGCCGACTGGGACGAGACCCTCAGCGCCACCGGCCTCACCCGCGCAGAGATCGAACAGACCCTCGCCCTCGTCCTCGCCTCGCGACGCACCATCGTCTGCTGGGCCATGGGCCTCACCCAGCACAAACACTCCGTGCCCACGATCCGCGAAGTCGTCAACTTCCTCCTGCTGCGCGGCAACATCGGCCGCCCCGGCGCCGGGGTCTGCCCGGTGCGCGGCCACTCCAACGTGCAGGGCGACCGCACCATGGGCATCTTCGAGCGGCCCGCACCGGCCTTCCTCGACGCCTTGGACAGGGAGTTCGGCATCACCTCGCCCCGCCACCACGGCCTGGACGTGGTGCGTTCCATCCAGGCCCTGCGCGACGGCGAGGCCAAGGTGTTCTTCGCGATGGGCGGCAACTTCGTCGCCGCCACCCCCGACACCGCCGTCACCGAGGCCGCGATGCGCCGCGCCCGCCTCACCGTCCATGTGTCGACCAAGCTCAACCGCTCCCACGCCGTCACCGGCACCCGCGCGCTGATCCTGCCGACGCTCGGCCGCACCGACAAGGACGTCCAGGCGAGCGGCAAGCAGTTCGTCACCGTCGAGGACTCCATGGGCATGGTCCACGCCTCCCGCGGCAACCTCGCCCCCGCGAGCCCCCACCTGCTCTCCGAGCCGGCCATCGTCGCCCGCCTCGCCCGTGCGGTCCTCGGCACCGACTCCCGTACCGAGTGGGAGGCCTTCGAGCGGGACTACGCCACCATCCGCGACCGCATCTCCCGGGTCGTCGCGGGCTTCGAGGACTTCAACACCCGCATCGCCCGCCCCGGCGGCTTCGCCCTCCCCCACGCCCCCCGCGACGAGCGCCGCTTCCCCACCGCCACCGGCCGCGCCAACTTCACCGCCGCCCCCGTCGAGTTCCCCGAACTCCCCGAAGGCAGGCTCCTGTTGCAGACCCTGCGCTCCCACGACCAGTACAACACCACCATCTACGGCCTGAACGACCGCTACCGCGGCATCAAGGGCGGGCGCCGCATCGTCATGGTCAACCCCGACGACGCGGCCGCCCTCGGCCTCACCGACGGCTCCTACACCGACCTCGTCAGCGAGTGGAAGGACGGCGTGGAACGCCGCGCGGAAGGCTTCCGCGTCGTCCACTACCCCACCGCCCGTGGCTGCGCCGCCGCCTACTACCCCGAGACCAACGTCCTGGTCCCGCTCGGCTCCACGGCGGACATCAGCAACACCCCGGCCAGCAAGTCGGTCGTCGTCCGCTTCGAGACCCCCCGGAGCGACCGGGAACCCACCACCCCCTAAGCGTCCGCTCAGCCGTCTGGTAAGAACAGTGCACACAGCCATGCACCAGCGCAGACGATCGGAGCCGGACCCATGGGCGAGCACACCGCACCCACGTTCCCTGAGGAAGTCATCGAGGAGTACGCGGCCCTCGGCATCGACCTCCCCGCCCTCTTCTCCGCCGGCCACCTCGGCGAACGCATGGGCGTGACCATCGTCGAGGCCGCCGCCGACCGCGTCGTCGGCACCATGCCCGTCGAGGGCAACACCCAGCCCTACGGCCTCCTGCACGGCGGCGCCTCCGCCGTCCTCGCCGAGACCCTCGGCTCCATCGGCTCCATGCTGCACGGCGGCGCGGGCAGGATCGCCGTCGGCGTCGACCTGAACTGCACCCACCACCGAGGAGCCCGCAGCGGCCTCGTCACCGGCGTCGCCACCCCCGTACACCGCGGCCGCTCGACCGCCACGTACGAGATCGTCATCACCGACGAACAGGACAAGCGGGTCTGCACCGCCCGCCTCACCTGCCTCCTGCGCGACGCCCCCCGCCCCGACGCC
Organism: Streptomyces sp. NPDC088706; assembly: GCF_044752765.1. Lineage (NCBI taxonomy): Bacteria > Bacillati > Actinomycetota > Actinomycetes > Kitasatosporales > Streptomycetaceae > Streptomyces > Streptomyces sp. NPDC088706. The sequence continues at coordinate 183,661 of NZ_JBIVLW010000001.1, forward strand.
GGCTGACACCCGCACCCCACCAACACCCCGCGTCACCCCCCGTACCACCACGCAAGGCCCCACTGCCCGGCCGGAATCGCACCTCGCATTCCGCCCGGGCAGCGCCATATCACCACCAAATCCGCCGCGTCGATCACCACACTCGGTCAACACCCTTGACGGCACGCGGCGCTGCATGAGCCACTCAGCAGCCACATTGGCCTCAGCGGACTCGAACGCACCTTCGCCGTTGTGACACTGCGTAACAAGCACGAAATGCGGAAACCGGCCGCCCACCCCGGCCCGAGGCCACCGGGGCACTCCGGCACGCCCGCCGCCGCCCCACCCCGCGTCAGCACCAAGATCACCCCAAGCCCCTTAGCAGAGCTGCGTGTTCTCAGCATGTGGTCATTCCACACTCCGTGCTAAAGCCACACATCCACCCCCAGGAACCTCAAACCTTGCTCAAGGGCATAACAAGAGAGTCACATCCGTCGCCGACCCGTCCCGGACGCCCCCAGCTGCGCTTAGAGTCACCGCCAGTCACCGCGCCGCCGGGCGCGTCTGCTGCACGGCCCCTGTACCGCCCCCAGTACGGCCCGGCGACCGACACGGCACCTCAAGCAGAGGAGGCCGCGCCAGGGAAAGGACTTTTCGTGCGACACCGTTCTTTGCTCATACTCACCGCAGTGCTCACCACCGGAGCACTCACCCTCACCGCCTGCGGTTCGCGCGACGACAGCAACGGCGACGGCGGCGGCGGCGACGGCGGCACCCAGACCGTCGTCATCGGAGTCGACGCCCCGCTCACCGGCGACCTCTCCGCCCTCGGCCTCGGCATCAAGAACTCCGCCGACCTCGCCGTCAAGCAGGCCAACGCCAAGAAGTACGTCGACGGCGTCACCTTCAAGATCGAAGCCCTCGACGACCAGGCCCAGCCGTCCTCCGGACAGCAGAACGCCACCAAGCTCGTCGCCAACGAGGAAGCCCTCGGCGTCGTCGGCCCGCTGAACTCCTCCGTCGGCGAGTCCATGCAGAAGGTCCTGGCCGACGCCAAGCTCGTCCAGGTCTCCCCGGCCAACACCTCGCCCTCCCTCACCCAGGGCCAGAAGTGGAACGGCGGCACCAAGGCCCGCCCGTTCGCCTCCTACTTCCGCACTGCGACCACGGACGCCGTCCAGGGCCCCTTCGCGGCGCAGTACCTCTTCAACGACGCCAAGAAGAAGAACGTCTTCGTCATCGACGACAAGAAGACCTACGGCGCCGGCCTGGCCGCCACCTTCAAGGCCGAGTTCGAGAAGCTCGGCGGCAAGGTCGCCGGCACCGAGCACATCGACCCCGAGACCAAGGACTTCTCCTCGGTCGCCACCAAGGTCAAGAGCTCCGGCGCCGACGTCGTCTACTACGGCGGCGAATACCCCGCGGCCGGCCCGCTGAGCAAGCAGATCAAGAAGGCCGGAGCCAAGATCCCGGTCGTCGGCGGCGACGGCATCTACAGCGCCGAATACATCAAGCTCTCCGGCGCGGAGGGCGTGGGCGACCTCGCCACCTCCGTCGGCGCACCGATCGACACCCTCCCCTCCGCCAAGGAGTTCGTCGCCAACTACGAGAAGGCCGGCTACAAGGAGCCCTTCGAGGCGTACGGCGGCTACTCCTACGACGCCGCCTGGTCGATCATCGAGGCCGTCAAGGCGGTCGCCGAGGCCAACGACGGCAAGCTCCCCAGCGACGCCCGCGCCAAGGTCGCCGAGGCCGTCGGCAAGGTCGACTTCGAAGGCGTGACCGGCAAGGTCTCCTTCGACGAGTTCGGCGACACCACCAACAAGCAGCTGACCGTCTACGAGTACAAGGACGGCGACTGGGCTGCGGTCAAGTCCGGCACCTTCACCGGCTGACCAACCAGCCTGACCTACCACCGGCCGCGCGAGGCGCCGCACCAGGCGCCCCGCGCGGCTCTATATTCGGCGAAAGACACGGAGGACCCGCGGTGAACGAACTGCCGCAACAGCTGGTCAACGGCCTGCTACTCGGATCGATGTACGGGCTGGTCGCTATCGGCTACACAATGGTCTACGGCATTGTCCAGCTCATCAACTTCGCCCATGGCGAGATCTTCATGACCGGCGGCTTCGGGGCCCTCACGGTCTGGCTCATACTCCCCAGCGGCACGACCATGCTGCTCGCACTCCCCCTCATGCTCATCGGCGCGATCCTCGTCGCCACCCTCATCGCGGTCGGAGCGGAACGATTCGCCTACCGGCCCCTGCGCGGCGGACCACGCCTCGCACCCCTCATCACCGCCATCGGCCTCTCGCTCGCCCTCCAGCAAGCCGTATGGGCCTGGTACCCGGGCGCCAAGTCCGCCCGCACCTTCCCCGAGATCCCCGGTGGCCCCTTCGAGCTCGGCCCCATCACCATCCAGACCGGTGACGTCTTCCTGCTCATCGCCGCCCCCCTGTCGATGGCCGTCCTCGGCTACTTCGTCATGAAGACCCGCACCGGCCGCGGCATGCAGGCCACCGCGCAGGACCCGGACACCGCCAAGCTCATGGGCATCAACACCGACCGCATCATCGTGGTCGCGTTCGCCCTCGGCGCCACCTTCGCCGCCATCGGCGCCGTCGCCTACGGCCTCAAGTACGGCGAAGTCCAGTTCCGCATGGGCTTCCTCCTCGGCCTCAAGGCCTTCACCGCAGCCGTCCTCGGCGGCATCGGCAACATCTACGGCGCCATGATCGGCGGCCTCACCCTCGGCGTCGCCGAGACCATGGCCGCCGCCTACATCGCCGAAGTCCCCGGCCTCGAACAGCTCGGCGGCCAGTCCTGGGCCAACGCCTGGGCGTTCGTACTCCTCATCCTCGTGCTCCTCTTCCGGCCCCAGGGCATCATGGGCGAGCGCGTCGCGGACAGGGCGTGATCACCATGACCACCACACAGACCACCACGGTCACCACACCCGCACAGGCCACCCCGGCCACCCGCGGCACCCTCACCCTCCCGCCGCACATCGCACGGGCCACCGCCACCGCCGGCGGCGCGCTCACCATCATCTCCGCCTTCCTCGCCTGGACCTGGACCTCCGCCTTCCCCGGCGACCTCACCGTCTACGGCTACCCCGGCGGCCTCCAGTGGCTGGTCCTGGTCAGCGGCGCCCTCCTCACCCTCTTCAGCCTCTCCTCCTACGGGATCAAGGGCCTGAACTGGCTCACCCCCCAAGGCGCCGACCCCGCGATCCGGCTCTCCGCCTACGCGGCCCTCGCCACCGCCTGGTTCACGATGATCGCCATCAGCGTCCAGCTCGGCGGCTTCGTCAACCTCGAACCCGGCGCCTACGTCGCCCTCGTCGCCACCCTCATCGGCTGGCTCGGCGCCCGCTCCCTGCCCTACCAGCGGCCCGAGCCCACCCCGGCCGACCCCGAAGACAGCGGCTTCGACCAGTTCAAGCACAACCTCAACAACCGCACAGCCGGGTACAAGGGCGCCTTCACCACCGGCACCGCCCAGCCCGCGAAGACCCTGCCCGCGTACCTCGAGATCCTGATCGTCGCGGTCGTCCTCGCCCTCGGCCTCGCCGTCTTCACCTACGGCATCACCACCGAGTACGACGAGCTGTTCATCGGCTTCCTCCTCACCGCCGGCTTCGGCTTCGCGGCGATCCAGAAAGCTGGCCTCATCCAGCGCGTCTCCACCCTCACCGCACGCCACCGCAACGTGACCCTCGTCGGCGCCTTCGTCGCCGCCGCGGCCTTCCCGTTCACCCAGTCCGACGACCAGTACGCGACCATCGGCGTCAACATCCTCATCTTCGCCACCGTCGCCCTCGGCCTGAACATCGTCGTCGGCCTCGCCGGCCTCCTTGACCTCGGCTACGTCGCCTTCCTCGGCGTCGGCGCCTACGCCGCCGCCATGGTCTCCGGCTCCCCGAGCTCCCCCTTCGGCATCCACCTGCCCTTCTGGCAGGCGATCCTCGTCGGCGCCACCGCCTCCATGGTCTTCGGCGTCCTCATCGGTGCCCCCACCCTGCGGCTACGCGGTGACTACCTCGCCATCGTCACCCTCGGCTTCGGTGAGATCTTCCGCATCGCCGTCCTCAACCTCGACGGCACCTCCGGACCCGACATCACCAACGGCTCCAACGGCATCTCCTCGATCCCGAACCTCAACCTGTTCGGCTTCGACTTCGGCGCCACCCACTCCATCGCCGGGTTCACCATCGGACGCTTCGCCAACTACTTCTTCCTGATGCTGCTCGTCACCCTCATCGTGGTCGTGGTCTTCCGGCGCAGCGCCGAATCCCGCATCGGCCGCGCCTGGGTCGCCATCCGCGAGGACGAGACCGCCGCCGAAGCCATGGGCATCAACGGCTTCCGCACCAAGCTCGTCGCCTTCGCCCTCGGCGCCACCCTCGCCGGCCTCGCCGGAGCCGTCCAGGCCCACGTCACCTACACCGTGACCCCCGAGCAGTACCAGTTCGCCCACGTCGTCCCGCCCAACTCGGCCTTCCTCCTCGCAGCGGTCGTCCTCGGCGGCATGGGCACCATCAGCGGCCCCCTCGTCGGCGGCGCACTCCTCTTCCTCATCCCGGCCAAGCTCCAGTTCATGAGCGACTTCCAGCTCTTCGCCTTCGGGCTCGCGCTGGTCCTCCTCATGCGCTTCCGCCCCGAGGGCCTCATCCCCAGCCGCCGCCAGCAGCTGGAATTCCACGAGAAGGACGAAGCACCCGCCACTCTCACCAAGGCAGGGGCCTGACGATGACCACCGACACCACCACCGCCGGGGCAGCAGCCGTGACCGCACCCGGCGAGACCGTCCTCGACGCCCGCGGCGTCACCATGCGATTCGGCGGCCTCACCGCCGTCCGGTCCGTCGACCTCACCGTCAACTCCGGCGAGATCGTCGGCCTCATCGGCCCCAACGGCGCCGGCAAGACCACCTTCTTCAACTGCCTCACCGGCCTCTACATCCCCACCGAAGGCGAAGTCCGCTACAAAGGCACCGTCCTCCCCGCCAAATCCCACAAGGTCACGGCAGCCGGCATCGCCCGCACCTTCCAGAACATCCGCCTCTTCTCCAACATGACCGTGCTGGAAAACGTCCTCGTCGGACGCCACACCCGCACCAAGGAAGGCCTCTGGTCCGCCCTCCTGCGCGGCCCCGGCTTCCACCGCGCCGAAGCCGAGTCCAAGGCCCGGGCCATGGAACTGTTGGAGTTCGTCGGCCTCCACCACAAGGCCGAACACCTCTCCCGCAACCTCCCCTACGGTGAACAGCGCAAGCTGGAGATCGCCCGCGCACTCGCCAGCGAGCCCGGCCTCCTCCTGCTCGACGAACCCACCGCCGGCATGAACCCCCAGGAGACCCGCGCGGCCGAAGAACTCATCTTCGCCATCCGCGACAAGGGCATCGCCGTCCTCGTCATCGAGCACGACATGCGCTTCATCTTCAACCTCTGCGACCGCGTCGCCTGCCTCGTCCAAGGCGAAAAACTCGTCGAAGGCACCGCCGCCGAAGTCCAGGGCGACGAACGCGTCGTCGCCGCCTACCTCGGCGAACCCTTCGAAGGCGACCCGGGCGCGGCAGAAGTCGCCGAGGTCGAAGCCGCCGAAGCCGCCGCGGCCACGGAGACCCCCGAGGCCACCGCCCCGGACACCACAGCCGCTCCGGCCACCTCCGGCGAGAGCACCAGCAAGGAGAACGACCGATGACCGCACTTCTCGAAGTCGAGGACCTGCGCGTCGCCTACGGCAAGATCGAGGCCGTCAAGGGAATCTCGTTCAAGGTCGACGAAGGCGAAGTCGTCACCCTCATCGGCACCAACGGCGCCGGCAAGACGACGACGCTGCGCACCCTCTCCGGACTGATCAAGCCCCTCACCGGCCAGATCAAGTTCAACGGCAAGTCCCTGCGCAAGATCCCGGCCCACCAGGTCGTGTCCCTCGGACTCGCCCACTCCCCCGAGGGCCGCCACATCTTCCCCCGCATGTCCATCGAGGACAACCTGCGCCTCGGCGCCTTCCTCCGCAAGGACAGCGACGGGATCAACAAGGACATCCAGCGCGCCTACGACCTCTTCCCCATCCTCGGGGAACGCCGCAAGCAGGCCGCCGGCACCCTCTCCGGCGGCGAGCAGCAGATGCTCGCCATGGGCAGGGCCCTGATGTCCCAGCCCAAGCTGCTCATGCTCGACGAGCCCTCCATGGGCCTCTCCCCGATCATGATGCAGAAGATCATGGCGACCATCACCGAACTGCGCGCCCAGGGCACCACCATCCTGCTCGTCGAGCAGAACGCCCAGGCGGCACTCTCGCTCGCCAACCACGCGCACGTGATGGAGGTCGGCAGCATCGTCCTCTCCGGCACCGGCCAGGACCTGCTGCACGACGACTCGGTCCGCAAGGCGTATCTGGGCGAGGACTGAGGTCCTTCACGGCGTACGCGGAGAGGCCCGCACCCCGGTTCTTGAGCCGGGGTGCGGGCCTCTTTTTTCCCTGCGTTCGTACGGAGCTACTCGGCCGCCTTCTTCTCCTCGGCGTCCGCGATCAGAGCCTCCGCCAGCTGCTGCATCGACATCCGGCGGTCCATCGACGTCTTCTGGATCCACCGGAACGCGGCCGGCTCGGAGAGCCCGTAATCGGTCTGCAGGATGCTCTTCGCCCGGTCCACCAGCTTGCGGGTCTCCAGCCGCTGCGACAGATCCGCGATCTCGCTCTCCAGCGCCTTCAACTCCGCGAACCGGGAGACGGCCATCTCGATGGCCGGCACGACGTCGCTCTTGCTGAACGGCTTCACCAGGTACGCCATCGCCCCGGCGTCCCGGGCCCGCTCGACCAGGTCGCGCTGCGAGAAGGCGGTGAGCATGAGGACGGGCGCGATGGACTCCTCGGCGATCTTCTCGGCGGCGGAGATCCCGTCGAGGACCGGCATCTTCACGTCCAGGATCACCAGGTCCGGCTTGTGCTCCCGGGCCAGCTCGACGGCCTGCTGCCCGTCGCCCGCCTCCCCGACGACGGAGTAGCCCTCCTCCTCCAGCATCTCCTTGAGGTCGAGGCGGATGAGGGCCTCGTCCTCGGCGATGACGACGCGGGTCGTCAGCGGCGGGACGTGCGACTTGTCGTCGTCGACGGCGTCTACGGGCTGGGGCGACTCGGGGGTGGTCACGGGGCTCCTCGGTATGGGGCAGATACTGCTGCCACGAGCCTACCTAGCTCCTGTAAGGTAGTGACGCGCAGGGCAGCAATGACCCTTCCTTTCTAAGGCCCCAGTACTCCAACTGGTTAGAGAGGCCGCTCTCAAACAGCGGACAGTGTGGGTTCGAATCCCACCTGGGGCACTTATCCTTCGATTCCAAGGCGCAACGCCGATGATCGAAGTTCACTTGATCTGGGTACTGGCGTTCCATTCCACACCGGATCATCGTCTGCGCGACAAGACTTGTCGCCATGTACGACGTGAAAACGCGCGAGCGAGTTCTGGCCCAGGTCGCGCAGGGCCGCAGCCTCAATTCCGTGAGCAAGCAGACCGGCATATCGCGCGCCGCGATCCGCTCCTGGCGGACACGCCTTGAACCGCTCGACACGAACCGGGGCAATCCGTGCCCGAGGTGCGCCGAAACGCCCACGGCGATCGAGAACCCCTCCTCGTACGCCTACCTGCTGGGGCTCTACCTCGGAGACGGCTGGATCAGCACTTCTCGACGCGGGGTGCACTTTCTCCGGATCGCCTGCGATGACGCCTGGCCGGGGCTCATCGACGCCTGTGCCGACGCCGTACAGCTTGCTCGACCGGGCAACAAGGTCTTCCGCCTTCAGCGGGAAGGCTGCAGGAACGTCACCTGCTGGAGCAAGCATTGGCCTTGCCTCTTCCCTCAGCACGGCCCCGGTAAGAAGCACGAGCGCAGGATCGCTCTCGAATCCTGGCAGCAGGAGATCGTGGACGCCCACCCCTGGGAATTCATCCGCGGGCTCATCCACTCCGACGGCTGTCGCATCACCAACTGGGCCACGCGCATGGTTCGCGGCGAACGTAAGCGCTACGAGTACCCCCGGTACTTCTTCACCAACAAGTCCGACGACATCCGCAAGCTCTTCAGCGACACCCTCACCGCCGTAGGAGTCGAGTGGACTGTACTCGCGCGCGGCAGCAAGCCGCTCAGCATCTCCGTAGCCCGACGGGCATCCGTCGCCCTCATGGATGCGCACGTCGGGCCGAAATACTGAGCCGCCCTACTTCGGGCTGTCGTCCTCGCCGATGTAGTGGACGCGGACCAGGTTGGTGGAGCCCGCTACGCCGGGCGGGGAGCCGGCCGTGATCACCACGATGTCGCCCTTCGCGCAGCGGCCGATGCGCAGGAGCTCCTCGTCGACCTGGGCGACCATGGCGTCCGTGGAATCGACGTGCGGGCCGAGGAAGGTCTCGACGCCCCAGGTGAGGTTGAGCTGGGCGCGGGTCGCCTCGTCGGGGGTGAAGGCGAGGAGCGGGATGGGTGAGCGGTAGCGGGAGAGGCGCTTGACGGTGTCGCCGCTCTGGGTGAAGGCGACGAGGAACTTGGCGCCGAGGAAGTCGCCCATCTCGGCGGCGGCCCGGGCGACGGCGCCGCCCTGGGTGCGGGGTTTGTTGCGTTCGGTGAGGGGCGGGAGGCCCTTGGCGAGGATGTCTTCCTCGGCCGCTTCGACGATGCGGGACATGGTGCGTACGGTCTCGATCGGGTACTTGCCGACGCTGGTCTCGCCGGAGAGCATCACCGCGTCGGTGCCGTCGATGATCGCGTTGGCGACGTCGGAGGCTTCGGCGCGGGTGGGGCGGGAGTTGTCGATCATCGAGTCGAGCATCTGGGTGGCGACGATGACCGGTTTGGCGTTGCGCTTGGCGAGTTTGACGGCGCGCTTCTGGACGATCGGGACCTGTTCCAGGGGCATTTCGACGCCGAGGTCGCCGCGGGCGACCATGATGCCGTCGAAGGCGGCGACGATGTCGTCGATGTTCTCGACGGCCTGGGGCTTTTCGACCTTGGCGATGACGGGGAGGCGGCGGCCTTCTTCGTCCATGATGCGGTGGACGTCGTCGATGTCGCGTCCGGTGCGGACGAAGGAGAGGGCGATGAGGTCGGCGCCGGTGCGCAGGGCCCAGCGGAGGTCGTCGATGTCCTTTTCGGAGAGGGCGGGGACGGAGACGGCGACTCCGGGGAGGTTGAGTCCTTTGTTGTCGGAGACCATGCCGCCTTCGATGACGGTGGTGTGGACGCGGGGGCCGTCGACGCCGGTGACTTCGAGGGTGACGCGGCCGTCGTCGACGAGGATGCGTTCGCCGGTGGTGACGTCGGCGGCGAGGCCGTCGTAGGTGGTGGAGCAGATGTCGCCGTTGCCTTCGTTTTCGAGGGGTTCGACGGTGATGGTGAAGGTGTCGCCGCGTTCAAGGAGTACGGGGCCTTCGCGGAAGCGTCCGAGGCGGATCTTTGGGCCTTGAAGGTCGGCGAGGATGCCGACGCTGCGGCCGGTCTCTTCGGAGGCTTTGCGGACGTGGTGGTATCGCTGCTCGTGTTCGGCGTAGGAGCCGTGGCTGAGGTTGAAGCGGGCGATGTCCATTCCCGCTTCGACCAAGGCCTTGATCTGGTCGTATGTGTCGGTTGCCGGTCCCAGGGTACAAACGATTTTCGCTCGGCGCATGGTTCGAGCCTAGACCTTACCTACGGGTAGGTATTTGGCTCGGCATGACACCTCAACAACCTTCGGGTGAAGGGTTATTGACAAGTGTTGAATTGTGCGGTGGTCCGCTCTGATGAGCGTTTATCCGAGGGCCGGCGGGATGAGGGTGAAGGATGCTTCGACCTGGGCGTCGATACTCTGGCGTACGGGTTCGAGGTCGATCGGGGCGGCGTCGCCGGCGGCTTCCGCGCCGGCTGCTCCGTAGGGCATGGCCTGGGCGAAGGCGGCGCGGCCGAGGGGGCTGTGGTGGGTGCCGGTGTCGCTGAGTTCGAGGAGGGCGCCGAGGCGGGTGTCGAGGGCGTCGGCGTATTCGCGGGCGCGTTGGAGGGCTTCGCGGACGGCTTGGCGGCGGGCGGTGGCGTGGTGGGGTGAGGTGGGGCGCAGGGACCACCAGGGGCCGTCGATGCGGGTGAGTTCGTGGTCGGCGAGGCGGGCGGTGAGTTCGCCGAGAGTGGTGAAGTCGTTGAGGGTGACGGTGTGCTGGATGCTGCCGTGGTAGGCGCGGATGCGTTCGGCGCGGCCGTGGCGGGTGAGTTCGGGGTTGATGGTGAGGGTGCCGGTTTCGAGTTTCTCGATGGTGTCGCCGTAGCTCTTGATGAGGTCGAGGGTGATGGTGTTGCGGCGGGTGAGGTCGTCGAGGGTGGTGCGGCGGTCGGTGCCTCGGGCGGTGATGGTGACGGTGATGTGCGCGGTTTCGGGGTCGACTTCGAGGTGGGCTTCGCCGCGGACGGTGACGTGGGGGGTGTCGGGGGTGCCGTAGGGGTGGTGGTCGGCGGTGGTGGGTGCGGGCTGGGGCGTGGGGGTTTCGGTCATGTGTTCACTGTGGCATGAAGGGCGGGTGTGGAGGGGGTGTGTCGGGTGGTCATCGAATCGAAACCCGCGTGGGGTGTTGCGTGGGATGGGGGCCGGGTCAGAATCTACGCGCGTTGCCCGTACTGAACGAGGAGTGAGTGAACGATGCCGTTGAACCCGTGGGACCGTAGGACGTTTCTGGGCCGTTCGGCCGCTGCCGGTGCGGGGGTCGCGATGGCGGGTGGCGCGGTCGTGGGGGCGGCGGGCGGAGCTCAGGCGCACGGCCGTGGTCGTGAGCACGGGCACGGTCATGGGCGGCGCGGCAAGCGGTACTCGTTCACGGTGATGGGGACGACGGATCTGCACGGGAACGTCTTCAACTGGGACTACTTCACCGACAAGGAGTACGACGACGCGGCGCACAACGACGTCGGTCTGGCGAAGATCTCGACGCTGGTGGATCAGGTGCGCCGGGAGAAGGGGCGCCGGAACACGTTGTTGATCGACGCGGGTGACACGATCCAGGGCACGCAGTTGTCGTATTACTACGCGAAGGTCGATCCGATCACGGCGCGGCGTGGTCCGGTGCATCCGATGGCGCAGGCGATGAACGCGATCGGGTATGACGCGGCGGCGCTGGGGAATCACGAGTTCAATTACGGGATTCCGGTGTTGCGGAAGTTCGAGGAGCAGTGTGATTTTCCGCTGCTGGGGGCGAACGCGCTGGACGCGAAGACATTGCGGCCGGCATTCGCCCCGTACGTCATCAAGCGTTTGCGGACGCCGTTCGGTCGTGATGTGCGGGTGGCGGTGCTCGGGTTGACGAATCCGGGGATCGCGATCTGGGACAAGGCGAACGTGGGCGGGAAGATGGTGTTCCCGGGGTTGGAGGAGCAGGCGGCGAAGTGGGTGCCGAAGCTGCGTTCGATGGGTGCTGATGTGGTGATCGTGTCGGCGCATTCGGGTTCGTCGGGGACGTCGTCGTACGGGGATCAGTTGCCGTACGTCGAGAACGCGGCGGGTCTGGTGGCGGAGCAGGTGCCGGGGATCGACGCGATTCTGGTGGGGCACGCGCATGTGGAGATCGCCGAGCATTTCGTGGTGAACAAGGTGACGGGGAAGCGGGTCGTTCTCTCGGAGCCGGCGAAGTGGGGGCAGCGGCTGACGGTTTTCGATTTCGATCTGGTGTGGGAGAAGGGGCGCTGGGCGGTCGAGAAGGCCGGTTCGAGGGTGCTGAACTCGAATGCGGTGGCGGAGGACCGGAAGGTGGTGTCGCTGCTGCGGGACGAGCACCGGAAGGTGGTGGCGTACGTCAACCAGGTGATCGGTACGTCGGTGGTGGCGATGTCGACGGCGGCGGCGCCGTGGCAGGACGAGCCGATCATCGATCTGATCAACCAGGTGCAGGCGGAGACGGTGAAGGCGGCGCTGGCCGGCGGGGAGTACGCGGCGCTGCCGGTGCTGTCGCAGGCGTCGTGTTTCTCGCGGACGGCTGGGATTCCGGCCGGTGATGTGACGATCCGGGATGCGGCGGGGCTGTATCCGTTCGAGAACACGCTGGAGGCGCGGCTGCTCACGGGGGCGCAGTTGAAGGAGTATCTGGAGTATTCGGCGCGGTATTACGTGCGGACGCCTGTGGGTGGGCCGGTGGACACGGCGAAGTTGACGAATGCGGGCGGGATTCCGGATTACAACTATGACGCGGTGTCGGGGGTGACGTACGACGTCGATGTCGCGCAGCCGGTGGGGTCGCGGATCGTGGGGTTGTCGTTCGAGGGGAAGCCGGTGGATCCGGCGGCGCGGTTCGTGTTCGCGGTGAACAACTACCGGGCGAGCGGTGGGGGTAATTTCCCGCATGTGCCGGGGGCGAAGCAGGTGTGGGCGAATTCGGATGAGATCCGGAACACGATCATCGCGTGGGTGCGGGCGAAGGGGTCGGTGGATCCGGCGGCGTTCGCTTCGGTGGGGTGGCGGCTGACGCGTGGGGGGACGCCGGTGTTCCCGTAACGACGTGGTGTGTGGTGGTCTCTGTGGCCCGGGTCTCCGTCGGTGGGAGTCCCGGGCCACGGCCGTGTTCCTCAGATGGACTGGCTGAGGGGGACGAGGACGGGGGCCTGGGCGGGGACCCGGGGGTGGTTGGGGGTGAGGCCGAAGGTGGTGAAGGCGGTGCGTTCGGGGAGGGGGTAGGGGGTGGTGCCGGTGAGGTTGTTGAGGATGGTGGCGCTGCGCCAGGCGGCGAGGCCGAGGTCGGGGGCGCCGACTCCGTGGGTGTGGCGTTCGGCGTTCTGTACGTAGACGTGTCCGGTGACGTTGCGGTCGAGGACGAGGCGGTAGTGGTCGTCGATGCGGGGGCGGTTCGAGGCGTCGCGGCGGAGGTAGGGGTCGAGGCCGCCGAGGATGGCGTCGAGGGGGCGTTCGCGGTAGCCGGTGGCGAGGATGACGGCGTCGGTGGTGAGGCGGGAGCGGGTGCCTTGCTGGGTGTGTTCGAGGTGGAGTTCGACGCGGGTGTTGGCGACGCGGCCCGCGGTGCGGACGTGGACGCCGGGGGTGAGGGTGGCGTCGGGCCAGCCGCCGTGGAGGGTGCGGCGGTAGAGCTCGTCGTGGATGGCGGCGATGGTGTCGGCGTCGATGCCTTTGTGGAGCTGCCATTGGCGGGGGACGAGTTCGTCGCGGGCGGATTCGGGCAGCGCGTGGAAGTAGCGGCTGTAGTCGGGGGTGAAGTGCTCCAGGCCGAGCTTGGAATATTCCATCGGGGCGAAGGCCTGGGTGCGGGCGAGCCAGTGGATCTTTTCGGCGCCTTCGGGGCGGGCGCGCAGGAGGTCGAGGAAGATCTCGGCGCCGGACTGGCCGGAGCCGATGACGGTGATGTGGTCGGCGGTGAGGAGCTGTTCGCGGTGGCGGAGGTAGTCGGCGGAGTGGAGTACGGGGACGGATTCGGCTTCGGCCAGGGGTTTGAGGGGTTCGGGGACGAAGGGTTCGGTGCCGATGCCGAGGGCGATGTGGCGGGCGTAGGCGCGGCCGAGCGCTTCGGCTTCGCCGTCGCGGTCGAGTTGGGTGAAGTCGACTTCGAAGAGGGCGCGTTCGGTGTTCCAGCGGACGGCGTCGACCTGGTGGCCGAAGTGGAGTCCGGGCAGTTGTTCGCTGACCCAGCGGCAGTAGGCGTCGTATTCGGCTCGTTGGATGTGGAAGCGCTCGGCGAAGTAGAAGGGGAAGAGGCGGTCGCGGGTGCGGAGGTAGCTGAGGAAGCTCCAGGGGCTGGAGGGGTCGGCGAGGGTGACGAGGTCGGCGAGGAAGGGGACTTGGAGGCTGGCGCCGTCGAGGAGGAGGCCGGGGTGCCAGTGGAAGGCGGGGCGTTGTTCGTAGAAGGTCGCGGCGAGGGGGCGGGGGTCGTCGGGGGCGGCGGGGATGTTGTGGGCGAGGGCGGCGAGGGAGAGGTTGAAGGGGCCGATGCCGATGCCGACGAGGTCGTGTGGCTGGTCGGGTTCGGTGGCGGGCCGGTCGGTCATCGTGGGGTGTCGCTTTCCGTGTGGGGGGTTGTGGGGGTGTAGGAGCCGGTGGTGGTGGGGGTGGAGGTCGTCGGCTCGGTGGCTGCGGCTGGGGCCGGGGGGGTGGTCCGGTTGGTGGCCGGGGCCGGGTGGGTGGACCGGTCGGCGGTCGCGGCGGTGGTCACGTCGGTGGTCGGGGCCGGGTGGGTGGTCCGGTCGGCGGTCGCGGCGGTGGTTACGTCGTTGGTCGGGGCCGGGTGGGTGGTCCGGTCGGCGGTCGCGGCGGTGGTCACGTCGGTGGCCGGGGCCGGGTGGGTGGTCCGGTCGGCGGTCGCGGCGGTGGTCACGTCGATGGTGGTGGCGGTGACCAGGTCGAGGAGCGTCTGGAGGTCGTCGTGGGTGGTGTGGGGGTTGAGGAGGGTCGCCTTGAGCCAGAGGCGGCCGGCGGTGTGGGCGCGGCCGAGGACGGCGTGGCCGCGGTTGAGGAGGGTGCGGCGGATGGTGGCGACGGTGTGGTCGTCGGCGCCTGTGGGGCGGAAGAGGACGGTGCTGATGGTGGGGCGGGCGTAGAGGTCGAGGGTGGGGGCTCGGGTGATGAGGTCGGCGAGGTGGTGGGCGGTGGCGACGGTGCGGTCGATGAGGTCGGCGAGTCCGGTGCGGCCGAGCGCCTGGAGGGTGACGGCGATCTTGAGGGCGTCGGGGCGTCGGGTGGTGCGCAGGGAGCGGCCGAGGAGGTCGGGGAGGCCGGCTTCGGTGTCGTCGTCGGCGTTGAGGTAGGGGGCGTGGTGGTGGAGGGGGGCGAGGTGGTGGCGTTCGGGGACGGCGAAGAGGCCGGCGGAGGCGGGTTGCCAGCCGAGTTTGTGCAGGTCGAGGGTGACGCTGTGGGCGCGGTGGAGGCCGTGGAGGAGGGTGCGGTGGGTGGGGCTGAAGAGGAGGGGTCCGCCGTAGGCGGCGTCGATGTGGAGTTCGGCGCCGTGGGTGGTGCAGACGTCGGCGATGGCGTCGAGGGGGTCGACCTGGCCGGTGTCGGTGGTGCCGGCGGTGGCGATGACGAGGAGGGGGCGGTGGAGGGCGGTGAGGGCTTCGTCGAGGGCGGCGAGGTCCATGGTGCCGGTGGGGGCGGGCACGATGACGGGCTCGGGGAGGCCGAGGAGCCAGGCGGCGCGGGCGATGCTGTGGTGGGCGCTCGCGGCGCAGAGGGTCTGGACGGGGCCGTGGCGTTCGCGGGCGAGGAGGAGGGCGAGTTGGTTGGCTTCGGTGCCGCCGGTGGTGATGAAGGCGTCCGGTGAGGGGGTGTGGGGGTAGATCTCGGCGGCGAGCGCGGTGGTGAGGTCGGCTTCGAGGGTGGAGGCGGCGGGGGCCTGGTCCCAGGAGTCCATGGAGGGGTTGAGGGCGCTGGCGGCGAGGTCGGCGGCGGCTGCGAGGGCGAGGGGTGGGGTGTGGAGGTGGGCGGCGCAGTGGGGGTGGGCGGGGTCGGCGGCGCCTTCGGTGAGAGCGGTGACGAGGGAGCGCAGGGCGTGGTGGGCGCCGGTGCCGTGGTCGGGGATGAGGGGGTGGGTGGCATGGCGGGTGCGAGGGGTGACGGCGTCGGGTCCGCCGACGGGAAGGGGGCCGTTCCGTAGGGCCGCGCCGTCGTGGAGTGCGGTGAGCACGGTGTCGATGAGGGGGCGCAGTGCGGCGGGCCCTGCGGTGCCTCCGGCGAGGGGTGGGGTGGGCATGGGTGGGGTGGTCCTTCGGGAGGGCGGGGTGGTCATGCCAGCTTGTCCCGGGTTTCGGGCGGCGCGGCCGAAGATCCCAACGATCTGAACTCGAAAGGGGTACTGGTGGCCGGTGTGGGCCATTTGCCGGGGGTTCGGGTGGTAAGGGTGTGCGGTTGCGGGACGGGCGTACGGGTGGGCCTGGCGGGGCGGGTGGGGCTCGGTCGGCCAAGTCCTGATGGGACGGGTGAGGCGCACGCGCACGCGCAGGCCGGGCTGGGCGGGTGAGGCTCGGCCGGCCGAGTGGGCCTGACGGAACGGTTGCGGCGCACGTACACGCGCAGGCCGGGCGGGGCGGTGGTGCCGGTGGAACGGCGAAGGGCCGGCCGGTGCGCGGCGGCTGCTGCCACGTACCGGCCGGCCCTCCTGCTCTCCGCCAGGTGACCTACTCGTTCATCTGTCTCGGCCCGGTCAGCTACTCGTTCGTCGTCCGTACGGCCAGCGCCCGCCGGAGGTCGTCCAGTTGGTCGATCAGCTTGCGGCGCAGGGCAGGGATGAGGGCCGGGTCCTTGAGGGCCCGGGTGCCGGTGGCGAGGCTCTCGGTGTCGATGGCGTACGCGGGGAAGGCGTAGCGTCCGGCTGCCTCCGCGATGGCCGGGCCCCGGCGGGCGGCGAGTGCGGTGGCGTCGGGGTAGAAGCGGTCCACGTACGCGGTCAGCAGCTCGTCCTGGCCGGACTGCCAGAAGCCTTGGGCGGTGGCGGTGAACAGGTAGTTGGACAGGGTGTCGTCGCTGAACATCGCCTGCCAGGCGGCGGCCTTGGCCTCGGGGGTGGGCAGGGCGGCCCGGCAGCGGGCGGCGCCTTCGCGGCCGGTGGCGCTGGGGTCGGTGGCGAGTTCGGCGTCGATGGCCGCCTCGTCGGTGGCGCCGAGGACGGCGAGGCGGGTGAGGATGCGCCAGCGCAGCTCGGGGTCGAGTTCGGGCCCGCCGTGGACGGTGCCTTCGGCGAGCCAGGTCTGGAGGGTGTCGGGCTGGGTGGCGGCGTCGATGAAGTGGCGTACGGCGGTGAGGCGCAGGCCCGGGTGGGAACCGTCCTCGGTGCGGCGGATCAGGTCGCGGCAGAGGTCGGTGAGCGTGGCGAGGGCTGCGGGGCGTGTCCGGGGGGCGGTGTAGCGGGCGGCGATCTGGCCGTCGGCGAAGGCCAGGACGCCTTGCACGAGGGCGAGGTCGCTCTCGTACGGGAGGTGGGTGCGGGCGGCGGTGAGGTAGCGCGCGGGGTCCAGTTCGCCGTCGCGGACCATGTCGCGGGCGGCGTTCCAGATCACGGCCCGGGTGAGGGGGTCGGGGATCGCGGAGAGGTGGGTGAGGGCGGTGTCCCAGGAGGCGGCGTCGAGGCGGATCTTGGCGTAGGTGAGGTCGCCGTCGTTGAGGACGACGAGGGCGGGGCGGTTGCCGGTGCGGACGGTGGGGGCGCCGTCGCCGGGGATGTCGAGTTCGAAGCGGTCGCGGGGGGCGAGGTGGCCGGGGCCTGCCTGGGTGTTGAGGGCGTGGTCGAAGGTGGCGACGGTGATGCGGTGGGGGCGGTTGCCGTCGCGCTCCACGGCCAGGGTCCAGGACTGTCCGGCCTCGGTGGGTGCGGTGGGTTCGTGGACGTCGGCGGTGAGGGTGTCGACGCCGGTGGTGCGAAGCCACCGCTCGGCCCAGGCGTGGACGTCGCGGTCGGTGGCGGAGGCGAGGTTGTCGATGAAGTCGGCGAGGGTCGCGTTGCCGAACTTGTGCCGGGCGAAGTGGGTGTTGATCCCGGCGAGGAAGTCCTTCTCGCCGAGCCAGGCGACGAGCTGGCGGAGTGCGGAGGCGCCCTTGGCGTAGCTGATGCCGTCGAAGTTGAGGAGGGCGGAGGCGGTGTCGGGTACGGCGTCGGGATCGGGGGCGACGGGGTGGGTGGAGGGGCGCTGGTCGGCGTCGTAACCCCAGCCCTTGCGGGCGACGCCGAAGTCGACCCAGGTGTCGGTGAACCTGGTGGCTTCGGTGAGGGTCTGGTAGCCCATGTACTCGGCGAAGGACTCGTTCAGCCAGATGTCGTCCCACCAGCCGAGGGTGACGAGGTCGCCGAACCACATGTGGGCCATCTCGTGGGCGACGACCATGGCGCGGGTCTGGCGTTCGGTGTCGGTGACGGCGGAGCGGTAGATGAACTCGTCGCGGAAGGTGACGAGTCCGGGGTTCTCCATGGCGCCCGCGTTGAACTCGGGGACGAAGGCCTGGTCGTAGGAGTCGAACGGGTAGGGCTCGTCGAACTTCTCGTGGTAGCGGTCGAAGCAGGCGCGGGTGATGGAGAGGATCTCGTCGGCGTCGGCGTCGAGGTGGGGCGCGAGGGAGCGCCGGCAGTGGAGGCCGAAGGGCAGTCCGGCGTGTTCGGTGGTGACCGAGTGCCAGGGGCCTGCGGCGACGGCGACGAGGTACGTGGAGATGAGGGGGGTGGGGGCGATGGTCCAGCGGCCGTCCTCACCGCGTGCGGCGACGCCGTTGCCGAGGACGGTCCAGCCTTCGGGGGCGGTGACGTCGATGGCGAAGACGGACTTGAGGTCGGGCTGGTCGAAGGCGGCGAAGACGCGCTGGACGTCCTCCATGAACAGCTGGGTGTAGAGGTAGGTCTCGCCGTCGGCGGGGTCGGTGAAGCGGTGCATGCCCTCGCCGGTGCGCGAGTAGCTCATCGCGGCGTCGACGTGGAGTTCGTGGGGGCCGGGGGTGAGGCCGGTGAGGGGGTAGCGGTTGCCGTCCAGGAGGGCGGGGTCCAGGGGCTGTCCGTCCAGGGCGATCGAGCGCAGGGTGGCGGGTTTGACCTCGATGAAGGTGTCACCGGCCGCGCGGGCGGTGAACCGGATGGCGGCCTTGGAGTCGAAGGTCTCCTCGCCGGTGGTGAGGTCGAGGGCGATCGTGTACCGCTCCACGTCGATGATCTGGGCTCGGGTCTGCGCTTCGTCGCGCGTCAGTACGGACATGCGCCCATGCTGCCGTACGGGGTCGGGCGGGCGAAGGGGCGTTCTCGCTGGGCGGACGTACGCGGGCGGGCCGGGAGCGGTCGGGCCGAGGGCAGGCAGGCCGGGAGCGGTCGGGCCGAGGGCAGGCAGGCCGGGAGCGGTCGGGCCGAGGGCAGGCAGGCCGGGAGCAGGCAGGCCGGGGGGAGGCGGATTGGGAGCAGGCAGGCCGGGGGGAGGCAGATACCCCCTGGGGGCTGTTGCCGCTTACCATCGTCTCGGCGCGGCACACCGAGTACCGAGGACGTCCTCATGACGCTCACGCCTGCGCGCGGTGCCGCCGCCCGCGTTCCTGACCTGGCCGCGGCTTCCCCCTCCCCCGGCCTGGCGCTTCGCACCGTTGGCGAGTTCGGGCTGACGGCCGTGTTGCTCCTGTCCGTCGTGACCGGGGTGCGGTGGCTCTTCGCACCGGCCGGGTACGGCGGTGGCGGGGTGGCGTTCGCGGTGCTGGGGGCGGGTGTGGGGGCACTGCTCGGCGTCCTGATGCTGTCGGCGCCGGGGCGGTGCTCGGGCGGACATCTGAATCCGGCCGTCACCCTCGCCCTGTGGCGGCTCGGGGTGTTCCCGGGGCAGGATGTGGTGCCGTACGTCGTCGCGCAGTTGGGCGGCTCGGTGGCGGGGACGTGGCTGGCGGGGCTCCTGTGGGGGCCCGTGGTCTCCCGGCCGCCGGTGGGGCACGCGGTGGTGCGGCCCGGTCCGGGCTGGGGCGAGGGGGCGGTGGTGGCGGCCGAGGCGGGGGTGCTGGCCGGATCGACGCTGCTGCTCGCCGGGCTGCTGGCGCGTCCGGTGGGCCGAAGACTTCTGCCGTACGCCGTGGGTCTGGTCACCGCGCTCGTGATCGCGGTGCTCGGTCCGCTGAGCGGCGGCTCGGCCAATCCGGCCCGGCAGTTCGGCCCGGCGCTGCTGTCGGGGGAGGTGGGGCGGCTGTGGGTGTACGTGGTGGGGCCGGTGCTGGGGGCGGTGGCCGGGGCGGGGCTCGCACGGGTGCTGCGTACGCGGCGGGGCGCGCTGCGTACCCGACTGCGTAAACGGTCCGTCCCGGCGCTGCGTAAGCGGTCCGGCGCAGGGTTCGGTGGCCGCCCCGGCGCTGCGTAAACGGTCCGGCGCAGGGTTCGGTGGCCGCCCCGGCGCTGCGTAAACGGTCCGGCGCAGGGTTCGGTGGCCGCCCCGGCGCTGCGTAAACGGCCCGCGCGTCAGGCTCCGGAAGCCGTGGCGGCCCCGTTCCCGGCTTCCTCCGCGATGCGTTCGTGGTGGCGGATGACCTCCGCGATGATGAAGTTCAGCAGCTTCTCGGCGAACGCCGGGTCCAGGTTGGCGCTCTGCGCCAGCTGCCGCAGCCGGGTGATCTGACGGGTCTCGCGGGCCGGGTCGGCGGGCGGCAGCTGGTGGTCGGCCTTGAGGCGGCCGACCTGCTGGGTGGCCTTGAAGCGCTCGGCGAGCATGTGGACGACAGCGGCGTCGATGTTGTCGATGCTCTCGCGCAGCCGGTTCAGTTCGGCCTGGACGGGTGCGGCGACGGGGGCGGCGACGGGTCCGGGCCCGCCGGTTTCGCTGGTGCTCATGGTCAGCGAGCTTAGACGTCCGGCGTCACGGCCCGATCATCGGCGGGTCGTCCGGGTCGGGCACCTGGTCGCTCCAGCCGCCGGGCACGCTGCGGCCCTGCTGTTCGCGGAAGCGGACGGGGGCGGTGCCGACGCGGCGGGCGAAGAGGCGGGAGAAGTAGGCGGGGTCGTCGTAGCCGACGCGGCGGGCGACGGCGGCGACCGGGAGGTCGGTGGCGGCGAGCAGTTCCTTGGCCCGGCCGAGGCGGATGGTGAGCAGGTAGTTTTTGGGGCTGCAGCCGGCGCCGCGCCGTACCGCGGTGCGCAGTTCGGCGGGGGTCATGCCGTGTTTGGCGGCGTGTTCGGCGACGGTGAGCGGCTGGTAGGCGTCGCGGGCGAGCGCCTGGAGGACCGGGTCGCCGTCGGGGCCGAGGTCGGCGCGGGCGCGGCGCAGGGAGACGAGGAGTTCGTGGACGGCGGCCGCGGTCTCCACCTCCAGGAGGGGGTTGCCGCGCCGGGCGGCGCGCACGATCCGGCCGACGGCGGCGCGCGGGGCGGCGGTGTCGGAGAGCGGGATCAGGGGGCGGTCGGGCTCGATGTAGCCGAGTTCGGTGTAGGTGGTGGTGGCGGGGCCGGTGAAGTCGACGAAGCTCTCGTCCCAGCCGGTGCCGGGGTCGGCGCCGTAGTGGTGCGGGGTGCCGGGGGTGAGCCAGATGAGGGCGGGCCCGCTGACGGGGGTGCGGCGCCCGTCGGGGCCACTGAACCAGCCGGTGCCGGAGTGGACGATCACGGCGACGTGGTGGTCCAGGGTGCGGGGGCCGACGGTGGGCAGTGCGCCGTGCTGGAGGCCGACGCCCAGGCAGACGAGGCCCAGGCGGTGGTGGAGCGGGCTGGGGGTGAAGAAACGCATCCAGGTGTGGTACGTCGGCATGCCGCTTCTCCTTCCCGCTCTCCGGGCTTCGCGTCCCGTCGGTGTCTGCGTCCCGTCGGCTTTTCGTCCCGCCGTGCCTGCGTCCCGTCGGCGTTTGCGTCCCGTAGGCGTTTGCGTCCAATCAGCAGCGATCTTTGTCCATGGACCCGGTGCGCGCCAGAGGTGAAGGTGGTCGGACCAATGTGACCGGGGGCCGCCGGGTGCGGCAGAGCACAGGAGCGTACGAGCACGATGACCGACCTCACCGTGGGGGACGACCACTTCCGGCTCGACGGGAAACCCGTACGGCTGCTGTCGGGTGCCCTGCACTACTTCCGGGTGCATGAGGAGCAGTGGGGCCATCGGCTGGCGATGCTGGCGGCGATGGGGCTGAACTGCGTGGAGACGTACGTGCCGTGGAATCTGCACGAGGAGCGGGAGGGCGTCCACCGGGATGTGGCCGCGCTCGGCCGGTTCCTGGACGCGGCCCAGGAGGCCGGGCTGTGGGCCGTCGTCCGCCCGGGTCCGTACATCTGTGCCGAGTGGGAGAACGGCGGGCTGCCCGTCTGGGTGACGGGCCGGTTCGGGCGGCGGGTGCGGACACGGGACGCGGGGTACCGGGCGGCGGTGGAGCGGTGGTTCCGGGAGCTGCTGCCGCAGGTGGTCCGGCGGCAGGTCGGCGGGGGCGGTCCGGTGATCCTGGTGCAGGCAGAGAACGAGTACGGGAGTTACGGCAGCGACGCGGTGTACCTGGAGTGGCTGGCGGGACTGCTGCGGCGGTGCGGGGTGAGCGTTCCGCTGTTCACCTCGGACGGGCCCGAGGACCACATGCTGACGGGCGGGTCCGTGCCGGGGCTGCTGGCGACGGCGAACTTCGGTTCGGGGGCGCGGGAGGGTTTCGCGGTGCTGCGCCGCCATCAGCCGAAGGGACCGCTGATGTGCATGGAGTTCTGGTGCGGCTGGTTCGACCACTGGGGGGCCAAACCGGTGCTGCGGGACGCGGAGCAGGCGGCGGGGGCGCTGCGGGAGATCCTGGAGTGCGGGGCGTCGGTGAACATCTACATGGCGCACGGTGGGACGAACTTCGGGGGCTGGGCGGGGGCGAACCGGGGTGGTCCGGTGCAGGACGGGGAGTTCCAGCCGACGGTGACGTCGTACGACTACGACGCGCCCGTCGAC
Organism: Streptomyces sp. NPDC088706; assembly: GCF_044752765.1. Lineage (NCBI taxonomy): Bacteria > Bacillati > Actinomycetota > Actinomycetes > Kitasatosporales > Streptomycetaceae > Streptomyces > Streptomyces sp. NPDC088706. Next base: position 205,982 of record NZ_JBIVLW010000001.1, read on the forward strand.
GAGTACGGGCGGGCCACGGAGAAGTTCCACCTGTTCCGGGAGGTGCTCCGGGAGTACGCCGAGGGACCGCTGCCCGCGTTGCCGCCGGAGCCGGTGGGGCTGGCCGTCGCGGTGCGGGCGGAGTTGGACGGGTGGGCCGGGCTCGGGGATGTCCTGGAGGCGCTGGGTGATCCGGAGGGGCCGGAGTCGGGGGTGGCGCCGGCCTTCGAGGAGCTGGGGGTGGGCCGGGGTCTGGTGCGCTACCGGGTGGCGGTGCCGGGGCCGCGCGTCCCGTATCCGCTGACGGCGGCGGGCCTGCGGGACCGGGCGGTGGTGTACGTGGACGGGGTCCGGGCGGGGGTGCTGACCGAGGAGAGCGCCACGCTGCCGGAGCCGGTGGCGGGTCCGGCGGAGGTGGAGCTGTGGGTGGAGTCGCTGGGCCGGGTCAACTACGGGCCGCGCCTGGGTGAGCCGAAGGGGATCACGGGCGGGGTGCTGCACGAGCGGCAGTATCTGCACGGGGTACGGGCCCGGGGGCTGCGGCTGGCGGCCTTCGAGGAGGCGGGCGCGGTGGCGGCGGTGCCGTTCGGGCCGGTGCCTTCGCCGGTGGCCGCGGGGGCGGGGCGGACGGGTCTGTTCCGGGGGACGTTCAGCATCGCGCAGCCGGAGGGCGTCGATCACGCGGGGCTCGAACTGCCCGGCTGGACGCGTGGCTTCGTCTGGGTGAACGGGTTCTGCCTGGGCCGGTACTGGTCCGCCGGTCCGCAGGAGACGCTGTACGTGCCGGGCCCGGTGCTCCGCGAGGGGGTCAACGAGGTGTGGGTGCTGGAGCTGGAGGGCGCGGGCGATCCGTATGTGGAGCTGGGTCCGGGGGTGCCCGTACGGACGGGCACCCCCGGGGTGGTTCAGCCGTGATCACCCGCGGGGTCGCGGGCGGTGGGTCACCTCAGAGCGTGGCGGCCGCGGAGGCGATGGCCGCGGCGAAGGTCGAGACCTCGGTGTAGACACCGGGGTAGCCGGGGCGGGCGCAGCCGTAGCCCCAGCTGACGATGCCGACCTGGATCCACTGGTTGGCGTTGTCCCTGCGGAACATCGGGCCGCCGGAGTCACCCTGGCAGGTGTCGACGCCCCCGGTGTCGGGGTATCCGGCGCAGATCTCCTCGGAGGCGATGAGGTCGCTGCCGTAGGCGGAGCGGCAGGTGGCGTCGGAGACGAACGGGACGTTGGCCTTGAGCAGGTAGCGCTGCTGGCTGCCGCCCTCGCGGTTGGCGCCCCAGCCGGCGACGGTGAAGGTGCCCTGGTTGTACGCGGTGGTGGTGGCGATCTTCAGGGTGGGCTGGTTGATGGGCTGGGCGAGCTTGATGAGCGCCCAGTCCTTACCGGAGCCGTTGTAGCCCGGGGCCTGGAGGACCTTGGTGGAGCGGACCTTGACGGCGCTCGACGACTGGAGGTCGACGACGCCGGCGGTGGCGGTGATCGAGGTGTTGTTGCCCGATCCGTTCACGCAGTGGGCGGCGGTCAGGACGATGTCCTTGGCGTAGAGGGCGCCGCCGCAGCCCATGGAGAGCCGGACCATGAAGGGGAACTCGCCCTGGGCGGCGCGGGTTCCGCCGACGACGGGGTTGGGGGCGGCCGAGGCGGTGACGGGCTGGAGGCCGACGACCGCGACGGCGACGGTGGCGACGACGACGGAACATCTCTTCAGCGCACGCAGGAGTTGCTTCACGGACTGCCTTCTTTCGTGGGGGGCTGCTGTGGGAACCACGACGGGCGCATGGACACGTGGACACATGGACACATGGACACGCCTGGACGATCGACGCAGTGGTCATGCACCCGTCAAGGTGATCCGATTATCAGGAAGGGGTGACCGCTGCCACAAGGCACACTTTTCGGCCAAGCCCGTTCAGGGGGATTTCGCCCCCTTCGGACGCCTTCGGTCGCCGCTTCGGTCGCCGCTTCGGACGCCCGCCTCGCCCCCCCTTCCGACGCCCCTTCCCGGGGCGCCCCGGCCTACAGTGGAGGTCCGGCGAGGGCGGAGGTCCCGCAGATGGGGGTACGGATGTGAGCAACGGCAGTCCGGACGCACCGGTCGTCCACGGCTTTCCGCACCTGGACACGGTCCGGTCCGCGATCACCGCGCTGTACCGGCGGCTCTCCCGGGACGGTGTCCACACCTACGGCACCAGCCTGGTTCCCGCCGACGCGGCCTTCTCCGACGGGGACGATCTCCATCTCGGCGCCCAGCGGGTGGCGCGGGCCCTGGTCCAGCACCTCCACCTGCCCGACGCGCGCATGATCGTCGGCTTCCGCACGATGGAGCACGCGGCGAGCGTGGAACTGACCGCCGGACCCGAGTACTTCATCGAACTCAACGACCGCTTCCGCACCCACCGCAGGGACATCGGCGCGGCGCTCGCCCACGAGATCACCCATGTCCTGCTGCACCGGCTCGGCCTGGAGTTCCCCGGCACGCGCGACAACGAGATCCTCACCGACACGACGACGGCCTATCTGGGGGCGGGCTGGCTGCTGCTGGACGCCTTCCGGGAGGACGCCACGTCCCGGCAGAAGCTGGGCTATCTGACGCCGGAGGAGTTCGGGTACGTCCTGGCCAAGCGGGCGTTCGTCTTCGACGAGGACCCCTCGCCGTGGTTCACCAGCCCGCAGGCGTACACCGCGTACACCAAGGGGCGGGCGCAGGCCCTGGAGGATCTGCGCAGGCCTCCGCTGACGGCGGTTGGCTGGGCGGGGCGGCGGCGTTACGCCAAGGACCGGCGGTGCGCCCAGGACCACCCCGGCACGGTCGCGGACCGCGGTGTTCCGTACGCCTTCGAGACGGGCGGCGAGGGGCTGCGGGTCTCCTTCCCGTGCCCCACCTGCCACCAGCGCATCCGGCTCCCCGTCCGGGGCCGGGTCTCCGCGCGGTGCGGGCTGTGCCGCACGCGCCTGGAGTGCGACACCTGAACCCGGGCGTTGTCCGAGACCCGCCGTAGGGTCGAAGCATGACGAACGAGCCGATCAGGGATGAACCAAGCCTGTTCGATGCGCTGTACGAGGACGAGAACGCGGTCCTACGGGCGCTGCGCGCGGGCGCTCGGGTCGAGTCGAGCGACGAGGAGGGCACGACGGCGCTCTATCTGGCGGCGGTCCAGGACCGGCCGGGAGCGGTGCGGCTGCTGCTCGCGGCGGGCGCCGACCCCGACCGTGCGAGCGGCGCCGGGGCGGGTGACCTGCCGCTGTGCGGAGCGGCGTGCGGCGGGCACACCGAGGTGGTGGAGGCACTGCTGTCCGCCGGGGCGCGGCCGGACCTGCGCGAGGAGTTCGGGTTCACGGCACTGCGCTGGGCGGTGGGTCTCGGCCACGCCCCGACGGTGGAGGCGCTGCTCGCCGGGGGTGCGGACCCGTTGCTGCCCGGTCCGCAGGGCGAGCCGATGCTGGTCCTGGCGGCGCGGCGCGGCTCGCCACGGACGGTGCGGTCGCTGCTGGAGTACGGGGCGGGGGCCCAGGGGCAGGGCGCGGTGGTGGGCGAGGCGGTCGCGGAGGCGCGGCGGCTGGCCGGGGTGGACCTGGAGCAGGAGCTGCTGCGGCAGTTGGAGGAGGCGTACGGGCCTGGACTCGACGCGATGGTCCGGCGTGATCTGGTCGAGGGCGAGGAGACGGTGACCGTGGAGCTGCTGCGGGACGGGGTGCCGTCGGCGGGGGCGGACCGGCACACGGGGCACGGGGAGATCACGGCGCTGCTGGAGGGGTGGGGGTGAGCCGGACGCGCCGACCCCTTGCCCGGTCGGGTGTCCTGGGCGGGTCCTTGCCCTGGCGGGTGTCCCGGGCGGGTCCCGCCTGCCACCCCCCGGAACCCTGCGGCCGGCAGAGGGAGGAGACGGTTCCGCGGGCGCTGTACGCAACCGGCTACGACGCCCCGTACACCCGCTGCGGGACTTCCGCCTCCGCCAGCAGCCTGCGTACCGTCTCCCCCGCGTCGGCCGGGGACCTGCGCCCGCCCCGGTCGTCGGTGGGGCCGGGACGCCAGCCCTCCATGACGGTGATGCGGCCCGCCTCGGCCTCGAAGACGCGGCCGGTCACGCCGTCGCTCGCGGGGGAGCCGAGCCAGACGACGAGGGGCGAGACGTTCTCCGGGGCCATCGCGTCGAACCGCCCCTGCCCCGGGGCCGCCGTCGTCCCGGCGAAGGTCTGCTCGGTCATCCGGGTCCGGGCGGCCGGGGCGAGGGCGTTGACGTGGACTCCGTACCGGCCCAGTTCGGCGGCGGCGACCAGGGTCAGAGCCACGATCCCGGCCTTGGCCGCCGCGTAGCCGCCCTGGCCGACGCTGCCCAGGAGCCCGGCGCCCGAACTGGTGTTGATGACGCGGGCGACCGGCGTCCGGCCCGCCTTGGCCTCGGCCCGCCAGTGCGCGGCGGCGTGCTTCAGGGGCAGGAAGTGGCCCTTGAGGTGGACGCGCGTCACCGCGTCCCAGTCGTCCTCGTCCAGGTTGACCAGCGTCCGGTCGCGCAGGAAGCCCGCGTTGTTGACCAGGGTGTCGAGGCGGCCGAAGGCGTCCAGAGCGGTGGTGACCAGGGAGGCGGCACCCTCGGTGGTGGCGATGTCGCCGTCGTGGACGACCGCTGCGCCGCCCGCCGCCTCGATCTCGTCGACGACCCGCTGGGCCGGTGCGGCCGAGGTGCCGTCGCCGGCCGGCCCCACACCCAGGTCGTTGACGACGACCCGGGCTCCTTCGGCGGCGAAAGCCGGCGCGTGGGCCCGGCCGAGACCGCGCCCGGCGCCCGTGACGGCGACGACCCGGCCCGCGCAGAGCCGTCCGGTGGTGGGTGTGGTCATCGCATCTCCCGTTCGCGTGGGCCTGGTTGGCGGGCAGGGGCGTGACTGCCACCGTCCACCTAACAAATGTTTGGTGGAAAGGTAGCTGATCCTCCGATGACTGTCTCCACCGCACATCCGGCCGATGCCGAGGGCGTCCGCGTCATCACCGTCGACCATCCACCCGTCAACGCGCTTCCCGTGCGGGGCTGGTACGACCTGGCCGACGCCGTCCGGGCGGCGGGCCGCGACCCGGAGGTCCGCTGCGTCGTGCTGGCCGCCGCCGGGCGCGGGTTCAACGCGGGTGTCGACATCAAGGAGTTGCAGCGCGACCCCGGGAACGCGGCCCTGATCGCCGTCAACCGGGGCTGCGCGGAGGCGTTCGAGGCCGTGTACGCGTGCGAGGTCCCGGTCGTCGCCGCCGTGCGGGGGTTCTGCCTCGGGGGCGGCGTCGGACTCGTCGGGAACGCCGACGCGATCGTGGCGGGCGAGGACGCGGTCTTCGGCCTGCCGGAGCTGGACCGGGGCGCGCTCGGGGCGGCGACCCACCTGGCCCGGCTGGTCCCGCAGCATCTGATGCGCACGCTGTACTACACCTCGCGCACGGTGACCGCGGCCGAACTCCTCGCCCACGGCTCCGTCTGGCGGGTCGTTCCACCGACCGAACTGATGAGCGCCGCAGTGGAGTTGGCGGCTGAGATCGCCCGCAAGGACGGCCATCTGCTGCGGCTGGCCAAGGCCGCGCTCAACGGGATCGACCCCGTCGACGTACGGCGCAGCTACCGCTTCGAGCAGGGCTTCACCTTCGAGGCGAGCCTGGCGGGGACCGCCGACCGGGTCCGCTCCACCTTCGGCAAGGAGGCCTGACCGTGGCTGCTGCGCCGCCTGTGCGCGACAAGACGATGACACCCGACGAGGTCGCTGCCCGGCTGGACAGCGGCATGACGATCGGGATCGGCGGCTGGGGCTCGCGCCGCAAGCCCATGGCCCTGGTGCGGGCGTTGCTCCGCTCCCCCGTCACCGATCTGACGGTGATCTCCTACGGCGGCCCGGACGTCGGGCTGCTCGCCGCCGCGGGCCGGATCGCCCGCCTGGTCACGGCGTTCGTGACGCTCGACTCCATCCCGTTGGAGCCGCACTACCGGGCGGCCCGGCAACGCGGGGCGTTCGCGCTGACGGAGATCGACGAGGCGATGTTCATGTGGGGACTGCACGCGGCCGCCAACCGGCTGCCGTTCCTGCCGGTGCGGGCAGGGCTCGGCTCCGACGTGATGCGGGTCAACCCCCACCTGCGCACGGTGACTTCGCCGTACGAGGACGGTGAGGAGTTCGTCGCGGCGCCGGCCCTGCGGATGGACGCGGCGCTGGTCCATCTGAACCGGGCGGACCGGCTGGGCAACGGCCAGTACCTGGGCCCCGACCCGTACTTCGACGACCTGTTCTGCGAGGCGGCGGACACGGCGTACGTATCGTGCGAACGCCTGCTGAAGACGGCCGAGTTGACGGACGGGTCCATCGCCCCCCAGACCCTGCTCGTCCAACGGCACTCCGTCACCGGTGTCGTGGAGACACCCGGTGGGGCGCACTTCACCTCGTGCGCCCCCGACCACCCGCGCGACGAGCCGTTCCAGCGGGCGTACGCGGCCGCGGCGGCGGACCCCGCGGCCTGGGCGGAGTTCAGCGCCCGCTTCCTGCCCCCGGACGGCGACGAGAAGGGCTACCGGCGGGCGGTCCGCACCTGGCACGAGGAGCAGAGGTGAACGCATCCGCCACCGCCGGCGTCACCCGCGCCGAGTACTGCGTGATCGCCTGCGCGGAGGCCTGGCGCGGCGACGGCGAGGTGCTGGCCGCCCCGATGGGCGTGATCCCCGCCGTCGGCGCGCGGCTGGCCCGGCTGACCTTCGCCCCGGAACTGCTGCTCACGGACGGTGAGGCGACGATCGTCGGCCCGGACGGCGAGACGGAGGGCTGGCTCCCCTACCGCAGACACCTCACCCTGGTCACCGGCGGACGGCGGCACGTGATGATGGGGGCGAGCCAGATCGACCGGTTCGGCAACCAGAACATCTCCTGCATCGGCGACTGGGCACAGCCCGCCCGCCAGCTCCTCGGCGTACGCGGCGCGCCCGTCAACACGCTGAACCACCCGGTGAGTTACTGGATTCCCCGGCACTCGCGCCGGGTCTTCGTCGAGCGCGTCGACCTGGTCTGCGGGGTGGGCCACGACCGGGCCGTGGCGGCGGGCCCCTCGGCGACGCGCTTCCACCGCGTCCCCCGGGTGGTCAGCGATCTCGGGGTCTTCGACTTCGGGACCCCGGACCGCTCGATGCGGCTGGTCTCGGTCCACCCGGGCGTCACGGTGGACCAGGTGCGCGCGGCGACGGGCTTCCCCCTCACCGCGCCCGCCGACGTCCCGTACACCCGCGACCCCACCCCCGCCGAACTCGCCCTGATCCGCGAGGTCATCGACCCGGCGGGCACCCGCGACCGCGAGGTGCGGCTCTGATGCGCACGGCGCTCACCGACCTCACGGGCGTCCGCCACCCGATCGTGCAGACGGGCATGGGCTGGGTCTCCGGCCCCCGCCTGGTCACCGCGACCGCGCGGGCGGGCGCGCTCGGCATCCTGGCCTCCGCGACCATGACGCCCGGTCAACTGCGTGGTGCGGTACGGGAGGTGAGGTCGCGGACAAACGCTCCGTTCGGTGTGAACCTGCGTGCGGACGCCGGGGACGCGCGGGAGCGGGTGCGGATCATCGTCGAAGAGGGCGTACGGGTGGCGTCGTTCGCGCTCGCCCCCTCCAGGGAGCTCATCGCGGAGCTGAAGGACGCGGGCGTGGTGGTCATCCCCTCGGTGGGGGCCCGGCGGCACGCGGAGAAGGTGGCGGCCTGGGGCGCGGACGCGGTCATCGTGCAGGGCGGGGAGGGCGGCGGCCACACGGGGAGCGTGGCCACGACGGTGCTGCTGCCCCAGGTGGTCGACGCGGTGGACCTCCCGGTGATCGCGGCGGGCGGCTTCCACGACGGGCGCGGGCTGGTCGCGGCGCTGACGTACGGGGCGGTGGGCGTCGCCATGGGCCCCCGGTTCCTGCTGACCTCGGACTCGACGGTCCCGGACGCGGTGAAGGCCCGCTATCTGGCGGCCACGGCCAAGGACATCACCCTGACGACCGCCGTGGACGGGCTCCCGCACCGGATGCTCCGTACGGAGATGGTGGCCGCGCTGGAGGGGGCGGGGCGGCTGCGGTCCCTGGCCCGGGCGGTGCGCCGGGCGTCCCGCTTCCGCCGGATCTCCGGGCTGAGCTGGCCGAGCATGGTGCGGGACGGTCTGGCGCTGCGGCACGGCAGGGACCTGGCCTGGAGCCAGGTGCTGCTGGCGGCGAACACGCCGATGCTGCTGAAGGCGTCCATGGTGGAGGGCCGCACGGACCTGGGGATCATGGCGTCGGGCCAGGTGGCGGCCTTGATCGAGGATCTGCCGAGCGTGGCGGAGCTGGTGGCGCGGATCATGGTGGAGGCGGACGGGGCGTTGGCGGCGCTGCCCTCACCCGGGCCCGACGGCGGGGCGGCGCCTGCCAGCCCGTCCGGGGCTTGAGAAAACCCCGGGGCCCGGGCACCAACTCCAGCCCGTCCCGCGCCTCAGGACACCCCCAGGGCCCGGGCACCAACTCCAGCCCATCCGGCGCCTGAGGACACCCCCGGGGCCCGGGCACCAACTCCAGCCCGTCCGGCGCCTGAGGACACCCCTGGGGGCCGGCGACCGAGGCGGGGCCCTTCGGGGCACTGCCCCGGGCCCCGGTCCTCAATCGCCGGACGGGATCGAAGTGGCCACCCCTACGCTGCCCGACGCCCCCGCGCGGGAGCGCCGGAGCGGCCCGCACCACGGGACTCGCCACCCGAACGCGCGCCGCCGGAACGTCCCGCGCCACCACCCTGCGCACCACCGGCACCGGAACCGGCACCGGAACCAGCCCCACGCCGACCCCGCCCCCGGCTCCCGGAGCGCACCGCGCCCCCGCCGGAGCCGGAGCCCGCCGGACCGCCCGACCGGGTCCGCTGCTTCGGCGGAGTCGGCTGCGGGACCTCGACGACGATGGCGATCCCGGAGGGCTCACGCGCCCCCGTGATCCGGGACAGCTCCTCGTCGCTGGAGGTGACCCGCGTGGTGCGGGGCGCGATGCCCGCGTCCTGCATCAGCCGGGTCATGTCCCGCTTCTCCTCGGGCAGCACCAGCGTGACGACGCTGCCGGACTCCCCGGCGCGCGCCGTGCGCCCGCCGCGGTGGAGGTAGTCCTTGTGGTCGGTGGGCGGGTCCACGTTGACGACCAGGTCGAGGTCGTCGACGTGGATGCCGCGGGCCGCCACGTTCGTTGCGACGAGCGCGGTGACCTGGCCGTTCTTGAACTGGTCCAGGGTCCGGTTGCGCTGCGGCTGGGAGCGCCCGCCGTGCAGGGCGGCGGCCCGTACACCGCTGGCGAGCAGCCGCTTGGCGAAGCGGTCGGCGGCGCGCTTGGTGTCGACGAACATGATCACGCGGCCCTCGCGGGCGGCGATCTTCGTGGCGACGGCCTTCTTGTCCGTCTCGTCCAGGACGTGGAGCACGTGGTGCTCCATCGTGGTGACCGCGCCGGCGGACGGGTCGACGGAGTGGACGACCGGGTCGGTGAGGAACATCTTGACGAGGCGGTCGATGTTCTTGTCCAGGGTGGCGGAGAACAGCATCCGCTGCCCGTCCGCCTCGACCTGCTTGAGCAGCGCGACGACCTGCGGCATGAAACCCATGTCGGCCATCTGGTCGGCCTCGTCGAGGACGGTGATGGCGACCTGGTCCAGCCGGCAGTCGCCGCGCTCGATGAGGTCCTTGAGCCGGCCGGGGGTGGCGACGAGCACTTCGGCGCCGCGCCGCAGGGTGGCGGACTGCTTGGTGATCGACATGCCGCCGACGACGGTGGCGAGCCGCAGGTTCACGGCGGTGGCGTACGGGGTGAGCGCGTCGGTGACCTGCTGGGCGAGCTCACGGGTGGGCACGAGGACCATGGCGAGCGGGGCGCGCGGCTCGCTGCGGCGCCCGGCGGTGCGGGCGAGCAGGGCCAGGCCGAAGGCGAGGGTCTTGCCGGAGCCGGTGCGGCCGCGGCCGAGGATGTCCCGGCCGGCCAGCGAGTTCGGCAGGGTGGCGCCCTGGATCGGGAAGGGCTCGGTGACACCCTGCGCGGCGAGGGTCTTCAGCAGCGCGGCCGGCATGTCGAGGTCCGCGAAGGCCTCGACGGCGGGCAGTGCGGGGGTCACCGTCTCCGGCAGGGCGAACTCGCCCTGCGGCGGGGTGGCGCGGCGGCGGGCCGGGGCCTTGGCCGGGGCCTTGGAGCGGGCGGCGCCGCCCCGGGGGTTCGACGCGCCCTGCGCGGTGGCGCCCTGTGCCCGGCCACGGGCCGGGCGGGAGCGGGGGGTGCGGTCCTGGCGTTCGAAGCGAGTCATACGGAATTGCCCTCCTGGGGGATTCCTGGGCAACTGCGGATTCGGATGACTGCTGATGTGCTTGTCCTACCGCTTGTCATGCGCCCCCAGGATGCGCGCACAAAGCGGGTTGTTGCTCGGACAGCACAAACCGGGGCCCGCACCTTCACGGTGCGGGCCCCGGTAGGAGAGGTACGCGTCGCGGCAATTAGGCCGGGACGATGTTCTCCGCCTGCGGGCCCTTCTGGCCCTGCGTGACGTCGAAGGAGACCTTCTGGCCCTCCTGGAGCTCACGGAAGCCCTGGGTGGCGATGTTGGAGTAGTGGGCGAAGACGTCGGCGCCGCCGCCGTCCTGCTCGATGAAGCCGAAGCCCTTTTCCGAGTTGAACCACTTCACGGTTCCAGTAGCCATGTCATTCTCCTAAAAGAGGTGCAGTGCCGAGAATCCGCACTTTACGGATTCCAAGTCGCCGCATTGAGCCCCACCCGGAGAAGCCGGAAAACAATAAAGCGCCTGAGGAAGCATTCCCGTCAGGCGCACATAAAGTTCATGGGTACCAAAACTGCAACGGGAACACCGTAGCACGTCCTTCCTGCCGGTGGTGGATCACGCCACGCCGTAGGAGGGAAAGATCGTCAGAGGCGCTCGACGATGGTGACGTTGGCCTGGCCGCCGCCCTCGCACATGGTCTGGAGCCCGTAGCGGCCCCCGGTGCGTTCCAGTTCGTGCAGGAGGGTGGTCATCAGCCTGGCGCCGGTCGCGCCGAGCGGGTGGCCCAGTGCGATGGCCCCGCCGTTGACGTTGACGCGCTCCGGGTCGGCGCCGGTCTCCCGCAGCCAGGCGAGGACGACGGGTGCGAAGGCCTCGTTGATCTCGACGAGGTCGATGGCGTCGATGGTCAGGCCGGTCTTCTTCAGGGCGTACGCGGTGGCGGGGATCGGCGCGGAGAGCATCCGGATCGGGTCCTCGCCCCGCGCGGAGAGGTGGTGGACGCGGGCGCGCGGGGTGAGGCCGTGCTCGGCGACGGCCCGCTCGGAGGCGATGAGCAGGGCGGCGGCGCCGTCGGAGACCTGCGAGGAGCAGGCGGCGGTGATCGTGCCTCCGGGCAGGACGGGGCTGAGGGCGGCCATCTTCTCCAGGGTGGTGTCGCGGCGCGGCCCCTCGTCGGCGGTGACGTCCCCGTACGCCACGGTCTCGCGGGTGAAGCGGCCCTCGTCGATGGCACGGACGGCACGGCGGTGCGAGGTGAGGGCGAACTCCTCCATGTCCCGGCGGCTGATGTTCCACTTCTCGGCGATGAGCTGGGCGCCGTGGAACTGGTTGACGGGCGCGTCGCCGTACCGGGCGCGCCAGCCCTCGCTGCCCGCGTAGGGGCCCTCGGTGAGGCCCAGGGGTTCGGCGGCCTGGCGGGAGGCGAAGGCGATGGGGATCTGGGTCATGTTCTGGACGCCGCCCGCGACGACGAGGTCCTGGGTGCCGGAGAGGACGCCCTGGGCCGCGAAGTGGAGGGCCTGCTGGGAGGAGCCGCACTGCCGGTCGACGGTGACGCCGGGCACCTCCTCGGGCAGTCCGGCCGCCAGCCATGACGTACGGGCGATGTCCCCGGCCTGCGGACCGATGGTGTCCAGGCAGCCGAGGACGACGTCCTCCACGGCCGCCGGGTCGACGCCGGAGCGGGCGATCAGCTCCTTCAGCACATGGGCGCCGAGGTCGGCGGGGTGGACGGCCCCGAGGCCCCCCTTGCGCCGTCCGACAGGTGTCCGTACCGCTTCGACGATGTAGGCCTCGGCCATGGCTGCTCCTCGGTCGTCAAGAGGTGGCTAGGTGCGCAGGGCGATCCCGTCCAGCACCATCGAGAGGTACTGGCGGGCGATCTCCTCGGGGCTGTGGAGTCCGCCGGGCCGGTACCAGGAAGCCGCGACCCAGACGGTGTCGCGGACGAAGCGGTAGGTGAGGCGGATGTCCAGGTCGGCGCGGAAGGCGCCTTCGGTGACGCCGCGTTCCAGGGTGGAGAGCCAGGTCTTCTCGAACTTCTCCTGCGAGTCGGTGAGGTAGGCGAAGCGCGGCTGGGTGGCGAGGTGCTTGGACTCCTTCTGATAGATCGCGACGGCGGGGCGGTGCCGGTCGATCTCCCGGAAGGACTCGGTGACCAGTGCCTCGATGGTCTCGCGGGGGCCGAGTCCGGCCGCCAGGACCGCGTCGTACCCCTGCCAGAGCTCGTCGAGGAAGGTGGCGAGGATCTCGTCGATCATCGATTCCTTGGAATCGAAGTGGTAGTAGAGGCTGCCGGCGAGCATCCCCGCCTCGTCCGCGATGCGGCGGACGGTGGTGGCGTTGTATCCCTGGGCGGCGAAGACCTCGGCGGCGGTGGCGAGGAGTTCGCGGCGCCGTTCGGGAGTGGGGGTCACCTGGGGCTTCTTCTTGGTAGGCACCCCGCCATTGTCCGCCCGCGGCCTGGGTGTTCACGCATGCTGGCTGCTGACGGCGACGACCTCGCCGGTCATGTACGAGGAGTAGCCGCTGGCGAGGAAGACGATCACATTGGCGACCTCCCAGGGCTCCGCGTACCGGCCGAACGCCTCCTTCCCGGTGAGTTCGGCGAGCAGTTCGGCCGAGGTGACCTTGGTCAGGTGGGGATGCATGGCGAGGCTGGGGGCGACGGCGTTGACACGTACGCCGTGGGCGGCCGCCTCAAGCGCGGCGCAGCGGGTGAGGGCCATGACGCCGGCCTTGGCGGCGGCGTAGTGGGCCTGGCCGCGCTGGGCGCGCCAGCCGACGACGGAGGCGTTGTTGACGATCACTCCCCCGGCACCGGCGGCCTTGAGGGAGCGCAGGGCGGCGCGGGTGCAGCGGAAGGTGACGTTCAGGGTGGTGTCGAGGATCTTCGTCCACTGGTCGTCGGTCATCTCGGTGAGTTCGGCGGTGCCGCCGAGTCCCGCGTTGTTGACGACGATGTCAAGGCGGCCGTGGCTGGCTTCGGCGTGGGCGAAGAGGGCCTGCACCTGGTCTTCGTCGGTGACGTCGCAGGTCAGGGCGGTGACGCGGTCGGCGCCGAACTCCTCGGCGAGGGCGTGTGCGCTCTCCTTCAGCCGCCGGGTGTGGGCGTCACCGATGACCACCCGGGCGCCCTCCTCCAGGAAGCGGCGGGCGGTGGCGCCGCCGATCCCGGCCCCGGCGGCGGCGGTGACGACGGCGGTGCGGCCGGTCAGCAGTCCGTGTCCCGGCAGGTAGTCGGGTGCGCCCATCGGCCCATCCCCCTACTCCTCGACGGTTCTTGGACCGTACGTTAACCTACCAAACACTTGTTAGGGAACCGTCGGCGGTGACGTACGCGGAAGGCAGGCCCCGCCATGGATCTGGCGCAGACAGCACGGACCGACGCGCTGCGGGCCGAGGCCCGGTCCTGGCTGCGGGACCATGTGCCCGCCCGGCCGCTGCCGTCCCTGGAGACGGCGGAGGGGTTCGCCGCGCACCGGGAGTGGGAGGCGAGGCTGTACGGGGGCGGGTGGTCGGCCCTCTCGTGGCCCGAGGAGTACGGGGGCCGGGGCGCGGACCTCTTCGGGTGGCTGGCGTTCGAGGAGGAGTACTGGGCCTCGGGCGCCCCCGGCCGGGTCTCGCAGAACGGGATCAGCCTCCTCGCCCCGACCCTCTTCGACCACGGCACGGCCGAGCAGCGGGCCCGGGTGCTGCCCCCGATGGCGAGCGGCGAGGTGATCTGGGCGCAGGCCTGGTCGGAGCCGGAGGCCGGGTCGGACCTGGCGGCGCTGCGGTCGCGGGCGGTGCGGACGGAGGGCGGCTGGCTGCTGTCGGGGCAGAAGACGTGGTCTTCACGGGCGGCGTTCGCGGACCGGGCGTTCGGGATCTTCCGTACGGACCCGGGGGCCGCGAAGCCGCACCAGGGGCTCACGTACCTGATGTTCGGGCTGCGGGCGCCCGGGGTCGCGGTCCGTCCCATCAGGCGGCTGGACGGGAAGCCCGCGTTCGCCGAGATCTTCCTGGACGAGGTGTTCGTACCTGACGAGGACGTCATCGGGGAGCCGGGGCGGGGCTGGCGCATCGCCATGTCGGCCACCGGCGACGAGCGGGGCCTCACCCTGCGCTCCCCCGGCCGCTTCCTGGCCGCCGCCTCCCGGCTGACGGAGCTGTGGCGGGAGGCGGGTGACCCGGCGGACACCGCGCTGCGCGACCGGGTGGCCGACGCGGTGATCGGGGCGCGGGCCTATCAGCTGTTCACGGCCGCCTCCGCGTCCCGGTCCGCGGCGGGGGCGGCGCTCGGGGCGGAGTCCAGCCTGAACAAGGTGTTCTGGTCACGTCACGACCTCGCGCTGCACGAGATCGCGCTCGACCTGCTCGGCCCGGACGCGGAGGCGGCGGACGGCCCATGGGCGCAGGGGTACGTCTTCGCGCTGGCCGGTCCGCTCTACGCGGGGACGAACGAGATCCAGCGCGACATCATCGCCGAGCGGCTGCTCGGCCTGCCGAGGGGGCGGCGCTGGTGCGTTTCCTCCTGGACGACGAGCAGCGGGCGTTCGCGCGCTCCCTGGACGCGCTGCTGACGGCGGCGGACACGCCGGCGGTCGTACGGGCGTGGGCCACCGGCGACCACCGCCCGGGGCTCACCCTCTGGCGGCGGCTCGCGGACGCGGGGGTGTTCGCGCTGGCGGTCCCGCAGGCGTACGGGGGTGTCGGGCCGCTGCCCGTGGAGACGGCGGTCGCGTTCGTGGAGCTGGGCCGGCACGGGATGCCGGGGCCCGTGGTGGAGAGCGCGGCGGCGGGGGCGCTGCTGGGCGGGGTGGGCGGGCCGGTGGCCAAGGAGTGGCTGGCGAGGATCGCGGCCGGTACCGCAGTGGTGTCGCTGGTCCTGGAGGGGTACGGGCCGTACGTGCTGGACGGGGATGTGGCGGACGCGGTGTTCACCGTGACCGGGGACGAGCTGCGGCTCGGGCGGGCGGCCGGGGAGCCGACACCGTCGATGGACCCGGCGCGGCGGCTGTTGCGGCCGGAGGCGGGCGGCGAGGTGGTGGCCGCCGGGCCGAGGGTGCGCGAGGCGGCGCGGGCGGCGGGCGACCGGGCCACGTTCATGACGGCGGCCCAGGCGCCGGGCTGCGGGGAGGCGTTGCTGCGGGCGACGGTGGCGTACGTGAAGCAGCGCACCCGGTTCGGTGTCCCCGTCGGCTCCTTCCAGGCCGTCAAGTACCGCCTCGCGGACACCCTGCTCGGCCTGGAGTTCGCGCGCCCGCTGGTGTACGGGGCGGCGGTGGAGCTGGCCGAGGGGTCACCCGGGGCCGGGGCGGCGGTCGCGGCGGCGAAGGTGGCGGCGGGCGAGGCGGGCTACGCGGCGGCCCGCACCGCGCTGCAGCTGCACGGCGCGGTGGGGTACACCGAGGAGCTGGACCTGGCGTGGTGGCTGCGCCGGGCCCGGCCCCTGCGGGACGCCTGGGGGACGCCGTCGGCCTGCCGGGCGCGGGTGGTGGCGGGGTGAGAGGGGCGGCCCACCGGGTCTCAGTCCGCCTCTGCCGCCGGTGCGTCGTCGCCGGTCCGGCGTACCGTACGCGGCGGCTGTCCCGGCCGCCAGGACCGGATGACCAGGGCCTCGCCGTCCAGTCCGATGCGGACCACCTCGGTCAGCTCCGCCCGGAAGAGGTGGAACGGCTCGGGCGGGGCGGCGTCCTCGACGAAGCGGGCGAGGAAGTCCGGGTCGGTGATCTCCACGGCCCGGCCGCTGACGCGGACATCGCCGTCGTTCATCTCGGCGTCCGGCCCGGGGTTGGCCTGGAGTGCGAAGCGCGGGTCGCGGCGCAGGTCCAGGGCCTTGCGGGAGTTCGGCATCATGCCGAGCAACAGCTCACCGAAGCGGAAGTCGGCCTCCAGGCCGGTGAGGCGGGGCGAGCCGTCCTTCCTCAGGGTGGCGAGGACGTGGTGCTGGTAGAGCTGGAAGCGGCTGCGCACGGTGTCGGCGAAGGCGGGTTCGGCGACGGCGAAGCCGCTCCAGGGGACAGCGGAAGGTGACGTCATGAACGCCATCGAACACCTGATACCCGACACCTTCTGTCCGGTATCCCCGACCGTCTGCGGCCGCTCACCCGTCCGAGAACGTGATCACCACCGCCTGGCCCATCGTCCGCAGCACCCCCGGCGACGCGCCGTGGGCGAGCACCGCGTCGTAGCGGTCGAGCCGGATGTCCGTGCCGTCGAGCACGGCGCCGTCGTCCAGTCCGAGGGCCAGCACCGCGCCGCCCGGGGGCGGCGTCAGCCGTACGGTGCCGCAGACGACGGCGGTCTCCGCCCGCGTACGCCCCCTGCGGTACATGACGTTGAGGTTGACGACGGGTCCGGCCAGCAGGTAGCCCTCGGTCGGCCGGTCGCCGGGGAAGTCGTGCGGCCACATCGGCTCGTCGACGATGTGGTGCTCGCCGCCGACGACGAGGTCCATGCCCGCGCCCTCGACCACGGTCAGGGTGCGGTCCACCCCGGGGAAGAGCGAGAACGGCCCGTCGGCGGTGACGTCGGCGAGGCTCACCCGCCAGTCGAAGGCGTCGCCGCCGGGCCCGGCGGCGATCTCGCGGGTGAGCCCGCCGCCGTTCTTCCAGGGAACGGGCGCGCGGTCGGCGGCGCGCAGGAGGCGAACGGTCATCGGACGATCCCCTGGGCCTCGGCGGCGGCCGGCCAGGACGGGAACTCGGCGACCAGCCGGTCGTACAGTTCGGCGTCCGGGACCTGCCGGGGGTCGAGACCTGCGTGGAAGTACCCGGCGTTGTCGACGGCCCGCCTGGCGGGGACGGCCAGCTCGTCGAGCTTGCGCAGGAAGTCGAACTGGCTGCTGCGGGTGTCGCCGAAGCCGACGAACTGGTTGACGAGGCCCGGCGCGGTCTCCTGGACCTTGGTCAGGCTGATGGCCGGGCCGGTGGCGGCAGCGGCCGTGTTCCCGCCGTACATGGCGCCCCCCTTGTGCGGTCCGCGCTGTGCGGACCTAGAGCGTAGGCCACGGCAGGGCCCTCGGCCCCGGGTCCCCCACACCGGCTGACCCCGGACGCGCCACGGCGCCCGCTGAGTCCGGTCGGGGACAGGCAGGCGCCGCGTTCAGTTCCGTACGCCGTTGTACGGGACGTATCAAGGGGGTCCCCCGGGCCGCGTGGCCCAGGGGGAACCCGGGTGGTGCTCAGACCAGCAGGGACCGGTCCGTCGGGCGGATCGGGGCCGGCAGGGCGCTGGTCCCGGTCAGGAAGCGGTCCACACCGCGGGCGGCGGAGCGGCCCTCGGCGATCGCCCAGACGATGAGCGACTGGCCACGGCCCGCGTCACCGGCGACGAAGACGCCGTCGACGTTGGTCGCGTAGTTCTCGTCGCGGGCGACGTTGCCACGCTGGTCGAGCTCCAGGCCGAACTGCTGGACCAGACCGTTGGACTGGTCGGTTCCGGTGAAACCCATGGCGAGGGTGACGAGCTGCGCGGGGATGCGCCGCTCCGTGCCGGGCTTCTGCTCCAGCTTACCGTCCTTGAACTCGACCTCGACCAGGTGGAGCGCCGCGACGTTCCCGTTCTCGTCGCCCTCGAAGTGGGTGGTGGAGACGGAGTAGACCCGTCCCTCCTTGCCCGCCTTCGGCGAGGAGGTTCCCTGCTCCTGCTCGCCGCTCTCCTTGAGGCGAGCCAGCACCTCGGTCTCCTCGTGCGCGGAGGTGACCTTGTAGAGCATCGGGAAGGTCGGCCAGGGCTGGCCCGCGTTCCGGTCCTCACCCGGCCTGGGCATGATCTCCAGCTGGGTGACGGAGGCCGCGCCCTGGCGGTGGGCGGTGCCCACGCAGTCGGCGCCGGTGTCGCCGCCGCCGATGACGACGACGTCCTTGCCCTCGGCGTGGATCGGGGCCACCGTCAGGTCGCCCTCCTGCACCTTGTTGGCGAGCGGCAGGTACTCCATGGCGAAGTGGATGCCGCCCAGCTCGCGGCCGGGGACCGGCAGGTCGCGGGAGACGGTGGCACCGGCCGCGATGACGACGGCGTCGTAGCGGCGGCGGAGCTTGGCGGCGTCGATGTCCTTGCCGATCTCCACCTCCGTACGGAACTTGGTGCCTTCCAGGCGCATCTGCTCGATGCGGCGATTGATGTGGGACTTCTCCATCTTGAACTCGGGGATGCCGTAGCGGAGGAGGCCCCCGATGCGGTCCGCGCGCTCGTAGACGGCGACGGTGTGGCCGGCCCGGGTCAGCTGCTGGGCGGCGGCGAGTCCCGCCGGGCCCGAGCCGATGACCGCGACGGTCTTGCCGGAGAGCCGCTCGGGCGGCTGCGGGGTGACGTCGCCGCTGTCCCACGCCTTGTCGATGATGGAGACTTCGACGTTCTTGATGGTGACGGCCGGCTGGTTGATGCCGAGCACGCACGCCGACTCGCAGGGTGCCGGGCAGAGCCGCCCGGTGAACTCCGGGAAGTTGTTCGTGGCGTGCAGCCGCTCGGAGGCGGCGGTCCAGTCCTCGCGGTAGGCGTAGTCGTTCCACTCGGGGATGAGGTTTCCGAGCGGGCAGCCGTTGTGGCAGAACGGGATGCCGCAGTCCATGCAGCGGCCGGCCTGCTTGCTGATGATCGGGAGCAGCGAGCCCGGAACGTAGACCTCGTTCCAGTCCTTGACGCGCTCGGCCACGGGGCGGGTCCGGGCGACCTCGCGTCCGGTGGTCAGGAAGCCCTTGGGGTCAGCCATTGGTCGCCGCCTCCATCATCTTCTCGGTGGTCTCCTGCTCGGAGAGACCGGCGAGCTCAGCGGCGTCCTTGGCGGCGAGCACTGCCTTGTACGTGGACGGGATGATCTTGCTGAAGCGGGACACGGCGGTGTCCCACTCGGCGAGGAGCTTCTCGGCGACGGTGGAGCCGGTCTCCTCGTGGTGGCGGCGCACGACATCGTGCAGCCACTGCCGGTCGGTGTCGGTGAGCTCCTCGACGGCGCCGAGGTTGCCCACGTTGACGTTGTCGCGGTTCAGGTCGATGACGTACGCGACTCCGCCCGACATCCCGGCGGCGAAGTTGCGTCCGGTCTCGCCGAGGACGACGGCGTGGCCGCCGGTCATGTACTCGCAGCCGTGGTCGCCGACGCCCTCGGAGACGACGAGCGCACCGGAGTTGCGGACGCAGAAGCGCTCGCCGGTGCGGCCGCGCAGGAACAGCTCGCCGCCGGTCGCGCCGTAGCCGATGGTGTTGCCGGCGATGGTGGAGTACTCGGCGAGGTGGTCGGCGCCCCGGTCCGGGCGGACGACGACGCGGCCGCCGGAGAGGCCCTTGCCGACGTAGTCGTTGGCGTCGCCCTCCAGGCGCAGGGTGACCCCGCGCGGCAGGAACGCGCCGAAGGACTGGCCGGCCGAGCCGGTGAAGGTGATGTCGATGGTGTTCTCGGGCAGGCCCGCACCGCCGAACTTCTTGGTCACCTCGTGGCCGAGCATGGTGCCGACGGTCCGGTTGATGTTGCGGATGGCGACCTGGGCCCGGACCGGCTGGGCGGCCTCGGGGCTCATCGCGCCGAGCGCGTCGGCGGCCAGCTTGATCAGCTGGTTGTCGAGCGCCTTCGTCAGACCGTGGTCCTGCTCGACGATACGGTGGCGGACCGCGCCCTCGGGCAGCTCGGGCACGTGGAAGAGCGGGGCCAGGTCCAGTCCCTGCGCCTTCCAGTGGGTGATCGCCCGGTCGGTGTCGAGGAGCTCGGCGTGGCCGACGGCCTCCTCGATGGTGCGGAAGCCCAGCTCGGCGAGGATCTCGCGGACCTCTTCGGCGATGAACTCGAAGAAGTTGACGACGTACTCGGCCTTGCCGGAGAACCGGTCACGGAGCACCGGGTTCTGGGTGGCGATGCCGACCGGGCAGGTGTCCAGGTGGCAGACGCGCATCATGACGCAGCCGGAGACGACGAGCGGCGCGGTCGCGAAACCGAACTCCTCGGCGCCCAGCAGCGCGGCGATGACCACGTCGCGGCCGGTCTTGAGCTGGCCGTCGGTCTGCACGACGATGCGGTCGCGCAGGCCGTTGAGCAGCAGCGTCTGCTGGGTCTCGGCGAGGCCGAGCTCCCAGGGGCCGCCCGCGTGCTTGAGCGAGGTGAGCGGGGAGGCGCCCGTTCCGCCGTCGTGGCCGGAGATGAGGACGACGTCGGCGTGCGCCTTGGAGACACCGGCGGCGACCGTGCCGACCCCGACCTCGGAGACGAGCTTGACGTGGATGCGGGCCGCCGGGTTGGCGTTCTTGAGGTCGTGGATCAGCTGGGCGAGGTCTTCGATGGAGTAGATGTCGTGGTGCGGCGGCGGCGAGATGAGGCCGACGCCGGGCGTCGAGTGACGCGTCTTGGCGACCCACGGGTAGACCTTGTGGCCGGGCAGCTGGCCGCCCTCGCCGGGCTTGGCACCCTGCGCCATCTTGATCTGGATGTCGTCCGCGTTGACCAGGTATTCGCTGGTCACACCGAAGCGGCCGGAGGCGACCTGCTTGATGGAGGAGCGGCGCGCCGGGTCGTAGAGGCGGTCGGGGTCCTCGCCGCCCTCACCGGTGTTGGACTTGCCGCCGAGCTGGTTCATGGCGATGGCGAGCGTCTCGTGCGCCTCGCGGGAGATCGAGCCGTACGACATGGCGCCGGTGGAGAACCGCTTGACGATCTCGGAGGCGGGCTCGACCTCGTCGATGGAGATCGGGGTCCGGCCCGAGTCGAAGCCGAACAGGCCGCGGAGCGTCATCAGGCGCTCGGACTGCTCGTTCACCCGGTCGGTGTACTGCTTGAAGATGTCGTAGCGCCGGTTGCGGGTGGCGTGCTGGAGGCGGAAGACCGTCTCCGGGTCGAACAGGTGCGGCTCGCCCTCGCGGCGCCACTGGTACTCGCCGCCGATCTCCAGCGCGCGGTGCGAGGCCGCGATGCCGGAGGCGGGGTACGCCTTGGTGTGCCGGGCGGCGACCTCCTGGGCGATGACGTCCAGGCCGGCGCCGCCGATCTTGGTGGCGGTGCCGTTGAAGTACGTGGCGACGAAGGCCTCGTCGAGGCCGACGGCCTCGAAGACCTGGGCGCCGCGGTAGGAGGCGACGGTGGAGATGCCCATCTTGGACATGACCTTCAGGACGCCCTTGCCGAGCGCGTAGATCAGGTTCCGGATGGCCTGCTCGGCGTCGATGTTCTCGATGAAGGTGCCGGCGCGGACCAGGTCCTCGACGGACTCCATGGCGAGGTACGGGTTGACCGCGGCGGCGCCGTAACCGATGAGCAGGGCGACGTGGTGGACCTCGCGGACGTCCCCGGCCTCGACCAGCAGGCCCACCTGGGTGCGCTGCTTGGTGCGGATGAGGTGGTGGTGGACGGCGGAGGTGAGCAGCAGCGAGGGGATCGGGGCGTGCTCGGCGTCGGAGTGCCGGTCGGAGAGGACGACGAGGCGGGCGCCGTCCTCTATGGCGGCGTCGACCTCGGCGCAGATCTCCTCGATGCGGGCGGCCAAGGCGTCGCCGCCGCCGCCGACCCGGTAGAGACCGGCGAGGGTGGCGGCCTTCATGCCCGGCATGTCGCCGTCGGCGTTGATGTGTATCAGCTTGGCGAGCTCGTCGTTGTCGATCACCGGGAACGGCAGCGTGACGGTGCGGCAGGCCGCGGCGGTCGGCTCCAGGATGTTGCCCTGGGGGCCGAGCGAGGAGCGCAAGGAGGTGACGAGCTCCTCGCGGATGGCGTCCAGCGGCGGGTTGGTGACCTGGGCGAAGAGCTGGGTGAAGTAGTCGAAGAGCAGCCGGGGGCGCTCGGAGAGCGCGGCGATCGGCGAGTCGGTGCCCATGGAGCCCAGCGGCTCGCCGGCGGTGCGGGCCATCGGCGCGAGGATGACGCGGAGCTCTTCCTCGGTGTAGCCGAAGGTCTGCTGGCGGCGGGTGACCGAGGCGTGGGTGTGCACGATGTGCTCACGCTCGGGCAGGTCGCTCAGCTCGATCTCGCCGGTCTCCAGCCACTCCTGGTACGGCTGCTCGGCGGCGAGGGACGCCTTGATCTCGTCGTCCTCGATGATGCGGTGCTCGGCGGTGTCGACGAGGAACATCTTGCCGGGCTGGAGGCGGCCCTTGCGGACGACCTTCGCCGGGTCGATGTCCAGGACGCCGACCTCGGAGGAGAGCACGACGAGGCCGTCGTCGGTGACCCAGTAGCGGCCGGGGCGCAGCCCGTTGCGGTCCAGGACCGCGCCGACCTGGACGCCGTCGGTGAAGGTGACGCAGGCCGGGCCGTCCCAGGGCTCCATCATCGTGGCGTGGTACTGGTAGAACGCGCGCCGGGCCGGGTCCATCGAGTCGTGGTTCTCCCACGCCTCGGGGACCATCATCAGCACCGAGTGCGGCAGCGAGCGCCCGCCGAGGTGGAGCAGCTCCAGGACCTCGTCGAAGGAGGCCGAGTCGGAGGCGTCCGGGGTGCAGACGGGGAAGATCCGGTCGAGCTGCGCCTGGCCGAAGAGGCTGGAGGCGAGCTGGGACTCGCGGGCCTTCATCCAGTTGCGGTTGCCCTTGACCGTGTTGATCTCGCCGTTGTGCGCGACGAAGCGGTACGGGTGTGCCAGCGGCCAGCTGGGGAAGGTGTTGGTCGAGAAGCGGGAGTGGACCAGCGCGACCGTGGAGGCGAAGCGGCGGTCGGAGAGGTCCGGGAAGAACGGCTCCAGCTGCCCCGTGGTGAGCATGCCCTTGTAGACGATGGTACGGGCGGAGAGCGACGGGAAGTACACCCCGGCCTCACGCTCGGCCCGCTTGCGCAGGACGAACGCCTTGCGGTCCAGGACGATGCCGGTGGACTCGCCGTCGGCGACGAAGACCTGGCGGAAGGTGGGCATGGTGGCGCGGGCGCCGTTGCCGAGGAGCTCGGGGGCGACCGGGACATCGCGCCAGCCGAGGACGGTGAGGCCCTCCTCAATGGCGATCTCCTCGATCGTCCGGACGGCCTCGCTGGACTCGCCCGCGGGGAGGAAGGCGATGCCCACGGCGTACGAGCCGGCCTCGGGGAGTTCGAAGGGGGCCTCGGCGCGCAGGAAGGCGTCAGGGACCTGGCACAGGATGCCGGCGCCGTCGCCGGAGTCGGGCTCGGAGCCGGTGGCGCCGCGGTGTTCGAGGTTGCGCAGTACGGTCAGCGCCTGCTCGACCAGCTCATGGCTGGCCACACCGGTCAGAGTGGCCACGAACCCGACGCCACAGGCGTCGTGCTCGTTACGGGGGTCGTACATCCCCTGCTGGGCGGGGCGACCGTCCATGGGCGACCAGGCGTCGATACGCATCGGCTCTCCCGTCGTCGTCGTGGCATGTGCGGTGCCGAGGGACGACGTTGGCCCTCTGCGAAATTTCGTGCAGGTTACATGATGGGGCGCTTCTCAAGAAGCGGAAGGCTCGTTCCAACATACGGACACCGTGGTGACCGGAAGTGACTGGGTGACCAGAGATGACCGGTTGACCAGGGGGTGGGTCGCTGTCGGAGACGATCAAGCGCCCGGGGACCCGCAGAGAGCAGGCGTCGTTGCCTGCGGTGCCTACGGCTCATGCCCGGTGGCAAAAGAAACGAAACCACCGGGTAACGGCTACTTATGTGTAGCCCTGCATAGAGTCTCATTTTACGGCCGCGGCGTCCGTTCCGCCCAGGGGGCGGTGTCAGGACGTACGTCACACGGGTTGCCGCACGGTTAAGCCGTTCGGGCGGTTCCGTAACGCCCCCGCCAGGCCGTTCGGGCGGTGCCGTGCAGCCCTCCGCGTCAGCCGGCCGCCCCACCGAACAGGGTGCCGAGCCCGTACGTCAGTGCCGCCGCGGCCCCACCGAGGGCGAGCTGCCGCAGCCCGCTGAACCACCAGCTGCGGGCCGTCACCCGGGCCACCACCGCACCGCAGCCGAAGAGGCCGAGCAGGGCGAGGAGCACCGAGGGCCACAGGGCGCTCGCGCCGAGGAGGTAGGGCAGCACGGGCAGCAGGGCGCCGAGCGCGAAGGCGCCGAAGGAGGAGACGGCGGCCACCAGCGGGGAGGGCAGGTCTTTCGGGTCGATGCCGAGTTCCTCCCGGGCGTGGATCTCCAGCGCCTGCTCCGGGTCGCGCGACAGCTGCCGGGCGACCTCGGCGGCCAGCGGGGCGTCCACCCCTCGGGCCTCGTAGAGGGCGGCGAGCTCGGCCATCTCGTCCTTGGGGTGCTTGCGCAGCTCCCGGCGCTCGACGTCCAGCTCGGCCTCGACCAGCTCGCGCTGGGAGGCGACGGAGGTGTACTCGCCCGCCGCCATGGAGAACGCCCCGGCGGCCAGGCCCGCGAGCCCGGTGATCACGATGGTCTGCTGGGAGACCGCGCCGCCGGCCACCCCGGTCATCAGGGCGAGGTTGGAGACCAGACCGTCCATGGCGCCGAAGACGGCGGGGCGCAGCCAGCCGCCGTTCACATCCCGGTGGGTGTGGTTGTCCCGGTGCGCCTCGTGCAGGACGGCGTCGGTCTCGATGATGGCCACGGCGTGCTTCTCCCCTGCTCCCCCGGAGGGCTGTCGCCCCCGCGAGCAATGCCTGTACAACTTTCGACAAAGTCCAAACTACGCCGGACGGGCGACCTTCGCCAGCAAGGCTGGGCTGGCTTACCACCCCTGTGACCTGCGAAGGAAGGGCAGGCTCAGCTTTCCGCGCCGTCATCCGACCGGCCCCTTTCTGCCCCTGACCCGCCTCCGACCGTCCTCCGCGTGGCACAGATGCGGGAAGGGGGCCCGGAGCCGAACGCGGACTCGGTATCGGAACGGGACTCGCCGGACGAGCGGAGGGCGACGCGATGGACACGGCCGTCGGCAAGGAACGGGCCAGGGGTGCGCTGCTGGGCCTGGCGGTCGGGGACGCGCTCGGCGCCCCGGCGGAGAATCTGCTGCCCTCCGAGATCCGCCGCCGCTGGGGACGGATCGAGGGGTTCGTGAGCGAGGACCCGGCGGGGACCGACGACACGGAGTACACGATCTTCTCCGGGCTCCTGCTCGCCCGGCACGGCTCCGCGCTCACCGTCTCCCACGTGGAGCGGGCCTGGCACCACTGGATCGCCGACCTGGACGAGGGCCCGTTCCGGGGCGCCGGGTTCAGCGAGCGCGGCACCCTGGAGAACCTGCGCCGGGGCCTCGCCGCACCGATCTCGGCCCAGCACCGGCACGCCTGGAGCGACGGCCTGGCGATGCGCGCGGCCCCCTTCGGGGTGTTCGCGGCCGGGCGCCCCGCCGAGGCGGCCCGGCTGGTGGCGGTGGACGGCCGGGTGAGCCACGAGGGCGAGGGGATCTACGGGGGCCAGGCGGTGGCGGCCGGGGTCGCGGCCGCGATGGTGGGCGCGGGCGTGGCCTCGGTGATCGCGGCCGCGCTCTCGGTGGTCCCGATGGACTCCTGGACGGCCCGTTCGCTGCGCCGTGCGGTGACGGCGGCCCAGCGCCCGTACCCGGACCGGCTCACCATGGAACGGGCGGTGCGTTCGGCGGTGGTCATCGGCGGCTACCCGTGGACGGACCTCGCGCCGGAGGCGGTGGGGCTGGCGTTCGGGGCGTTCACGGCGGCGCGCGGGGACTTCCCGGCGGCGGTGCTGACGGCCGTGAACATGGGCCGCGACGCCGATACGACGGCGGCGGTGGCGGGGGCCCTGGCCGGGGCGCTGCGCGGGGTGGGCGCGATCCCGCAGGACTGGGCGTCGGCGATCGGGCCGGTGCGAGGCAGCTGCCTGCCCTCGATGCGGGGCTACCACGTGCTGGACATCGCGGACCTGCTGACGCCGGAGAGCCCGGAGGCGGCGGAGGGTGCCGGGGCGGCGGTTGGTCCGGAGGGGGCCGGGGCCGTGCAGGGCCCGGGTCAGGGCGGCGGGCGCGAACCTTCCGTCGTACGGGACCTGGCGTCCGTGGCCGCGTCCTTCGAGCCCGTACGGGAGGACCGGCGATGACGAGGACCCGCGAGGCGACCACCGACGGCCGTGGCACGACCACCGCACCCTCAGCGACCACCGACGGCCCTGACACGGCCACCGCACCCTCAGCGACCACCGACGGCCGTGGCACACCCACCGCGCCCACCGACGCCCCGGCCACCACAACCGCACCCCCAGCACCCACCGTCACCTCGGCGACCACAGCCACCCCGGCCACCCACACCGCAGCCGACACACCCACCGCCCCCTCCCGGCGCGCCCGGATCGAAGGGCTGCTCCTCGGGCTCGCCTCCGGGGACGCCGCCGGGTGGCCCGCCGCGCGGCACCGGGCGGCCCGGATGCCCGAGTGGACCCGGCCGCTCACCCGCGAGCTGGACACCTTCGCCGAGAGGTACGCCACCACCACCCTCCCCGTGCCCATCGCCCTCAACCAGCCGCCCGAGCCCCTGCGGCTCGGCCCCTCCGACGACGCCGAGTGGGCCGCGTTCGCCGCCCGTACGGTGCTGGCCGCCGCCGACGACGCGGACGGCCTCTCCCCGGGCCGCCGGATGCGGGACGCGGTGGACCGGGCCTGGAACGCGCTGGCCGCCACCGTCGCAGCCGCCAGCGCCCGGGCTCCCGAGGTGGAGGCGGCGGTGCTGCCGCTGCGCGCCCGGATCTCGGTACGGGCCGGGCTCGGCAACCTGGCCGCCGGGCTGCGGCCGCCCGCCACCGGGCACGACAACCCGCACTACTTCGACGACGCCGCCTGCGTACGGGCGGCCGTGCTCGCCGTGGTCCACCCGGGCGCCCCGGCGGAGGCGGCGGCGCTCGCGGAGTTCGACGCCCGCTACACCCAGGACGGCGACGGGGTGCACGGGGCGCGGGCCATGGCCGCCGCGATCGCCGTGGCGCTGGCCGGGGCGGACGTCGAAGCGGTGGTGGACGCCGCCCTCGCCCAGCTCCCCGAGGGCACCGAGATCGCCCGCAACGCCGCGCACGCGGTCCGCCTGGCCCGGGAGTTCGCCGACGAGCCGGCCGGGGCGTTCGCCCTGGTCCCGGTCCTGGAGCACCAGATCGTGGACCACGTCTACAGCTACGGGATCGCCGCTGCCGAGACCGTACCCGTGGCGCTGGCCCTCACCACCGCCGCCCGGGGCGAGATCGCCCAGGCCGTCCCGGCCGCCGCCTGTCTGTCCCGGGTCGCGGACTCCGCACCCGCCCTGGCCGGGGCGCTGACCGGGGCGATCGGCTCCGTCACCGCCGTACCGGCGGGGTGGCGGGAGGCGTGCCGGACGCTCGCGGGCTGTGCGCTGCCCCGGCTGGCGGGCACGGATCTGGTCGAACTCGCCGGGCTGCTGGCAGCCACGGAACCGGCCACCCGGGGTGGACAATTCCGGCATGACGCCCACAACGGCCACAGCGACCACATCGGCCACGGAACCCGCCCCCGCACCCACCTCCCCGGCCACCCCGCCCGGACTCGATGACCGCATCACCCGGGCCCTCGTCGGCGCCGCCGTCGGGGACGCCCTCGGCGGCCCGGTCGAGGGCTGGACCCCCGAGCAGATCGCCGAACGCCACGGCGGCCGGGTGACCGGGATCGTCGGCCCCTGGCACGGCGAGGAATGGCGCACCGCGCGCCCCATCGCCCCGTACCACAAGGGCGACGGGCACGTCACCGACGACACCCTGATGACCCACGCCCTGGTCCGGGTCTACGACCGGGTGCGCGACCACCTCGACGCGTACGCCGTCGCGGACCACCTCGTACCCGACCTGCTGTCACCCCGCTGGATTCCGGAGCTGGAGGCCCAGGCGCTGCCGCTCCAGCGGATCTTCCTGGCCGAGAAGTGGCTCGTGGCCCGGCTGCACTACGGGCACGTCGACCCGCGCGAGGCCGGTGCGGGCAACATCGTCAACTGCGGGGCCGCGATGTACATGGCCCCGGTCGGTCTGGTCAACGCCGGTCACCCCGAGGCCGCGTACGCCGAGGCGCTGGAGGTCGCCGCGCCCCACCAGTCCTCCTACGGGCGGGAGGCCGCCGGGGTCTTCGCCGCCGCCGTGGCCGCCGCCTGCCACCCGGACGCCACCCCGAACGCGGTGATCGACGCCGCCCTCGCGCTGGCCAAGGACGGGACCCGGTCCGCCATCGAGGAGGTCTGTGAAGTGGCCTCGCACCACGCGGACTTCGAGTCCGCGCTCGCCCCGCTGCGGGCGGCGGTGGAGCCGTTCGACACGGTGGGCCCCGACTACCGCAGCCCCTCGCTGGGCGCCCGCCGCCCCTCCCGGCTGCACGCCATCGAGGAACTGCCCATCGCGCTGGGCATGGTGCTGGTCGGCGGCGGCGACTACCGGCGTACGGTGCTCGGTTCGGTCAACTACGGCCGGGACTGCGACTCCATCGCCACGATGAGCGGTGCCATCGTGGGGGCGCTGGGTGGTGAGATCCCCGCCGACTGGGCGGCCACGGTGGCGGAGGCGAGCCGGCTGGACCTGCACGCCCCCGCCCTGGCTCTCGCGCGGGTGGCCCGGGAGGTCTTCGCCCGGGACCTGGAGCGCCGCCGGTCCCACGAAGAGGCGTTCGCCGCCCTGGCCGGTCCGCGGTGAGCCTCCGGCTGACCTGGGTGCAGCCCGAGGACCTGATCGGGCACGAGCTGCGGCAGGCCGCGCAGGACGGCCGGGACGCCCGGGAGGTCGAGGAGCGGTGGTACGCGGCCGGGGGCTCCCCCGCCCCGGACCGTGCGGGTGCCTCCGAGCCGTCGGCACCGCCCCGGCTGCGCGAACTGGCCGGACAGCTCCTCGACGAACTCGCCCTGCTGGACTCGCCGTTGGCCGCCGACGAGCCGACCGCCCTGGACGAGATCGTGGCCGCCTGCCCGCAGTGGCCGGGAGCGCCCGGGGCCACCCCCGCCGTCGGCCGGGACCGGCTGCACGCGGCCTGGCTCGGCCGGGCGGCGGGCTGCCTGCTCGGGAAGCCGGTCGAGAAACTGCCTCTCGACGGCATCCGCGCCCTCGCCCGCGCGGCCGGCAACTGGCCTCTGGCCACCTGGTTCACCGAACGCGGCGTGCCCGCCGAACTGCTCGCCGCCCACCCCTGGAACCGCCGCTCGGCCCCCACCTCTCTCGCCGAGCACATCGACGGGATGCCGGAGGACGACGACCTCAACTACCCGCTCCTCACCCTGCTGCTGCTCCAGCGGCACGGCCGCGCCTTCACCACCGCCGATCTGGCCCGCCTCTGGCTGGACGAACTTCCGGCGGGCCGCACCTTCACCGCCGAGCGGATCGCGTACGGCAATCTCCTCGCGGGCGTCGAGCCCCCGGAGACGGCCCGCATCCGCAACCCGTTCCGCGAGTGGATCGGTGCCCAGATCCGGGCCGACGTGCACGGCTGGACCCATCCCGGCGACCCGGCCGGGGCCGCCGCCCAGGCCCACCGTGACGCGGTCCTCACCCACACCGCCAACGGGGTCTACGGCGCGATGTTCACCGCGGCGGCGCTCGCTGTGGCGGCGGGCGGGGAGAGCGATGTGCACGGCTGCCTGGCCGCCGGGCTGCGGGTGGTGCCGCCGCACGCGCGGTACGCCCGCGCGGTCCGGCTCGGCATCGAGACCGCCCGGACGGAAGGGGATTTCGACCTGGTGGTGGACCGGCTGCACGCCGCGTATGCCGACACCCACCACTGGGTACACGTGCTGCCCAACGCCGCACTGCTCGCCGCCGCACTCACCCACGCCGACGGCGACTTCACCCGGTCGATCGGCCGCGCGGTCTCCGGCGGCTGGGACACCGACTCCAACGGGGCCACCGCCGGTTCGCTCGCCGGACTGCTCGCGGGCGCCCCGGACGCCCTGCCCGACCGCTGGACGGCCCCGTTGAAGAACCGCCTCGCCACCTCCGTACCCGGCTTCGACCGGACCGGGTTCGACACCCTCGCCGCACTGACCCACCAGGAGGCTCTGCGCCCATGACCCGAATCGCGGTGCTCGGCAGCACCAACATGGACCTCGTCGCCTACACCGCCCGCGCCCCCGAACGCGGGGAGACCGTCACCGGCCGGGAGTTCCGGACGGTCCCCGGCGGCAAGGGCGCCAACCAGGCCGTCGCCGCCGCCCGCGCGGGCGCGGAGGTGGTGATGATCGGCGCGGTCGGCGACGACGCGTACGGCGCCCGGTTGCGCGACGGCCTCGAACACGCCGGGGTCGACACCGATCTCCTGCACACCGCCGAGGGCCCCAGCGGCACCGCGCACATCGTGGTCGACGACTCCGGGTCCAACGCCATCGTGGTGATCCCCGGCGCCAACGGCGTCCTCACCGCGCTCGGCCCCGGGGAGATCGCGGCGATCGCCTCCGCCGAGCTGCTGCTGATGCAGCTCGAACTCCCGCTCTCCGCCGTCGTGGAAGGCGCCCGCGCCGCCCGCTCCCAGGGTGTGCGCACCATCCTCACCCCCTCCCCCGTACAGCCGCTGCCCGATGAACTCCTGGACCACATCGACCTGTTGATCCCGAACGAGCACGAGGCCGCCGAGCTCTCCGGGCAGGCGGAGCCGCACGCGGCGGCGCAGATCCTGCTGCGGCAGGTGCCCGAGGTGATCATCACACTCGGTGCGAAGGGCTCCCTGTACGCGGCCCGGGGCGGCGAGCCGGTGCTGTTCGCGGCGCCCGGCGTGCGTGCCGTCGACACGACCGGGGCCGGGGACACCTTCGTCGGGGCGCTGGCGGTGGCGCTCGGGGAGGGGCGGCCGGTGGCCGAGGCGCTGGCCTTCGCCTCGTCGGCCGCCGCGCTCTGCGTCCAGAAACCCGGCGCGTCCACGTCCATGCCCTACCGCAGCGAGATCGAGGCCGAGACCGCATGAGTACGACAGCATCTGCACCCCGCACCGGCGCGGGCCCCCTGACCGGGCTGAAGGTCATCGACCTCGCCACCCTCTTCGCCGGACCGCTCGCCGCCACCATGCTCGGAGACTTCGGCGCCGATGTGATCAAGGTCGAGCACCCCCGTAGACCGGACCCCTCGCGCGGGCACGGACCCGCCAAGGACGGTGTCGGCCTGTGGTGGAAGCTGCTCGGCCGCAACAAGCGCACCCTGGCCCTGGACCTGTCCGCCCCCGGTGGCCGGGACGTGCTGCTGCGACTGGCCGCCGAGACCGATGTGATCATCGAGAACTTCCGGCCGGGGACCCTGGAGCGCTGGGGCCTGGGCCCCGATGAGCTGCACGCGGTCAACCCGCGCCTGGTGCTGGCCCGGGTCACCGGGTTCGGCCAGTTCGGCCCGTACGCCCACCGCCCCGGCTTCGGAACGCTGGCCGAGGCGATGAGCGGGTTCGCGGCGATCACCGGGGAGCCGGACGGGCCGCCGACCCTGCCGCCGTTCGGGCTGGCGGACTCCATCGCGGCGCTGGCGACGGCGTACGCGGTGATGGCCGCGCTCGCCGGACGGGAGAGGACCGGCGAGGGGCAGGTGGTGGACCTGGCGATTATCGAGCCGATCCTCACCGTGCTGGGCCCGCAGCCGCTCTGGTACGACCAGCTCGGGTACGTCCAGCCGCGCACCGGCAACCGCTCCCGCAACAACGCCCCACGCAACACCTACCGCACCGCCGACGGCCACTGGGTCGCGGTCTCCACCTCCGCCCAGTCCGTCGCGGAGCGGGTGATGCGACTGGTCGGCCGCCCGGAACTGATCGAGGAGCCCTGGTTCGGCGCGGGCACCACCCGGGCCGAGCACACCGAGGAGCTGGACGAGGCGGTCGGCCACTGGATCTCCCGGCACAGCCGCGCGGAGGTGCTCGACGCCTTCGAGAAGGCGGAGGCGGCGGTGGCGCCGATCCAGGACGTGCGGGAGGTGATGGAGGACCCGCAGTACCGGGCGCTGGGCACCTTCGCCGAGGTCGACGACCCGGAGCTGGGACCGCTGCGGATGCAGAACGTCCTCTTCCGGCTCTCGCGGACCCCGGGCGCCATCCGCTGGGCTGGCCGGCCGCACGGCGCGGACAGCGAGGAGATCCTGGCCGGGCTCGGGCTGTCGGAGACCGGGATCGCGGCGCTGCGGGACCAGGGGGCGCTGTGAGCACCCCGGACCGCGTGGCGGCGGTTCCCCGGCCCCCGCTGACCTGGCTGTACGTCCCCGCGGACCGGCCGGAGGTGGTGGCCAAGGCGCTCGGCTGCGGGGCGGACGTGGTCATCGTCGACCTGGAGGACGCGGTCGCCCCCGACCGCAAGGAGTACGCGCGCGCCGCCATCGCCGAACTCCTCGCCGACCCGGTGACCGCCGTCCCCGGCGCCGTACCGGTCCATGTCCGGGTGCACGGCGAGGGCGACGTCCGGGCGCTGACGGGGCTGCCGGGCCTCTCCGGGTTCCGGCTGCCCAAGATCACCCACGCGGTCTCCGTGCACCATGTGGCGGCGGTCGCCCCCGGCGTGCCGCTCTACCCGCTGCTGGAGTCGGCGCTCGCCGTGGAGCACGCGTACTCGATCGCCTCGGCCGACCCCGCCGTCCGGGGCATCGCGCTGGGCGAGGCGGACCTGCGGGCGGATCTCGGCGTACGGGAGGACCACGGGCTGGACTGGGCGCGCAGCCGGCTCGTGGTGGCGGCCCGGGCGGCCGCACTGCCGCCGCCCGCCCAGTCGGTCTTCCCGGACGTCCGGGACCTCGACGGGCTGTGGGCCTCGTGCGTCCGGGGGCGGGGGCTCGGGCTGCTGGGCCGGGCGGCGATCCATCCGCGTCAGCTGGAGGTGATCGAGCGGGCGTTCCGGCCGACGGACCAGGAGATCGAGGCGGCCGAGGAGATCGTCGCGGCGTCGGCGGTGGAAGCGGGGGCGCTGGCGCTGCCGGATGGGCGGTTCGTGGACGCGGCGGTGGTGGCGTCGGCCCGCCGCACACTGGCGATCGCCGGGCGGACCTGAGGTCTCTCAGGTCCGCCCGGCGACCGGGGGGACGCGGGGTGGCGCCGTGCGGGGCGCGAGCGGTCAGCTCTTGTCGGCTGCCTCGGGAGCGCTGCCTTCGGCCGGGGCGTCGGTGGTCGCCGCGTCCTTCTTCAGCGGGTCCCCGTCCGTGCTGCCGGTCTTCCTGAGCGGGTCGCCGTCCTTCTCGGTGGCGTCCGTGCCGTCCGCGTCGTCCCTCTTCGCGGCCTCGGCGTCCTTGTCCGGCTCGACGATCTCCTCGCGGCCCGGGCGGAGCTTCGCCGAGATCACGATGTAGGCGACGGCGAGGACGAAGACGACGATCGCGGTCCACACGTTCAGCCGCAGGCCGAGGATGTGGTGGGCCTCGTCGACCCGCATGTACTCGATCCAGCCGCGCCCCGCGCAGTACGCCGCGACGTAGAGCGCGAACGCCCGTCCGTGGCCGAGCCGGAAGCGGCGGTCGGCCCAGATGACCAGCAGCGCGACGCCGATGCACCACAGCGATTCGTAGAGGAAGGTCGGGTGGTACGTCCCGGCGACCCGGTTCGTGCCCTCGCTGATCTCCAGCGCCCAGGGCAGGTCGGTCGGCTTGCCGTACAGCTCCTGGTTGAACCAGTTGCCCCAGCGGCCGATGGCCTGCGCGATGGCGATGCCAGGGGCGAGCGCGTCCGCCCAGGCGGGCAGCGGGATGCCCCGGCGGCGGCAGCCGATCCAGGCGCCGACCGCGCCGAAGGCGATCGCACCCCAGATGCCGAGGCCGCCCTCCCAGATCTTGAACGCGTCGACCCAGTCCTGGCCGTCGCTGAAGTAGAGCTGGTAGTCGGTGATCACGTGGTACAGCCGGCCGCCGACGAGGCCGAAGGGCACGGCCCAGACGGCGATGTCGGCGACGGTGCCGGCTTTGCCGCCCCGGGCGACCCAGCGCTTGTTGCCGATCCAGACGGCGACGAAGACACCGATGATGATGCAGAACGCGTAGCCGCGCAGCGGGATCGGGCCGAGCTCGATCACGCCGGTCGACGGGCTGGGAATGGAGGCAAGGTTCATGACGAGGTCGACGCTACCCTGCCGGGCGGTGGGTACGGCAAGCCACCCGGCAACGTCTGGGTAACGAGGGCACGGCCGCGGGCCCGTACGCCCGCCCTGTCCTGGCCTGTGCCGGGAGCGCTCCCGGGAGCGGTTTCCGGGCCCCTCAGGGGGCGGGCGCGGACGGGGTGGCGGTGCCCGGCTTCTTGCCCTTGTTGGCCTCCTTGACCCACTTCTTCAGGTTCTCCACGGAGATCTGCTCGCCGCCCTTCTTCGGGAAGATCGACTCACCGTTGAGGAGCGCGGTCGGGGTGCCCTGGAAGCCACCCTCGCGGAACGCCGTGTCGGACTTCTGGACCCAGCTGTCGTGCTCGCCGCCCTCCACACAGCCGCGGAAGGCCGGTGTGTCCAGCCCTTCGACCTCACCGGCCAGCTCGATCAGCCGGCTGTTCTTGGCGAAGGCGTCGTCGGGCTCGGGGGGCTGGTTGCGGAAGAGGACGTCGTGGTACGGGGCGAACTTGCCGACGTCCTGGGCGCAGGCGGCGGCGTTGGCGGCGCGCAGCGACCCCTTGCCGCCGAGGTTGCCGTCGATGATCGTGGCCAGGTGGTAGTCCACCTTGAGCTGCCCGGCCTCCACCAGCTCCGTGACGGTGTCCCGGAAGGCGTTCTCGAACTGGGCGCAGACCGGGCAGCGGAAGTCCTCCCAGATCGTGAGCGTGGACGGGGCGTCGGACGCGCCGACCGGCAGGGTCAGGGAGTCCTCGCCGGTCGCTCCCGACGGGGTGATGGCGGGCCCGGACGCGCTGTCGCCGCCGCCGTCCTTGCCCACGTTGGCCGCGATCAGGCCGACCACCGCGGCCAGTGCCAGCACGCCGACCACCGCGGAGGAGACGATCAGCGTACGGCGGCGCTTGTCGCGGCCCTTGTCCCGCTCGCGCTGCTGGGCCAGGCGCTCGCGCGCACTTCGGTTTCCCTCAGGAATCTTGTCGCTCACACCCGCAGAACGAACCGAGGAGGCGCCTTCGCGCCTCCTCGGTCCGCATTCCACCCATTCGGGTGATGCGAGGGGTCAGCGCTTTCGAACGCCCTGGGCCAGCTCGCCCGCGAGCGAGCGGACGGTGTCGAGACCGGCGGCCTCGTCGGGGGCGTCCAGGATCGCCTTGACGAAGGCCGAGCCGACGATCACGCCGTCGGCGAATCCGGCGACCTCGGCGGCCTGCTCGGCGTTGGAGACGCCGAGGCCGACGCAGACCGGCAGGTCGGTGGTGGCGCGGGTGCGTGCCACCAGTTCCTGGGCCTGGGCGCCGACCGAGGCGCGGGTGCCGGTGACGCCCATCAGGGAGGCCGCGTAGACGAAGCCGCTGCCGGCCGCGGTGATGGTGGCGAGGCGGGCGTCCTGGCTGCTGGGGGCGACGACGAACACGGTGGCGAGGCCGTGCTTGTCGGCGTGCTCGCGCCACAGCGCGGACTCCTGGACCGGCAGGTCGGGCAGGATGCACCCGGCGCCGCCCGCCTCGGCCAGCTCGGCGGTGAAGCGCTCGACGCCGTACCGGTCGATGGGGTTCCAGTACGTCATGACCAGGATCGGCACCCCGGTGGCCTCGTACGCCTCGCGGACCGTGCGCATCACGTCGGCGATGCGGACCCCGCCGCGCAGGGCGATGTCGTCGGCGGTCTGGATGACCGGCCCGTCGAGCACCGGGTCGCTGTGCGGGAGGCCGACCTCGACGACGTCGGCGCCGCCCGCGACGACGGCCTTGACCGCCTCGATGCCGCCGTCGACGGTCGGGAAGCCGGCCGGGAGGTAGGCGACGAGCGCCGCCCGGCCCTCCGCCTTCGCGGCGGCGAGGGTGGTGCTCAACAGCTCGATGTTGCCGCTCACTTGGCGTCCCCCTCGATCTCGGCGCGGTCGCTGTCCGCGTCCGCCTCGACGGCGGCGTCGGTGTCGTACAGCCCGAAGTAGCGGGCGGCGGTGTCCATGTCCTTGTCGCCGCGGCCGGACAGATTGATGAGGATCAGCCCGTCCTTGCCCAGTTCCTTGCCGATCTCCAGCGCACCGGCGAGCGCGTGGGCGCTCTCGATGGCCGGGATGATCCCCTCGGTGCGCGACAGCAGGCGCAGGGCCTGCATGGCCGCGTCGTCGGTGACCGCACGGTACTCGCCGCGCCCGATGTCCTTGAGGTAGGAGTGCTCGGGGCCGATGCCCGGGTAGTCCAGACCGGCGGAGATGGAGTACGGCTCGGTGATCTGGCCCTCGTCGTCCTGGAGGACGTAGGAGCGCGAGCCGTGCAGGATGCCGGGCTCCCCCGCGGTCAGGGTCGCCGCGTGCTCGCCGGTCTCCACACCGTGTCCGGCGGGCTCGCAGCCCACCAGGCGGACACCGGCGTCCGGGATGAAGGCGTGGAAGAGGCCGATGGCGTTGGAGCCGCCGCCGACACAGGCGACCGCCGCGTCGGGGAGACGGCCGGTGCGCTCCAGGAGCTGGCGGCGGGCCTCGACGCCGATGACGCGGTGGAAGTCGCGGACCATCGCCGGGAAGGGGTGCGGGCCCGCGACCGTGCCGAAGAGGTAGTGCGTACGGTCCACGTTGGCGACCCAGTCGCGGAACGCCTCGTTGATGGCGTCCTTCAGGGTCCGCGAGCCGGACTTCACCGCGACGACCTCGGCGCCGAGCATCCGCATCCGGGCCACGTTCAGCGCCTGGCGCTCGGTGTCGATCTCGCCCATGTAGATGGTGCAGTCGAGGCCGAAGAGCGCGCAGGCGGTGGCGGTGGCGACGCCGTGCTGACCGGCTCCGGTCTCGGCGATGACCCGCGTCTTGCCCATGCGCTTGGTGAGCAGCGCCTGGCCGAGCACGTTGTTGATCTTGTGTGATCCGGTGTGGTTCAGGTCCTCGCGCTTGAGGAAGACCCGGGCGCCGCCCGCGTGCTCGGCGAAGCGCGGGACCTCGGTCAGCGCGCTGGGCCGGCCGGTGTAGTCGACCATGAGCTCGTTGAGCTCGGCGGCGAACGCCGGGTCGGACTTGGCCTTGTCGTACTCGACGGCGACCTCGTCCACGGCGGCGACGAGCGCCTCCGGGATGAACTTGCCGCCGTAGGCACCGAAGTAGCCCTCGGCGCTGGGGATCAGACCCTCGGGGTCCGGAATGAAGAAGTCGGACGACATGCGACGTGCTCCTTGGCATGGCAACGGGTGGGTTCACCGTATGCGCCGAGCAGCGAGCGCCACCGGGACCGGCGTGCGGTCGGGGTGGTGCGGTCGTACGTACGGGTGGAGATGTGGGTGGTGCGGTACGTCGGCCGGGGCTCGCCTACAGCGCGGACCCCGGGCGCCATCGCATCCCGTTCACCTGGCCGGGCTCGTCACCGATCACGTACCGCACGCGCCGTCCGTGCACGCGCCGGGCGGGGGCGCGGCAGCCGCGCGGCCTGCATCCGCGCGCCAGCGGGGCGTGCGGGTCCCGGGCCGGGGCCCCGGCGGGGCGCAGGCCCGGCCGGACGCGGTCCACGGAACGGTCGGTCATGGTCGCGGGGCTCCTCGTCAGCCGCGGCCGTGGCGGAGGGCCGGGTGAGCGCCCGCTGCGACCAGATCGGCGACGGCTCCGCGCGGGTCGCGGCCGGTGACCAGGGACTCGCCGACCAGGACCGCGTCGGCGCCGGCGTTGGCGTACGCGATCAGGTCGTGCGGGCCCCGGACGCCGGACTCGGCGACCTTGACGATGTGGTCGGGGATCTCGGGGGCGACGCGCTCGAAGGTGGAGCGGTCGACCTTGAGGTCCTTCAGGTTGCGCGCGTTGACACCGATGATCTTCGCTCCGGCGTCCACGGCCCGCTCCGCCTCCTCCTCGTCGTGCGCCTCGACGAGCGGGGTGAGCCCGATCGACTCGGCACGCTCGATCAGGGAGACCAGGGCCTCCTGGTCGAGGGCGGCGACGATCAGCAGGGCGAGGTCGGCGCCGTACGCCCGGGCCTCCCACAGCTGGTACGAGGTGACGATGAAGTCCTTGCGCAGGATCGGGGTGTCGACCTTGGCGCGGACGGCCTCCAGGTCGGCGAGCGACCCGCCGAAACGGCGCTCCTCGGTGAGGACCGAGATGACGGACGCGCCGCCCGCCGCGTAGTCCGCGGCGAGCGCGGCGGGGTCCGCGATGGCGGCAAGGGCCCCCTTGGACGGGGACGAGCGTTTGACCTCGCAGATGACGGTGACGCCCTCGCCGCGCAGGGCGGCGACTCCGTCCTTGGCCTGGGGGGCGCGGGCGGCGCGCTCCTTCAGCTGGTCGAGGCTGACGCGCGCCTGCCGCTCCGCGAGGTCGGCGCGGACGCCGTCGATGATCTCGTCGAGCACACTCACGCGAGCGGCCCCCTTCCGGAACGGTTGACGGTGAACAGGATCAGCCATACCGATGGTATCCGCAGGAGGCCCCGGGGCCCGCATCCGGCCGCGCCGCGTCCCACTACCTGGGCATTCAGGGCGCCAGCGCCGAGCCGAACGGCAGATTCCGGACGACGGTGAAGACCAGGAGCAGCGTCCCGGCACCCCACCACCAGGCGGGCGCCAGGCTGATCCGCAGGGGCCGGCCGCGCCAGGCCCGGACCAGCCAGAGGACCCAGACCGCGGCGAAGAGGAAGTAGCCGGCGGTGGCGACCGCGTTGGTGGAGAAGGCGGCGCCGAGGTCGCCGTGGACGAAGGCGTGGGCGCTGCGCAACCCACCGCAGCCG
Organism: Streptomyces sp. NPDC088706; assembly: GCF_044752765.1. NCBI lineage: Bacteria > Bacillati > Actinomycetota > Actinomycetes > Kitasatosporales > Streptomycetaceae > Streptomyces > Streptomyces sp. NPDC088706. The sequence continues at coordinate 244,729 of NZ_JBIVLW010000001.1, forward strand.
GGACAGAACGCTCCGGTGATCCTGAGCAGCGGGCAGACGGGGTAGTGGCCGGGCTCGTTGGGGTCGACCGTACCGACGTACGCGAAGGCCGCGGTGACGGTGGCGAGAACGCCGAGGGGGGTGGCGAAGCGTCGTACCCGGCCTGCCCGGGGCCGTACCTGGCCCGTGCCGGCCTCCCCCCAGCCCGTCCGGGGCTCTTCCCGGCCCGTACCGGGCTCCCCCCAGCCCGTCCGGCGTTTGAGGACGGAACCGTGGCCTTGGGGGCCGGGCACCTGCGAGGCTTCCTCGCCCGAGGGGCCTGTGCGATCCGGGCTCACCCCCGCGAGGGTTCCGTCCTCAAACGCCGGACGGGCTGGGGTGGGCCGGGCCGTGTCGGGAGTGGGCCTGGCCGTGTCCGGGGTCGGGCAGACCGTCAGCGGCATGTTCCAGGAGCCGACGCCCTGGGGCTCGGCTTCCGGGCGGGCCCGGTCGGCGGGACCGGGGCCCGGGTCCGGGGTCTGGGCGGCGGCGGGGGTCGGGGAGGCGTCCACCCGGTGATTGTCCCCGGTCATACGGAAAGGCGCAGCCCGGTGGGGGCTGCGCCTTGCTGCGTGTCGGCCGCGCGGGTCAGTGGGAGACCTGGGCCTCGCCCGCGCGCGCCCGGGCCTCCACCAGCTCGGAGGACTCCTTCGGCATGCCGAGACCGGCCAGCTTCATGGCGTAACCGACGACGCCGCCGGCGAAGATGACGGCGATACCGACCCAGAAGCCGAGCGGGTTGGCCGCGACCATGAAGACGCCTGCGACGCAGAAGCCGATGAAGGAGATGATGACGCCGGTCCAGGCGGCCGGGGTGTGTCCGTGGCTCGTGCCCGCCATGAGTTGCTCCTTGTTGGTGTTGCGCGGTGGGTATCGCTGTGGGTGCCGCTGTAGCTGTCGCTCGGGGGACGGCTCGTCTCCATTGTCCCGTACGGGGCAGGGCGGGGTGAGCCGGGGGGTCGCCCCCGACGGGTGCCTAGCCCGTCGGGTCCTCGCCCCGGTCCAGGGCCTTCCACAGCTCCTCGGGCCGGTCCGGGTCGGGGGCGGTGCGGGGCGCCTTGCGGGGGCGCGGGGTGCCATCGCGCTCGTACCGGCCCGACATCGTGGGCCAGCGGCTGCCGAAGCGGAGGGCGAGCAGCCCGGCCAACAGGATCAGCAGGCCCCCGGCGGCGGTGACGTAGGGCCAGGCGGTGTGGGTGAGGGCGTCGACGGTGGCCGCCGCGTCCCCGGTGGTGCGGGCGGCCTCCTCGTCGAGGGCCGTGCTGTCGGAGGCGCCGGCCCAGGCGCTGAGCGCGGCCCCGAGGCCGCTGAGCGCGAGCAGGACGGCGACGATACGGCGGCCCGCGCCACGCACGGCGAAGACGGCGACGAGGGCGGCCAGGCCGACGATCGCCAGGGCCGCCGGGGCGCCGGTGACGTCCCGGCCGTCGGCGCTCAGCGGCAGGGCGCCGCCGCCGGTGGCGGCCCGGCCCTCGGCCCAGGTCTGGCCGGAGGCCAGCAGGACGACGGTCGCGCCGGCCGCGCCCAGGAGCAGCCCGGCCGCGAGGGACCGGCGGCTGCCCGTGGAGTCGGACGCGGACCCGGAAGGCGCTTCGGGCGCGGCGCCGGAGGATGCGTCGGCGGTTCGGGCACGGGGCTGGGGTACGGGGACGGCACTCACGTCCTCCACTATCCCCTACGGCCTCAGCGGTCGTGGAGCCGGTTGGCGGTGTGGACGGCGCGCAGCACGGCGGCGGCCTTGTTGCGGCACTCGTTGTCCTCCGCGACCGGGTCGGAGTCGGCGACGACACCCGCACCGGCCTGCACGTACGCGGTGCCGTCCCGGAGCAGGGCGGTGCGGATGGCGATCGCGGTGTCGGAGTCCCCGGCGAAGTCGAGGTAGCCGACGCAGCCCCCGTACAGGCCTCGGCGGCTCGGCTCCAGCTCCTCGATGATCTGCATGGCGCGCGGCTTGGGGGCGCCGGAGAGGGTGCCGGCGGGGAAGCAGGCGGTGAGGACGTCGAAGGCGGTGCGGTCCTCGGTGACGCGGCCGGTGACGGTGGAGACGATGTGCATCACGTGGGAGTAGCGCTCGATCGACATGAAGTCGACGACCTCCACGCTGCCGGGTTCGCAGACCCGGCCCAGGTCGTTGCGGCCCAGGTCGACGAGCATGAGGTGCTCGGCGCGCTCCTTGGGGTCGGCGAGCAGCTCCTCGGCGAGCGCCTGGTCCTCCTGCGGGGTGGCGCCGCGGTGCCGGGTCCCGGCGATCGGATGGACCATGGCCCGGCCGTCCTCGACCTTGACGAGGGCCTCGGGGCTGGAGCCGACGACGTCGAACCCGTCGAAGCGGAAGAGGTACATGTACGGGGACGGGTTGGTGGCCCGCAACACCCGGTAGACGTCCAGGGCACTCGCGGTGCACGGAGTCTCGAAGCGCTGGGAGGGCACGACCTGGAAGGCCTCACCGGCCCGGATGCGCTCCTTGATGTCCTCGACGGCCCCCTGGTAGGCCTCGCCGCCCCAGAGCGCGGTGTACGGCGGCAGCTCGGAGGGGGGCAGGACGGCGGGGGCGTTCTCGACCGGGCGGCGCAGGTCCTGCTCCATGGCGTCGAGACGGGCGACGGCGTCCGCGTGGGCCTCGTCGACACCGGTTTCGAGGTCGTTGTGGTTGATCGCGTTGGCGATCAGCAGGACGGTGCCGTTCTGGTGGTCGAGGACGGCGAGGTCCGAGGTGAGGAGCATGGTGAGCTCGGGCAGTTCCAGGTCGTCGCCGCCGTGCTCGCCGATCTTCTCCAGGCGGCGGACGACGTCGTAGCCGAGGTAGCCGACCATGCCGCCGGTGAACGGGGGCAGGCCCGCGTCACCGACCAGGTCGCGCGGGGTGTGCAGGGTCTCGACGGTGGCGCGCAGGGCGTCCAGGGGGTCGCCGTCCACCGGGACGCCGACGGGCGGGGTGCCGAGCCAGTGGGCCGCGCCGTCGCGGGCGGTGAGGGTGGCGTCGCTGCGGACGCCGATGAAGGAGTAGCGCGACCAGGTCCGGCCGTTCTCCGCGGATTCCAGCAGGAAGGTGCCGGTGCGCTCGGCGGCGAGCTTGCGGTACAGGCCGACCGGGGTGTCGCCGTCCGCGAGGAGGCGGCGGCTGACGGGGACGACGCGCCGGTCGACGGCCAGCTTGCGGAAGGTGTCGAGATCCATGGCCGGTGACCTTACTTCCCCAGGGGCAGGACGTCGGCGTCGAAACAGGTGCGGTCGCCCGTGTGGCAGGCGGCACCGGTCTGGTCGACCTTGACCAGGACGGTGTCGGCGTCGCAGTCCAGGGCGACGGACTTCACCCGCTGGATGTGGCCGGAGGTGTCGCCCTTGACCCAGTACTCCTGGCGGCTGCGCGACCAGTAGGTGCAGCGGCCCGTGGTGAGGGTGCGGTGCAGCGCCTCGTCGTCCATCCAGCCGAGCATCAGCACCTCGCCGGTGTCGTACTGCTGGGCGATGGCCGGGACCAGACCGTCGGCGCCGCGCCTGAGGCGGGCGGCGATGGCGGGATCGAGGCTGCTGGCGGGCGGCGTGGGGCCGGGCGTGCTGGTCATGGGCCCATTGTGCCGTGGTCGTGGGGGCTCTCCGGGCGGGCGTCCACTGGGCGGACCGGGGGTGAGCGCCGTACGCTGGCGGGCATGTCGACCCATGCGAAGCGTGAACGTCTTCTGCTCGCCGACCTGTTGGAGGCGGCGGGACCCGAGGCCCTGACCCTGTGCGACGGCTGGAAGACCCGGGATCTGGCCGCCCATGTGGTGGTCCGTGAGCGCCGCGTCGACGCGGCGGGCGGGCTGGTGATCTCCGCCCTGAAAGGCCGGCTGGAGCGGGTGCAGGCGGAGTTCGCGGCGAAGCCGTACGAGGAGCTGATCCAGCTGATCCGTACGGGCCCGCCCCGGTTCTCGCCGATGTCCCTCAAGCCGATCGACGAGGCGGCGAACACCGTCGAGTTCTTCATCCACGCGGAGGACGTGCGCCGGGCCCAGCCGGACTGGTCGCGGCGCGAGCTGGACCCGGTATTCGCCGATGTGCTCTGGTCGAACACCGAGAAGACCTCCCGGATGCTGGGGCGCAGGTCCCCGGTGGGGCTGGTGCTGCGCCGCCCGGACGGCCGGACGGCTGTGGCCCACAAGGGAGCCCCGGTGGTGACGGTGACCGGGGAGCCCTCGGAGCTGCTGCTGTTCGCGTTCGGCCGGCAGGACTCGGCGGACGTCCAGGTGGAGGGCGAGAAGGACGCGGTGGAGCGGCTGAACCGGGCCGAGCTGGGGATGTAGACGCCGCTACGTTCCCAGCAGCCGCCGGGCCGCCAGGGCGAGGGAGACCTCCACGGCGTCCCGGGGGCGGGTCAGGCAGCGGCCGGTGAGCTGTTCGAAGCGGCGCAGCCGGTTGAGGACGGTGTTGCGGTGGCAGTAGAGCCGCGCGCCCGCCCGCTGCGCCGAGCCGTCCGCGTCCAGCCAGGCCGTCAGGGTCTCCACGATGACGTCCCGGTCCGAGGGATCGAGCCGGTCCAGCGGGCCGAGCACCCGGTCGGCCAGCGCGGAGCCGAGGGCCGGGGAGGAGACGACGAGGGCGTCGGGGAGGTGCTCGTCGAGCAGGACCGTGCCGCCGGAGGCGGGGCAGGCGCGCAGCGCGGTCTCCGCAAGCCGCCGGGCGTCACCGAGCGCGGCCAACCCGTCGACGGCGGAGCCGATCCCGGCCCGGGTTCCGGCCGGGGTGTCGGCGGAGGCCTCCAGCGCGGCGGCGATCGCGTGCAGTTCGCCGGCCTCGCCGGTGAGCGGCAGGATCGCGAACTCCGCGTCGGGACCGGTGTGCCAGAGCGGGGTGGCGGGGCGGTGCGGGCTGGCGGCCGGTGCGGGGTGGCGGGCCGGTGCGGGGTGGCGGGCCGGTGCGGGGTGGCGTCCGACCGCGCCCGGCCGTACGGGGCCTCGCCCCGCGGCCGTGGGAGCGGCAGGGTCAAGGGCGGCCGGGCGGGCCCCTGCTGGTGCGGCCCGCGCGGGGCGGAGGCCACCGCGAGTACGGCGTACCGGCCCTGCTCCGGCAGGCCCAGCATCGCCGCAGCCTCGCAGAGGTCCGCGATCCGGGCGGTCCCGTCGAGCAGCGCCGCGAGCATCAGCCGCTGCTGGTTCTCGCGCCGCCAGGACAGCTGCCGCTCGGCCTGCCGGTAGGCGTCGCCGACGATCCCGCAGTGCTCGTCGACGAAGTTCCACACATCGGCGGCGACATGGACGAGCAGCCGCACGCCGTCGGGGTCACGGCGAGCCGTCTCGTCCACCAGGTCCTGCCAGACCATCGCGCCGCCCATCCGGAAGGCGTGCAGGACGGCGTCGAGCGGTACGCCCTGTTCGGCGCGGATCTCGCCGATCCAGCGGGAGGTGCGGTGGGCGGCCTCACGGAACTCCCGGGGCTGGATCAGCGAGCCCACGTTGTGCCGCAGCGAGTGGTGGACCTCCTGCCAGACCTCCGCCCGGTCGGCCTCGATCGCCGCCCGGTAGCCGGGCTCCTGCTGGTACAGGGCCTCCACCAGCCGGTCGGTGAGCGCCGGGAGCGACGCCACGAGGACCCGGGCGGCCCGGTGCAGCACCTCGACGGCTTCGCGGTCGGCCAGGGAACGGAAGCGCTGGGGCAACGGCGCCGCGGAACGGGTGCCCCGCAGCACCGCGATCCGCGGACGTACGACCTGTGGCATGGCGGCCTCCACCGGGAATCGGCCGGCTGCGCGATCGGCCGGCTCGGAGCACCCGGCCCGGCAGGGCGCGGATACAGCCGAATGATCCTGACGCCCGCAGAATGGCATACCGCCCGGTCGGTACCTAGGGGTCTGCGCGGAACTTGTCATCACGGTCCTGCAACCACCCGGTCCTCGGGCGGCCTGGGAGCGAGCAGCCGCACCAGTTCGGTGCGGGAGCGGATGGAGAGGGCGGCGAAGACGTTACGGAGGTGGTGATCGACCGTGCGCGGGCTGAGCGAGAGCCGGAGCGCGCCCTCGCGGTTGGTGGCCCCTTCGGCGACGCAGCGGGCGATGCGCTGCTGCTGCGGGGTGAGCGCGCAGAGGGCTCCGACGGCAGCGGGCCCCGCGGTACGGCCCCGCTCCCCCGCCGCCCGCAACTCGCCGGCCGCCCGGTCCGCCCAGGCGCGGGCCGAGCAGCGCTGGAAGGCGACCAGGGCGTCGCGCAGGGGGGTGCGCGCCTCGCGGGTACGCCGCCGGCGGCGGAGCAACTGCCCGTACAGGAGTCGGGTGCGGGCCCGTTCGAAGTCGCCGCCCGCCCGCTCGTGGTGGGCCAGAGCCTCCGTGTACCGGGCTTCGGCCTCCTCGGCGGTGGCCAGCAGCGCACGGCAGCGGGCCAGTTGGGCGGGGGCCTGCGGGTCGGCGGTCCGGGCGGTCCATCCGGCGAACTCGGCCACGGCGGCGTGGAGTTCGCCGGCCTCCTGGGCGGCCCGCCCACCGAGGACGGCGGCCTCGATGTAACAGGGCACGGCGAGCATCCGGGCGGCGAAGTGGCCCTGCCGCGGTCCCGGGCGCACCAGCGGCCCGAGCCGGGCGGCCGCCTCGTCGGACCGTCCCGCCCCCAGGTCGGCCCGCGCCCGGGCCCAGGTGGCGAGGGTCGCGGCCTGGGCGAGCCCGTGGGGCCCCGCACCGGCAAGCGCGGCGTCGCAGTGCGCGGCGCAGGCCTCTGCGGGCCCCTCGACGGAGGCGGCGAGGGCGAGGACGGCGTGGAGGTGGACGGAGGTGTTGGGCTGCCCGGTACGGCGTGCGGCGTGCAGCCCCTCCAGGGCGTGGGCGCGGGCTCCGGCGTGGAGCCCGGCCCGCAGTTCGGCGTAGGCGAGGTGCTCCAGGGCCTGCGGCAGCAGGGCGTCGGGCCCCCGGGTCCGCACGACGGCGACCGCCCGGGCCCCGGTCCGGCAGGCGGTGGCGACCTCCCCGAGAACGAGAGCGGCGACCCCGGCGCGGAGGAGGGCGGCGGGGGCTGTGGTGGGGGCGGCTGGGGCCGGGACGGGGGCGGGGGCGGCTGGGGCCGGGGCGAGGGCCGCTGGGGCCGGGGCGGGGGCGGCTGGGGCCGGGGCGGGGGCGGCGGGGGCTGTGGTGGGGGCGGGGGCCGGGGCGGGGGTGGCCCGGCCAGCGGAGGTCGTCCGGCCCGCCGGGTCTGCCGGGTCCGGCGGGTCCGGCGGGTCTGCCGGGTACGCAGGGTCTGCCGGGTACGCAGGGTCTGCCGGGTACGCAGGGTTCACCGGGTACGCAGGGTCCGTCCGGCCCATCCGGCCCGCCGGGCGGGCTCCACCCGTCGGGTCCACCGGGTCCGCCGGGTCCGTCCGGTCCGCCGGGCGGGCTCGACCCGCCGGGTCCGTCCGGCCCGCCGGGTCTGCCGGGTTCAGGCACCGGCGGAGCAGGGCGTGCCCCTCCTCCGTGCGTCCGGCGAGCACCGCGCACATCCCGGCCCGGTAGGCGGCGAACGCCCGGTCGTGCGGGGCCGGGTCGATGCGGCCCATGGCCTCCAGATAGCCGGGCGCGTCACCCATCAGCCAGGCCGCCTCGGCCGCACCGAGGAGGGCGTCGAGGGCGCGCCGGGGGTCGTCGGGGCCGAGCAGCGCGGCTGCGGCGAGGAGGGCTTCGTGGGCGTCGGCGGCGGGGCCGGAGCGCAGGGCGAGCAGGCCGTGGACGTAGGGGGCGAGGCCGTGTCCGGGCTCCCCCGGGACCCCTGCCGAGCGCCCCGTCCGGGCCAGCAGGGCGCGGGCCAGGGCCGGGTCGCCCGCCAGTGCCGCCTGTTCGGCAGCCGCGGCGAACCGGGCCGAGCGCGGGTGCTGGTCGGCGGTGAGCGCGGCGGCGCGGGCGAGAGCCGAGGAGCGCTCGGCATGCGGGTACGGGTCCGTCGCCGCCGCCTCCAGCCGGGCGGCGAGCCCGGCGTCCGGGCCGGGGGCCGCGCAGGCTCGCTGGACGAGGGAGGCGAGCGGGGCGGGGCGGTCGCCACCGGACCGCGTCGGCCGGGTGGCCGGCGAGGCAGGGCGCTCACCGGTCTCCGCCAGCAGGGCCGCGAGCAGTTCGTGGGTGGCGCGGCGGCCGGCCGGCGGGGCGTGGTGCAGCACCGCGCGGGCGAACAGCGGGTGACTGAGGTGGACCCGGCCGCCGGCCCGTTGGAGCAGCCCATCGGTCGTGTCCGGGCCGAACAGGACCCCGTCCAGGAAGTCCCGGGGCAGCCCGGTCCGGGTGCCCGCGCGCAGCAGGAGCAGGGCGTCCGCCCCCGCTCCCGCCGGCTCGTGCTCCTGGGCGGCGGCGGCCAGCAGGAGCAGCGCGCGGGCGTGCGCCGGGAGCCCGTCGAGCCGCTCCGCGTGTGCGGCCAGCACGCCCTCGGCGCCGGGCAGCGGACAGGGCAGCGGGGTGCGCCCGGCGAGTTGGTCCGGGGTGAGGCGGCCGGTGAGCCCGGTGAGCAGGCGGGGATTGCCGGCCGCCTCCCGCAGGAGCTCGGCGCGGACGACCGGGTCGAGCCGTTCCCCGCCGCCGGCCAGTCCTTCCGTACGACGGCCGAGCCCCTTCGTACCGCCGGGGGGCGCCTCCGTGCCGCTGTGAGGCCCCTCCGTGCCGCCGGAAGGCCCCTCCGTAGCGCCGGTCAGCCGGTCCAGGAGTGCGGCGGCCGCGTCCTCGTCCGGCGGGCCGAGCCGGAGTGCGGGCAGACCGGCGAAGGCGGGGCCGTCGTCAGCGGTGATCAGGACGGCGACCCGGCTGCCCGCGCCCAGCCTGCGGGCCGCGAAGCCCAGCGCGGTCCGGGAGTCCGGGTCCCAGGCGTGGGCGTCGTCGGCGCAGACCAGCAGCGGGCGCTGTTCGCCCAGCTGCCGTAGCCGGGCGAGCAGCGCGTCGGGGGTGAGGCGGGAGGGGTGCCCCGGTCCCGCCCCCGGGGCCGAGCAGAGCAGGGCGTGCAGTCCGCTGTGGGGCAGGGCGCGTTCGGCGGGGGCGGCCGTGGCGAACAGCACCGGCCCCCGGGACCGGTGGGTGGCGGCCGCCTGGCGCAGCAGGGCGGTACGGCCGAGGCCGGGCGGTGCCGCCAGTACGAGGACACCGCCCTCACCCTGCCGTAGCCGGGCCAACAGGCTTCCCAGGACGGCGATTTCACCGCTGCGGCCGTACAGCCGGAGCGGACTGTGCACGGTCGTCGATGAGGTCACAGCGGCACGTTAGGGCCGTGCGATCGGGGGTGGAAGGTGCGCGTCCGGCCGTCCGGCCGGGGCGGTGCGGACTCCCAGCCGGACGGCTCCGGCGCTGTGCGCGGGCACAGCGCCGGAGCCGCCGGAGGACCGGTCTACGAGGAGTGCGGGCAGGTGCCCCGGTACTCCGCGATGGTGGAACTCGGCTGCGGGATCGGGCAGAGGAACTGCTCGTAGCGGGTGTCGTTGTCGATGAATCGCTTCAGCCACGAAAGGCTGTACCTGGCGATCGTGGTGTTGGAGGAGTTGGGCGTGAAGTGGGAGGCGCCCCGCAGTTCCAGGTACGCCTTCTCCAACGACCCGGGCAGCGACTGGTAGAACGGCTCGGAGTGGGTGCCGACCGGCGCGACCGTGTCCCCGTCCGCTCCCACGACCAGGGTGGGCGTGCGCAGTTCCGGCCAGGTCTTGTCGGTGTTCCAGCCGGTCAGCGGGATCGCCGCCTTCAGCGACGTACGGCTCTTGGCGGCCTCCAGGGAGCCGCCGCCCATCGAGTGGCCCATCACGCCGAGCCGGGTGGCGTCGACCCGGGTCCGTACCGAGCTGCGCTGGGTCAGGTAGTCCAGCGCGGACAGGAGTTGGCGGCCTCTGCTGTCGGGCTGGTCGAGCGTGGTGGTGGTGTCGATGGTGAAGACCACGAAGCCCTGGGACGCCAGACGCGGGCCGAGCCAGGCGATGGAGGACTGGTAGGCGGTGGCCGGGCGAGATGACGACCGCGCCGAAGGTGCCGTCGGCGGTGGAGGTCGGGTAGTAGATCGTGCCGCCGCCGAACCCGCTCACGGCGAGCGAGGAGACGGACGTCTGGGAGGTGGCGTACGAGCCGCGGCTCGCCTCGACGGAGGCGTTGGTGGGGGCCGGGCCGCGCTCGTAGGGGTTGGCGGCGGCCTGGGCGCCCGGGACCAGGGCGGTCATCAGGATGCCGGTGGTGGCCGCGGCGGCGGTCAGCAGACCGGTGAGCGTACGGGAGCCTCCCGCGTACGTACGGGAGCGGCTCGGGCGCGGGGGGTGCTGGCGTGAGGGGAGGTGCTGCTGCACGGGGGGGTCCTCTCGGTGGTGGCGGGGGGAACCACACCACGCGAGGCGCACGAGCCCGTCGTCCGGGGGCTGTCGGGGTGCACCGCGTGGCTGCCGTCGTCGTTCGTCGGCGGTCGCCACTCTCACGGTGCGTCCCGTGGTCACGCATCGGCGGTATCACCGGTCTTGACGGACCGGTGACACCGCCTCAACCCCGTACCGGGTCAGCGGACCGCGTGTCCCGCTTCCCGCAGAGCGCCCTTGACCTCGGAGATCCGCAGGTCGCCGAAGTGGAACACCGACGCGGCGAGTACCGCGTCCGCCCCCGCCTCGATCGCCGGGGCGAAGTCGGCGAGCCGGCCCGCGCCGCCGGAGGCGATGACGGGGACGGTGACGTGCCCCCGTACCGCCTCGATCATCTCCGTGTCGTAGCCGTCCTTCGTGCCGTCCGCGTCCATCGAGTTGAGCAGGATCTCGCCCGCGCCCAGCTCGGCGGCCCGGTGCGCCCACTCGACGGCGTCGATGCCGGTGCCCTTGCGCCCGCCGTGCGTGGTGACCTCGAAGGTGCCCTCCGGGGTGCGGCGGGCGTCGACGGAGAGCACCAGGACCTGACGGCCGAAGCGCTCGGCGATCTCGCGGATGAGGTCGGGGCGGGCGATGGCGGCGGTGTTGACGCCGACCTTGTCCGCCCCGGCGCGCAGCAGCTTGTCCACGTCGTCGGGGGTGCGGACGCCGCCGCCGACGGTGAGCGGGATGAAGACCTGCTCGGCGGTGCGGCGGACCACGTCGTACGTCGTCTCGCGGTCGCCGCTGGAGGCGGTGATGTCGAGGAAGGTCAGCTCGTCGGCGCCCTCGGCGTCGTACAGCTTGGCCATCTCGACGGGGTCGCCCGCGTCGCGCAGGTTCTGGAAGTTGACGCCCTTGACGACCCGGCCGTTGTCGACGTCGAGGCAGGGGATGACCCGTACGGCGAGAGTCACTTGGCGCCTCCCCGGTAGGCCTCGATCTCGACCTCGACGACCAGGCTCGGGTCGACGAAGCCGGACACGATGATCATGGAGGCGGCGGGGCGTACGGCGTCGAACAGTTCCTTGTGGGCGCGGCCGACGTCGTCCACGTCCCGGGCGTGCGTGATGTACATCCGGGTGCGGACGACGTCCTCGCGGGTGAGGCCCACCTGCTCCAGCGCCGCGAACGCGACGTCGAAGGCGGTGATCGTCTGCTCGTACGGGGAGCCGGCGGAGATCTGGCCGTTCACCACGGAGGTGCAGCCGGCCACCAGGACGAGCCCGCCCGGGAGTTCGACCGCGCGGGAGTAGCCGAACTGCTCCTCCCAGGGGGCGCCGGTGGAGATCCGGCGTACGGAGGCCGAAGCAGTGGGCTCCGTCATGCGGCTACCGCCTTGAGCGCCTCTTCCAGCGTGAACTCCTTCGCGTACAGCGCCTTGCCGACGATGGCGCCCTCGACGCCTTCGGGGACGAGGAGGGAGATCGCGCGGAGGTCGGCGAGGGAGGAGACGCCGCCGGAGGCGACGACCGGGCGGTCGGTGACGGCGCAGACGTCCCGCAGGAGGCCGAGGTTGGGGCCCTGGAGGGTGCCGTCCTTGGCGATGTCGGTGACGACGTAGCGGGCGCAGCCCTCGGCGTCGAGGCGGGCGAGCGTCTCGTAGAGGTCGCCGCCGTCGCGGGTCCAGCCACGGCCGCGCAGGGTGGTGCCCCGGACGTCGAGGCCGACGGCGATCTTGTCGCCGTGCTCGGCGATGACCTTGGCGACCCACTCCGGGGTCTCCAGGGCGGCGGTGCCGAGGTTGACGCGGCGGCAGCCGGTGGCGAGGGCGGCGGCGAGCGAGGCGTCGTCGCGGATGCCGCCGGAGAGCTCGACCTTGATGTCCATGGCCCCGGCGACCTCGGCGATCAGGTCCCGGTTGTCGCCGGTGCCGAAGGCGGCGTCCAGGTCGACGAGGTGCAGCCACTCGGCGCCGGCGCTCTGCCAGGCGAGGGCGGCCTCCAGCGGGGAGCCGTAGGAGGTCTCGGAGCCGGACTCGCCGTGCACGAGGCGGACGGCTTGGCCGTCACGGACGTCGACGGCGGGGAGCAGTTCAAGCTTCGGCATTACAGCGTCTCGATCCAGTTGGTCAGCAGCTGGGCCCCGGCATCGCCGGACTTCTCGGGGTGGAACTGGGTGGCCCACAGCGCGCCGTTCTCCACGGCGGCCACGAACCGTTCGCCGTGCGTGGCCCAAGTGACCTTGGGGGCACGGATCTTGGCGTTGGTCACTTCGAGGGACCAGTCGTGCGCGGCGTAGGAGTGCACGAAGTAGTACCGCGCGTCGGCGTCCAGGCCGGCGAAGAGCCGGGAGTCCTCGGGGGCTTCGACGGTGTTCCACCCCATGTGCGGGACGACGTCGGCCTTCAGGGGTCCGACCGTACCGGGCCACTCGTCCAGGCCATCGGTCTCCACGCCGTGCTCGATGCCGCGCTCGAACAGGATCTGCATCCCGACGCAGATGCCCATCACGGGACGGCCTCCGGCCAGCCTGCGGCCCACGATCCAGTCGCCGCGCGCCCGCTTCAGCCCCTCCATGCAGGCGGAGAAAGCCCCGACGCCGGGGACGAGCAGCCCGTCGGCGTCCATCGCGCGGTCGTAGTCGCGGGTGATCTCGACGTCCGCGCCGACGTGGGCGAGGGCCCGCTCGGCGGAGCGGACGTTGCCGAAGCCGTAGTCGAAGACGACGACCTTCTTCTTGCCGGTCGATGTGTCGGTCATGGTGTGCCCCTCAGTCCCACAGGCCCTGGATCCGCAGGATGCCCGCCACCAGGCACATCACGGAGCCGATCGACAGCAGCACGATGACGCCCTTGGGCATCCCCTGCTTGGCGAAGGAGTAGACGCCGCCGGCCAGGAAGAGGCCGACGACGATCAGGATGGTGTTGAGGCCGGTCACAGGGCGCCCTTCGTGGAGGGCAGGATGCCGGCGGCGCGCGGGTCGTGCTCACTGGCGTAGCGCAGGGCGCGGGCGAGCGCCTTGAACTGGCACTCCACGATGTGGTGGGCGTTGCGCCCGTACGGCACGTGGACGTGCAGGGCGATCTGCGCCTGGGCGACGAAGGACTCCAGGATGTGCCGGGTCATCGTCGTGTCGTACTCGCCGATCATCGGCGCCATCTTCTCGGGCTCGGTGTGCACGAGGTAGGGGCGGCCGGAGAGGTCGACGGTGACCTGGGCGAGCGACTCGTCCAGCGGGACGGTGCAGTTGCCGAAGCGGTAGATGCCGACCTTGTCGCCGAGGGCCTGCTTGAAGGCGGCGCCGAGCGCGAGGGCGGTGTCCTCGATGGTGTGGTGGCTGTCGATGTGCAGGTCGCCCTCGGTCTTGACCGTGAGGTCGAAGAGGCCGTGGCGGCCGAGCTGGTCGAGCATGTGGTCGTAGAAGCCGACCCCGGTGGCGACATCGACCTTTCCGGTGCCGTCGAGGTTGATCTCGACCAGCACGGACGTTTCCTTCGTGGTGCGTTCCACGCGGCCTACGCGGGGGCTCATGCGTCGTGCTCCTTCTTGAGTTCGCGTACCGCATCGAGGAACGCGTCGTTCTCTGCCGGGGTTCCCGCGGTGACCCGCAGCCATCCCGGTACGCCGTTGTCCCGGACCAGGACGCCCCGGTCGAGGATCTGCTGCCAGACGGCGTGGCTGTCGTCGAAGCGGCCGAACTGGACGAAGTTGGCGTCCGACTCGGTGACCTCGTAGCCGGTGGCGCGCAGCTCGGCCACCAGCCGGTCGCGCTCGCTCCTGAGCTGCGCGACGTATCCCAGCAGCGTATCGGTGTGCTCCAGGGCGGCGAGCGCGGTGGCCTGGGTGACCGAGGAGAGGTGGTAGGGCAGCCGCACCAGCTGGACCGCGTCGACCACGGCCGGGTCGGCGGCGAGGTAGCCCAGGCGGAGCCCGGCGGCGCCGAAGGCCTTGGACATGGTCCGGGAGAGGACCAGGTTGCGGCGGCCCTCGATGAGCGGGAGCAGTGAGGGGTGGTGGCTGAACTCGCCGTACGCCTCGTCGACGACGACGATCGAAGGGCCGGCGGCCCGGGCGGCGTCATACAGGGCGAGGACGGTGTCGGCGTCCACGGCGGTGCCGGTGGGGTTGTTGGGCGAGGTGACGAAGACCACGTGAGGGCGCTGCTCGGCGATGGCGGTGCGGGCGGACTCGACGTCGATGGTGAAGTCCTCGTTGCGCGGCCCGGAGATCCAGCCGGTGCCGGTGCCCCGCGAGATCAGGGCGTGCATCGAGTACGAGGGTTCGAAGCCGATGGCGGTGCGGCCGGGCCCGCCGAAGGTCTGGAGCAGCTGCTGGAGGACCTCGTTGGAGCCGTTGGCGGCCCAGACATTGGCGGCTGCCACCTCGTGGCCCGCGGTGCGGGTGAGGTAGCGGGCCAGCTCGGTGCGGAGCTCGACGGCGTCCCGGTCGGGGTAGCGGTTGAGGCCGCGGGCGGCCTCGCGGACCCGCTCGGCGATCCGGTCGACCAGGGCTTCGGGGAGCGGGTAGGGGTTCTCGTTGGTGTTGAGGCGTACGGGGACGTCGAGCTGGGGTGCGCCGTACGGGGACTGGCCGCGCAGCTCGTCGCGGATGGGGAGCTCGTCCCAGGGGCTGAGGGGGGCGGCGGCGCTGTCGTACGTCACTGCTGGGGGACCTTCCATCCGAACCGTGCCTTGAGCGCGGCGCCGTGGGCGGGGAGGTCCTCCGCCTCGGCGAGGGTCACGACGTGGTGGGTGACCTCGGCGAGCGCGTCGCGGGTGTAGTCGACGATGTGGATGCCGCGCAGGAAGGACTGCACGGACAGGCCCGAGGAGTGGCAGGCGCAGCCGCCGGTGGGCAGGACGTGGTTGGAGCCGGCGCAGTAGTCGCCTAGCGAGACGGGCGACCAGGGACCGACGAAGATCGCTCCGGCGTTGCGGACCCGGTCGGCGACGGCGGCCGCGTCGGCGGTCTGGATCTCCAGGTGCTCGGCACCGTACGCGTCGACGACCTTGAGGCCGTCCTCGATCGAGGAGACCAGGACGATCGCGGACTGGCGGCCGGCCAGCGCGGGCTCGATACGGTCCTTGGTGTGCTTGGTGGCGGCGACCTGCGGGGCGAGCTCGGCCTCGGTGGCGGCGGCCAGCTCCTCGGAGTCGGTGACCAGGACGGCGGCGGCCATCGGGTCGTGCTCGGCCTGGCTGATCAGGTCGGCGGCGACGTGCGCCGGGTCGGCGGTGGTGTCGGCGAGGATCGCGATCTCGGTGGGGCCTGCCTCGGCGTCGATGCCGATGCGGCCCTTGAGGAGGCGCTTGGCGGCGGCGACGTAGATGTTGCCGGGGCCGGTGACCAGGTTGACCGGGAGGCAGTCCTCGGTGCCGTACGCGAACATGGCGACGGCCTGGGCCCCGCCCGCCGCGTACACCTCGTCGACGCCGAGCAGGGCGCAGGCGGCGAGGATCGTGGGGTGGGGCAGTCCGTCGAAGTCCTTCTGCGGCGGGGAGGCCACGGCGATGCCCTCGACGCCCGCCTCCTGGGCCGGGACGACGTTCATCACGACGGAGGAGGGGTAGACCGAACGGCCGCCGGGGACGTAGAGCCCGACGCGCTCGACGGGGACCCACTTCTCGGTGACGGTGCCGCCGGGGACGACCTGGGTGGTGTGCGTGGTGCGGCGCTGCTCGCGGTGGACGAGGCGGGCGCGGCGGATCGACTCCTCGAGGGCCGCGCGGACGGCGGGGTCCAGCTCCTTCAGCGCCCGGGTCAGGGCGTCGGCGGGCACCCGGACCGACGGGATCCGGACACCGTCCAGCTTCTCCCCCCACTCGATCACTGCCGCGGAGCCACGATGGCGCACGTCCTCGCAGATGGGCCGCACCGTCTCCAGGGCGGCTTCCACGTCGAACTCGGCACGGGGCAGCAGGTCGCGCAGGGCAGCACCCTCGGGGAGGGTGTCGCCGCGCAGATCGATTCGAGAGATCACACCGCAATTCTCGCAGACCGCTCAGGACCGCCGGTCGCCCGTATCACTGGCTGATACATGTCTCGGCCATCTCCCGCTGTCACTGGTGACCGATAGCTTCACACCGTCACGCAGAGGGAAGAACAGCACCAGAGCATGTGTGCCATGTGTGCACGGAGGGAGCGGCCGTGACCGAGCCGCACGAAGGCGACATCCCGGACGGCCTCAGCGCAGCGGAGCTGGGCATGTGGCAGTCCTTCCGCAACGGGACCACCTACGACTTACGCACCTACGACTCCACCCGCAACGATCCGTTCGCCCCGCACGTGTGGGGCCCCGAGCGGAGTGTCGGCGCGCGGACGGTGGCGCGGCTGCTGCTGAGCGGACCGCCGGCGCGCCCGGGCCGGGTGGCGGCGCTCAAGCTCCGGGGGGTGCGGATCACCGGGAAGCTGGACCTGGCGGGCGGCCGGGTCTCGCCGTACGTGGAGCTGACGGGGTGCCGCTTCGAGCAGGAGGTGGTACTGCCCGAGTGCCACTTCACGACGTTGCGGATGGTGGGCTGCCTGCTGCCCCGGCTGGAGGCGGCCCGGCTGCACACCGAGGGCGATCTGCATCTGCCGCGCTGCCGGATCGACCGGGGCATCCGGCTGACCGACGCCCAGATCGGCACGGACCTGCTGATCAACCAGCTCAGTGTGGGGCCCGACCGGCACGGCCGGGCGTTCGTCGGGGACGGTATGGCGGTCGCCCAGGACCTCCAGGCCGAGATGATCGAGACGCACGGCGAGCTGAGCCTGCGCGGGGCGAAGGTGGGCGGTTCGCTGAGCCTGCGCGGCAGCCATCTGCGGGCCGCGGAGGACCGCCGCGCGCTGAACGCGCCGCAGCTGACGGTGGAGCGCACGCTGTACATGACCGAGGCGTGGGTGAGCGTCGACACCGGCAACCAGGGCACCACTCCCCCGTACGGCGTGGTCTACGCCCCGACCACGGCACGCGGGACCCGGTCGCAGATCTTCGAGAGCAAGGGCGGGGTGCGGCTGGACGACGGGCGGTTCGGGGACGCGGTGGACCTGGCCAAGGCCCGGTTCACGATGACCCGGCAGGAGGAGCTGTCGTTGCGCAGGATCGTCACGCCGGAGCTGCGGTTCAACGCGGAGCGCCCGGAGGAGGGCCGGGTCGTGCTGAACGGCGCGAAGGTGGTGACCCTGATCGACCTGTCCACCAGCTGGCCGGGGCCCGGCGGCCTCGCCATGGGCGGTTTCGTCTACGAGAACCTGGTCCCCTACGGCCACTTCCCGCTCTCGCGGCGGCTGGAGTGGGTGCTGGCGGCGACCCCGGAGTACGTCCCCGAACCGTACGAGCGGCTGGCGGCGGTGATGCGCGGCTGTGGCGAGGACGCGGACGCCCGGGAGGTGCTGCTGGCCAAGCAGCGCCGCCGCCGCGAGACACTGCCGCCCGCCGCGAAGGCGTGGGGGTTCCTCCAGGACTGGACCGTGGCGTACGGGTACCGGCCGGGGCGGGCGGCGGTGTGGATGGCGGTGCTGTGGGCGGCGGGCACGGCGGCCTTCTCGCAGTACGACCCGGCGTCGATCAAGAACGGGGAGTCACCGCAGTGGAATCCGGCGCTCTACGCGCTGGACCTCCTCATCCCCGTGATCAACCTCGGCCAGGACGGCTACTGGCGGATGGAGGGCGGCTGGCAGTGGGCCGCGGCCACTCTGGTGCTCGTGGGATGGATTTTGGCCACCACGGTGGCCGCCGGAGCCTCCCGGCTGCTGCGCAGGAGCTGACCGAAAGCGCAGCTCGAACCGGGTGCGCCCGCCTGGGACCGGCACGTCCGGGGGAGGACGGGGCGGCTTTGCAGACAGTGACGAGGTGACCGGCAGGTCGTATTCAAGCCACCGCCGGACATTTCCTTTGCCCTTTCTTGACCCGGCCGGATACAACCCATCCACTCGGCACAGAAGCTTCACAGCACACCCCTGGCGCGGCCCTCACCAGCGCTTTTCAATGGTCTGCACCATGGCCTTCCTTCGCGCTCTGCTCAGTACCGCGCGCATGATCCGGCACAGCCCTCCGCTGTCCGCCGGACTGCCCGCGGATGACGCCGTGCTGCTCGACGCCCCCGACGAGCGGCTCTCACCGGCGCTGGTGGCCGCCGCCCTCGGCGACCACGAGCCGGCCGCCAAGCTGCTCGCCTCCACCCGGGACGCCGCCGACTGGGAGAACCGCGACCGCTATCTCGGCCGGCTCACCACGTTCGCCCGCCACCGGGACGGCTGGCTCACCGACTGGCTGGCCGCCGCCCCGCGCGACCCCGACGCCCTGCTGGTCAAGGCGGAGCTCGCGGTCCACCGGGCCTGGGAGTCGCCCGCCCGGGCGGAACGGCTCCACGAGGTCGGCCCGATGATCGCCGCCGCCGCCGAGGCGGACCCGCGCGACCCGGTGCCGTGGCGGCTCGCCCTGGACCACGCCCGCGGCACCCACGCCACCCACACGGCGTTCGAGTCGCTGTGGGAGCAGGCGATACGGCGCTCCGCGCACCACTACGGCTGCCATGTGGCGGCGCTGCGCTACCTCTCCGCCGCCTGGTACGGCTCGCACCGCGAGTGCTTCGACTTCGCCGAGCGGGCCGCCGAGGACGCCCTGCCCGACTCCCTGGTGCAGGCCCTCCCGGTCCGGGCCGCCTTCGCCCTGCTCATGGACGCCCAGGCGCTCGCCCGGACCACCTCCGTACTGGAGGAGCGGATCGACGCGGCGGCCGACGCGGCCATCGGGCTGTCGGCCGCCTACCGGCCCGGCGATCCGTGGCCGGCCGAGGTCCGCAACCTCCTCGCGTACGTGCTGCTCGCCCGCGGCCGGTGGGCCGAGGCGCTGGACCAGTTCGCGCTGATCGGGCTGCACGCGACGTCGTTCCCGTGGTCCTCGGTCTCCGACGACGCCCTGGGCCGGTTCCTCGACGCACGGGACGGCGCACGGCTCCAGGTGGCCGCCCTGACCCCCTTGCGCAACCGGGCCGACCGAGGACGTCCGCGCGGCCATTACGCTTGAGCGTTGTGACCACCGCCCGTCTTCCCCTGTTCCCCCTCAACGTGGTGCTGTTCCCCGGCCTCGTGCTGCCGCTCAACGTCTTCGAGGAGCGTTATCGCGCCATGATGCGGGAGCTGCTGAAGAGCGACGAGGACGAACCTCGCCGCTTCGTCGTGGTCGCGATCCGCGACGGCCGCGAGACCGCGGTGACGGGCACCGGCATGCCGGACCCCGTCGCCTCCGCACCCCCCGCCGAGCGCGCCCCGGCCGAGGGCTTCGGCCCCGACCCCATCCAGACCTTCCACCGCGTCGGCTGCGTGGCCGACGCGGCGACCATCCGCGAGCGCGCGGACGGCAGTTTCGAGGTCCTGGCCACCGGCACCACCCGGGTCAGGCTCCTCTCGGTCGACGCGAGCGGCCCGTATCTGAGCGCCGAGGTCGAGGAAGTGACCGAGGAACCGCCGGCGGAGGACGAGGCCGACGAGGCCGGTGCCCTCGCGGAGGGCGTCCTGCGGGCGTTCCGCTCCTACCAGAAGCGCCTGGCCGGAGCGAGCGAGCGCTCACTCGCCACCGGGTCCGAGCTCCCCGACGACCCCTCCGTCGTCTCCTACCTGGTCGCGGCGGCCACCGTCCTGGACATCCCCACCAAACAGCGGCTGCTCCAGGCCCCGGACACCGCGACCCGGCTGCGCGAGGAGCTGACGCTGCTGCGCCGGGAGGCGGCGGTCATCCGCCACCTGCCCTCGCTGCCCGCGCCCGACCTGACCCGCGCCCCGACCCACCCCAACTGAAGAAGGACCGCGCTCCGATGGTGAAGAAGCCGAAGAAGCAGTCGGGCGGCACCCCCGCCACCGTCGCCCTGACCGCGGCGGGCACCGCCTTCACTGTCCGCGCCTACGACCACGACCCGGCCTCCCCCTCCTACGGCGAGGAGGCGGCCGAGGCCTTGGGCGTCTCCCCCGACCGGGTCTTCAAGACCCTGGTCGCGGACGTGGACGGCGAACTGACGGTCGCGGTCGTCCCGGTGGCCGGCTCCCTGGACCTCAAGGCCCTGGCGTCCGCGGTGGGCGGCAAACGCGCCACGATGGCGGACCCGGCAGCCGCGGAACGCACGACGGGCTACGTCCGCGGCGGCATCTCCCCCCTGGGCCAGCGCAAGCGCCTGCGCACGGTGCTGGACGCGTCGGCGCGCTCGCACACCACGATCTGCGTCTCGGCCGGGCGCCGGGGCCTGGAGGTGGAGCTGGCGGCGACGGATCTGGCGGAGCTGACGGGGGCGGTGTTCGCGGACATCGGCCGCGGGGCCTAGGCGCTCCCGGGGGCGCTGCCCTCCGGCCCCCCGCCGTACGACGACCACCCCGCCCCGGCCCACTCCGGCTCGACCTCCCGGGGCCCGAACGCCGCGGTCAGCAGCAGATGCAGGGCCAGCGCCACGAACGGCCACACCATCACCGCCACCACCACCGCGTGCAGCTCAAGCGGCGCGTCGAACACGACCCCCTTGCCGGCCTCCCGCGCCCGGGCCACCACGTCGGACGAGGGCCCCAGCCAGACCCCCACCCGCCAGGCCAGCAGCGAGCCGAGCACCGCGCCCAGCGCCAGACCCACCACGACGAGGACACCGCCCCGCCGCAGCCGCCAGAAGACCAGCGCCGCCGACAAAACACCGAACGCGGCGGCGAGCAGCACGAACGTTCCGTCCGCCCCGATCGCCTCCTCGCCCTCGCTGTTCTTCAGGAAGACGGCGGTGCCGTCGGAGACCAGCGGGACCCGGGGCGCGAGCCACAGCCACAGCAGCCCGAGCGCGATACCGGCGAGCGCCACGAGCACGACGATCACGGCGGCCTGACGGAGCTCCGTCGCCGTGTCCGGGTCGTCGGGCGAACCGGACGCGGGCGCGAGGTGGGAGCCCGAAGGCGGGGCCTGCCACGGATCGTGGGGGTTCGGCTGGTGAGGCGGCGTCAGAGGTGCGGTCACCGTGCCATCGTGCCAGGCCACCCTGTGCGGCGCCTCACCGGATGCCGCACCCGTGCGTACGGCCGACCACCCCGCCCCGCCCAGAGCCAGGAGCCCGGAGCCGGAGCCACGAGCCCGGAGCATGAGCCACGAGCCCGGGGCATGAGCCAGGAGCGGAGCCAGGGGCCAGGGGCCACCTACCGTACGGCCGCCCGCCGGTACGCCCACGTCGCCACGGCCAGCGACAGCACCCCCACCGCCGCGCAGACCGCGAGGAAGAAGCCGATCATGCCCCAGTCCGGATCGGCGTCGAAGGAGCGGGCCAGCGCCTCGACCCCGTACGTCGAGGGCAGCAGGTCACGCGCCCACCCCACCGGCTCCGGCAGCCGGTCAGCCGGCAGCACCCCGAGCAGCAGCGCGGCGGACATGCCCAGCTGGCCCAGCAGGGTGGCCAGCTCCTGACGCGGGGCGAGCAGCCCGAGGGCCGCCCCGAGACCGGCCAGCGCGGCGCCGGAGAGCGGGATGACGGCGACCAGGACCCACAGGTGGGTCATCGGGAGCTGGAACAGCACGCTCCCGGTGATCGCCGTGAAGACCGTGCCCGGCACGGTGAAGGAGGCGTACGCGGCCGCCGCCCCCAGCACCACCGCCGCCGGCGGCACCGGCAGCGTGGCGTAGTGGTCGAGTCCGCCGCCGGCCCGCAGCTGGCCGAAGTACTGGGCGAGCAGATTGAGCGCGACGAACGCCACGACCAGCACGCTGGAGCCGGCGACCACCGCGCGGGCCTCGGCCCCGCCGTCGACGACGCCCCGCATCAGGACCATGATCCCGACGGACTGGAAGGTCGCCACGAAGAGCAGCGGGATGCGGGCGACCCGCGCCCGGGAGAGCTGGGCGCGGTAGACGGCGGCCAGCGAGGGCAGCAGGCGGGCGCGCGGCGCGAGGGGGGCGGACACGGTCCGCGCGGCGGAGCCGGAGCCGGCGGGGCGGGGCAGGGTCCGGACGCGCGACGGTGCGGTCCTGGCCGGAATGATGCTGGTCACCTGGGGCCGCTCCCCTTACACACGCCCGACACGTCCGACACGTCCGACGCACCCCACTCGTCCCGTCGGTGAACCACGTCCCGTACCTCCACCGTGCCCGCCCCGTCCCGTACGTACGGCGCCCGCGCGGCGTTCAGCGCCCGCACCCCGCGCCCGTGGATCCTCACGCCTTCACCAGCCCCTTGGTCGCATTGGCCGCGTCTCCCCCGAGCGCCAGGTACACATCTTCCAGGCTGGGTGTGGCCAGGGTGAAATCGTCGAGCGCGGCGAAGGCCGCGCCGCCCGTCACCGCGGCGACCGCGGCCCGGGCCTCGTCGGGGCCGAGCCGCAGCACCCAGCGCCGCCCGGACTCCTGGGCGGACGGGCGCAGCGCCGCGACCTCCGGGACGTCCAGCGGGGCCCGCTCGCGCCACATGAGCTCGACGCGGACCTCCCCGGCCACCTTCTCCTTGAGGCCGGAGGGGGTGTCGCAGGCGATGACCCGGCCGCGCTCCAGGACGGCGACCCGGTCGAGGACGGTCTCGGCCTCGATGACGTTGTGGGTGACCAGCAGGACGGTGGCCCCGCGCTCCGCCCGGCGGCGGTCGACGGCGGCCCAGACGGCCCGCCGGGCCACCGGGTCCATGCCGGTCGTCGGCTCGTCCAGGACCAGCACCGGCCGGTCCCCGACGAGCGTGGCGGCGAAGCAGGCGAGCCTGCGCTGACCGCCGGAGAGCTTCTTCAGGGGCCGCGCGGCGAGCGCGGTGAGGCCGAGCTCCTCCAGTACGGCGTCGCGTTCGGCGCGCGCCTCGCGGACGTGGAGCCCGCGCAGCCGCCCGGTGGTCTCGGCGGCCAGCGAGACCGTCAGCTCGTCCAGGGCGGTGGATTCCTGCCCCAGGTAGCCGATCAGCCGGGAGGCCCGCTCGGGGTGGCGTACGAGGTCGTGGCCGAGGACTTCGACGGAGCCGGAGTCGGGGCGCATCAGCCCGGTCAGCTGGCGGACCAGCGTGGACTTGCCGGCGCCGTTGGGGCCGAGCAGTCCGAAGATCTCGCCGCGCTCGACATCGAGGCTGATCCCGTCGGTGGCGCGCACCTGCGGGGTGGCGGGTGCGCCGCGGCGGCCCCGTACGGCGGGATAGGTCTTGACGAGGTCGCGCACCGCGCACACGGTGCCGGTGTCGCTCTGCGCCTGTGCTGTGCCCGTACTCACGAGGTACGAGGGTACGGGGTCACACGCCCCGGTTCGCGTCCGGGGCCGCCCCGCGTCGCGGAGCCCGGCACGATCCGCGGGAGACACCCGGCGCGGGCCGCGGGAAAGGCCCTACTCCCCGGCAGGCACGTGTTCCGCCGCCGCGCGCACGTCGATCTCGCGCCAGAACCCCGCCCGGATCGCGTAGCGGTCGTGCTCGTCGATCTGGTCGTCCTTGTGGGCGAGGAGTCCGAAGCGGGCCGCGTACCGCAGCAGTTCGCCGTCGATGCGGTGCGGGATGCGGGGGTACATGGTGGACAGCTTCTGCAGGTGGACCGTTTCCGGGAGCCGTTCCATCCAGCGCCGGGCGAAGACCTGGCCCACTTCGAAGGGATCGCCGCCGACGGTGGTGATGTCCTCCTCCCGGTCGGCCCAGCGCTGTTCGGCGCTGGTGAGCTGGGCGAGGGTCGGCAGGGAGGCGGTCTCGGCCGGTTCGCCGAGGGGGCCGGAGCGCTCGACCCAGCCCTTGTCGGAGGACCAGCGCAGGGTGGCGTTGGCCGGGGCAGCCGCCTGGGCGGCCGTCCGGTCCGGGTGGGCGGAGTGGGCGCGGAGTGCGGCGAGGTCCTTGGGGGTGGGGACGGTCTTGTGGCCGGGGGCGGGCGGGGGCTCGGAGGGGACGGTCCCGGCGGGGGCAGCGGGCCCGTTGCGGGCGGCGGCGGCCTGGGCCGCCTCGGAGGCCCGCTCGGCGGAGGCGGCGAGGGCGGCCTCCGGCAGCGGCGCGGAGAGGATGGCGGCGATCTCGGGGCGCGGGGCGGGGGGCGGCGGGCAGCTGCCACCGGTGTCCTTGGCACGGACGGCCTTGGTGATCCAGGCCCGGTCGAGCACGCGGCGTTCGTCCGCCTCGGCGACGAGGTCCTCGGACTGGTTGTAGTCGCCGTCGGCGGCCTGGACGGCCCACAGGTGGACGGCGACCCCGTGCTCCTTGGCGGACATGAGGCCGGGCAGCAGATCGCCGTCGCCGGTCACCAGGACCACATCGGAACAGGCCCGGTTCCTGGCCAGTTCGGTGAGCTCGGCGTGCATGGCGGCGTCCACGCCCTTCTGGGCCCAGCGTCCGTCGCTGCGGGTCAGGGCTCCCAGCCGTACGGTCACCCGGGGCATCACGCGGAGTCTGCGGTGCTCGGGCTGGGGTACCCGGTCGGGGGCGCCGTCGAACCAGTAGATCCGCAGCAGCGGCTGCTGCGTGTCGGCCTCGGCCCTCTCACGCAGGCCCTGGATGAGGGCCGCGTGGTCGACGGTGATCCGGGAACGGGCGGGCTCTCCGGCCAGCAGACTCGCGGCTGCGCCCAGCAAGTAGCCGGCGTCCACCAGGACGACGCAACGGTCCACGCGTTCCACCCTCTTCCAGGAATTCGGGAACGGTTCAGCGGCACCCGCCCCTCGATGACCGGGTCCGCTTACCCAGGGTTTCCTTCGAGTCTGCCCGACCGCGCAAGGGTTGACGGCCGGAACTCGATCATCGGCGTGGCGAATCGGGGGCGGGCCGGAGAAGGCCCGGGGCAGGCGGCGGGAACGGCCCTCACTGCGGATACCGCTACGTACGGTAATGATCCAACATGCACTGTTTGCGGCGCTATGTGAGTCTGACAGCGGTCCTGGCCCCCCAGGATTCCCCACAGGAGGCATTCACCATGGCCAAGAACAAGAACCGCAAGCAGGGCAGCCAGCACGATCGCGCGTCCGCCTCGGAGCGTGGTGCGGAGCAGGCCAAGTCGACGGCTTTCGAGTCGCAGACCCAGCCGCAGTCGCAGGCCCAGGGCAGCCCGTCCGACGTGGCGCGCAAGCACCAGCGGCGCTTCGGTCACAACTGACGCGTCGGCCGCTCGCGGTCATGCACGAGAGGGGCGTCCCGCACCGGCGGGACGCCCCTCTCGTCGTGTCTCCTGAACTCAGCCGGCCAGGCAGGACGGGCCGAGCAGCACCTTCAGGTCCCCGAAGAGGGCCGGGTCGGGCTTGACCCGGTGCCGGTCGAGGCGCAGGACCGTGGTGGTGCGGGGGCCCTGGAGCCTGATGCGTACCTCGGTGTCGCCCCGGTGGTGGCTGAGCACCTCGCCGAGCCGGGTGACCATGGGCGGGGTGATCTTCACGGTGGGGATGGTGAGGACGACCGGTGCGTTGGTCCCGGCGTTGGAGATGTCGGGGACCTGCATCTCCATGGCGACCAGCCGGGGCACGTCCTCGCGCTTGTCGAGCCGTCCCTTGACGAAGACGACGGTGTCCTCGACGAGCTGGGTGGAGACCAGCTGGTAGGTGGCGGGGAAGAACATGCACTCGATGGAGCCCGCCAGGTCCTCCACGGTGGCGATGGCCCAGGCGTTGCCCTGCTTGGTCATCTTGCGCTGGAGGCCGGAGATGATGCCGCCGACGGTGACGATGGCGCCGTCCCCGTAGTCCCCGCCCATGAGCTGGGAGATCGAGGAGTCGGCCTTGTCGGACAGCACGTGCTCCAGGCCGAACAGCGGGTGGTCGGAGACGTACAGGCCGAGCATCTCCCGCTCCTGGGCGAGCAGGTAGGCCTTCTCCCACTCGACGTCGGAGAACTCCACGTCGAGCCCGAAACCCGGCTCGCTGCTCTCCTCCTCGCCCATGCCGCCGAAGAGGTCGAACTGCCCCTCGGCCTCCTTGCGCTTGACCTGGACCACGTTGTCGATCATCGGTTCGTGGTGGGCGACGAGGCCCTTGCGGGTGTGGCCCATCTCGTCGAAGGCGCCGGCCTTGATCAGTGATTCGACGGTGCGCTTGTTGCAGACGACCGCCTCGACCTTGTCGAGGAAGTCGGGGAAGGTGCTGTACTTCCCCTTGGCCTTGCGGGAGCGGATGATCGAGTCCACGACGTTCTGGCCGACGTTGCGGATGGCGGTCAGGCCGAAGAGGATCACGTCGTCGCCCTGGGCGGCGAAGTTGGACAGCGACTCGTTGACGTTGGGCGGCAGCACCTTGATGCCCATGCGGCGGCACTCGTTGAGGTAGACCGCGGACTTGTCCTTGTCGTCCTTGACCGAGGTCAGCAGGGCGGCCATGTACTCGGCGGGGTAGTTCGCCTTCAGGTAGGCGGTCCAGTAGGTGACCAGGCCGTACGCCGAGGAATGCGCCTTGTTGAACGCGTACCCGGCGAACGGCACCAGGACGTCCCACAGCGCCTTGATCGCCGCGTCGGAGAACCCCTTCTCCTTGGCGCCCTTCTCGAAGAGGACGAAGTTCTTCGCCAGCTCCTCGGGCTTCTTCTTGCCCATCACGCGGCGCAGGATGTCGGCCTCGCCGAGCGAGTAGCCTGCGACGATCTGGGCGGCCTTCTGGACCTGCTCCTGGTAGACGATCAGACCGTAGGTGAGGCCGAGGACCTCCTTGAGGGGCTCCTCCAGCTCCGGGTGGATCGGGGTGATCTCCTGGCGGCCGTTCTTGCGCTCCGCGTAGTTCGTGTGCGAGTTCATGCCCATCGGGCCCGGCCGGTAGAGGGCCGAGACGGCGGAGATGTCCTCGAAGTTGTCGGGCTGCATCTGGCGCAGCAGGGAGCGCATCGGCCCGCCGTCGAACTGGAAGACGCCGAGCGTGTCACCGCGGCAGAGCAGTTCGTAGGTCTTGGGGTCGTCCAGCGGCAGGGCGAGCATCTCCAGGTCGATGCCCTTGTTGGACTTCACCATCTTGATGGCGTCGTCCATGATCGTCAGGTTGCGCAGGCCGAGGAAGTCCATCTTCAGCAGGCCGAGCGACTCGCACTGCGGGTAGTCCCACTGCGTGATGGTGACGCCGTCGGTGTGCCGGACCCAGACCGGTGCGTGGTCGACGATCGGCTCGCTGGACATGATGACGCCGGCGGCGTGCACGCCCATCTGCCGCACCAGGCCCTCGACGCCCTTGGCGGTGTCGATGACCTTCTTGACGTCCGGCTCGCTCTCGTACATCCCCCGGATCTCGCCCGCCTCGCTGTAGCGCGGGTGCTTGGGGTCGGTGATGCCGTTGAGGTCGATGCCCTTGCCGAGGACGTCGGCGGGCATCGCCTTGGTGAGGCGGTCGCCCATGGCGTACGGGTAGCCCAGCACCCGGGCCGAGTCCTTGATGGCGTTCTTCGCCTTGATCTTGCCGTAGGTGCCGATCATGGCGACCTTGTCGGCGCCGTACTTCTCGGTCACGTACCGGATCACCTCGACGCGCCGGCGCTCGTCGAAGTCGATGTCGACATCGGGCATGGAGACGCGCTCGGGGTTGAGGAACCGCTCGAAGATCAGCCCGTGCTCGATCGGGTCGAGGTCGGTGATGCCCATCGCGTACGACACGATCGAGCCGGCCGCCGAACCACGTCCCGGTCCCACCGCGATGCCGTTGTTCTTGGCCCACATGATGAAGTCGGCGACGACCAGGAAGTACCCCGGGAACCCCATCTGGATGATGATGTCCATCTCGTACTCGACCTGCTTCTGCCGGTCCTCGGGCACCCCGCCCGGGAAGCGGCGCCGCATGCCGGTCCGGACCTCCTCCTGGAACCAGGTGATCTCGGTGAAGCCGTCCGGGATCTCGAACTTCGGCATGAGGTTCTTCGCCTCGAACATGCCGGTGGTGTCGATCTGCTGGGCGACCAGCAGGGTGTTGGCGCACCCCTGCTGCCAGGCGTCGGAGGAGTCGACGGCGTACATCTCGTCCGTCGTCTTCAGGTAGTAGCCGGTGCCGTCGAAGCGGAAGCGGTCCGGGTCGGAGAGGTTCTTGCCGGTCTGGATGCAGAGCAGGGCGTCGTGGGCGGTGGCCTCGTGCGCGTACGTGTAGTGGGAGTCGTTCGTCACCAGCGGCGGGATGTCGAGCTTCCGGCCGATCTCCAGGAGCCCGTCACGGACCCGGCGCTCGATCTCGATGCCGTGGTCCATCAGCTCCAGGAAGTACTTGTCCGCGCCGAAGATGTCCTTGTAGTCGGAGGCCGCCTGGACCGCCTCGTCGAACTGGCCGAGCCGCAGCCGGGTCTGCACCTCGCCGGAGGGGCAGCCGGTGGACGCGATGAGGCCCTCGGACCACTGGGAGATGGTCTCCTTGTCCATCCGGGGCCACTTCTGGAGCCAGCCCTCGGCGTACGCGTCGGAGGAGAGCCGGAAGAGGTTGTGCAGCCCCGTCCTGTTCGACGCCCAGATCGTCTTGTGGGTGTAACCACCGGATCCGGACACGTCGTCGCGCTTCTGGTGCGGCTGTCCCCACTGCACCTTGCGCTTGTGTTTGCGCGACTCGGGGGCGACGTACGCCTCGATGCCGATGATCGGCGTGACTCCGGCCTTGGTCGCCGAGTGGAAGAAGTCGTAGGCCCCGTGCAGGTTGCCGTGGTCGGTCATCGCGATGTGCGACATGCCCATCTCGTTGCAGGCCTCGAACATGTCCTTGAGCCGCGCCGCACCGTCCAGCAGCGAGTACTGGGTGTGAACGTGCAGGTGCGTGAAGGGCGGCTTGGTCACGGCGTCGGGCCTCCGGGAAGTCGGGCGATGACGGACGGGGGGACAGCGTGGAAGTCTACGACGTGACGGAGTCGGACGACGGGCACTCCCGGCTTCCGCCGAGCGTTGGACAGGGCGGAACGGGTGTCCGTTTTGTCATGCACTCAGTCATGCGGACCACCGGTCCGGCCAGGCACGCCCACGACAGCAGGAGGCAGCAAGAAATGTCGGAACCGCAGACCGGCGCAGCGCAGCGCGGGGAGCAGATTCTCGCCGTTTTCGACACCGCCTTCGGGAAGCTGCTGGCCGCCGATCCGGCCGCCTTCCGGGTCAAGTTCCGCAAGATGGCCGGCTCGGCCTTCGCCTTCTACCGGGGCACGGCCGGCCTGTTCTACACCGACCTGGAGCGCGAGCAGCGCGGCGGCCCGTATCTCGACGAGCGCACCGGCCGGGTCTGGATCCACGGCGACCTGCACGCGGAGAACTTCGGCACCTACATGGACGCCAACGGCCGCCTCGTCTTCAACGTCAACGACTTCGACGAGGCGTACGTGGGCCCCTTCACCTGGGACCTGAAGCGGTTCGCCGCCTCCGTGGCGCTGATCGGGTACGCCAAGGCGCTGTCCGACGAGCAGATCACCGACCTGGTCCGGATCTTCGCCGCCGCCTACCGGGAGCGGATCCACGCGCTGGCGACGGGCGCGAAGAACGACGAGGTGCCGCCCTTCACGCTGGACACCGCGGACGGCCCGCTGCTGTCCGCGCTGCGCACCGCCCGCTCGCTGACCCGCTTCTCGCTGCTGGACTCGATGACGGTGATCCAGGACTTCGAGCGCCGGTTCGCCGACGGCGGCGGCGCGATCGACCTGGACGCCGCCACGCGGTACAAGGTGCTCGCCGCGTTCGACGGCTATCTGGAGACGCTGCCGGAGTCGAGCCTGACCCGCCCCGACTCCTACCGGGTCAAGGACGTGGTGGGCCGCCGGGGCATCGGCATCGGCTCCGCCGGACTGCCCTCGTACAACATCCTCCTGGAGGGCAACAGCGACGCCCTGGAGAACGATGTGGTGATCTACCTCAAGCAGGCGCAGACCCCGGCGGTCTCCCGGCACATCACGGACGCCGCCGTGCGGGACTACTTCCAGCACGAGGGCCACCGTACGGTGATCTCGCAGCGCGCCCTCCAGGCGCACGCGGACCCGTGGCTGGGCTGGACCGAGCTGGACGGCGCGGGCCAGCTGGTCGCCGAAGTCTCGCCGTACGCGGTCGACCTGGACTGGTCCGAGATCGACGAGGTGGACGAGATCGCGGCGGTCGTCGCCGACCTGGGCCGGGCCACGGCCACCATGCACGCGGCGGCGGACGACGAGAGCGGCCACTCGCTGGTGCCGTTCTCCACGGAGCGGGCGATCGACGCGGCCATCGCGGCCGACGAGGAGGGCTTCGGCGAGCTGCTGGTCGACTTCGCCCACAGCTACGGCGCCCGGGCCCGGGCGGACCACCAGATCTTCGTGGACCTCTTCCGCAACGGCAAGATCCCGGGCCTGTAGGGCCGCCCGCCCGGACCGTGCGTAACGGCGCCGTGACTCCCGTGGCCGTGGCTTCCGTGGCCGCGGCTGCCGGCGCTGTGAATCTCACCCTCTTTTAAGGCCCTCCTACCTCGGCACATGACACACTTTCCGGCGATGGACATCTCAGGTACGCAGCTCAGGGTGGCGCGCGCGGCGCTTTTCGCCGCGCTCGCCGTCACCCTGTCCACCGCGTCCCATGTGCTGCTCTCCGGGGTGCCACTGCCGCTGACCGCGGTCGCGCTCCTCGCCGCGGCCGTCTTCGCCCTGGCGTACGCGCTGGCCGGCCGGGAGCGCGGCTTCGGCGCCATCGCGGGGCTGCTCGTGCCGCTGGAGCTGGCCGCCGACACGCTCTTCACCACCGGCCAGCACCTCTGCTACGGGGCGGCCGGCGGGCCCATCGCCGGCCCGCTGCGCTCGATCGGCTTCGACGTGCTCTGCGGTGGCGGCGAGGTCGGCGCGACCGGTGCGCGGCTGGCGGGCGTCGGCACGGTGGGCACCCCGCTCGCCGGGGTGACCGGTGCGGGCGAGCGCGCGGCGGCCTTGCTGGCGCAGCCCGGACCCGCCGTGCCGTGGCTGCTGCTCGCCGCCCATGTGGCCGTCGGGCTGCTCGCCGCCCTCTGGCTGCGGCGCGGGGAGGCGGCGCTGGCGGGGCTGGTGCGCGCGGCGGCCCTGGTGGCGTTCAGGCCGCTGCTCACCGCGGTCGCCGCGGTGCGCGGGAGCGTCCGGTCGGCCCCCCGCCTCCCCCGGCCCGCCGGGGGCGCGCACCCGCTCGCCGCGGCCCGCTTCCCCGTGCACTCCGTGGGACGGAGGGGGCCGCCGCTCACCGCGTACGCCGCTGCCTGAGGGCAGCACGGCCGACGCCGGGCAGCACCCCTTCCACTCCCCACGCATCCACGGAGAACGATCATGAGCAAGCGCAACACCCAGCAGAACAAGGCAGCGGCCCGTGAGCGGCTGCGCGCCGAGCGCGAGGTCCAGGCCAAGAAGGACAGGACCCGCAAGCAGCTCGTCGTCGCCGTCTCGGTCGTCGCGGCCCTCGCCGTCGTCGGCGGTATCAGCTACGGCGTGATGCAGCTGAACAAGCCGGACGCCTGGGAAGCCGCCGCCGACGCGAAGAACGTCAGCGCGCCGAAGAACACCTCGGGTACCGACGGCACCACCGTGGTGATCGGCAAGTCCGACGCCGAGAAGACCCTGGTGCTGTACGAGGACTCCCGCTGCCCGGTCTGCGCCACGTTCGAGCAGGGCGTCGGCGAGACCGTCGCCAAGGACGTCGAGTCCGGCAAGTACAAGGTCAAGTACGTCGGTGCGACCTTCATCGACAACACCGACAACGGTGAGGGTTCCAAGAACGCCCTCAGCGCGCTCGGCGCCGCGCTGGACGTGAGCCCCGAGGCGTTCATGGACTACAAGGCCGCGCTGTACTCCGCGAAGTTCCACCCGCAGGAGAGCGAGGACAAGTTCGCCAAGGACAGCTACCTCATCGAGGTCGCCGACTCGGTGGACGCCCTGAAGGGCAACAAGGCCTTCCAGAAGGACGTCGAGGACGGTACGTACGACGCCTGGGCGATGAAGATGTCCAAGACGTTCGACAAGAGCGGGGTGCAGGGCACGCCGACGCTGAAGATGGACGGCGAGAAGATCACGAGCGAGGGCAGCGACAACGCCCCGATGACGGCGGCCGAGTTCACGGCGGCGGTGGACAAGGCGCTGAAGGCGTAACGCCCGCACGGCAGCGAGAACCGGGCGGTCCGCCACGGAGGACCGCCCGGTGCGCTTGAAGGCCCCCTACAGCGTGGCCAGGAAGCCGAGCGCGACCTTCCAGGTCTGCTCGGCGGCGGCCTGGTCGTAGTCGTGGCGATCGGGGTCGGTGAACAGGTGGCCGGCCCCGGGGTAGCGGTAGATCTCCACGTCCGCGCCGGTCCGCTGCATCTGGAGGTACCAGCTGTTCAGCCAGTCGTGGGACTCGAAGGGGTCCGGGTCCGCGACGTGCAGCTGGACGGGGAGCTCCTCCACCGTGGCATTCTCGGCGATGTCCGACGTGCCGTGGAACAGCAGCAGCCCGCGCGCCTTCGCGTCGCCCAGGGCCAGGGTCTGCGCGGTCGCCGCCCCGAGGGAGAAGCCGGCGTAGACCAGCCCATGGTCGGAGTAGGGGGCCGCGGCCAGCACGGCGCGCTTCAGCAGCTCCTCCTTGCCGACCTCCTCCTTGAAGGCCATGCCCTCCTCCACCGTGTCAAAGGTGTGCCCCTCGAAAAGATCGGGCACGCGCACCTCGTGGCCGGCGTCCCTCAGACGCGCGGCCGCGGCGTGCACTGCGGGCGTCAGCCCGTAGGTCGAGTGGAAAAGCATGATGTCCATGAGGCCCATGGTGCCAGTTGTGCCTGAATGCTTGGAGGACTAGGCGATGGAGAACGTGCTGCGCCCGCTGATCGTCTTCGGCGGTTCCGTGGTGATCACCCTGCTGGTCGGCTGGCTGGTCGACCGGCTGCTGCGCGGGGCCGACACCCGCCACCACGAGACCCCGCTGTGGGGTCTGCTGCGGCGCTGCCGGCCACCGCTGCAAGTGGTGATCATCATCGCGTTGCTGCGCGGAAGCTACCGCCAGTCGGGCATCGCCTGGGTGTGGGAGCACCGGGTCGGGATAGGCCAGGCCCTCAGCCTGGTGCTGATCGGCGCCTCGGCGTGGCTGGTGGTCCGGGCCGCCGTGACGGTCGTCGAGTCCAGCTACGCGCGGTACGCGACGGCCACCCGCGATCCGGCCCGGGTACGCCGGGTCCGCACGCAGGTGACGCTGATCCAGCGGGTCGTCATCGCGGTGGTGACGGTGGTCGCCATCGCGGCGATGCTGCTGACGTTCCCGGCGATGCGCGGGGTCGGCACCTCGATGCTGGCCTCGGCGGGTGTGCTCGGCATCGTCGCCGGTGTGGCCGCCCAGTCGACCCTCGGCAACCTCTTCGCCGGGCTCCAGATCGCCTTCGGCGACATGGTCCGGCTCGGCGACACCGTGGTGGTGGACGGCGAGTGGGGCACCATCGAGGAGATCACGCTGACGTTCCTGGCGGTCCGGACCTGGGACGAGCGGCGGATCACGATGCCGGTCTCGTACTTCACCAGCAAGCCGTTCGAGAACTGGTCGCGCGGCGGGGTCCAGATGACCGGCACGGTCTTCTTCCACCTCGACCACGCGGCGCCGGTGGCCGCGATGCGCGAGAAGCTGCGGGACATCCTCGGTGACGTCGCCGCCTGGGACGGCCGGGACTGGTCGCTCGCCGTCACCGACACGACCCCGACCACCATCCAGGTGCGGGCCGTGGTCACGGCGAAGGACGCGGACGACATCTGGACGGTGCGCTGCGCGGTACGTGAGCAGCTGATCGGCTGGCTGCGCGACCACCACCCCTACGCGCTGCCGCGGGTCGCCACCTCACCCGCCGCGCTGCCGCCGGGTGAGCAGTGGGCGGAGCTGACGGGGGCGGAGGCCCTGATCGGCCACAACGGTTCCGGCTCCTCCTTCGACCTGGACGGCTCGAAGGCGCCCCGCACCGGCCGCGGCTGAGGTCCCGTACGCCCCGCGTCACGGAGCGGCCGCTTCCCGTACGCCGGGTGCGGCCGCTCCGTGACGCCTGCGCCCGGGGGCCCGGCCGCTCCGTGACGCCTGCGCCCGGGGTGGCCGCACCTGACGCCCCGGGGGATCAGCGCAGGGAGCGGACGTCCAGGTAGCGCAGCACCCGGTCGACGACCTCGGGGTCGGAGCCGGCCTCGTTGCGGGCGGAGAGCACCTCGTGCCGGGCGGCCGACATCATCTCGCGCTGGACACGGCTGACCGCCTTGAACCGTTCGGCCCGCTTCGCGTAGGCCTCGCGCCGCTCCTCGTCGACCATGTCCGGGTTGATCCGGGCGCCGATGTCGTACGCGGCCTTCTGGAGCCGCTCCACGACCTCGTCCGGGAACTCCTCGACCTCCTGGATCTCCTTGAGCCGGTGCTTGGCGGCCAGGGCGGCGCGCAGGGCGAGCTGCCGCTCCAGGGCCTCCTCGGCGTCGCCGTCGGCCCGTACGCGGAGTTTGCGGACCAGCCAGGGCAGGGTGAGCCCCTGGAAGACGAGGGTGACCATGATCACGGAGAAGGCGATGAAGATGATCTCCTCGCGGCCGGGGAAGGGCTGCCCGTCATCCGTCTCCAACGGGATCGCCAGCGCCAGCGCGACGGAGGCCACCCCGCGCATCCCGGCCCACCACATGACCACGGTCTCCCGCCAGCTGGTCGGGATCTCCTCGCTGACGTCCCCGCGGTTGTGCAGCCGCTTGGCGAGCCAGGTGGCGGGCAGCAGCCATGCCAGCCGTACGCCGACGACGACCACGACGATGGCCAGCCCCCAGCCGAGCATCCGGAACTCGCGTCCGCCGGCGGTGCCGAACACATTGTGCAGTTCCAGGCCGATCAGCCCGAAGGCCACCCCGGTGACCAGGGTGTCGACGATCTCCCAGAAGGTACGTCCGGTGAGCCGGCCCAGCACGTCGTCGGCGTCGGCGGTGTGCTCGGCGAGGAAGAGCGCGACGGTCAGGACCGCGAGCACGCCGGAGCCCTTCAGCTCCTCCGCGAGGACGTAGGCGACGAAGGGCACGAGCAGGCTCAGGCCGACCTGGAGGGTGGCATCACCCAGCAGCCCCATGAGCTTGATGGTGAGCCAGCCGAGGGCGAGGCCGACGACGACCGCGACCACGGCGGAGAGGATGAGCAGCCCGAAGGCCTCGGGCAGCGAGAAGGTGCCGCTCACCGCCGCGGCGATGGCCACGTGGTAGAGCACGATGGCGGTGACGTCGTTGAACAGCCCCTCGCCTTCCAGGATCGACACGAGCCGGCGCGGCAGTCCGACCGAGCCCGCCACGGCGGTCGCCGCGACCGGGTCGGGCGGGGCGACGAGCGCGCCGAGGGCGACGGCGGCGGCGATCGGCAGGCCGGGCACGATCGAGTTGGCGACGGCGGCGACGGCGGCCGTGGTGACGAAGACCAGGGCGACGGCCAGCAGGAAGATCGGGCGCTTGTTGGCGGCGAACTGCCGCCAGGAGGTGCGCTGCACGGAGGCGTAGAGCAGCGGCGGCAGCAGGGCCGGGAGGATGATCTCGGGCGGGATGTCGACGTTCGGCACGAAGGGCGCGAACGCCATGGCCACCCCGGCCAGCGTCATCAGAACCGGTGCCGGCAGCCCCAGGCGGGCGCCGAGCGGCACCGTGACCACGGCTCCGAGCAGCAGCAGGAGCAGCAGGGCCATCTGATCCACGGGGGCGCCTTCCGGAGCGTACGGTTCCGGGCCGCTCACCGGGCCGACGCACCGGTCACGGCTCTGCCGCGTCCGTCAGGTCCGGCCGGGGTGGGCGGCCGTCAGGGGCCCGGCCGGGGCGACGGCCGAGCGGGCTCCACCCTGCCACGCGCGGTTCCCCAAGCGGACAAGGCCCCCCGCACACGGGGTCAGGCGGACCCGATCCTCCGGCGCATCGCCCGGTGCGCGATGCCCGCGTCCGGGAACTCGGGGCCGTACGCCACATAGCCGAGCCGCTCGTAGAAGCCGAGGGCGTGCGTCTGGGCGTGCAGGTCCACGGCGGCCAGGCCGAGCCCGGCCGCCTCGTCCTCGATGGCGCGCACCAGCGCGGCGCCGACGCCGAGCCCGCGCGCCCGCCGGGTCACCGCGAGCCGCCCCAGCGAGCCGACGGTGAGGTCGCCACCGGCCTTCCCGGCCGCGTCGGCGCCGTGCAGCAGCCGTCCCGTTCCCAGGGCGGTGCCATCCGCCGCGACGGCCAGGACATGCACGGCGGTCGCGTCGTAGGCGTCGTACTCGATCTCCTCGGGCACGTTCTGCTCGCCCACGAAGACTTCCTTGCGCACCTGGAAGCAGGCCGCCAGGTCGCTCTCCTCGACGGCCCTGCCGGTGGTGTAGGGGGGTGGCGCGGCGGTCACTGGCTCTCCGCGGAGATGGTGTCGAGGGCGTGCTGGAGGTCGGCCGGGTAGGTGCTGGAGAACTCCACCCAGCTGCCGTCGCTCGGGTGCTCGAAGCCCAGGCGCACCGCGTGCAGCCACTGCCGGGTCAGCCCGAGCCGCTTGGCCAGGGTCGGGTCGGCGCCGTAGGTCAGGTCGCCGACGCAGGGGTGGCGGTGGGCGGACATGTGGACCCGGATCTGGTGGGTGCGGCCGGTCTCCAGCTTGATGTCCAGGAGGCTGGCGGCGCGGTACGCCTCGATGAGGTCGTAGTGGGTCACCGACGGCTTGCCCTCGGCGGTGACGGCCCACTTGTAGTCGTGGTTGGGGTGGCGCCCGATCGGGGCGTCGATGGTGCCGCTCATCGGGTCCGGGTGGCCCTGGACGAGCGCGTGGTACTTCTTGTCGACGACCCGGTCGCGGAACTGGGCCTTGAGCAGGGTGTACGCGCGCTCGGACTTGGCGACGACCATCAGGCCGGAGGTGCCGACGTCGAGCCGGTGCACGATGCCCTGGCGCTCGGCGGCGCCGGACGTCGAGATGCGGTACCCGGCGGCGGCGAGGCCGCCGATGACGGTGGTGCCGGTCCAGCCGGGGCTGGGGTGGGCCGCGACGCCGACCGGCTTCACGATGACCACGATGTCGTCGTCGTCGTGGACGATCTCCATGCCCTCGACGGGCTCGGCGACGATCTGGACGGGGGCGGGCGCCTGGGGCATCTCGACCTCCAGCCAGGCACCGCCGTGCACGCGCTCGGACTTGCCGGCCACCGAACCGTCCACCTGGACCTTCCCGGCGGCGGCCAGCTCGGCGGCCTTGGTGCGGGAGAAACCGAACATCCTGGAGATGGCGGCGTCGACACGCTCGCCCTCCAGGCCGTCCGGTACGGGCAGGGTGCGGATCTCGGGGTGCGTACTCACCTGTCGAGTATGCCTTGCGCCGGATGCTCGCCGCGCAGGACCGGGTACCCCTAGTCCTTGTGGACGGTGCCGTCGGGGTCCAGGCCCTTGAAGGAGAGGATCACGATGAGGATGCCGCCGCACACGATGGCGGAGTCCGCGAGGTTGAAGACGGCGAAGTGCTTGGGGGCGATGAAGTCGACCACCGCCCCTTCGAACACGCCGGGTGCCCGGAAGATCCGGTCGGTGAGGTTGCCGAGCGCACCGCCCAGGAGCAGCCCCAGGGCGATGGCCCACGGCAGGCTGTAGAGCTTGCGGGCCAGCCGGATGACGACCACGATCACGCCGGCGGCGATGATGGTGAAGATCACCGTGAACGCCTCGCCGAACCCGAACGCGGCGCCCGGGTTGCGCAGCGCCCGGAACTGCAGCCAGTCGCCGATGATGTCGATCGGCGGCTGGTGCTCCAGCTTGGCGACCACGATCATCTTGGTGACCAGGTCCAGCAGGTAGGCGACGACGGAGACGCCGATGAGCGCCAGGATCTTGCGCTTGCCCGTGCCCGCGTTCACCGTGGCGTCGGCGGCGGTGGAGCCGCCGTCCGGGTGCTCGGCCTCGGGATTGTCCGGCGTACCGATGATGCGCTCCGCCTCTGCCACGTGAGTCCCTCAACCTAGGTGCCTGACTGAGGACGAGGGTACGACACACCTGTGCGGGTCAGCCGCGCCGCTCCTGCTTCTGCTTGTCCTCGACGCAGAGGGTGGCGCGGGGAAATGCCTGCATCCGTGCCTTGCCGATCGGTTTGCCGCACACCTCGCAGAGCCCGTAGGTCCCCGCTTCGAGCCGGGCCAGGGCCCGCTCGGTCTGCTCCAGCGTCTCCTGGGCGTGGGCGGCGAGCGACAGCTCGTGCTCGCGGGTGATGTTCTTGGTGCCGGTGTCGGCCTCGTCGTCGCCCGCGCCGTCACCGGAGTCCCGCATCAGCCCGGCGAGCGCCGCGCCCGAGGCCTCCAGCTCGCTGCGCAGCCGCATGATCTCGCTGGTCAGCAGGGTCCGCGCCTCGGTGACCTCCTCCGGGGTCCAGGGGTCCTCCCCGGGCCGTACCGCCAGCTCCCCGGGAGCGGCGGCACGAGCCGGCGGCACCGCGGCCACGTCCTCCGTACCGGCTGCGGGGCGACTCGCGCTCTTCTTGGCTACCACCGTGTGGACTCCCGTCTCCTCGGCGGCCTGAGCCGCCCCCGTGGCCGTATGTGCGGCCGTCTTCGAAGCCTTCTTGGCCGCGCTCTTCTTCGTGGTGCTTTGCTTCGTGGTGCTCTTCTTGGCGGCGGTCTTCTTGGCCGTCGCCTTCTCGGCAGGCGCCTTCTTCGCAGCCGTCTTCCTGGCCGCTGTCTTACTCGCGGGCGCCTTGTCGTCCGCCGCCTCGTCGGCGGTCGCGGACGTCTCGGCCGGTGGCTCGCCGTCGGCCTTCTGCCCGGCCGCGGTCTCTTCCGCCGTCTTCTTCGCCACCATGGCCGCGGCCCCTTCACATATTGTGATCTTGCACGCGAATCGTGCTGGGACGATAAATCGACTCCAGCCCCGCGGCAACGGGGCACGCCGCCGTTTCGCCCCTCTCCATACCCGGTCGTGGCGCGCCTGCATCCGTTGTTCCCAGCTCCCCGCCCGGTAATCCGCCCCGGACGCTCCCGCGCGTCGCCGCCGGCTCCGCACGCCACCGACCGGCCATTCGGGTCACGCCCGGGGCCGGGGTTGAACCGGTCGGCCGTCAGCCGTATGGGCCCGTACACTGGGCGCAGCGAGAGGCATGGACGGGACGAGTAGCGTCGTACGCAGCCAGCAGCGACCCGGGGACAGTGGGAGCCCGGGGGCGAGCGCGTCGTGAAGATCACCCCGGAGCCGCCGGAAGAAAGCCTTGGACCCTGGGCCCCGCCCAGGACCGCCGAGGCGACTAGACCCGGCGTCGCGACCCCAATGAGGGGGCCACGGGCGCACGCGCCCGGGGCCAAGGAGGGTGGTACCGCGGGAGCCGAGACGCTCTCGTCCCTCCGACGGAAGTGGAATACGTCCGCCGGAGGAAGCCGCACATGACATCGCCGCAGTACCGCCAGGTACCCGCCCAGGTCGACCTGCCCGCGCTGGAGCACGCCGTGCTCGACTTCTGGCGCGAGAACAAGGTCTTCGCCAAGAGCCTCGGCCGGTCCGAGGGCCGCCCCGAGTGGGTCTTCTACGAGGGCCCGCCCACCGCCAACGGCATGCCGGGCGCGCACCACATCGAGGCCCGCGTCTTCAAGGACGTCTTCCCGCGCTTCCGCACGATGCAGGGCTACCACGTGGGCCGCAAGGCCGGCTGGGACTGTCACGGCCTGCCGGTCGAGCTCGCGGTGGAGAAGGAGCTGGGCTTCAACGGCAAGAAGGACATCGAGGCGTTCGGCATCGCCGAGTTCAACGCCAAGTGCCGCGAGTCGGTGACCCGGCACACCGACGCGTTCGCCGAGCTCACGACCCGTATGGGGTACTGGGTCGACCTGGACGACGCGTACCGCACGATGGACCCGGAGTACGTGGACTCCGTGTGGTGGTCGCTGAAGGAGATCTTCAACAAGGACCTGCTGGTCCAGGACCACCGCGTCGCCCCCTGGTGCCCGCGCTGCGGCACCGGTCTCTCCGACCACGAGCTGGCCCAGGGGTACGAGACGGTCGTCGACCCCTCGGTCTTCGTCCGCTTCCCCCTCACCTCCGGCCCGCTGGCCGGCGAGGCGGCCCTGCTGGTCTGGACGACCACCCCTTGGACGCTGGTCTCCAACACGGCCGTCGCGGCGCGCCCCGGGGTCCGGTACGTGGTCGCTACGGACGGCGAGGAGAAGCTCGTCGTCGCCGAACCGCTCCTGGAGAAGGCGCTCGGCGAGGGCTGGGAGGTGACCGGCCGGTCGTTCACCGGCGCCGAGATGGAGCGCTGGACCTACGAACGCCCGTTCACCCTGGTGGACTTCCCGGCGGACGCGCACTACGTGGTCAATGCCGAGTACGTCACGACCGAGGACGGTACGGGTCTGGTCCACCAGTCCCCCGCGTTCGGCGCCGACGACCTCCTGGTCTGCCGTGCGTACGGCCTGCCGGTGGTCAACCCGGTCCGCCCGGACGGCACTTTCGAGCAGGACCTGCCGCTGGTCGGCGGGGTCTTCTTCAAGAAGGCCGACGAGGCGCTCACCGCGGACCTGGACGCCCGTGGCAAGCTCTTCCGCCACGTTCCCTACGAGCACAGCTACCCACACTGCTGGCGCTGCCACACGGCGCTGCTCTACTACGCGCAGCCCTCCTGGTACATCAGGACGACCGCGATCAAGGACCGTCTCCTTCAGGAGAACGAGAAGACCAACTGGTTCCCGGACTCGGTCAAGAACGGCCGCTTCGGCGACTGGCTGAACAACAACGTCGACTGGGCGCTCTCCCGCAACCGCTACTGGGGCACGCCGCTGCCGATCTGGCGCTGCGAGGACGACCACCTGACGTGCGTGGGCTCGCGCGCCGAGCTGAGCGAACTGACCGGCAGAGACCAGTCGGAGCTCGACCCCCACCGCCCGTTCATCGACGAGATCACCTTCACCTGCCCGCACGAGAGCTGCCAGCTGGAGGCGTACCGCGTCCCGGAGGTCATCGACGCCTGGTACGACTCGGGTTCGATGCCGTTCGCGCAGTGGGGCTACCCGTACAAGAACAAGGAGATCTTCGAGAGCCGCTACCCGGCGCAGTTCATCTCGGAGGCCATCGACCAGACCCGCGGCTGGTTCTACACGCTGATGGCGGTCGGCACCCTGGTCTTCGACAAGTCGTCCTACGAGAACGTGGTCTGCCTGGGCCACATCCTCGCCGAGGACGGCCGCAAGATGTCCAAGCACCTGGGCAACATCCTCCAGCCGATCCCGCTGATGGACCAGCACGGGGCGGACGCGGTGCGGTGGTTCATGGCGGCGGGCGGCTCCCCGTGGGTGGCGCGGCGCGTGGGCCACGGCACTATCCAGGAGGTCGTCCGCAAGACGCTCCTCACCTACTGGAACACGGTCGCCTTCCAGGCCCTGTACGCACGCACGTCGGGCTGGGCCCCGTCGGCGGCCGACCCGGCCCCGGCGGACCGCACGGTCCTGGACCGCTGGCTGCTGAGCGAACTGAACGCGCTGGTCGACCAGATGACCGCCGCGATGGAGGGGTACGACACCCAGCGCGCCGGCAAGCTGCTCTCGGCGTTCGTCGACGACCTCTCCAACTGGTACGTACGCCGCTCGCGCCGCCGGTTCTGGCAGGGCGACAAGGCGGCGCTGCGCACGCTGCACGAGGTCGTCGAGACGGTGACGCGGCTGATGGCCCCGCTGACCCCGTTCATCACCGAGCGGGTCTGGCAGGACCTGGTCGCGCCGGTCACCCCGGACGCTCCGGAGTCGGTGCACCTGTCCACCTGGCCGAAGGCGGACCTGACGGCGATCGACCCGGCCCTCTCCTCCCAGATGGCGCTGGTGCGCCGCCTGGTCGAGCTGGGCCGGGCCACGCGTGCCGAGTCGGGCGTGAAGACGCGCCAGCCGCTGTCGCGCGCGCTGGTGGCGGCGAGCGGCTTCGAGGGGCTCTCCCCCGAACTGCGCGCACAGATCACGGAGGAGCTGAACGTCACATCGCTCGCCTCGCTCTCCGAGGTGGGCGGCTCGCTGGTCGACACGACGGCGAAGGCGAACTTCCGGGCGCTGGGCAAGCGGTTCGGCAAGGGCGTGCAGGCGGTGGCCAAGGCGGTCGCCGAGGCGGACGC
Organism: Streptomyces sp. NPDC088706; assembly: GCF_044752765.1. NCBI lineage: Bacteria > Bacillati > Actinomycetota > Actinomycetes > Kitasatosporales > Streptomycetaceae > Streptomyces > Streptomyces sp. NPDC088706. The sequence goes on from NZ_JBIVLW010000001.1 coordinate 286,818, forward strand.
GGCGGCTCTCTCCCTCGCCCTGCGCGAGGGCACGGCGTCGGTGCGGGTGGAGGGCGAGCAGATCACCCTCGCCCCCGACGAGGTCATCATCACGGAGACCCCGCGCGAGGGCTGGTCGGTGGCGTCGGACTCGGGCGCGACGGTGGCCCTGGACCTGGAGATCACCCCCGCACTGCGCCGCGCGGGTCTGGCCCGTGACGCGATCCGCCTGATCCAGGAGGCCCGTAAGAACAGCGGCCTGGACGTGGCGGACCGCATCGCCGTCCGCTGGACCTCGACGTCCCCGGCGACGGTGGAGGCCCTCACGGAGCACACCCCGCTGATCTCCGAGGAGGTGCTCGCCCTGGACTACGCGGAGGGCGAGGCGGACGACACTTACGGCGAGGCGTTCACGGACGAGGGCCTGGCTCTGACGTTCCGCCTGCGCAAGCGGTAACCGGTACGTATGGGAGGGCCCGGCCGGATCCGTTCCGGCCGGGCCCTCCCGCGTACCCACCTCAGGGGCTCCGCCCCCGAACCCCCACGCCTCAATCGCCGGCGAGGCTGAAAGATGTCCTCAAGCGCCGGACGGCTGGATATGTCTCTGCCTCACACGCAGACGACGCCCGGCAAAATCAAGCCCGTCCGGCGCTTGAGGACAGAGGGGGCCCGGGGCGCAGCCCCGGTTTCGGGAAGGGGCGGGTAGGGGACAACGCCCGCCGCAGGCGCCGCCCACCCGCACCCGGCAACCGCTGCCGCCCACGCCAAAGGGCCGGGCCCCGGGGAAACCCCGGGGCCCGGCCCTTCGACTGCCGACGGCTACGCGCTCAGCGAGCGCGAACCGCTCAGTTGTCGTCCTCGTCGATCAGGAACCCACGCATCGGCGACGGCGCCTGCTGCATCGGCTGCGGCGCCTGGGGCCGCACCGGCGCCATCGGCTGCGTCATCGCGGGCGACATCTGCTGCTGCCCGCCGTAGGACGGCGCACCGCCCATGGACTGGCCGCCACCCATCTGCTGGCCGCCATGGCCACCGTGGTTGGAGCTGCCCATGGAGTGACCCATCGCACCCGCACCGGCCGGAGCCAGCGAAGGCGACGGCGGCAGCGAGGCGGCGGCCGGAGTCCGCGGCGGGGCCAGCGAGTCGTCCGCCTGGGTCTCCAGCTGACGCAGCTGGCTCTCCAGGTAGGACTTCAGCCGCGTGCGGTACTCGCGCTCGAAGCCGCGCAGGTCCTCGACCTTACGCTCCAGCGTCGCGCGGGCCGACTCCAGCGAGCCCATCGCCACGCGGTGCTTCTCCTGCGCGTCCCGCTCCAGGGCGTCGGCCTTGGCACGGGCGTCGCGCTCCAGACCCTCGGCACGGCTGCGCGCCTCGCCGACGATCTTGTTGGCCTCGGAACGGGCCTCCGCGATCGCCTGGTCGGCGGTCTGCTGGGCGAGCGAGAGGACACGGGCGGCGCTGTCGCCACCGGGGCTCTGCTGCTGCATCTGCGGCTGCTGCATCTGCTGCATCTGCTGCTGCTGGGGGTGCTGACCCATGGGGCCGCCCATCGGGCCGCCCATGGGACCGCCCTGCATCGGGCCGGGGCCGTGCGGGCCCTGCGGGCCGCCGTGACCACCCTGGGGGCCATGACCGCTGGGGCCGGCAGGCAGCTGCGGAGGGCCACCGGGCAGCTGGGGCGGACCCATCTGCGGGGGCTGCTGCTGCTGCTGCGGCGGTCCCGATATGGCGGCGGGAACGGGCGCACCGGGGCGGTCCTGCTGCTCCGGGGGCTTGCGCATACCCTGCTGCTGTTGCTGCTGCTGGTTCTGCGCGGCGGCGCGCGTCGCGGCGGCCAGCTTGGCGCGCAGGTCCTCGTTCTCACGGAGCAGACGGGTCAGCTCCGATTCGACCTCGTCGAGAAAGGCATCGACCTCGTCCTCGTCATAGCCTTCTCGGAGGCGGACGGTCGTGAACTGCTTGTTCCGCACGTCCTCGGGGGTCAACGGCATCTCTTCTTCACCTCTACGTAGTCGTCGGCAGTCGGCAAGACCGTATCGCTCACAACCTGACCACAACGCTGATCAGGATGTAGACGATGATCATCAGAACGAAGAAGGACAGGTCGAGTGCCACGCCCCCGAGACGCAGCGGCGGAATGAACCGCCGCAGAAGCTTGAGCGGTGGATCGGTGACAGTGTAGGTGGCCTCGAGAACGACCACCATCGCCTTGCCGGGTTGCCATGAACGTGCGAACTGGAAGACGTAGTCCATGACGAGCCGGAAGATCAGCACGATGAGGAAACACATCAGCGCGATATAGACCACATCCAGTGCGACGCCCATGTCCCGCGCTTCCCTCTCCCCTGGCTCTCGTAGCTACCGGCCTCTCGGCCGGGTCGTTCCCGGTGTCGTGTTCTCAGCTCTGGTTGAAGAATCCGCCCTCTGCGATGCGGGCCTTGTCCTCCGCCGTGACATCGACGTTAGCAGGCGACAACAGGAACACCTTCTGCGTCACGCGTTCAATGCTGCCATGGAGCCCGAAGACGAGTCCTGCGGCAAAGTCGACAAGTCGCTTCGCGTCTGTATCGTCCATCTCCGTGAGATTCATGATCACCGGAGTGCCCTCACGGAAGTGTTCCCCGATGGTACGGGCCTCGTTGTAGGTCCTGGGGTGCAGCGTGGTGATGCGGTACGGCTCCCGCTCGGACACGACCTTGGGCATGATCACCGGTGCGTTCTTCTCCATGTTCGGACGTTCAGGTGTGATGGATGCCACGGGGGCGATTCGGGCGGGTCGCCCGCTTTCCGCAGGGAGCTGAACCGGTTCGCGCTGGGCGGGCGGTTGCACCACTCGTACCGGTTCGTCCCTTTCGCGTTCCCGCTCGCGCTCGCGTTCCACCTGGTGCGGGGGCTGGTGCCGCCGCCGGTCGCGCTCAGGCTCCGGCTCAGGTTCGAATTCGTCGTCGGGGTCGAACCCCGGACCGTCGTACCCATCGTCCTCCACGAGGCCGAGGTAGACCGCCATCTTGCGCATCGCGCCGGCCATGCTCCGAGTCCTCCGCTCTGTGGTGGATCGGCATTCGTCACCAAGTGCCCGCGATCCACTGTGGTCCACCCCCTCGTGCTGGGGAATGACCATATTTTCTGCTGTGGTCCGACTTGCTTTGCGACGTTACCCGAGCCCGGGTCGGACTCCGAGTACCGCCGTACCGACGCGTACATGTGTCGCTCCGGCCGCCACAGCGTCCGCCAGGTCCGCACTCATCCCCGCGGAGACCATGGTCGCAGCCGGATGACCGGCGCGCAGGTGGGTGGTGAATTCCATCAGCCGGTCGAAAGCGGCCCGTTGCCTGCCGGCGAACGGTCCGGCCAGCGGCGCCACGGTCATCAGTCCGTCGAGCCGCAGCCCCTCGGCCGCGTCGACCGCGGCCGCCAACTCCTCGATCCCGTCCGGCGCGACCCCGCCGCGCTCCCCGCGCTCGCCGCTCTCGGCGTCGAGGGCGACCTGGATCAGACAGCCGAGCTCGCGCTCCGCGCGGACCGCGGCGGACGAGAGGGCGGCGACCAGCTTGGTCCGGTCCACCGACTGCACGACATCGGCATAACTCGTCACAGACCGAACCTTGTTCGTCTGCAATTGTCCGACGAAGTGCCATGTCAGGGAAAGATCCGCACAAGCGGTGGCCTTCGGTGCCGCGTCCTGGTCACGATTCTCGGCGACATGGCGCACACCGAGCTCGTGCAGGATTCGCACGTCGCTCGCCGGGTAGGTCTTGGTGACCACGATCAGGGTCACTTCCTCGCGCTCGCGGCCGGCCGCGGCGCAGGCGGAGGTGATCCTCTCCTCCACCTGTGCCAGGTTCGCCGCGAGTTGAGCCGTACGGTCCGTCATGCGCTATCAGTCCAACCAGACATATCCGGCGAGCCGCCCGGTGGTGCAGTCGCGGCGGTACGAGAAGTGGTCGCCCGACTCCCGGGTGCAGACCGGCGAACGGTGCAGGTCACCGACCCCGAGTGCGGCGAGCTGGGCATGGACGCCACCGGTGACGTCGACCGCGGGGGTCCCCCAGCTGGTCTCGGACCAGGTGCCCGGGACGGCTTCGGCGACCTCGGCCCGCATCTGCTCCGGCACTTCGTAGCACCGTCCGCAGACGGCCGGTCCGGTGTGCGCGGTGATCCGGGCGGGGCGTGCGCCCAGCGCGGTCATCGCCTCGACCACCGCGGGGACGACTCCGGCGACCAGTCCCGGCCGCCCGGCGTGCGCCGCCCCGACGACTCCGGCGACCGGGTCGACGAGGAGGACGGGGGTGCAGTCGGCGGTCAGTACCGCGAGCGCCAGTCCGCGCCGCGCGGTCACCACCGCGTCCACGGCCGGGATCTCCGCGTCCACGCCCCAGGGTCCGTCGACCACCGCCACGTCCCGGCCGTGCACCTGGTTCATCCAGACGACCGAGGCCGGGTCGAGGCCGAGCCGTCGGGCCGCGCGCTCGCGGTTCGCGCCGACGGCGGCGGGATCGTCACCGACCGCGCCGCCGAGGTTGAGCTCACCGAACGGAGCGGCGCTCACCCCGCCCCACCGGTCGGTGAAGGCGAAGTGAGCGCTGCCCGTGGCGGGTTCCGCCGGAGGTCCGCCTATCACTTCAAGAAGTCCGGTACGTCCAGCTCTTCGGCCTGGGTGTCCTGGTAGGGACGGGCCGGCGGGACGTGCGGCGGAGAGACCGGCGACAGCGGGCTCTCGTTCGAAGCCGACGCGGGGGCGGGCTCGGCCGGGGCCGGGCTCTCCTCGCGCGGCGGCACGGAACCGAGGCCGCCCGACGGGCGGGCGGGCTCGGCGGAGGACCTGGCCGGGGTGGCCGGCTCCTCCCGCTTGTTCGTGCTGGCGCCGAGGGCGCTCTCGCGCCGGGCCGGCGGCTGTCCGCCGTCGAACCCCGCCGCGATCACGGTGACCCGGACCTCGTCACCGAGGGCGTCGTCGATGACGGCACCGAAGATGATGTTGGCCTCGGGGTGTGCCGCCTCGCTCACCAGCTGGGCGGCCTCGTTGATCTCGAAGAGACCGAGGTCGCTGCCGCCGGAGATGGAGAGCAGGACACCGCGGGCGCCGTCGATGGACGCCTCCAGGAGCGGCGAGGAGATCGCCATCTCCGCCGCCGCCACCGCGCGGTCGTCACCGCGCGCCGAGCCGATGCCCATGAGCGCCGATCCGGCCTCGGACATGACCGACTTGACGTCGGCGAAGTCGAGGTTGATCAGACCCGGCGTGGTGATCAGGTCGGTGATGCCCTGGACACCCGACAGCAGCACCTGGTCGGCCGACTTGAAGGCGTCGAGCACGCTGACCTGGCGGTCCGAGATGGACAGCAGGCGGTCGTTGGGGATGACGATGAGGGTGTCGACCTCTTCGCGGAGTTCGGCGATGCCGTCCTCCGCCTGGTTCGCGCGTCGCCGGCCCTCGAAGGTGAACGGGCGGGTGACCACACCGATCGTCAGGGCGCCGAGCGAGCGCGCGATGTTGGCGACGACGGGTGCGCCGCCGGTGCCGGTGCCGCCGCCTTCTCCGGCGGTGACGAAGACCATGTCGGCCCCCTTCAGGACCTCCTCGATCTCCTCACGGTGGTCCTCTGCCGCCTTACGACCGACGGCCGGGTTCGCCCCGGCGCCGAGGCCCCGGGTGAGTTCGCGGCCGACGTCGAGCTTGACGTCGGCGTCGCTCATCAACAGGGCTTGCGCATCCGTGTTGATCGCGATGAACTCGACGCCCTTGAGACCGACCTCGATCATTCGGTTGATGGCATTGACACCACCGCCGCCGACACCGATGACCTTGATGACTGCGAGGTAGTTCTGCGGTGCTGCCACGTCGAAGGCCTCTCGCCTCGAGTTACGTGTCGTCGCTCTGCGGAAGACCCGCGGCGACGACTGATGTCGATGGGGACGGTCCGAACGCCGACCCGAACCCTAACGTTCAACTTTAGGGTTACCAGTGTGTCTGCTTCCTGGACTCTTCCGAACAGGACACTAAGTCGACAAGTGGCGCACGTTCAACGAACACGCCGAACCTCCCGTTTTTCTTTTCACCCTATGTGATCACCCGTAGCGCTGACCAACCAGGGTGCTGGCCAGCACAAATGCACGTCAACTCGCTGATGCCGCAGGGGCGGTGGGAGCACTCACGTCGAAGTGTCCCGCTTTGGGTACCGCCTTCATGAGAGCGGCGAGAACACGCGCCTTCACCGGTCCATCCTCACTACTGCCCCAGGTCACCTGCCGATCACGGGTGAGCCGCAAGGAGATCGCGTCGTACGAGGTGACCCGCACGGCCTCGGTGTCCCTGGCGATACCCCCGGGCAGCTCGCCGGCGACCTGTACCGCTTCCCGCAGCAGCCGGCCGGTGCCGAACCGGCGCAGACTCGCCGACCGGTCCGGCTTCAGCTCCAGCAGCGGTACGCCCTCGGGCGCCCGGTCCACCGTGGCGAAGCGGACGCCCGCCGCGTCCACTTCGATGAACTTCGCACCCTTTTCGACCAGCAGGACCGGCCGGCGTTCGGTCACCTTGAGGCCGATGCCGTGCGGCCAGGACCGTACGACATCCACCGAGTCGATACGCGGCAGCTTCTGGCGCAACCTGGCCTCGATGGCATCGGTGTCCACCGCGATCAGGGGCGCTCCCAGCGGCACCGCGGCAACCGCTTCCACCTCTTCGCGGGTCAGCACGTCCACGCCGGTGGTGGAGACGCGTTCGACCCGGAGCCAGGAGGAGCCGTAGAGCGCCCAGAGCGTGAACGCGGTGAGCAGGGCCGCCGCGACGCCGATCAGGATCAGCAGCGTACGGCGGCCGATCCGGCGCTTCACGGGGCCGATGTGGGGCGGGCGGGCGGGGGTGTCCGCACGCCCCGCTGCGCCGCGCTGGGCGGTCGTCGGTCCGGCCACGCTCGCTCCTTCGCCGGGCCCGGGGCACCCGCCCCGGGCCCGCACCGCCTCACGCCTGGTGGCGGGAGGCAATCGCTTCGTACACCATGCCGACCAGCAGGTCGTCGGCGTCGCGCCGGCCGAACTCGGCCGCGGCGCGGGACATTTCGTACAGCCGGTGGGGGTCCGACAGCACCGGCAGAACGTTGCCCTGCACCCACTCCGGGGTGAGCGCCGCGTCGTCCACCAGCAGGCCGCCGCCGGCGTTGACCACCGGCTGGGCGTTGAGCCGCTGTTCGCCGTTGCCGATGGGCAGCGGGACGTAGGCGGCGGGAAGCCCGACGGCGGAGAGTTCGGCGACGGTCATCGCGCCCGCGCGGCAGAGCATCATGTCGGCCGCGGCGTACGCGAGGTCCATCCGGTCCACGTACGGTACCGGGATGTAGGGCGGCATCCCGGGCATGTTGTCGATCCGCGGCAATTCGTTCTTCGGACCGACCACATGGAGGATCTGGATCCCGGAGCGCTGGAGCAGCGGCGCGACCCGCTGGACCACCTCGTTGAGGTGGCGCGCGCCCTGTGAGCCGCCGGAGACCAGCAGCGTGGGCAGGTTGGGGTCGAGGCCGAAGGAGGCGCGGGCCTCCGGACGGACCCGGGCGCGGTCCAGGGTGGCGATGGTGCGGCGCAGCGGGATGCCGATGTAGCGGGCGCCGCGCAGCTTGCTGTCCGGCGTGGAGACGGCGACCCCGTGGGCGTACCGCGAGCCGATCTTGTTGGCGAGGCCCGGACGGGCGTTGGCCTCGTGGACGACGATGGGTACCCCGACGCGCTTGGCGGCGAGGTAGCCGGGCAGCGCGACGTAACCGCCGAAGCCGACCACGCAGTCCGCCTTCGTGCGCTCCAGGATCTGCTCGGCGGCCTTGATGGTGCCGCGCAGCCGGCCCGGGACGGTGATCAGCTCGGGAGTGGGCTTACGGGGCAGCGGTACGGCGGGGATGAGGGCGAGCTCGTACCCCCGCTCGGGTACGAGCCTGGTCTCCAGGCCGCGTTCCGTGCCGAGGGCAGTGATTCCCATGGCCGGGTCCTGCCTGCGCAGGGCGTCTGCGAGGGCAAGCGCGGGCTCGATGTGTCCGGCGGTCCCCCCGCCGGCGAGTACGACATGCACCGAAATTCACCGCTCTCCGGACGAACGCTTCTTGACGCGCCGTCTCATCGTCTTCCATCTCACCCCGGGCCTCCGCATGGCCAGGGCCGCCTTCGCGGCGGGATCGTCCCGCGCGAAGGCGATCATGAGCCCGACCGCGAACATCGTCGGCAGCAGGGCGGACCCGCCGTAGGAGAACAGCGGGAGCGGGACACCGGCGATCGGCAACAGGCCGAGCACCGCACCGATGTTGATCACGGCCTGGGCCATGATCCAGGTGGTCACGCCTCCCGCGGCAAACCTGACGAAGGGGTCCTCCGTGCGTCCGGCCACGCGGATACCCGCATAGCCTAGAGCCGCGAACAGGGCGAGCACGGACAGCGTCCCCGCCAACCCCAGTTCCTCACCGGTGATGGCGAAGATGAAGTCGGTGTGAGGTTCCGGGAGTTGACCCCATTTTTCCACACTCGCACCCAGCCCGGAACCGAACCATCCGCCGGACGCCAGCGCGTAGATTCCGTGGGCGGCCTGCCAGCAGCCGCCCTCCGGGTCGGGTTCGCTGACGCCCATGCAGGAGAGCCGGGACATCCGGTTGGGGCTGGACCAGATCAGCACGAACACCATGACGGCGGCGAAGCCGAGCACCCCGGCGAAGAGCCGGGTCGGGGCGCCGGCCAGCCAGAGCAGGCCGAACAGGATCGCCGTGAGAATGATCGCGGTTCCCATGTCGCCGCCGAGCATGATCAGCCCGAGCAGCATGAAGGCGACCGGGACGAGCGGCACGAGCATGTGCTTCCACTGCGTCAGCAACCGCTTGTCCTGTTTGCGGGCGAGCAGGTCGGCGCCCCACAGGATGAGCGCGAGCTTGCCGAACTCGCTGGGCTGGATCTGGAACGGGCCGCCCAGGTAGAGCCAGTTCTGGTTGCCGTTGACCGACATCCCTATCCCCGGCACCTGGACCAGGACCATCAGGAAGACGGTGACCATGAGCATCGGGTAGGCCAGTGCGCGGTGGAGCTTGACCGGCATCCGGGAGGCGACCAGCATCAGCGCGCCCCCGATGACGGCGGCGACGAACTGCTTCCCGAAGAAGTACGTCGACGACTTGTCGATGCTCAGCGCCTTGATCATCGAGGCGGAGTACACCATCACCAGGCCCAGCACGGTGATCAGGAGGCTGGAGCCGAGGATCACGTAGTAGGCGGTCAGGGGCCGGTCCCAGGCCCGGCGTGCCCGCTCGTAGAAGCGCCGTACGCCGCCGCCGCGCGGAATGCGGGGAGCCGGGGAGCCGCGTCCCGCGCCACGGGGCGGCGCCGGCCGGCGGCTGCGTACGGCGGAGCTCTTCTCGGCCGGCATTGTCGCTGTCCCCTCCACTGCTCGTGCCCGGGGGCGGTGCCGGGGCCGGGACCCTCGGGCGCTGGGGCCCGTCTCTCAGGCGCTCTCTTCGGCGCGTGCGCGGACCGCGTCCGCGAACGCCTCGCCCCGCTTGTTGTAGTTGGTGAACATGTCCATCGAGGCGCAGGCCGGGGCCAGCAGTACCGTATCGCCCGGCCGGGCGAGCCGGGCGGCGTGCTCGACCGCCTCGGACATCGCCCCAGTGTCGGTCCGGTCGAGGTCGACCACCGGGACTTCGGGGGCGTGTCGCGTGAGGGCTTCACGGATCAGCGCGCGGTCGGCGCCCATCAGCACGACTCCGCGCAGCCGCTTCGCCGCACCGGTGACCAGCTCGTCGAAGGTGGCGCCCTTGGCGAGTCCGCCCGCGATCCAGACGATGGAGTCGTAGGCGGCGAGGGAGGCCTCGGTGGCGTGGGTGTTGGTGGCCTTGGAGTCGTCGACGTAGGCGACTTCGCCGATGTCCGCGACGTGTTCGATGCGGTGGGCGTCCGGCCGGAAGGCGCGCAGCCCGTCGCGGACGGCGGCCGGCTCCACGCCGAAGGCGCGGGCGAGGGCGGCCGCGGCGAGCGCGTTGGCGATGTTGTGCGGGGCCGACGGGTTGACGTCGGCGACCTCGGCGAGTTCCTGGGCCTGCTTCTGGCGGTTCGCCACGAAGGCCCGGTCGACGAGGATGCCGTCGACCACCCCGAGCTGCGAGGGGCCGGGGGCTCCGAGGGTGAAGCCGATGGCGCGGCAGCCCTCCTCGACGTCGGCCTCGCGGACCAGTTCCTCGGTGGCGGGGTCGGCCACGTTGTAGACGCAGGCCACCGTGTTGCCCTCGTAGACCCGGCCCTTGTCGGCGGCGTACGCCTCCATCGAGCCGTGCCAGTCGAGGTGGTCCGGAGCCAGGTTGAGGACGGCGGCGGAATGGGCGCGCAGGGAGGGCGCCCAGTGCAGCTGGTAGCTGGAGAGCTCGACGGCGAGGACGTCGTACTCCTGCTCGCCGAGCACCGCGTCCAGCAGCGATACGCCGATGTTGCCGACCGGCGCGGTGCGCAGGCCCGCCGCCTGAAGGATCGAGGCCAGCATCCGTACGGTGGTGGTCTTGCCGTTGGTGCCGGTGACGGCGAGCCAGGGGGCGGCCGGGCGGCCGTTGGTGCCGCGCAGCCGCCAGGCGAGTTCGACGTCGCCCCAGATGTCGACGCCCGCCTCGGCGGCAGCCAGGAAGAGCGGCTTGTCCGGCTGCCAGCCGGGGGCGGTGACGACGAGTTCCGTGGACGGCGGCAGGGTGGCGCCGTCGCCGAGGCGCACGGTGATGCCGAGCGCCTCCAGTTCGGCCGCCTGCGCGCGGGCGCGTGCGTCGTCGCCGTCGTCGACGACGGTGACGCGTGCGCCGCGCTCGTGCAGGACGCGGGCCGCGGGGATGCCGCTGACGCCGAGTCCGGCCACGGTGACGTGCTTGCCCTGCCAGTCCACGGTGCTCACTTCTTGGCTGCCCATCCCGCATAGAAGAGGCCGAGGCCGACGATCACGCACATGCCCTGGATGATCCAGAAGCGGACCACGACAAGGACCTCGGACCACCCCTTGAGTTCGAAGTGGTGCTGGAGGGGTGCCATCCGGAAGACCCGCTTACCGGTCATCTTGAACGAACCGACCTGGATGACCACGGACATGGTGATCATCACGAAGAGGCCGCCGAGGATGGCGAGCAGGAACTCGGTGCGGGAGGCGATCGCCAGACCCGCGAGCGCGCCGCCGAGCGCGAGCGAACCGGTGTCACCCATGAAGATCTTGGCGGGTGAGGTGTTCCACCACAGGAACCCGAAGCAGGCGCCCATCAGGGCGGAGGCGACGACGGCGAGGTCGAGCGGGTCGCGTACCTCGAAGCAGGCGCTGGGGTTGGTCAGGGTGGCCGCGTTGGCGCAGGACTCCTGGAACTGCCAGAGGCCGATGAAGGTGTAGGCGCCGAAGACCATCACCGACGCGCCGGTGGCCAGTCCGTCCAGGCCGTCCGTGAGGTTCACGCCGTTGGACATGGCCAGGATCATGAACAGCGCCCAGACGCAGAACAGCACCGGGCCGATCGACCAGCCGAAGTCCTCGACGAACGAGAGCCGGGTGGAGGCCGGGGTGTAGCCGTTGGAGTTGGGGAACTGGAGCGAGAGCACCGCGAAGGCGATGCCGACGATCAGCTGTCCGGCCATCTTCGCCTTGGCCCGCAGACCCAGCGAACGCTGCTTGACGATCTTGATGTAGTCGTCGAGGAAGCCGACGAGCCCCATCCCGGCCATCAGGAACAGCACGAGCACACCGGAGTAGCGGATGTCCTCGCCGGTGATCACCTTCGCAAGGAGGTACGCGATGATCGTCGCCAGGATGAAGGCGATGCCGCCCATCGTGGGCGTGCCCTTCTTGCTGCCGTGCGTGCGCGGGCCGTCGTCCCGGATGAACTGCCCGTATCCCTTGCGGGCCAGCAGCTTGATCAGCAGCGGGGTCCCGACCAGGGTCAGGAAGAGCCCGATGGCCCCCGCGAAGAGGATCTGCCTCATCGGCCGGCGACCTCGCCCTCGGTCGAGTTCTCCAGCAGTGCCTGGGCGACCTTCTCCAGGCCGACCGACCGGGACGCCTTCACCAGCACGACGTCTCCCGGGCGCAGTTCACTGCGCAACAGGTCGACGGCCGCCTGCGCGTCGGACACGTGCACCGACTCCTCACCCCACGAACCCTCGTTATATGCGCCCAGTTGCAGCCAGGAGGCTTCTCTCCCCCCGACAGCGACGAGCTTGCTGACGTTGAGCCGGACGGCGAGCCGTCCGACCGCGTCGTGCTCGGCGAGCGACGCGTCACCGAGCTCGGCCATCTGACCGAGCACCGCCCAGGTGCGTCCCCCCTCGGCCGCTCGGGCCTGCCCCATGGCGGCCAGCGCACGCAGCGCGGCTCGCATGGATTCGGGGTTCGCGTTGTAGGCGTCGTTGACGACCGTCACACCGTCCCCGCGCTCGGTGACCTCCATACGCCAGCGGGAGAGGGTGCCCGCCTCCGAGAGCGCCTCGGCGATCTTGGTCACGGACATGCCCAACTCATGGGCGACGGCGGCCGCGGCGAGCGCGTTCGACACGTGGTGCTCACCGTACAGGCGCAAGGTCACGTCGCTGCACCCGGTGGGTGTGTGGAGCTCGAACGCGGGCCGCCCGTCGGGGGTCATCCGGACCTTCTCGCCCCGTACGTCCGCATCCGGGGCTTCTCCGAAGCGCAGAACCCGGGCCCTGGTGCGCGAGGCCATCGCGGCGACGAGGTGGTCGTCGGCGTTGAGCACGGCGCAGCCGTCCTCGGGGAGCGCCTCGACCATCTCGCCCTTGGCCTGGGCGATCGCCTCGCGGCTGCCGAACTCCCCGAGGTGGGCGGAGCCGACGTTGAGGACCAGGCCGATGCGGGGCGGGGTGAGTTCGGCGAGGTAGCGGATGTGGCCGATGCCGCGGGCGCCCATCTCCAGGACCAGGTGCTCGGTCTCGGGGGTGGCGCGCAGGGCGGTGAGGGGCAGGCCGATCTCGTTGTTGAGCGAGCCCGGCGTCCAGACCGTGGGGGCCTTGTGCTGGAGGAGCTGGGCGATCAGGTCCTTGGTGGACGTCTTGCCCGCGGAGCCGGTGAGCGCGACGACGGCGGTGCCGAGGCGTTCGACGACGGTACGGGCGAGCGCGCCGAGCGCGCCGACGACGTCGTCCACGACGATCGCCGGGACGCCGACGGGGCGGGCGGCCAGGACGGCTGCCGCGCCCGCCGCCACGGCGCGCTGCGCGTAGTCGTGGCCGTCCACGCGTTCGCCGGCGAACGCGGCGAACAGGCTGCCGGGTTCGACCTCGCGGGAGTCGATGACGACGGGCCCGGTGACGGTGACTGCCGGGTCCGGTATGTCGTGCGGCTGCCCGCCGACGATTTCCGCGATCTCGGCGAGGGAAAGGGTGATCACTTGGTCATCCCTGACTGTTGTTCTCGTGATGAGGGGCACGGTCCGCGGCGCCGGTGCGCCCCAGGGACCGCTCGATGGCGTCGTGCAGGACCTTGCGGTCGTCGAAGGGGCGTACGACTCCGTGGATGTCCTGGCCCTGCTCGTGGCCCTTGCCCGCGACGAGGACGGTGTCGCCCGGTTCGGCGCGGGCGACCGCGGCGGCGATGGCCGAGGCCCGGTCGGCGTCGACCAGGACGTCGCCGCGTTCGTGGACGGGGACTTCGGCGGCGCCGGAGAGCATCGCGGAGAGGATCGCCAGCGGGTCCTCGGAGCGGGGGTTGTCGGAGGTCAGTACGGCGGTGTCGGCGAGGCGGGCCGCGGCGGCGCCCATCGGGCCGCGCTTGGTGGTGTCGCGGTCGCCGCCGCAGCCGAGGACGATGTGCACCCTGCCTTCGGTGACCTTCTGCAGGGAGCGCAGTACGGACTCGACGGCGTCGGTCTTGTGCGCGTAGTCGACGACGGCGAGGTACGGCTGGCCGGCGTCCACCCGCTCCAGGCGGCCCGGGACGCCGGGGACGGCCGCGATGCCGTCGGCGGCGGTCTGCGGGTCGACGTCCGCGACGGCCAGGGTGACGATCGCGGCGAGGGTGTTGGCGACGTTGAACGGACCGGGCAGCGGGGCGCGGGCGGCGATCCGCTCGCCCTTCGGGCCGACGGCGGTGAAGGTGCTGTCCTGCGGTCCCACCTCGACGTCCTCGGCGTGCCAGTCGGCGTCCGGGTGGCCCTCGGCGGAGAAGGTGGTGACCGGGACGCCGGACTCGGTGATGAGCCTGCGCCCGTACTCGTCGTCGAAGTTGACCACGCCTCGGTGGCTGCGCTCCGGGGTGAAGAGCTGGGCCTTGGCCTGGAAGTAGTCCTCCATGCCGGAGTGGAACTCCATGTGCTCCGGGCTGAGGTTGTTGAAGACGGCGACGTCGAAGACGCAGCCGTCGACCCGGCCGAGCACGAGGGCGTGGCTGGAGACCTCCATGGCGACGGCCTCGACGCCGCGTTCGCGCATGACGGCGAACAGGGCCTGGAGGTCGGTGGCTTCGGGGGTGGTGCGCTCGGACTTGATGCGCTCGTCACCGATGCGCATCTCGACGGTGCCGATGAGTCCGGTGGCCCGGCCCGCGGCGCGCAGTCCGCCTTCGACCAGGTACGCGGTGGTGGTCTTGCCGGAGGTTCCGGTGATGCCGATCTGGAGCAGGCCGATGCCGGGCCGCCCGTAGATGTCCGCGGCCAGCTCGCCCATGACGGAGCGCGGGTCCTCGGCGAGAAGGACCGGCAGGCCGGTGGCGGTGGCGCGTTCGGCACCCGTCGGGTCGGTGAGGACGGCGACGGCGCCCAGGCCCGCGGCCTGGGCCGCGAAGTCGGCACCGTGGAGGCGGGCGCCGGGCAGGGCCGCGTACACGTCTCCGGGGCGCACGGCGCGCGAGTCGTGGGTGATGCCGGTGACGTCACCGGTCCCGGCCGCTTCGACGCCGAGCCGCTCGGCCAGCTCGCCGAGGGGGGTGGGCCGGAGCCGGTCCGGTCGGGGCGCTCCCGGGTAGGTCACAGGCGCGTCCTTCTGGGTGGTTTGGGACTGATCAGCGTGGGGCACGGCGGTGAGCGTACCGGGCCGGTGCGGGCTCTTGCGAAGCGAGGGACCGGGTCGGAGGAAGTTCTCGTTCCGGTTCCCGGGGTCGGGGGTGATGGTTGTCACTGAGGGTTCCCTTGGGGAGATGCTCGCGCATCCCCGTGTTCACTCGCCGGGTTTGAAGGACACCGGCAGCCGGGGCGGCTTGCTGCCGGACGGTGGGATCTGGAGCGTCTTGAGCGCGAACTCCATGACCTGCTTGTAGATCGGACCGCAGATCTGGCCGCCGAAGTAGCTTCCGCTGGTGGGGTTCTGGATCGCGCAGTAGACGGTGATCTGCGGATCGTCGGCCGGGGCGAAGCCGGCGAAGGAGGCGGTGTAGCCCTTGTAGAAGCCGCGGACCGGGTCGACCCGGTTGGCGGTACCGGTCTTGCCGGCGACGCGGTAGCCGGGGATGGCGGCCTTGGTGCCGGTGCCCTCCTGGTCGTCGACGACGGATTCCAGCATGGTGGCCAGGGTCTTGGCGGTCTTCTCGCTGACCACCCGGTTCTCCTCGGGTTCCTCCGCGGCGGTGAAGCGGCCGTCGGCGCCCTTGGTGCCGCGTACGAGGGTGGGTGCGATCCGGACTCCGCCGTTGGCGATGGTGGAGTAGACCGAGGCGGCCTGGACGGCGTTGAGCGAGAGGCCCTGGCCGAAGGGGATCGTGTACTGCTGCGAGGTCGACCAGCTCCTGGGGTGGGCCAGCAGGCCCGGTGACTCGCCGGGGTAGCCGAGCCCGGTCTTGCTGCCGAGGCCGAATTTGCGCAGGTAGGAGTAGAGGACCTGGTTGGACTCGGCCTGGTTCCCGCCGAGCTGACCGGTCGCCAGGATGGTGCCGATGTTGCTGGACTTGGCGAGGACCCCGTTGAGCGTGAGGTACCAGGTGGGGTGGTCGATGTCGTCCTTGAACAGCCGGTCGCCGCGGTGCAGCCGGTTGGGGACGGTGACGTGGGTGCCGGGCGTGGCGACCTTCTCCTCCAGCACGGCGGCCATGGACATCACCTTGCTGGTGGAGCCGGGCTCGTACACGTCCTGGAGGGCCGCGTTGCCGAGGGAGGCCGAGGTGGCCTGGGAGAGGTCATTGGGGTCGTAGCCGGGCGCGTTGGCCATCGCCAGCAGCTCGCCGGTCCGCGTGTTCTGCACGATGACGTAGCCGCGGTCGGCCTTGGACTTCTCGACCTGGTCGCTGATGGCCTTCTGCGCGGCCCACTGGATGTCGCGGTCGATGGTCAGCTCGATGTCGGAGCCGGGCACGGCCGGGACCTCACTGCTGCCCGCGGTGGGGACGCGGCGGCCGCCGGCCTGGGCGTAGCGGATCTTGCCGTCCTCGCCCGCGAGCTCCTTGTCCAGCTGTGATTCGAGTCCGCCGCCGCCCTTGCCGTCGGCGCTGACGAATCCCAGTATCCCGGCCGCGAGGTCCCCGTTGGGGTAGACCCGCTTGGTGGTGGGCTCCTGGAGGACCCCGGCCAGGACGTCGGCGCCCGCGCCGCCGTTCAGCCTGTCCTCGGATGCCTTCTCGGCGAAGACGGCCTTGAGGTCCTTGATCTGCTTCCAGACCTGGGGGGTCTGGCGGTACGCGAGCACGGTGTAGCGGCTCTTGGGGGTCGAGAGCTTCTCGACGAGCTCGTCGACGTCCTTGCCGAGGATCGGGGCGAGCAGGGCGGCGGCCTGCTGGGGCGCGTCGGGGGCCTTGCTGTCCTCGGGCGTGAACATCTTCGGGTCGGCCGTGATGTTGTGCGCGTCGACGCTGGTGGCGAGGGCGACGCCCCCGCGGTCGGTGATCTCCCCGCGCTCGGCCGCGACCGTGTACTCCAGGTAGCGGTTCTTCTCGGCCTTGGCCGCGTACGCGGTGGCGTCGACGGCCTGGACCTGGAGCAGCCGGGCCACGAAGAGCAGCATGACCAGCGTCAGCCCGAGGCTGACCAGCCGGAGCCGGGGGCGCGGGCTGCCCAGGCGCAGGGACCGGGGTGCGCGCCCGCGCGCGGTGGTGCGCCCGGCGCCGGGGCGGGGCCGGCGGACCGGGGGGCGCGCGCCGGAGCGGCCGTCGGCCCCGGTGCGGGGGCGCGCCGGGCCGGGTACGCGGCGGCGCGGCGGTTCCTTGGGCACTGCGTCACCTGCCGGGGGTGGTCGGGGGCTGGGGTGCCGGGGTGTTCTCCGCGGCGGGGGCGGTGGCGCCCTGGACCCCGGGCTCCGCGGGGGCGCCCGGAGCGGGGCTCGCGGAGCCGAAGGGGTCCGCTCCCTCGGCCTGGGCTCCGCCCTCGGGCGTCGGCTCGGGGCTGGGGGTGGGGCTGGGCGGCGGGGCGGTGGCCGTCGCGGGGACTCCGCGGACCGTGCCGTCCGGGTTGAGGAAGGCGGGGCTGCCGCCGGGGACCATGCCGAGTTCCCGGGCGCGGCGCTCCAGGGCGCCGGGCTGGGAGTAGCTGTCGACGTCGCGCTGGAGGGCCTGCTGCTCGTCGGTGAGTTCGGTGGTGTCCCGCTTGAGCTCGCTGAGCCTGAACGATCCTTCGTTGAGCGCGGAGTTCAGCAGGAGCAGGGTGATGAGTCCGCCGCCCAGGAGGAGCACGACCAGCAGCACGAACGGGGTGCGGGCCGCGCTGCTGGGTCCCGCGGACGGCATCAGCCGGGCGAGCCGTCCGGCCCGCCCCTTCAGCGGTGCGCCCGGCCTGCTCACCGCGTGCCCCCCGTGGTGCTCATCGCTCGTCCTCCCGGATGCGCTGGGCACCGCGGAGCCGGGCGGGGGCGGCGCGCCGGTTCTCGGCGATCTCCTCCTCGGTGGGCAGCTCGGCGCCCCGGGTGAGCAGCTTCAGTCGGGGCTGGTAGCGCTCGGGGACGACGGGCAGACCGGGGGGCGCGGTGTTGGCGGCACCGGCCGCGAAGACCTGCTTGACCAGCCGGTCCTCCAGCGAGTGGTAGGACAGGACGGCGATCCGGCCGCCGACCGCGAGGCTCCGCACCGCCGCCGGAACGGCCTGCTCCAGGACGCTCAGCTCGCCGTTGACCTCGATGCGCAGGGCCTGGAAGGTCCGCTTGGCCGGGTTGCCGCCGGTGCGCTTGGCGGCCTGCGGCAGGGAGTCGCGGATCAGCTCGACGAGCCGGGCGCTGTTGCTGAACGGCTCCTTCTCGCGCTCGCGCACGACGGCGGAGACGATCCGCTTGGCCTGCTTCTCCTCGCCGTACGCGCGCAGGATCCGCACGAGTTCGCCGGGCGGGTAGGTGTTGAGCACCTCGGCGGCGCCGATGCCGGTGGACTGGTCCATGCGCATGTCGAGCGGGGCGTCCTGGGCGTACGCGAAACCTCGGTCGGCCTCGTCGAGCTGCATGGAGGAGACGCCGAGGTCGAAGAGGACGCCCTGGACCTTGGGGAGGCCGAGCCGGGCGAGTACGTCGGGGAGTTCGTCGTAGACGGCGTGGACGAGGGTGGCGCGGTCGCCGTAAGGGGCGAGCCGCTCGCCGGAGAGGCGCAGGGCCTCCTTGTCGCGGTCCAGCGCGATCAGCCGGGCGGTGGGGAAGGCTTCGAGGAGCGCCTCGCTGTGGCCGCCGAGGCCGAGGGTGCAGTCGACGACCACGGGCTCCGGATGGGCCTGGTCCCGCAGAGCCGGGGCCAACAGGTCCAGACACCGCTGGAGCATCACCGGGACGTGTCGGGTCTGGCTCAATGCGCCCTCTCAGGCTCTGTCCCGCGCGGCCGGTACGTACGTCCTGGTCCCCGCCCGCTCCGAAGGGGAGGTCCGCCGGCGCCGGGGAAGGGGCGTCGGCCGACCGGGAGCGGGAGAGGGCCGGGCCGCACGTACGCCGCACATCACGGGGGAAAAACGGAATATGCAGGAGGTGCAGGGTGTGCGGAGTGGGGTGGTGCGGGTTCAGGGTGGTGACTTCGCGTTACTTTAGTCCACCCGGCCATCCGATCAACGAACCGGGCAGCGAGTCGCGCCACCCGTCCGGAAGCGGCGACCTCATCCGAACGGGCGCGTTCCCTGGTGCTTGTGGGTTAGCTCACACCAAGCCGCGTTGACGTTTTTTGTCCGCTCCCACAGCACGCCCCGGCCGGGCGGGAAGGTTAACGTCGTAGCCATGTCGACTTCTGCTCACTCCCCCGCACAGTCCGCGACATCGACCGCCGCGGCGGTCCGCGAGAGGGGCCAGGTGACCGATCAGCTGGTCGAGGCGAACGCCCGGTACGCGGAGGACTTCCGCGATCCCGGTATGGACGCCAAGCCGGTCCTCCAGGTCGCCGTGGTCGCCTGCATGGACGCCCGCCTCGACCTCCACTCCGCGCTGGGCCTCGAACTCGGCGACTGCCACACCATCCGCAACGCGGGCGGTGTCGTCACCGACGACGTGATCCGCTCGCTCACCATCAGCCAGCGGGCGCTCGGCACCCGCAGCATCATCCTCATCCACCACACGGGCTGCGGCCTCGAATCCCTCACCGAGGAGTTCCGGCAGGACCTGGAGCGCGAGGTCGGCCAGCGGCCGGTCTGGGCGGTGGAGGCCTACACGGACGCCGACCAGGACGTACGCCAGTCGATGCAGCGGGTGAAGACCTCGCCGTTCCTCCTGCACACCGACGACGTGCGCGGTTTCGTCTTCGACGTGACCACCGGTCTGCTCCGCGAGATCCAGCCCGCTTCCTGACCTTCCGCCCCCGCCCGTTTCCGCGGTCCGCTCCTCGGCCCACCGCGCGAAACCCGGCAGAGACCGACATATCGCACCCAGTTGTCCACAGGCGAGTGACACGAAGCGGTAACGGCAACAAGAATGCGGGTGTGACCTCCCCCGGGCCTTCCGGCGGAGTGTCCGTGTTTCGGGGTGGGCCGGGCGGGTACGGACGCCGGCCCATGCGCAAAAGGGCCGAGGAGGGCCGGGTGACGACCTATGACGATCGAGCGAGCCTCACAGATCTGACCACCACAGCGGAGCGGGTGCGCAGGTCGGTGGAGGGTGTGATCGAGGGCAAGCCTGAGGTCGTACGGCTTTCGCTGACCGTGCTGCTCGCGGAGGGGCACCTCCTCATCGAGGACGTCCCCGGGGTCGGCAAGACCATGCTGGCCAAGGCGCTGGCGCGGTCCATCGACTGTTCGGTGCGCCGCATCCAGTTCACGCCGGACCTGCTGCCGTCCGACATCACCGGTGTGTCGGTCTTCGACCAGCAGCGGCGCGACTTCGAGTTCAAGCCCGGCGCGATCTTCGCGCAGATCGTGATCGGCGACGAGATCAACCGCGCCTCGCCCAAGACGCAGTCGGCGCTGCTGGAGTCGATGGAGGAGCGCCAGGTCACCATCGATGGGCAGACGTACGAGCTCCCCGATCCCTTCATGGTGGTGGCCACCCAGAACCCGGTGGAGATGGAGGGCACCTACCCGCTGCCCGAGGCCCAGCGCGACCGCTTCATGGCGCGGGTCTCCATCGGCTACCCCAGCCCGGAGGCCGAGCTGCGGATGCTCGACGTGCACGGGGGTGTCTCCCCGCTGGACGACCTCCAGCCGGTGGCGCACGCCCACGACATCGTGAAGCTGATCGACGCGGTCCGTACGGTGCACGTCGCCGACGCCGTACGCCGCTACGCGGTGCAGCTGGTCGGGGCCACCCGCAACCACCCGGACCTCAGACTCGGGGCCTCGCCGCGCGCGACGCTGCACCTGCTGCGCGCCGCGAAGGCGTCGGCGGCCCTCAGCGGCCGCGACTACGCCCTGCCGGACGACGTCCAGGCCCTGGCCGCGCCCGTGCTCGCCCACCGGCTGCTGCCCACCGCGCAGGCGCAGCTGAACCGCCGCACCGCGGAGCAGGTGGTGCTGGAGATCATCCAGCGCACCCCGGTCCCGACCTCGGCCGGTGGCGCCGCGCCCCCGGCGCAGGGCGTGCACGACCCGGGCCGCCCGATGTACGGCCAGCAGCAGCCCGGCTCCCGGCGGCTGTGATGTCGGCCGGCGAGCCCGGCGCCGTGCGGGACGGCTCCAGCAAGGGCGGCCCGCGTGCGGCTCTCGGCGGGCTCACCACCCGGGGGCGCTCCTT
Source organism: Streptomyces sp. NPDC088706 (assembly GCF_044752765.1). Classification (NCBI taxonomy): domain Bacteria; kingdom Bacillati; phylum Actinomycetota; class Actinomycetes; order Kitasatosporales; family Streptomycetaceae; genus Streptomyces; species Streptomyces sp. NPDC088706. Next base: position 307,824 of record NZ_JBIVLW010000001.1, read on the forward strand.
CCTGGCCGCCGGGGTGGCCGCCGCCGTCTGCGCCTATGTCCTGGGCCAGGCCGACCTGCTGCGCGTCGGGCTGCTGCTGGCCGTGCTGCCCCTGGTGTGCGTGATCGTCCTCTACCGCACCCGCTACCGGGTGACGGGCACCCGCCGGCTCTCGCCGTCCCGGGTGCCCACGGGCTCGGAGGCTCGGGTGCACCTGCGGATGGACAACGTGTCCCGGCTCCCCACGGGCCTGCTGATGCTCCAGGACCGGGTGCCCTACGTCCTGGGGCCCCGGCCCCGGTTCGTGCTGGACCGGGTGGAGGCGGGCGGCCGGCGGGAGGTGTCCTACCGGGTCCGTTCCGACCTGCGCGGCCGCTATCCGCTGGGCCCGTTGCAGCTGCGGCTCAGCGACCCGTTCGGGATGTGCGAGCTGACCCGTTCCTTCAGCGCGTACGACACCCTCGTCGTCATCCCGCGCACGGTCCCGCTGCCCGTCCTGCGGCTCGCGGGCGAGGCCTCGGGGTACGGCGACGGCCGGCAGCGCTCGCTCGCCCTCGCCGGTGAGGACGACATCATCCCTCGCGGCTACCGGCACGGCGACGACCTGCGCCGGGTCCACTGGCGCTCCACCGCGCGCTACGGCGAGCTGATGGTCCGGCGGGAGGAGCAGCCGCAGCGGGCCCGCTGCACGGTGCTGCTGGACACCCGCCAGGTCGGGTACGTGGGCGCCGGGCCCGACTCGGCGTTCGAGTGGGCGGTGTCGGGGGCGGCCTCCGCGCTGGTGCACATGCTGGAGCGCGGCTTCGCCGTCCGGCTGCTGACGGACGACGGGAGCGCGGTGCCCGGGGACGAATCCGACGGTTTCGCCGGCTCGACCCAGGAGTCCGCGGACGCCGCGGGTCTGATGCTCGACACCCTCGCGGTCGTCGGCCACTCCGACGGCGGCGGCCTCTCGCGCGCCCACGACGTGCTGCGCGGCGGCAACGAAGGGCTGCTGATCGCGTTCCTCGGTGATCTCGACGAGGAGCAGACCTCGGTCGCGGCCCGGATGCGGCAGCGCAGCGGTGCGGCGGTCGCCTTCGTCCTGGACAGCGCCCGCTGGTCCGGCGGTACGGACGCTTCGGCCGCCGCCCGGGCCGAGGAGCGGTTGCGGCAGCTGCGCGAGGCCGGCTGGATCGTGGTGCCGGTGCAGCCCGGGGCCGATCTGCCGGTGCTGTGGCAACTGGTGGGACAGCTGCGCACCGACACGCAGTCCGCCGGGAACGGCGGCTCTACAGCTTTTCCGGGGGGATGGTCATGAGCGGGCGGGCCCGGCTGGCGCTGTGCGCCTTCGCGGCGACACTCCTGGCGTCGGGAGCCCTGCTCCCGCTGGTGGAGGGGGCGGGCTGGCTCCTGCAGGCGGCCCTGCTGCTCGGGGTCCAGGGCGGGGTCGGGGCGCTGGCCCGCCGGGTCCCCCTGGCGCGGTCGCTGACGATCGCCTCCCAGGCGCTGGTGACCCTGCTGCTGCTGACCGTGGTGTTCGCGCGGGACCAGGCGCTGTTCGGCGTGGTCCCGGGCCCGCAGGCCGTGGTCCGGCTCGGTGAGCTGTTGGTGGCGGGTGGCGAGGACATCGGTACGTACGCGATCCCCGCCCCGATGACGGACGGCATCCGGCTGATGGTGGTCGGCGGGGTGGTGCTGATCGGGCTGGCGGTGGACGCGCTCGCGGTGACCTTGCGCAGCGCGGCACCGGCCGGGCTGCCGCTGCTCGCGCTGTACTCGGTCGCCGCGGGACTCGGCGACGGCAGAACGGGCTGGCTCTGGTTCCTGCTGGCCGCCTCCGGCTATCTGCTGCTTCTGCTGGCCGAGGGCCGCGACCGGCTCTCGGCGTGGGGCCGCGTCTTCGGCGGCGCCAACCGGTCCCGGGGAGGTCTGGCGGACGGCCTGTCCGGCCGTGGCGGTGGCGCGGCCTCGCCGGTCCGCACCGGGCGGCGCATCGGCGTGCTCGCGCTGGGCATCGCCCTGGTCGTCCCCGCGGCCCTGCCCGCCCTGGACAGCGGTCTGCTGGGCGGCCGGGGCGGCGGGAGCGGCAAGGGCAGCGGCGGCGGCACCATCTCCGCGGTGAACCCCCTGGTGTCGCTGAAGGACAACCTCAACCAGCCGGAGAACCGGGAGGTGATGACGTATCGCACCAACGCCCAGGACCCGCGCGACCTCTACCTGCGGATCCTGGCCCTGGACGAGTTCAACGGCAGCGAGTGGCGCTCCTCGACCCGCCGTCTGACGGATGTGCCGGACCGCCTCCCGCAGCCCACCGGTCTCGGCCGGGACGTCGCCGTCACCGAGATCCGGACGAACGTCTCCTCCTCGTCCTCGTACCAGCAGAGCTATCTGCCGCTCCCCTACCCGGCGAGCGAAGTGGCGATCGACGGCCGCTGGCGGTACGAGCCGGAGGGCCGCACCCTCGTCGGCGACAACGGGCAGAACACCGGCGGCGCGCGGTACGAGGTCTCCAGCCTGGTCATCGAGCCGACCGCGGCCCAGCTGGCGGCGGCCGGACCGCCCCCGCAGAAGCTGCTGGCCGAGTACACCCAGGTCCCCGACTCGCTGCCGGGAGTGGTGGCGAGGACCGCCGAGCAGGTCACCGAGGGCTCGGCCAACGCCTACGAGCGGGCCGTGAAGCTCCAGGACTGGTTCGCCTCCGAGGGCGGTTTCACGTACGACACCTCGGTCAGTTCGGGGACGGGCTCCTCGGCCACAGCCCGGTTCCTCCGTGACAAGAAGGGGTTCTGCATCCACTTCTCGTTCACGATGGCCGCGATGGCCCGGACCCTGGACATCCCGTCCCGGGTCGCGGTGGGCTTCACCCCGGGCACCCTCCAGGCGGACGGCTCGACCTCGGTCGGGCTGCGCGACGCGCACGCCTGGCCCGAGCTGTACTTCGAGGGCGTCGGGTGGACCCGGTTCGAGCCGACCCCGAGCCGCGGGACCACGCCGACGTACACCCTGCCGGAGACTCCCACGGGCGGTGCGAGCGATCCGGCGCAGCCGTCGGCCGACGCCACCACCGCACCGTCCGCGGCCCCGTCCGACCGGGAAAGCTGCTCGCCGCAGCTGCGCCGGCAGGGTGAGTGCGGCATGTCCGCCGCGCCCGCTCCGACGCCTCCGACCGCGGGGGGTTCCGGGCTCGACACGGCGCTGCTGGTTCTCGGGGTGCTCCTGGTCCTGCTCCTGATCCTGCTGGCGCCGATGTTCTGGCGGACCCTGACCAGGAACCGGCGGCTCGGTTCCGGGGGGCGTACGCCGGCTGACGCGGCGGCCCGGGCCCTGGCCGCCTGGCTGGAGGTCACCGACAGCGCCTGGGACCACGGCATCGCGCCGGACGAGTCGCTGACGCCCCGGAAGGCGGCGGCCCGGATCGTGCGTCAAGGCGGGCTCGACATCATGGCGGCCGAGGCCGTGCACCGGATCGCGGGCGCGGTGGAGCAGGTGCTGTACGCCCCCGAGCCGCGTCCCACGGCCGGTCTGACCGAGGACGCGCTGACGGTACGGGCGGGCCTGGCGGCTTCGGCCGGCCGGGGCGCGCGGCTGCGGGCGAAGCTGGCACCCCGCTCGGCTGTCCGGGTGACCTGGGCGGTCTCGGACCGGTGGGCGACGCTCGTGCAGCGGTGGACTGACCGTCCCGGGCACGGCCGCTGGACGGCCCGGTGGCGGCGGATCTCCCGCCGGTACGGCTGAGGGCAACGGCTGAAGCTGAGGGCGACGCCTGAAGCTGAGGGCAGTGGCTGAAGCTGAGGGCGACGCCTGAAAGTGAGGGCGACGCCTGAAGCTGACGGCAACGCCTGAGGGGCGGCCGCAGAAATGCGGCCGCCCCTCATCCGACGGTGTCGTGCGTCGTGCCCGGCACAGCCCTGCTGCGCCATGAGCGCCAGGGCCGAGCCGGAAGAAAGTTCTTACTGGCCCTGTTCGTCGCGGCGGCGCTGCCAGCGTTGCTCGATGCGGTTCATCATCGACCGGCGTTGTCTCGGTCGGCGGCGTGAGCCGCCGTCCGCGCCGGCGGCCGACTGCTGTTCACCGGGCTTCGGCGCCTTGCGCCATCCGGTGACCGCGAGCACGGCACAGCCGAGCATGACGAGGAAGCCCACCACACTGATCCAGATCTGCTGGGCGACCATTCCGGCCATGAGGAGCGCGATACCCACCAGGAAGCCAGCGACCGCCTGGTAGACCCGTCGTCGGGTGTACGTACGCAGCCCGGTTCCCTCAAGCGCTGTAGCGAACTTGGGATCTTCGGCGTACAGCGCTCGCTCCATCTGCTCGAGCATGCGCTGCTCGTGCTCCGAGAGCGGCACGGGATCCTCCTCGTCGTCGGCCGCGGGGGCGACCGGTATGCGGCCCTTCCAGGATAGGCAGGGATTCGCCCCCGTGAAACCCGCCCTCTAGCGTTCAGCCAGTCCGGACCGCTGTGTCGGCTCGGCTGCTGAGGCGTAGATTCCCCGACGACCGATCCGCCATGCCGGATGGTGTCACCCGATCATACGGGGCCGACGCCCGCTACGGGGGTCCCGAGTCCGACTCCGTCCGCAGCTTCGTTGCTGATCAGCCCCGTGGCCTGCCCGCGCGGGGGCTCCCGGGGACCGGTCCGCGCGGTCGGCTCAGGGGCGCTTCTCGCCGAGAACGTGCAGCTGGGTCGCCACGGAGTGGAAGGCGGGCAGTTCGGAGACGGCGGCTTCGAGCTTGAGGAGCGCGTCCATGGCGCCGGACTCGGTGTCCACCAGGACGCCGGGCACGAGGTCGGCGAAGACCCGCACGCCGTGCACGGCGCCGACCGCCAGGCCGGCCCCGGAGACCAGCTCGGAGAGCTGCTCGGCGGTGAAGCGGCGGGGCACCGGGTCGCCTTCGCCCCAGCGGCCCGCCGGGTCGGCGAGCGCCTGCCGGGCCTCGGTGAAGTGACCGGCCAGCGCGCGGGCCAGCACGGCCCCGCCCAGGCCCGCGGCGAGCAGACTCAGTGCGCCGGAGGGGCGCAGGGCGGCCACCGCGTTCCGTACGCCCTCGGCGGGCTCGTCCACGTACTCCAGGACGCCGTGGCAGAGCACCGCGTCGAAGCCGCCGCGCTCCACGACGTCGAACAGACCGAGGATGTCGCCCTGGACGCCCCGGACGCGGTCGGCGACCCCGGCCTCGGCGGCGCGGCGCTCCAGTGCGAAGAGCGCGTTGGGGCTGGGGTCGACGACGGTGACCCGGTGGCCCAGCCGGGCGGCGGGCACCGCGAAGTTGCCGGTGCCGCCACCGGTGTCCAGAACATCCAGGGCGTCCCGGCCGGCCGTCTTGACCTGACGCTCCAGAGCGTCCTTCAGGACCTCCCAGACCACGGCGGTACGGAGGGAGGCGCGGGGGCGCGGCTGGTCCGACACGGCAGATGACTCCTCGGCACGGTGCCGCCTGGGACGGCGGAGCGTGAACAGTGCAGGTGGTGATGTGAGCGTCCACCACCCTATTGCCTCGCACCGCCGTCCCGGTCATCCGGCACCCGCCCGTCTCATCCAGCGGCGGACCCCCCGGGCCTCGGCTGCGGGAGCACCGGCTGGAGCACCAGCAGCCGCTCCACCAGCCGCAGGAACTGGGCCGCGTCGCGCAGCAGGTCGTCGGCGTCCCGGTCGCTGGCGGCGCCGGGCATGCCCGCCTCCGCGCGGGCCCGGCGGGACGCGCCGGAAGCGAAGAGGTCGCTCCAGTCGGTGAGCTCCGGCGCTATCTCCGGGAGGACCTCCCAGGCACTCCGGATGCGGTCGCGGTGGCGCTTGTTCGTCTCGGGGCGGCCACGGGCGGCCAGCACGGCCGCCGCCGTGCGCAGGGCCGCGAGGTGGGCGGTGGCGTAGCGCTCGTTCGGTTCGTGGAGCACGGCGGCCTCGTCCAGGCCGGTGCGGGCCTTGGCGAGCAGGTCGAGTGCGGCGGGCGGTGCCGTGGTGCGGCGCAGCACGGGGTGCACATCGTCGGCGGGACCGGTCAGTGAGGGGGCAGGGCTGCCTGCGCGGCGCCGCGGGGCGGCGGCTGCGGACGAGCTGGCCATGACGAACCTCCTGTCGTCGTGTGACGGCTCCGTGGCCGTATGTGTCCATGGTGGCGGCCCCCACTGACAATCGGTCAGAACCCGTCCCCGACCTGCCGTTTTGCGTCGAGCGCGAGTTCGGGCTAACTTTTTGAACTGACCAGTCAGTTCAAAAGAACCACGCAGGATCACGGACGAGATCAGGGGAGGGTCTGTGGAGAGCCCGCACGGTGCCGCACTCGGCGCCGCGGACTTCGGACTCAAGGGGCCGCGCGGCTGGGCCTTTCGCAAGGTGGGGTTCAGCGCTCCACCGGGGTCGCTCGTCGCCATCGAAGGTCCCTCCGGTTCCGGACGCACCTGTCTTCTGCTCGCTCTGACCGGTCGCATGCGCACGACCGAGGGCGGCGCGCAGGTCGGCGGCCTCGAACTTCCCCGCAAGGCGGCCGCCGTCCGCCGGATCGCCGCCCTGGGCCCGGTCACCGGCGTCAGTGAACTGGACCCCGCCTTCACCGTCGCCGAGCACCTGCGCGAACGGACCCTGCTCCAGGGCCGCTACGGGGCCTCCCTGCGCACCCTCCTGCGCCCGCGTTCCGAGCGCCGGGCCGCCGCCCGGGCCCGGATCGACGCGGCGCTGGAAGCCGCGGGACTGGACACCGCCACCCTGCCCAAGGCCGAACGGACCTCCGTACGGGACCTGGAGCGGCTCGAAGCGCTGCGGCTCTCCGTCGCCCTGGCGCTGATCGGCACCCCGCGGCTGCTCGCCCTGGACGACACCGACCTGAAGCTCTCCCCCGCCGAACGCGCCGACGCCTGGGGGCTGCTGCGCTCCCTCTCCGACGCCGGCACCACCGTGCTCGCCGTGTGCGGTGAGGCCCCCGAGGACGTCCAGGTCGTCCGTACCGCACCCACCACCGAAGAGGAGACGGCCGATGCGTTCGCCGAAGCTGGCCGCGCTTGAGCTGCGGCGGTTCCGCAGGGGGAAGCTGCCGGCCGCCGCGCTGGTCGCCCTGCTGCTCCTGCCGCTGCTCTACGGCGCCCTGTACCTGTTCTCGTTCTGGGACCCGTACGGGAACCTCGACAAGCTGCCCGTCGCCCTGGTGAACAACGACAAGGGCGCCACCAACGACGGCAAGCGCGTCCACGCCGGGGACGAGATCAGCGACAAGCTGCTCGACTCCAAGGTCTTCGCATGGCACGAGGTGAGCTCCGCCGAAGCCGACAAGGGCGTCGAGGACGGAACGTACTACCTCTCGCTGACCATGCCCTCCGACTTCAGCGAGAAGATCGCCTCCAGCGGTGGGGACTCCCCCGAGACGGGCGCGCTCCAGGTACGCACGAACGACGCCAACAACTACATCGTCGGGCAGATCTCCAAGACGGTCTTCGGCGAGGTGCGCAACGCCGCCTCCACCGACGCCTCGCGGGGCTTCCTGGACCGCATCTTCATCAACTTCTCCGATCTGCACGACAAGACCGCCGACGCGGCCAAGGGCGCCGACGAGCTCAAGGGCGGCATATCGAAGGCGAAGAAGGGCTCCAAGGAGCTCGCGGACGGCCTCAAGGACTCCAAGGCGGGCAGCAAGCGGCTCTCCGACGGCATCGTGAAGCTGAACACCGGGGCCGGCGAACTCGCTTCCGGGTCACGGGAGGTGGCCGGCGGCACCCAGACCCTGGCCGACAAGGTCAACAAGATCGCCGGTGACGTCCGCCCCTTCTTCCAGGACAACGGCAAGGCCATCGGGGACACCGCCCGACTGGTGGCGGACGGGTCGAAGACCGCCCGCGAGGACCTCGACCGGCTGGTGGCGGCCGCCCCGACCGCCGCCGCCGACGCCCGTACGGCCTCCGACGAACTGGGCGAGGTGTACCGCACCCGGTGCCAGGAGGCGACCGAACCCGACACCGCCTCCTGCCCCGCGCTGAAGAAGGCGTCCGAGGCGGCGTCCGACGTCGCCGTGGTCGCCGCCGATGTCAGCAAGCTGGTCACCAGCCAGAACGGCGAGCTGAAGAAGCTCAGCGCCCACCTGGCCACCTTCCAGCAGCAGGCCGAGGCGCTGGCGAAGCGCGCGCCGACCCTGGACGACGACCTGGAGAGGGCCGTCAAGGACGTCAACGCCCTCAACACCGGGGCCCACAAGGTGGCCAAGGGCGCGGCCGATCTGCACACCGGCCTCGGCAGCGCCCGTACCGGCTCCGCCGACCTGGACACCGGGGTCGGCAAGCTCAAGACGGGCGCCGAGAACCTGGACGGCGGGCTGTTCCGGCTCGGCGACGGCTCGGCCGAACTCGCCCAGGGCCTCAACGACGGCGTGGAGAAGATCCCGGACTACGACAAGAAGGACCGCGACGCCCGTACCGACGTCATGGCCGACCCGGTGAAGCTGGCCTCCAAGTCTCTTCACGCGGCACCCAACTACGGCACCGGTTTCGCCCCGTACTTCATCCCGCTCTCCCTCTGGGTCGGCGCGATGGTGGCGTACATGATCATCCAGCCGCTCAACAAGCGGGCGCTGTCCACCGGCGCCTCCGCCTGGCGGATCGCCTTCGCCGGGTGGCTCCCGGTCGCCGCCATCGGCATCCTCCAGGTCGGCGCCCTGATGGCCGTCCTGCACTGGGGACTTGGCCTGGAGATGGCTCGCTCCGTCGGGACGATCGCCTTCCTGGCGCTGGTGACCTGCTGTTTCGGCGCGATCGTGCAGTGGCTGAACGCCTGCTTCGGCGCGGCCGGACGCATCCTGGTGCTGGTCGTGCTGATGCTCCAGCTGACCTCGGCCGGCGGCACCTACCCCGTCCAGACCAGCCCCGGCTTCTTCGGTGCGATCCACCCGTTGCTGCCCATGACGTACGTCGTGGAGGGGCTGCGCCGGCTCATCACCGGCGGCCCCCTCGGCCCGGTCTGGCTGGGCTGCGCGGTGCTGGGCGCCTTCACCGTCGGGGCCCTCGCCCTGACCGCGTTCACCGCGCGCCGCAAGCAGGTGTGGAGCCTGAGCCGGCTGCACCCGGAGCTGAGCCTGTGAGCGCGCCGGAAGCTGGGAGAATCGGCCCCATGGAAAGCAGTGGCACCACGCGCCGCCAGGCCACCCGGCAGAGGCTCTACGAGGCGGCGGTGACCCTCATCGCCGAGAAGGGGTTCTCGGCGACCACGGTCGACGAGATCGCCGAGCGGGCCGGGGTCGCCAAGGGCACGGTCTATTACAACTTCAAGAGCAAGACCGAGCTGTTCGAGGAGCTGCTCCGGCACGGCGTCGGACTCCTCACCGCCTCGCTGCGGGCCGCTGCCGAGGAGTCCGAGGAGCGCGGCGGCACCCGGGTCGAGGCGCTGGACGCCATGATCCGGGCCGGCCTCGCCTTCATCGACCGCTATCCCGCCTTCACCCAACTGTACGTGGCCGAGCTCTGGCGCACCAACCGCGCCTGGCAGTCCACGCTGCTGGTGGTGCGGCAGGAGGCCGTCGCGGTCGTGGAGGACGTACTGCGCGAGGCGGTGCGCAGCGGTGAGCTGAGCGAGGAGATCGACATCCCGCTGACGGCGGCGGCCCTGGTCGGGATGGTGCTGGTGGCGGCGCTGGACTGGCAGGCGTTCCAACCGGAGCGCTCGATCGACGAGGTCCACTCGGCGCTGTCCCTGCTGCTGCACGGGCGGGTCAGCGGGCACTGAGGGGGAAGCCCTTCCGCGGCCGTCGGAGAACACGAAGACGCCGGCCGCTGACGTTCGCATCCCCCTGCGGACGTCAGCGGACCGGCGTCTTCCGTGCATCCGTCGGACCCGTTCCCCGTGACCCGTATGTCCCCCGTGGCCCCCGGGTCCTGACGTCGTGCACCCCCGTTCCGTCAGGGGCCGCGCCGGTCCGCCGCCCCGTGTCGGCGGACCGGGCGCCGCGCCCCTTCCGTGGTCACCACTCTTCCGTCCCCGCAGGTCGGGGCCTATCCGCGCAACTACTCATCTCCTCTCCTAGGTACGGGTACTCAGGGCTGCGCACCCGACCCCAGCCGACTGCCCGGCGGGATCCTCACGCTCTCCGGACGAGTGGGCTCCGGCCTCCCGGCCGGGCTGTCGGTGGTGGTCGATAAAGTCACCGGCATGGCACGAATTGCGGTGATCGGCGCCGGGACGGGCGCCATGGCGGCAGCCGCCCGGCTCGCCGTCGCGGGCGACAAGGTGACGGTGTACGAGCGGTCGGCGAGCTACGGCGGCTCGCTCGGCCGCCATGAGCACGAGGGCTTCGTCTTCGACACCGGGCCCGGGCTGCTGCATCTGCCCGCCGTCCAGCGGGACCTCTTCGTGAAGACCGGCAAGCAGTCCCTGGAGCAGTGTGTGACGCTGACCCAGGTCGACCCGGCGAGCCGCCACCTCTTCGCCGACGGCACGGCGGTGTCCCTGCCCAACGCCTCCCGGGCCGGGGTGGCCTCCGCTCTGGACGCGGCGCTCGGGGCCGGTGCCGGGGAGCGCTGGAGCGGGTTCCTGGAGCGGGCCCGGGACGCCTGGGACCGGTCGCGGCGGCCGCTGCTGGAGGAGCCGCTGCGGGCGGACCACCAGGTGCTGGGGCGTGACCCGTATCCGGCGCTCAGGCAGCGCAGGCTGCTGCGCACCCGGCAGGCGGCCACCGTGGCGGAGATCGGCGCGTGGGAGCTGGCGGACGCCCGCCTCGCCGCCCTGCTCGACGGGTTCGCGCTCTCCTACGGCCTCGACCCGCGCACCGCCCCCGCGAGCGCGGCGCTGCTGCCGTACATGGAGCAGACGTTCGGCAGCTGGTATGTGATGGGCGGGATGCGGGAGCTGGCCCGTGCGGTGTACGAGCGGTGCGTGGCCCGGAGGGTGGAGTTCGTCTTCGGGGCCGAGGTGGTGCGGGTCGTCGAGAGGGCCGGCCGGGCCGCGGGGGTGGAGCTGGCGGGCGGTCAGGTGGCCGAGGCGCACCGGGTGGTGCTGGGCGCCCGTCCGCACCCCGGCCTGGTGCCGGTTCAGCGGGTGTGGGGCGCGGGCGATGTGACGGCCCGGGCGGCCGCGTCGGTGCCGGGGCGGTTCACGGTGCTGCTGTCGCTGCGCGGGGGGCGGGAGGCGGGCGTGGCGCACCGGACCGTGGTGCACAGTGCCGACGGGGCGGCGGAGCAGGAGGCGGTGTTCGGGGGCCGGGTCGCCGCGCATCCCACGGTGACGGTGCTGCGCCCCGACGACCCGGCGACCCGTCCGGACGAGGCGCACGAGGCGGTGACACTGACGGCGACGGTGGCCCCGCAGGGCCCGATGGACTGGACGGACCCGGCGGTGCGGCAGCGGTTCGCGGAGGCACTGGTGGAGCGGGCCGGGGCGGCCGTGCCCGGGCTGCGGGAGCGCATCCTGCACACGGAGGTCCGTACGCCGGCGGAGACCGAGGCGCAGACGGGCGCCGAGGGCGGTGCGGTGCCGCCGCCCGCGCTGGCCGGTGCGCGGGGCGCGTATCTGCACCCCGGCAACCTCTCCCGGCTGCCCGGGCTCTATCTGGCGGGCGGCTGGTCGCACCCGGGCGGCGGGCTCGCGCACGCCGGGATGTCGGGGACGCTGGTGGCCGGACTCGTGGTGGAGGGCGACGACTTCCGCGGCTCCCGATGAGAAGGGCCGCCCCCAGCCCGTAGGGCCGGTCGCGCCGCCCCGCCTCAGTGGCGGTACTGCTCGTTCTGGCCGGTGTCGTAGCCGTTGCCGTACGGAGCGGGCTGCTCGGGTGGCATCGGGGGGTACTGCTCGGCGTCGCGCTGCTGCGGCACCCACACGCCCCCGGGCGGGGTGTCCGTGCTGTACGCGTCCGTGCCGTAGCCCTGGGCGTAGGGGTCGGCGTAGCCCTCCTGGCCGCCCTGGCTGTCGTAGCCGTTGCCGTTGCCGTAGGCGTCGTAACCGCCGTAGGGGGCCGTCCCGCCGGTGGTGCCGATGTACGGGTCGGAGTAGGCGGCGTAGCTCTGCCGGCCGCTCCCGTAGTCGTACGGCCCGGCGTAGGTGTCCTGGGCCTGCTGCGGGTCGTAGCCGGTGTACGGGTCGTACGCGGCGAACTGCGGCTGGGCCGAGGGGTCCGGCTCGTACTGCTGCTGGTCCGGGCCTCCTCGGCCCGGGTCGTCCGCCGGGTGACCGGAGTCGCTGTACACGCCGTACTGCCCGGTGTCGTCGGGGAGCGGCTGCGGCTCGTACACGGAGGCGAGGGCGTCGGACGCGGTGGCCGGAGCCCCGGTGCCGTGGCCGGGAGAGGGGAAGCCGGGATCGGCGGCGGGGTCCGAGACCTCCAGGCCGGAGACCTCCAGCGTGGGCTTCTGGGCGGCCGCGCGCTCGGCACCGGCGCGGCGGCGGCGGCTCTCCCCCGGACTGCCGCCGATGGCCCAGCCGGTGGAGAAGCCGCGGCGGAAGGAGAGCGTCACATAGGTCTGGCCGGTGGCGAAGGCGAGGGTCCCGATGACGATGACCGGGACGGAGGCGAGCAGGACCCCCATGACCACGCCGAGGAAGCCGCCGAAGGCGAGGAGGCGCCAGCGCAGGCGCGCCTTGTACTGCAGCAGGACCTCGCCGAGCAGCCACAGTGCCACCAAGCCGAATGCGATGTAGAGGACCGTCCAGCCCACGCCCGCCCCCTCCTGCGGCCGCAGCCGCTCGGGGGCGGGTACGGCCGGTCACGACTGCTTGTGCAGTCCGAGATTCTCGTAGATTTCGAGCGTTGCCGTCGAGTTGTTGAGCGTGATGAAGTGCAGTCCGGGCACACCCTCGGCCAGCAGTTTCGCGCAGAACTCCGTTGCGAACTCGATGCCAATGGAGCGTACAGCGGCCGGATCGTCCTTGACCGCGAGGATGCGCTCTTTCAGCGGCGTCGGGACCGTCGCGTTGCTGAGCTGAGAAAATCTTTCCAGTTGTTTCACACTCGTGAGCGGCATGACCTCGGGGATCACCGGCGTCCGGCAACCGGCGGCGACCACCCGGTCACGCATGCGGAGGTAGTCCTCCGGCCGGAAGAACATCTGGGTGATCGCGTAGTCGGCCCCGGCCCGGCACTTGTCCACGAAGTGGCCGATGTCCGTCTCCCAGTCGGCGGAGCGCGGGTGCATCTCGGGGAACGCGGCGACGCCGACGCAGAAGTCGCCGGACTCCTTGATGAGGCGGACCAGGTCGGCCGCGTACTTCACGCCCTGCGGGTGCTCCACCCACTCCCCCATCGGGTCGCCGGGCGGGTCGCCGCGGACCGCGAGGATGTTCCTGATCCCGGCGTCGGCGTACTGGCCGACCATGTTGCGCAGCTCGGCGACCGAGTGGCTCACCGCGGTGAGGTGGGCGACCGGGGTGAGCGTGGAGTCGGCGGCGATCTGCTGGGTCGCCCGCACCGTCCCGGCCCGGGTGGAGCCGCCGGCCCCGTAGGTCACCGAGACGAAGCTCGGACGGACCGCCTCGACCCGGCGCAGCGCGTTCCAGAGGTTGCGCTCGCCCTTCTCGGTCTTGGGCGCCCAGAACTCGAAGGAGTACGAGGTCTTGCCGGTCGCGAGCAGGTCACGCACGGTGCGTGCGTGGTCCGTCCTGGTGGAGGGTGTCCCAAGGGCCATAGGGGGAGGTTAACCAGGGGGTGGACACTCGCCCAACCAGAGCAGCCAAAATTGTCTCGTTTTGCCGGTTTGCCGTCCATCCCTTGGGACGACGGGGGCCCGGGGTACTGCGGTCACCGTGGAAGAGCTGCTCAGAGCGCGTGTGCCCGGACCCTCTTGGCCAGGTCGGCGGCGGCGGCCGAGGGGTCGTCCGCCTCGGTGATCGCCCGGACGACCACGATCCGCCGGGCGCCCGCCTCCAGCACCCGGTCCAGGTTCCCCGCGTCGATCCCGCCGATCGCGAACCAGGGGCGCGGCTGCGCCAGGGAGGCGGCGTACCGCACGAGGCCGAGGCCGGGGGCGTGGCGCCCGGGCTTGGTGGGGGTGGGCCAGCAGGGACCGGTGCAGAAGTAGTCCACGCCCTCCTGGGCGACGGCGGCGTCGACCTCGGACTCGGCGTGCGTGGAGCGGCCGACCAACCGGCCGGGGCCGATGATCGCGCGGGCGGCGTCCACCGGCAGGTCGCCCTGGCCCAGGTGCAGGACGTCGGCGCCGATGGCGTGGGCGACGTCGGCGCGGTCGTTGACGGCGAGGAGCTTGCCGTGGCGCCGGCAGGCGTCGGCGAGGACCGCGAGGTGATCGAGCTCCTCGGCGGCCTCCATGCCCTTGTCCCGGAGCTGGACGATGTCGACCCCACCGGAGAGCGCGGCGTCCAGGAACGCGGGGAGGTCGCCCTGCTTCCTGCGGGCGTCCGTACACAGATAGAGCCGGGCGTCGGACAGCTGCTCGCTGGGCGTGGGCATGGTGGAGTCCCCCCGTGGTCGTGGCGGGATACGGGCCGCGCTGCACGCGGGGCCCGTACGCCGCTTCCGGTCGTGTCGGTCAGACGGCGAGCGCCTGGGCGCGGCGCTTCACCTCCGTACCGCGATTCTCGCTCAGCGCCTGCGCGGGGGTGCCGGGCAGGGTCGGATCGGGGGTGAAGAGCCATTCCAGCATCTCTTCGTCGGAATAGCCGTCGTCCCTCAGGAGGGTCAGGGTGCCGGAGAGGCCCTTGACCACCTTGTCGCCGTCGATGAAGGCGGCGGGCACCTGAAGCGTCCGGTTCTCACCACGGCGTACGGCGATGAGCTGGCCCTCCTTGACCAGCTGCCGTACGCGCGTCACCTCGACGTCGAGCTTTTCCGCGATGTCGGGGAGGTGGAGCCAGGCGGGGACGAGAGCATCGGTCTTTGCGTCAATCTCGGTCACAAGGACAAGCGTGCCATCCCGGACCGACAGCCGGTAGCCGGGCCGACCGTACGGGGGTCCCACGGGCCGCGCTCGTACGGTCGGCCCGCAGGCTCACAGGGCGGTGGACTTCAGCGGTACGGCGGGGTCGGCGACCCGGTCGGGGTCGAGCACGGCTCCGGATTCGATGAGCTTGCGGCCCTGGGCGAGGTCACGGGGGCGGCCCACCGCGAGGACGGCGACCAGGGCCCCGGCCTTGAGCCAGCACACCGACCAGGCGGACTCGGCGCCGTCGCCGCGCCACAGCAGGGTGTCGGCGTGGGCGTGGTGGCCGGCGTACTGCACGAAGCGGCCGAACTGCTCGGACCAGAAGTAGGGGACGGGGTCGTGGACGGGGAGCGGCGCACCGCTCTCGGCGGCGAGGATCGCGGCGGCCGCGGTCCGCGGGCCCTGGAGGGCGTTGTCCCAGTGGTGGATCAGCAGGCGTTCGCCGTAGCGGGCGGAGGGGAAGGAGGCGCAGTCCCCGACCGCGTACACATCGGGCAGGGAGGTGCGCAGCGCGCTGTCGGCGGTGATCGAGCCGTCCGGGCCGCGTTCGACGCCGGAGCCGGCGAGCCAGCCGGTGGCGGGGCGGGCACCGATGCCGACGACGACGGCCCCGGCGGGCAGGGTGCGGCCGTCCGCGAGGGCGACCGCACCCTCCCCGACCCGCTCGACCCGGACGCCGGTGAGGAGTTCGGCGCCGCTCTCCGCGTACCAGCCGGCCATCGGGGCGGCGACCTCGGCGGGCAGGGTGCCGGCCAGCGGGCGGGCGGCGGCCTCGGCGACGGTGACCGCGCAGCCGGCGGCGCGGGCGGCGGTGGCGAACTCGGCGCCGATCCACCCCGCCCCGACGACGACCACGTCATGCTGCCGCTCCAGGACGGGCCGCAGCCGGGCGGCGTCGTCGAGGGTGCGCAGCAGATGGACGCCGGGGACGCCTTCGGTGCCGGGCAGGGCGATGGGCTCGGCGCCGGTCGCCAGGACCAGGACGTCGTAGGGGACGGGGCCGCCCGCCGTGTCCAGTACGTGGTCGGCGGCGCGCAGGGCGGTGACGTCCAGGCCGAGGCGGAGCGTGATGTCCAGCGCCTCGAAGTCGACGTCGAAGGCGGAGTCCTCGGCCTTGCCCAGCAGCACCGCCTTGGACAGGGGCGGCCGGTCGTAGGGCTGGTGGGGTTCGGCGCCGATCAGTGTGACGGGGCCGGTGAAGCCGGCTTCCCGCAGGGCGACGGCGGTCTGTACGCCCGCCATGCCCGCTCCGACGACCACGACGTTCCGTGTCCGCTGCCGCGCCGCGTGGTGTTCCGTCTGCTCGCTCACGTGTACCAGTCTATTCATCTGACGCAGCGTCAGGCGGGTACTTCCTCCACCACGCTCGTCCCGCTGCCCTCCTGGGACTCCCACGCCCAGCGCTCCTCCAGCCGCACCCGGCCGTCCGCGAGATCGACGACGGTGGAGAGGCAGTGGCCGCAGGAGGTCGTCCCGTCCTGCTTGAGCTGGACGTAGCGGAAGTCGAGCGCGTCCCCCTCGCGGGTGCCGACGAGATGACCGCGGACGACGTCACCGCCCGCGTACTCGGCCCAGATCCGGCCGCCCCGCTCGTGGTACGTGAAGCGGGTACGGGTGCCCACCTGGCCGGGGGCCTGGTCGGCGACGGGCGAGAGGACGAGTCCGTCGAGTGAACGGGCCACGGTGGCTGCTCCCTTGACCGGCCGCTTACCGGCCGTGGGCGAGTGGGTCTAGGCTGGCCACGGTAGAACACTCGCGGGAGCCCGGACGCACCGGGCTGAGAGGGAGGCTGGAGCGCCTCCGACCGTACGAACCTGATCCGGGTCATGCCGGCGAAGGGAGGGGCTGGACACCCATGCGCGTCTCGGGGAAAGCCTCCGGAATCCCGGGGGGAAGCTCAGGATCCGACGTCCTCGTCATCGGGGGCGGCGTCATCGGCCTGGTCACCGCGTGGCGGGCGGCCCAGCGCGGGCTGGCCGTCACCGTGGCCGATCCCGATCCGGGCGGCGGGGCCGCCCAGGTCGCGGCGGGCATGCTGGCCGCCGTCACCGAACTGCACTACGGCGAGGAGATGTTGCTCGGCCTCAACCTCGCCTCCGCCGCCCGCTATCCGGAGTTCGTCGCGGAGCTGGAGGCGGCGAGCGGCCGGGAGACCGGTTTCCGTACCTGCGGCACGCTGGCCGTCGCGCTGGACTCCGACGACCGCGCCCATCTGCGGGAGCTGCACGCCCTCCAGGAGCGTTCGGGCCTGGAGTCGGTCTGGCTCAGCGGCCGTGAGTGCCGACGCCTGGAGCCGATGCTGGCGCCGGGCGTGCGGGGCGGGCTGCGGGTCGACGGCGACCACCAGGTGGACCCGCGCCGGCTCGCCGCCGCGCTGCTGGCCGCCTGCGAGCGGGCGGGGGTCGCCTTCCACCGGGCCCCGGCCGAGCGGCTCACCGTCGCCGGGGGCCGGGCGGCCGGAGCCGTACTCGAAGGCGGTACGAAGCTCAAGGCCGACCAGGTCGTCCTCGCGGCGGGCAGCCTCAGCGGCCGGCTCGCGGGGCTGCCGGAGGAGGCCGTGCCGCCGGTCCGCCCGGTCAAGGGCCAGGTCCTGCGGCTGACCGTGCCACCGGCGTACGCCCCCTTCCTCAGCCGGACCGTGCGCGCCGTGGTCCGGGGCGGCCACCTCTACCTCGTACCGCGCGAGAACGGCGAGCTGGTCATCGGTGCCACCAGCGAGGAGATGGGCTGGGACACCACGGTCACCGCCGGCGGGGTGTACGAGCTGC
Source organism: Streptomyces sp. NPDC088706 (assembly GCF_044752765.1). Lineage (NCBI taxonomy): Bacteria > Bacillati > Actinomycetota > Actinomycetes > Kitasatosporales > Streptomycetaceae > Streptomyces > Streptomyces sp. NPDC088706. The sequence continues at coordinate 325,395 of NZ_JBIVLW010000001.1, forward strand.
TGCGCGACGCCCATGAGCTGGTACCCGGCATCACCGAGCTGCCGCTCACCGAGACCCGGGCCGGTCTGCGCCCCGCGTCGCCCGACAACGCACCCCTGCTCGGCCCGACCGCCCTGCCCGGTCTCCTCCTCGCCACCGGCCACCACCGCAACGGCGTCCTGCTGACGCCCGTCACCGGTGACGCGATGGCCGAGGTGCTGACCACCGGCGAGCTGCCCGAGGTGGCCCGCCCCTTCGCCCCGGGCCGGTTCGCGTCCGCCGTCGCCGCCCCCGTACTCCAGGAGCAGCCCGCATGAGCCCGTCCGTATCCGTCTCGGTGAACGGGGAGCCGCGCACCCTCGACGCGGGCACCCCGCTGGACCGCCTCGTCGCCACCCTGACCGCCGCGCCGTCCGGGGTCGCCGCCGCGGTCAACGAATGTGTCGTGCCGCGCGGCCGGTGGGCCGCCACCACGCTCGGCGAGGGTGACCGCGTCGAGGTCCTGACCGCCGTACAGGGAGGCTGACCGTGTCCGACGACGTCTTCACCCTGGGGCCCGCCACCTTCGGATCGCGGCTGATCATGGGCACCGGCGGCGCGCCGAGCCTGGAGGTGCTGGAACGCTCCCTGATCGCATCGGGGACCGAGCTGACCACGGTCGCCATGCGCCGGCTCGACCCGACCGTGCAGGGCTCGGTCCTCTCCGTGCTGGAGCGGCTCTCCATCCAGGTGCTGCCGAACACGGCGGGCTGCTTCACCGCGGGCGAGGCGGTGCTGACCGCGCGGCTGGCCCGGGAGGCGCTCGGGACCGACTGGGTCAAGCTGGAGGTGGTGGCCGACGAGCGGACGCTGCTGCCGGACCCGATCGAGCTGCTGGACGCGGCCGAGATCCTGGTCGACGACGGGTTCACCGTGCTGCCGTACACCAACGACGACCCGGTCCTCGCCCGGAAGCTGGAGGACGTGGGGTGCGCGGCGATCATGCCGCTCGGCTCCCCCATCGGCTCCGGGCTCGGCATCCGCAACCCGCACAACTTCGAGCTGATCGTGGAGCGGGCCGGGGTGCCGGTGATCCTGGACGCGGGGGCCGGGACCGCGTCGGACGCGGCGCTGGCGATGGAGCTGGGGTGCGCGGCTGTGATGCTCGCATCGGCGGTGACCCGGGCCCAGGAGCCGGAGCTGATGGCCGCCGCGATGCGGCACGCGGTGGACGGCGGACGTCTGGCGTACCGGGCGGGCCGCATTCCGCGCCGGCACTTCGCCGAGGCCTCCTCGCCGGTGGACGGGCGGGCGGCGCTCGACCCCGAGCGCCCGGCGTTCTGACACTCCCGCCGGGGAGTGTGCCGTGTCACGGATCGGTCCTGGAACGGCTCCGGGAGTGCCCCGGCCCGTCCGGGGTGTCGGTGGCGGCTCGTAGACTCTCCGGGTGGACACGACCCTCCAGGACCCTCTCGTCGGGCAGCTGCTCGACGGCCGGTATCGCATTGAGGCGCGCATCGCCGTCGGCGGGATGGCCACGGTCTACCGGGCCGTGGACATCCGCCTGGACCGGGTGCTCGCCCTCAAGGTGATGCACCCGGCGCTCGCCGTCGACGCCGCCTTCGTCGAGCGGTTCATCCGTGAGGCCAAGTCGGTGGCCCGGCTCGCCCACCCCAATGTGGTCGCGGTCTTCGACCAGGGCGCCCAGGGCGCGTACGTCTACCTCGCCATGGAGTACGTGGCGGGCTGCACCCTGCGCGACGTCCTGCGCGAGCGCGGCGCGCTCCAGCCCCGGGCCGCGCTGGACATCCTGGAGCCGGTCCTCGCCGCGCTCGGCGCGGCCCACCGGGCCGGGTTCGTGCACCGCGACATGAAGCCGGAGAACGTGCTGATAGGGGACGACGGGCGGGTCAAGGTCGCCGACTTCGGCCTGGTCAGGGCGGTCGGCACGGCCACCGACACCACCGGTTCGCTACTGGGCACGGTCTCGTACCTGGCGCCCGAGCAGATCGAGCACGGCACGGCCGACACCCGCAGTGACGTGTACGCCTGCGGGGTCGTGCTGTACGAGATGCTGACCGGCGCCAAGCCGCACACCGGCGAGAACGCCGCCCAGGTCATCTACCAGCACCTCAGCACCGACGTCCCGGCCCCGTCCGCCGTCGTGCCGGGGCTCCCGGTCGCGCTGGACAGCCTGGTGGCGAGCGCGACCGCCCGCACTCCCGAGGTGCGCCCGCACGACGCGGTGCTGCTGCTGGCCGAGGCTCTGGAGGCCCGCGCCACGCTGACCGACGCCGAGCTGGACGCCGTACCGCCGCAGGCGCTGTCGGACACCCACGACGGCGCTCAGGACCGTACGAGCGTCATCCCGCGGGCCCTTCCGGCGGACGGCGACGCCGGTGGCGTGCACCGCACCAGTCGCCTGGAGGTTCCGCCACCGGCCCCGGCGCCCCGGCGCAGGGCCGGCCGGCGCGGACCGTTCGGCGGGCCGCAGCGCAAGCTGGCCACGGTGCTCAGCGCCGTCCTGCTGACCTTCGGCATCGGGACGGGCGTCTGGTACATCAACTCCGGCCAGTTCACCCAGGTCCCCTCGCTGCTCGGCCAGAGCCAGAAGGCGGCCGAGCAGCGGCTCGCGGACACCGGACTCGAACTGAAGGGGGTCGAGCGGGTCTTCAGCGACACGGTCGAACGGGGTTCGGTGGTCGGCAGCGATCCCGCCTCGGGCGACCGCATCCGGGGCAACGGCTCGGTGAAGCTCGTCGTCTCGCGCGGCCCGGAGATCGTCCGGGTGCCCGATGTCGCGGGCTCCTCCCTCGGCGACGCCCGGCGCTCGCTGAAGGAGGTGGGCCTGGCCCCCGGCATGGTGACCAGGGAGTTCAGCCAGGACGTGGCGCGCGGCGAGGTGATCCGTACGGAACCCCGCGCGGGCACCGACCGGCACCCGGACACCGCGGTGGCCCTGGTGGTCAGCAAGGGCAGCCCCGTCGACGTCCCCGACGTCACCGGGCTCTCGGTCCAGGACGCCACCGCCGAGCTGAAGGAGGAGGGGCTGAAGGTGAAGGTGCTGCCCGGCCGGGTCCATTCCTCCGAGGCCGCCGGGGACATCGCCCGGCACTCCCCGGACGCGGGCGCCGAGGCGGCCGAGGGCGACACGATCGAGCTGACGGTCTCCAAGGGCCCCCGGATGCTGGACGTCCCCGACATCACCGGCCGGGACGTGGACGAGGCCAGGACCACCCTGGAGGAGGCGGGTTTCGAGGTGAAGGTCGACCGGCCGTTCCTCTCCTTCAGCGACACCGTCGCGGACCAGTCGGTGAAGGGCGGCGAGCAGGCCCCCGAGGGCTCCACCATCACCATCGAGACCAAGGGGTTCTAGGACCACATGCGTAACCCGGTAGGCGGACATGTCCCGGTGGCCGGCGGTCTCGCCAAGGTCGGCCTGGAGTACGCCCGTGAGCTGGCGGCCGAGGCCGTGCAGGTCTTCGTCGCCAACCCGCGGGGCTGGGCGACGCCCGTCGGGAACCCGGCCCAGGACGAGCTGTTCCGCTCGGAGTGTGCGGCTGCGTCGATCCCGGCGTACGTCCACGCCCCGTATCTGATCAACTTCGGCTCGCACACCGAGGCGACCGTGAGCAGGTCGGTGGAGTCCCTGCGCCACTCGCTGCGGCGGGCCCGGGAGATCGGGGCGCTGGGCGTGGTCGTGCACACCGGCTCGGCGACGGGCGGGCGGCCCCGCGCCGAGGCGCTGGCCCAGGTGCGGGAGCACCTGCGGCCGCTGCTGGACGAGCTGACGCACGACGACGACCCGTATCTGCTGCTGGAGTCCACCGCGGGCCAGGGCTCCTCGCTCTGCTCCCGTACGTGGGACTTCGGGCCGTACTTCGAGGCGCTGGACTCCCACCCCAGGCTGGGCATCTGCCTGGACACCTGCCACATCTACGCGGCGGGCCACGACCTGACCGGCCCCTCGGGGATGCGGCAGACGCTCGACCTGCTGGTGGCGACGGTCGGTGCGGGCCGGCTGAAGCTGATCCACGCCAACGACTCCAAGGACGTCGTGGGCGCCCACAAGGACCGGCACGAGAACATCGGCGCGGGTCACATCGGTGCGGAGCCCTTCCGGGAGCTGTTCGCGCATCCGGCGACCGCGGGCGTACCGCTGATCATCGAGACGCCCGGCGGCAAGGAGGGGCACGCGGCGGACGTGGCCCGGCTGAAGGCGCTCCGGGAGAGCCGCTAGAGCTCGGGGCCGTCCCCGGGCTCCTCCTGGTAGGAGTAGCGCTGCTCGCTCCAGGGGTCGCCGATGTTGTGGTAGCCCCGCTCCTCCCAGAACCCGCGCCGGTCGGCCGTCATGTACTCGACGCCGCGGACCCATTTCGGGCCCTTCCAGGCGTACAGGTGGGGGACGACGAGGCGGAGCGGGAAGCCGTGCTCGGCGGTGAGGAGTTCGCCGTCCTTGTGGGTGGCGAAGAGGGCGCGTTCCGAGGCGAAGTCGGCCAGGCGCAGGTTCGAGGAGAAGCCGTACTCCGCCCAGACCATCACATGGGTGACGTCGGGCGCGGGCGGTGCCAGGTCGAGCACCGTTCGGGCGAGGACCCCGCCCCATTCGGCACCGATCATGCTGAACTTGGTCACGCAGTGCAGATCGGCGACCACCGAGGAGAACGGCAGCGCCGAGAAGTCCTGGTGGTTCCAGCAGTGCTTGTCGCCGTCGGCGGTGGCCCCGAAGACCCGGAACTCCCAGCGCTCGGGCTTGAACTTGGGAACGGGCCCGTAGTGGGTGACCGGCCACCCACGCTGCAGTCGCTGTCCCGGCGGAAGCTCGGGCTGCTCTGCCGCGCGGTGTTCCCGGCTTTCCGGCTGACCCATGCCTCCATGGTGACAGACAGGCAGGGGTGGTCATGACCAGGGCAGCGCCCCATGGGGTCAACTCGTACTAAGCGTGCACTTACTGGACGGCCGCTGGGCGCAGTGCGAGGATGCGGCCACCTTGTCGATCACGTTTGGAAGGAGCTTTGCGATGCAGGGCGACCCCGAGGTCCTTGAGTTCCTCAATGAGCAGCTGACCGCCGAATTGACCGCCATCAACCAGTACTTCCTGCATGCGAAAATGCAGGACAACTTCGGCTGGACCAAGCTCGCCAAGTACACCAGGGCCGAGTCCTTCGACGAGATGAAGCACGCCGAGATCCTCACCGACCGGATCCTGTTCCTGGACGGGCTGCCCAACTACCAGCGGCTCTTCCACGTCCGGGTGGGCCAGACGGTCACCGAGATGTTCCAGGCCGACCGCCAGGTCGAGGTGGAGGCGATCGACCGCCTCAAGCGCGGTATCGAGGTGATGCGCGCCAAGGGCGACATCACGTCCGCGAACATCTTCGAGGCCATCCTGGCGGACGAGGAGCACCACATCGACTACCTCGACACCCAGCTGGAGCTGGTGGAGAAGCTCGGTGAGCCGCTCTACATCGCCCAGCTGATCGAGCAGCCGGAGAGCTGAGCGGGCCGCTCGGGAAGCACGGCGGGCCGGTCAGGCGGCGTCGGAGAACCGCACGTCCCCGACCGCGGACAGGGCCACCGCTGCCGCCGGGGCCATGACCGGCGCGGTGACGGGATGCGTGACGGAGGCCGCCACGGGCTCCCGCTGCGCCACGAGGTCGCGGCGCGAGAGGTCACGCCCCAGCAGGGCCTGGATCCGGCGGACACAGCCGCCGCAGTCCGTGCCGGCCTTGCAGGCCGAGGCGATCTGGCGCGGGGTGCAGGCCCCTGCGTCCGCATGCTTCTTGACCTGTGCCTCGGTGATCCCGAAGCAGGAGCAGACGTACATGCGGTTCACCTCCCTGCGGGCCGGTCGCTGGTGCCGTCCCCGTCTTCGTCGGTGAGGCTAACCTAACCTTACCCGTCTGCCAAGGCGCGCAAAAGTCCTGGAACGGCCGGTGGGGCACGGATCACATGGATCCGTGCCCCACAGGTGCCTCCGGCGGGAATTCCAGGGAACTCCTACTGGTCGCGGTACATCTCGGCGACGAGGAAGGCCAGGTCGAGCGACTGGCTGCGGTTGAGCCGCGGGTCGCAGGCCGTCTCGTAACGCTGGTGCAGGTCGTCCACGAAGATCTCGTGGCCGCCGCCCACGCACTCGGTGACGTCGTCACCGGTCAGCTCCACGTGGATGCCGCCCGGGTGGGTGCCGAGGCCCTTGTGGACCTCGAAGAAGCCCTTAACCTCGTCCAGGACGTCGTCGAAGCGGCGCGTCTTGTGGCCGGAGGCGGCCTCGAAGGTGTTGCCGTGCATCGGGTCCGTCACCCACGCCACGGTGGCGCCGGATGCGGTGACCTTCTCCACCAGCTCGGGAAGCCTGTCGCGGACCTTGTCGGCGCCCATGCGGACGATGAAGGTCAGCCGGCCGGGCTCGCGCTCGGGGTCCAGGCGGTCGACGTAGCCGAGCGCCTCGTCGACGGTGGTCGTCGGGCCGAGCTTGATGCCGATCGGGTTGCGGACCTTCGAGGCGAACTCGATGTGCGCGCCGTCCATCTGGCGGGTGCGCTCACCGATCCAGACCATGTGGCCGGAGGTGTCGTACAGCTCGCCGGTGCGCGAGTCCGTCCGGGTCAGCGCCGTCTCGTAGTCCAGCAGCAGGGCCTCGTGCGAGGCGTAGAACTCGACCGCCTTGAACTCGGCCGGGTCGGTGCCGCACGCCTTCATGAAGTTGAGCGCGTTGTCGATCTCGCGGGCCAGGGCCTCGTAGCGCTGGCCGGCGGGGGACGACTTCACGAAGTCCTGGTTCCAGGCGTGGACCTGGTGCAGGTCGGCGTAGCCACCGGTGGTGAAGGCACGGACCAGGTTCAGCGTGGAGGCGGACGCGTGGTACATCTGCTTCAGCCGCTCGGGGTCCGGGATCCGGGCCTTCTCGGTGAAGGCGAAGCCGTTCACCGAGTCGCCGCGGTAGGTCGGCAGGGTCACGCCGTCGCGGGTCTCGGTCGACTTGGAGCGCGGCTTGGAGTACTGGCCCGCGATCCGGCCGACCTTCACCACGGGCACGGCGGCCGCGTAGGTCAGGACGGCGCTCATCTGGAGCAGCGTCTTCAGCTTGGCCCGGATGTGCTCGGCCGACACGGCGTCGAAGGCCTCGGCGCAGTCGCCGCCCTGCAGCAGGAACGCCTCGCCCTTGGCGACGGCTCCCAGGCGGGCGCGCAGCTGGTCGCACTCGCCCGCGAAGACGAGCGGCGGATACGACGCGAGGTCCGCGAGTACATCGCGCAGGGCCTCGGAGTCGGGGTACTCGGGCTGCTGCGCCGCGGGAAGGTCTCGCCAGGTGTTGCCACCGGCGACGGAGGTATTGGCGTTCACGGTCACACGGACAACACTACGGGGTCGCGGGAGGCGTCCATCCGAGCGCTCAATAGTTGAGACACCCGCTCCGATGCCCGGAACGTCCGCTAGGGTCGCAGCATGTCGACGCAACAGATCCAGATCTCGATCCAGAACTGGTGGTGGACCGCTCATCCGGCGGCCCGCTGACTCATCGCGCTGACACACTCCGCGAAGGCCGCCCGAGGGGCGGCCTTTTCCGCGTTCCGGAGCCGTTCCTCCCCCCTGTGAATCCCGTACGGAGCCCCGTACGGGCCGTCCGGAAGGAACCCCGCTCCCATGTCCCGTACCGCGCCCCGCACCGCCCCCGACCTCATCCGCCGGCTGGTGGCCGACGACGCCCCGCCCTTCGCCCTGCTGCGCCGGCGCACGCCCGGCCGTGACCACGATCACGTGGAGGTGCTGATCGGTCGGGTGCGGGAGGTGGAGCGGCTGGCCGATCTGCCGGTGGGCGCGTCGCCCGCGCTGGCCCTGGTGCCGTTCCGGCAGATCGCCGAGCGCGGCTTCGACGTGCGGGACGACGGGACGCCGCTGAGCGTGCTGGTCGCGGAGGAGAGTCACGAGCTGGAGCTCACCAGCGTGCTGGCCGCGCTGCCCGCCCATGACGTGACGGTGGAGGACCGCGGCTTCGACGTGCCGGACGGGGAGTACGCGGAGATCGTCCGGCGGGTGATCCGGGACGAGATCGGGCAGGGCGAGGGCGCGAACTTCGTGATCCGGCGGACGTTCCGGGGCGAGATCCCGGGGTTCGGACGGGCGGACGCGCTGGCCCTGTTCCGGCGGCTGCTGGCGGGTGAGCGGGGCGCGTACTGGACGTTCGTGGTGCACACCGGGGCCAGGGCGCTGGTCGGGGCGAGCCCGGAGGTGCACGTGCGGATGTCGGGCGGGACGGTGGTGATGAACCCGATCAGCGGGACCTACCGCTACCCGGCCGAGGGTCCCACCGCGACAAGCCTGCTGGCGTTCCTCGGGGACCGCAAGGAGAGCGAGGAGCTGTCCATGGTGGTCGACGAGGAGCTGAAGATGATGTGCACGGTGGGCGACAGGGGCGGGGTGGTGGTCGGGCCCCGGCTCAAGGAGATGGCCCACCTCGCCCATACGGAGTACGAGCTGCGCGGCCGCTCCTCGCTGGACGTGCGGGACGTGCTGCGCGAGACCATGTTCGCGGCGACCGTCACCGGCTCCCCGGTGCAGAACGCCTGCCGGGTCATCGAGCGGTACGAGAAGGGCGGGCGCGGCTACTACGCCGGGGCGCTGGCCCTGCTGGGCCGGGACGCGAACGGGGCGCAGACGCTGGACTCCCCGATCCTGATCCGGACGGCCGACATCGCCCCGGACGGGAGCCTGGCGGTGCCCGTCGGCGCCACCCTCGTACGCCACTCGGACCCGGAGAGCGAGGTCGCCGAGACGCACGCCAAGGCGGCCGGGGTGCTCGCCGCGCTGGGGGTGCGGCCGGGGCGGCCGGAGGCGGAGGCGGGGCGGCCGCAGCTGGCGGCCGACCCCCGGGTGCAGGCGGCGCTGGACGACCGGCGCGGCTCTCTCGCCCCGTTCTGGCTGCGGATGCAGGAGCGCGGCCGGGACCTGGCCGGTCACGCGCTGGTGGTGGACGGCGAGGACACGTTCACCGCGATGCTGGCCCACCTGCTGCGTTCCTCGGGCCTGGAGGTCTCGGTGCGCCGGTACGACGAACCGGGGCTGCGCGAGGTGGTGCGGGCGCACCGGGGGCCGGTCGTGCTGGGGCCCGGCCCGGGGAATCCGGGCGACCTCGCGGACCCGAGGATGCGGCTGCTGCGGGAGCTGGCGGCCGGGCTGGTGCGGGAGCACCGGTACGGGCTGCTGGGGGTGTGCCTCGGGCACGAGCTGATCGCGGCGGAGCTGGGCCTGGAGATCGTGCGCAAGACGGTGCCGTACCAGGGGGCGCAGAGTCGGATCGAGCTGTTCGGGCGGCCGGAGACGGTGGGCTTCTACAACAGCTTCACCGGGCGGTGCGACTCCCCGGCCGCCGCCGAGCTGGCCGCGCACGGGATCGAGGTGAGCCGGGACGAGGAGAGCGGTGAGCTGCACGCGCTGCGCGGGCCCGGCTTCGCCTCGGTGCAGTTCCATCCGGAGTCGGTGCTGACGGTGCGGGGGGCCGCCATCGTGACGGAGCTGCTGGCGGGGCTGCCGGTGCTGAGCTGAACCCCTCCGGTTCAGCTACGCGGCACGAGCACGTTCTCGCTAGTGCGGCGGGCCAGGTAGTCGGTGACGTTCCGAACCGTCGTGTCGATGATCTGGCCCACCGCGTCCTCGGTGTAGTACGCCTGGTGGGAGGTGACGATGACGTTCGGGAAGGTGACCAGCCGGGCCAGGGTGTCGTCGTCGACGCCCTCCAGGGACTTGTCCAGGAAGAAGAGCCCGGCCTCCGCCTCGTACACGTCGAGTCCGACGCCGAGGAAGCGCCCGGCGCGCAACTCGGTGACCAGGGCGGCGGTGTCGATGAGGCCGCCGCGGCTGGAGTTGACCAGGATGGCCTCGTCCTTCATCGACTTGAGGGCGGCCTCGTTGATGATCTGCCGGGTGGCGGGGAGCAGCGGGACGTGCAGGCTGATCAGATCGGCCTCGGCGAAGAGCCGCTCCTTCTGCACGTACTCCATGCCGAGCTGGCGGCAGGCCGGGTTCTCCACGACGTCCCAGCCGAGCAGTCTCATCCCGAAGCCGTGGGCGATCCGGGTGAACGCCTCACCGATCTTGCCGGTGCCGACCACGCCGACGGTCCGGCCGTGCATGTCGCGGCCGAGCAGCCCGTCGAGGCGGAAGTCGAAGTCGCGGGTGCGGCTCGCGGCCCGGATGACGCGCCGGTTCGCCGCCATGGCCAGGGTCCAGGCGAATTCGGCGACCGCGTACGGCGAGTAGTACGAGACCCGGGCGACGCGCAGGGCGAGCCGTTCGGCGACGTCCAGGTCGATGTTGTTGAAGCCGGTGGAGCGCTGGGCGATCATCTGCGTGCCGCCGGCGGCCAGGGTCTGGAGCGCCTCGGCGTCGAGGTCGGCGTTGACGCTGGTGGAGATGATCTCGTACCCCGCCGCGATCGGGGCGGTGTCCCGGTTCAGGAAGACGTCCAGGCAGCGGACCTCGTGCAGCCCCCGGAAAGCCCGCTCGATCAGGGGCCGCTCGTCGGACTGCACACCGAAGGCCAGGATCTCCATAGCGCGAATATACGACCCCGCCCCCGGACCCGCCGGTCCGGACGGGCCGGCCGGAGGTCCCGGTCAGACGTCGTCGAGGCCGCGTTCGATCGCGTACCGCACGAGCTCCACCCGGTTGTGCAGCTGGAGCTTGCCGAGGGTGTTCTGCACGTGGTTCTGGACGGTGCGGTGCGAGATGACCAGGCGTTCGGCGATCTGCTTGTACGAGAGTCCCTTGGCGACCAGCCGCAGGACCTCGGTCTCCCGGTCGGTCAGCCGCGGGGCCTTCGGCTCGTCGGATGCCGCGGGCAGCGGGTCGGAGGCGAGCCTGCGGTACTCGCCGAGGACCAGACCCGCGAGACCCGGGGTGAAGACCGGGTCGCCGGCGGCGGTGGAGCGGACGGCCTCGGTCAGCTCCTGGGTGGAGGCGGATTTGAGGAGATAGCCGGTGGCGCCGGACTTCACCGCCTCCAGGACGTCGGCGTGCTCGCCGCTGGCGGAGAGGACCAGCACGCGCAGTCCGGGGTGGGCCGGGACCAGCTCCTTGCAGACCTGGACGCCGGGCATACCGGGCAGGTTCAGGTCGAGGACCAGGACGTCGGGGCCGGCCGCCTTGGCCCGGCGGACCGCCTGCGGGCCGTCGCCGGCGGTCGCCACGACGTCGAAGCCCGACTCGGCCAGGTCGCGGGCGACCGCGTCGCGCCACATCGGGTGGTCGTCGACCACCATGACCTTGATGGGCCGGCCGGCGGCCCCCTGGTCGTCCTGTGCCGCGTCCTGCGGTGCGTTCTGTGTGCTCATCGGGCCGATCCTGCCTTCCCCCGGGAAACCTTCGGTGCTTTCGGAACCTTCAACTCGACCTCGGTGCCCTGTCCCGGCACCGAGATCACCTCGGCCGTGCCGCCGAGATCGCGCAGCCGGCCGCGGATGGAGAGCGCGACCCCCAGCCGCCCCTCCCCCTCCGCCTGGGCGAGGCGCCCTTCCGGGATGCCCGGGCCGTCGTCCCGGACGGTGACGACGACCTCGCCGGGCTCGTCCTCGACCAGGATCCACGCCTGGGCGTCCGCTCCGGCGTGCACCCGCACGTTGTCCAGGGCGGCACCGACGGCGGCGGCCAGCTCCCGGGCGGCCGCCGCCGGCAGGACCACCGGAGCGCCGGGCTCCGCGAAGCTGGTACGGGAACCGGCGTGCGGGGCGAGCAGGGCGCGCAGGTCGCAGGTGGCTCCGCCGCCGGGGCTCTCCTCGTCCACGTCGACCGTGCGGACGACCGCGCCGTCGGCGGCGTCCTCGGAGACCCGGGTCGGCGGCACCAGACCGCTGGAGACCAGGGTGCGCAGGGCGACCTCCTGCTCCCCGGCCATCCGGCCCAGCTCGGCCGCCTCGCCGCCGATCGCGGTGCCCCGGCGCTGCACCATCGCCAGGACCTGGAGGACGCTGTCGTGGATGTCCCGGGCGAGCCGTTCGCGTTCGCGGGTGGCGGCCTCGATCTCCAGGGCGCGGGCCAGGGTGCGCTCACTGGCGCGGGCCACCTCGACGACGTACCCGATGGCGATGGAGGCGACCCAGACCAGCAGGACGTTGTGGAAGGTGTCCCGGCTGGGCTCGCCGCGCTGGACGATGTTGGCGGCGGCGACGAAGGTGGAGGCGAAGGCCGCCCACCGCCAGCCGCCCTTGATGGCGAAGGCGAGGACCGAGCCGGCCGTCCAGATCGAGGGCAGCGTCGGCCCGTCGAGGGTCTGGGAGTGGACGTCGGCGAGCGGGGTGAGCAGGATCCCGGTCAGCGCGACGACGAGGTCCGCGCCGAGGAAGCGCTTGGTGCAGCTCGCCGCCGAGCGGACCTTGGGCAGGGTGGCGAGCGTCCACACGAAGAGGAACGCGAGGTAGGCGATGGCCACCCAGGGCCGCTCGAAGGGCTCCCGGCCGACGTTGTCCTTGGCGAAGAGCGCGAGCAGCAACGCGTAGATCATCGTCAGAACGCGGTAGCCCGTCAGCGCACGCCACAGCGGCTGCTCGACCGACATCCGGACGACCCGCTCACGCTCGGCCATGGCCCCACCCCCCGACGGTGAACGACGCGGTTACGCGCCGGACCGTTCCGTTCCACTGCCGTCGCCCGCGGCCCCGGCCCCCGGCACGCGTCCGTTCCCGTCGCCGGCGGCCGCCTGCTTCCGGTCGCGCTTGGCCTCCTCCGCCCTGGCCTTCGCCTCGTCGGCGATCTGGCGCTTGGCGGCGGTGGCGTAGATGTCCACGTACTCCTGGCCGGAGAGCTTCATGATCTCGTACATGACCTCGTCGGTCACCGAACGCAGGATGAAGCGGTCGCCGTCCATGCCCTGGTAGCGGCTGAAGTCCAGCGGCCTGCCGATCCGGATGCCGGGGCGCATCAGCTTGGGCATCACCTGGCCGGGCGGCTGGATCTTCTCGGTGTCGATCATGGCGACCGGGATGACGGGGGCCCCGGTGGCCAGCGCCACCCGGGCCAGCCCCCCGGGCTTGCCGCGGTAGAGGCGGCCGTCGGGGGAGCGGGTGCCCTCGGGATAGATGCCGAAGAGTCCGCCGCTCTCGACGACCTGGATGCCCGCCCTGATGGCGGCCTCACCGGCGCCGCGGGCTCCGGAGCGGTCGACGGGGAGCTGGCCGACGCCCTTGAAGAAGGCGGCGGTGAGCTTGCCCCTCACCCCGGGCGCGGTGAAGTACTCGGCCTTGGCGATGAACGTGACCTTGCGGTCCAGGACAGCCGGCAGGAAGAACGAGTCGGAGAAGGAGAGGTGGTTGCTCGCGAGGATCGCCGGCCCCCGCTCGGGGATGTTCTCCAGGCCCTCCACCCACGGCCGGAAGGCGAGCTTCAGGGACCCGCCGATGGAGAACTTCATTGCGCCGTAGATCAACTGTGGTGCCTCCTGTGTGCTGTCGGTCAGACCTTAACCTGTGCGGTCCTGCGGCCCGGGGCCCGCACGGGCCGTGGGCGGCTGCCCTACAGCCGGGCGGGGGCGGGTGGCGGGGGCCGTGACGGCCCTGGTCGGTGTCGGTCCGGTCGCGTACGGTGAAGTCATCCGTCGAGCACGTCCCTGGTGCGCGGCCCGCCCCCGCCCCGCCTCACTTCACGAACAGGAGACCCCGGTGCCGGTCCTCCCTGGAGCCGAGCCGTTCCGCCACGAGGGCGGAGAGGCCGGCGTCCTCCTCTGTCATGGCTTCACCGGATCGCCGCAGTCGCTGCGCCCCTGGGCCGACCATCTCGCCGAGCGCGGGCTGACCGTCTCGCTGCCGCTGCTGCCGGGCCACGGCACCCGCTGGGAGGACATGGCGGTCACCGGCTGGCAGGACTGGTACGCGGAGGTGGACCGCGAGCTGCGGGCGCTGCGCGAGAGGTGCGACCGGGTCTTCGTCTTCGGCCTCTCCATGGGCGGCGCGCTGAGCCTGCGGCTGGCGGCCAAGCACGGGGACGCGATCAGCGGTCTGGTGCTGGTCAACCCGGCCAACAAGGTGCACGGCCTCTCCGCGTACGCGCTGCCGGTCGCCCGCCATCTGGTGCGTACGACGAAGGGGGTGGCCGACGACATCGCGCTCCCGGGTTCGCACGAGGTCGGCTACACCAAGGTGCCGCTGCACGCCGCCCACTCGGTGCGCAGGTTCTTCCGGCTGGTCGACGGCGAACTGCCCCAGGTGACCCAACCGGTGCTGCTGCTGCGCAGCCCGCAGGACCATGTCGTACCGCCAGCGGACAGCGCGCGGATCCTGAGCCGGATCTCCTCCACGGACGTCTCGGAGATCCTGTTGGAACAGAGCTACCACGTGGCGACGTTGGACCACGATGCGGAGCGGATCTTCGATGAGAGCTACCGGTTCATCGGCCGTCTCGCACCGAGCGTCGGGAAGAAGGGGAGCACGACCGGTGGCTGAGCACGACGCGGAACGCACAGGCAGCGACGAGGAGCGCGAACCGCGCCCCACGGAGAGCGCGGCGGTCCCGGAGGGAACCAAGCCGGTGGGCGCTGAGGGAGCGGGACCGGAGGGCGCGGGTCCGGGGAAGAGGGCGGACGAGGAGCGGGCGATCGACGAGGACGCGGCCTGGGCCGCGATCGTCGCGGGGTACGGGGAGGAGCCGCCGGACCCGCCGGGCGCCAAGCCCTTCAAGTCGATCGAGGACCTCGCCCTGCTGGAGGACGACCAGCGCAACGTGGTGGGGCCGGACAACGGCCGCGCCGGGGACCCGGCGGACAAGGGGTCGGGAAAGACGCCCCCGAAACCGCCGGAGAAGAAGCCCCTCGGCAGCTCCGTCGTCTTCGCGCCCGGCGTCGCCGGACCCCGCGACTACGAGTTGCCCGAGTCCAAGGACGACGGCATCGACGAGCCGGACGACGGCGAGGAGGGCCACTTCGTGCCCCCGGAGCCGCCGGCGCTGCCGGAGGCCGACGTCACGGCGAAGTTCGCCTGGCTCGCGGTGATCGGCGGGCCGGTCCTGATGCTGCTGGCGGTGCTCCTGCGGTGGGAGATGACGTGGTGGCTCAGCACGCTCTGCATCGGCGGCTTCCTGGGCGGCTTCGCCACCCTGGTGGCCCGGATGCCGCACGACGACGATGACGACACCTACGGCGACCCGGGGCGCGGCGCCGTCGTGTGACCCTCACCCCGTGGGGACCCTGAGGGCGGCCAGGACCGGCAGATGGTCGGTGGCCGCCCTCAGGTCCGCCTCGCTCACGCCGGGGAGCCCGGCGGGCACACCGCAGCCGAGCACCTCGATGCCCGGGGTGGCGAAGACCGCGTCGATGCGCCTTCGCGGGTCGTCGGGGGTGAAGGTGAGCTCGCCGCCCCACGGGGCGACCGCCCGGCAGTCCTGGAGGTGCCCGGCCAGATGCTGGAACGCCTTCCCGGTCGGTACGTCGTTGAGGTCGCCGCCCGCCACGGCGTGCTCCACCCCCATGGACGCCAGCTGTTCCAGCAGCAGGCCGGCCTGGGCGAGGCGTTCGTCGCGCTGGAGGCTCAGATGGCAGCTCAGCACCCCGAGCCGGGCGCCGCCGATCGTGACGACGGCGGTGGCGAAGCCCCTGCGGTGCAGGCCCGGGGTGAGCGGCAGCAGGACGTCCTCGGCGCGCTCGACGGAGGCCCGCAGCGAGCGCAGCAGCAGCGGCCCGGCGGCGGTGGCACCCCCGCCGAGGACCACCAGGCCACTGCTCTTGGCGAGCCTGGCCGCCGCCTTGCGCCAGCGGAAGAAGCGCGGCGCCTCCTGGACGAGGACGAGGTCGGGCGCGCAGGCGCGGATGACCCGGGCCAGGGCCGCGGTGTCGTCGCGCATCGACCGGACGTTGTAGCTCAGCACGCGGATGACGGCTGAACCGTCCGGCCCGGTACGGGAGTCGGGCAGTGGCGTCAGGACCATGCGGGCCACGATACGGCGGACGCCCGCCGCTGCCCCGGAGGGCGGCGACGGGCGTCCGTGCGTCGTACGACGGTGGGCTCAGCCCTGGCGGGCCAGGTCGGCGGCGCCCACGAGCCCTGCCTTGCCGCCGAGTTGGGCGGCCAGCACCTGGGCGTGCGGGCGCCACTCGCCGCCGATCAGCCAGCGCCGGAAGGACTTGCGGATCGGGTCGAGGACCAGCTCGCCCTCGTCCGACACGCCGCCGCCGACGATGAACGCGGACGGGTCGAACAGCGAGGCGAGGTCGGCCAGTCCGGCGCCGGCCCAGCGCGCCAGTTCGCGGAACGAGTCGGTCGCCACCAGGTCGCCCTGGCGGGCGGCCTGGCTGATGTGCTTGCCCTCGATGCCCTCCACCGTGCCGTCGCCGAGGCCGAGCAGTATGGCGGCGTTCTCGGGGGTGGCGTTGGCGCGCTGCTTCGCGTACCGGACCAGCGCGCGGCCGGAGGCGTACTGCTCCCAGCAGCCCTGGCTGCCGCAGCCGCAGAGCAGACCGTCCGGGACGACCCGGATGTGGCCGAACTCGGCGGCCACGCCGAAGCGTCCGCGGCGCAGCTTGTTGCCGATGATGATGCCGCCGCCGAGGCCGGTACCGAGCGTGATGCAGATGACGTCGTCGTGGCCCTGGCCGGCGCCGAAGCGGTACTCGCCCCAGGCGGCCGCGTTGGCGTCGTTCTCGACGACGACGGGCAGGCCGACGCGCTGTTCGACCTTGTCCTTGAGCGGCTCGTGGCGCCAGTTGATGTTGGGCGCGAACAGCACGGTGGCGCGCTTGTCGTCGACGTAACCGGCGGCGCCGATGCCGACGGCCTCCACGTCGTGTCCCTCGCTCGCCCCGGCCACCGCCGCGCAGATCGCGTCGACGATGCCTTCGGCCGTCGGGGGCGTCGCCACCTTGAACGTCGAGAGGATCCGGCCCTCTTCGTCGACCACTCCAGCCGCGATCTTCGTGCCGCCGATATCGACGCCGATGGTGAGTCCCATGAATCCCTCAGTTTCGGTCGAGCCCCGCTAGGGGCAACCGTACCCGAGGCAGGGCTCTGCCTGGCCGGGACCGGTCGGTCCCGGTAGATGTGGAGCGCGCTCCCGGCCGGTGTGCCGGGTCAGTCCAGGTCGATGCGTTCGGTGTCAGCGGGGCCGTCGTCGGGGCCCCGGTCGCGCGGGTCGGACGGGTCGTCGGCGGCCTTCGCCCAGGGGTCGGCCTTCGTGGCGTCGGCGGCGGTGCGGGTCCAGCGGCTCTCCTGGCCCTCCACGGCGGAGCGGTAGGCGGCCAGCAGCTCGTTGCCCGCGGCGGCGAGGTGGTCGAAGACCTGCGGGTTGCGCTCGATGACCGGCTCCACGGCCGACCTCGCCTGCCGGATGGCCTGCTGGACCGCGCCCTGGGCGGCGGTGCCGAGCAGCGGCGAGTGGAGCGAGGAGACCTTGTCGGCGACCGCGTCGACCAGCTTGCGCAGTTCCTCGGCTGCGGAGCCGGGCCGCGGGCCGTACTGGGCCCGGCGGCGGGCCTGCTCCGCCGCGAGGTCCTCGGCGCAGGCGTCGGCCCAGGCGTCGCCGTCTACGGGACGGTCGGTGGCTTCACTCATGGCGGACTCCTGCGACGCGGGGTGCCGGCTGGTGGCGGCGGGCCGGCGGGGACTCGTACCCCCGACGTTACCCGAACGGCCGCGGACCGTTCAGGAAGCGGGACACACGGGTCAGGAGGTGCGCGGCCAGAGCGCCGGGTCGGGTGCGAAGCGGACCCGCAGGACGCCGTCGGTCAGGGCCGCGCCCGCGACGGTGCAGCGGCGCAGGGCCGAGGCGACCCTGACGATGCGGTGGAACGGGCCGACGGTCAGGAGGAGTTCGTCGCCCCGGCGGACCAGGCGCAGGTCCTCCTTGGCCGCGCCGGGCAGCGGCAGGCACCAGGTCAGCCCGGACGGGCGGCCCTCCTCGCCCGGCTCCTCCTCGGTCCACCACGGGTCGTCCGCCCGGCCCGGCTCCCGGCCGTCCGGCGCGGGGACGGCGAGCGCGGCCAGGTCGTCGGCGGTCCGGGGGTCACGGCCCAGGTGGGCGGCCTCGTGGACGGGGACGTCCTGGGCCCACTCCTCGTGCCAGTGGCCCAGGCACTTCTCCTGCTGGGCGGCGAGCGCGGCGAACCAGGGGTCGGACGAGTGCCGGGGCAGCACCCGGGAGGCCACCAGCAGGTCGGCACGGAGCCCGTGCAGGGCGAGGCCGGTGCGGGCGGTGCGTAGGGCGTCCTCCGCGGCGGGCCCGGGCTCGGCGACCAGGCGGA
Source organism: Streptomyces sp. NPDC088706 (assembly GCF_044752765.1). Taxonomy (NCBI): domain Bacteria; kingdom Bacillati; phylum Actinomycetota; class Actinomycetes; order Kitasatosporales; family Streptomycetaceae; genus Streptomyces; species Streptomyces sp. NPDC088706. The sequence continues at coordinate 343,570 of NZ_JBIVLW010000001.1, forward strand.
GTGTGGTGGCGCCGTCCTCGACCAGGGCCTGGACGGCGGCCAGCTCCTCGTCCTTGCGGGCGGCGGCCTCGTACAGCCACTGCGCGGGCATCGGGACCCCGGCGAGCTGGGCGAGGACCGGGCGCAGGGCGCGGGCGGCCTGGCGTTCGGCGGGCAGCAGGCGGCGCAGGTAGCGGCGGAGCTGCTCGGGGAGGGCGAGCAGGGCGAGGGCTTCGCCGAGCGGCGGAAGGTCCACCACGAGGGTGTCGTAGCCGCCGGTGGACCAGTCGCCGGCGGCGGCCCGGTGCAGGGTGTGCAGGAGGGCCAGCTGCGGGGAACCGGGCAGTTCGGTGAGCTCCTCGCCGTCCAGCCGCCCGGCCCCGACCAGGTCCAGGACACCGGAGGCGCGCTGCTGGAGCTCGGTGAGTTCGGCGCGGAAGTGCTCCCCGGAGTCGATCCGGGCGTGGTCGAGGAGGCCGGTGACCGGGACCGGTTCCGTACCGTCGGGGAAGCCGGGTACGGACGCGGCGGAGACCAGGAGGGTGCGGCTGCCGCCGGCGGCCGAGGCCAGGGCGCTCGCCGCGGCGACGGTGGTACGGCCTGCGCCGCCGAGGCCGGTGACCAGGACCGTACGCATCGCTCTCAGCTCTGCGGGACGGACTCGACGCGCTTCTTCAGACCGGCGAGCGCGCGGTCGATGATGACCTTCTCGGCCTTGCGCTTGATCATGCCCAGGAGCGGGATCTTGACGTCGACGGCGAGCCGGTAGGTGACCTCGGTGCGGACGCCGCCGGCGAGTGGGGCGAGAGCGTACGTGCCGTCGAGGGAGCGCAGCATCTGGGACTTGACGAGGGTCCAGCTGACTTCCTCGTCGCCCAGCCAGGTGTACGACAGGACGTGGTCGTCCTTGATGGCTCCGGCGTCCAGGACGAGGCGGACCTGCTCGGCGCGGCCCCGGTCGTCCGTGGCCAGGACCTCGGCCTCCTTCACCTCGCCGGTCCACTGCGGGTAGCGGGCGAAGTCGGCGATCACCGCCATGACGTCGGCCGGTGCCGCCTCGATCGTGATGCTCGAGCTGGTGTGTTCAGCCATCGCCGTGGCCCTCCAGTGCGGTGTAACCGGTCGCGTTCGGCAGAAGCCTGCCGCTGTGCAGGCTATCGCGTGCCCACCGCGCTCCGGGCCACGCCCCGGACCCTTCCGGTCACCAGCTCAGCGCCCAGGGCGTCCCGCTGGAGGCGAAGTGGCCGACGTTGACGCACTCGGTGGTACCGATCCGCATCCGGCGGACCAACGGCTGGTGAACATGACCGAAAAGCGCGTACCGGGGGCGGGTGGTGCGGATGGCCTCCAGCAGGGCGGTGCTGCCGCGCTCGAAGCGGCGGGCGACGGTGTCGTACGTCAGCTCGGGGACCTCGGGCGGGATGTGCGAGCAGAGCACGTCGACCGGGCCGAGCGCCTCGACCTTGGCGGCGTACTCCTCGTCGCTGATCTCGTACGGGGTGTTCATCGGGGTCCGGAGGCCGCCGCCGACGAACCCGAAGACCCACCCGCCGATCTCCACCCGCTCACCGTCCAGCACGGTGGTGCCGGGGCGGGTGTACTCGGGCCACAGGTGCGGGACGTCGACATTGCCGTAGGTGGCGTACGTCGGGGTGGGGAAGGCGGCGAAGAGTTCGGCGTACTGCCTGCGTACCGCGCCGAGGATCTCGGCGTTGCGGTCGCGGCCCGCCCACAGCTCACGGCCGAAGGCGCGGGCCTCCTCGTAGCGGCGGGCGGTGCGCAGCGCGACGATGCGGTCGGCGTTCGCCTCACCGAACAGGTCGGGGAAGATGCCGCGCGAGTGGTCGGCGTAGTCGAGGAAGAGCACCAGGTCACCCAGGCACACCAGGGCGTCGGCACCGTCCCCGGCGCGGGCCAGGGCCTCGGTGTTGCCGTGCACATCGCTGACCACGTGGATCCGGGTGGCGCGCCGCGCGCCCGGCGCCGTCCCGCCCGCTTCGCTGCCTCGCATGCGGATCACCCTAAAGCGCCCCGCCCCCGCGCGGGTGGATCCGGCCGGACCTGCGGTTACTTCCAGGTGGTCGCGCCGGTGGACTACTGTGCGCGAAAGGGCCATTTATATGTGTGATGCATAAGACATCTGACCGGAACCCCCTATCGGGAACCTGGTACCGGTGGGTAACGTCCGGGCAGTCCAGTCGTGCTCACCCCACTGAGCACCCGCCGTTCTCGGACCGCAGCCGGTGCGTCACACAGAGCCGTGGCACCGGAGCCCGATGAGGAGCAGCAGTCTTGCGCGAGTTCAGCCTTCCGGCCCTGTACGAGGTCCCCACGGACGGCAATCTGACGGATCTCATCCGCCGCAACGCCGCTCAGCATCCCGACGTCGCGGTGATGAGCCGCAAGGTGGCCGGTGCCTGGAGCGACGTCAGTGCCACCCAGTTCCTGGCCGAGGTGAGAGCCGCCGCCAAAGGGCTGATCGCCTCGGGCGTGCAGCCCGGCGACCGGGTCGCCCTGATGTCGCGCACCCGTTTCGAGTGGGTGCTGCTGGACTTCGCGATCTGGAGCGCGGGCGCGGTGACCGTGCCGTTGTACGAGACCAGCTCCGCCGAGCAGGTGCAGTGGATCCTCGGTGACTCCGGTGCGGTGGCGGTGCTCGTGGAGAGCGACGCGCACACGGCGGCGGTGGCCTCCGTACGGGACGCGCTGCCGGACCTCGCGCACGTCTGGCAGATCGACGCGGGCGCGGTGAAGGCCCTGGGCGACGCGGGGGCCGAGGTCACCGACGAGACCCTGGACCTGCGGATGGTCAGCGCCAAGGCGGACGACCCGGCGACGATCGTCTACACCTCCGGCACCACGGGCCGCCCCAAGGGCTGTGTGCTCACCCACCGCAGCTTCTTCGCGGAGTGCGGCAACGTGGTGGAGCGGCTGAAGCCGCTGTTCCGCACGGGCGAGTGCTCGGTGCTGCTGTTCCTGCCCGCCGCGCATGTCTTCGGCCGGCTGGTCGAGGTGGCGTCGGTGATGGCGCCGATCAGGCTCGGCTGCGTCCCCGACATCAAGAACCTCACCGACGAGTTGGCCTCGTTCCGGCCCACGCTGATCCTCGGTGTGCCCCGGGTCTTCGAGAAGGTCTACAACGCGGCCCGCGCCAAGGCGCAGGCGGACGGCAAGGGCAAGATCTTCGATCGGGCCGCCGACACGGCGATCGCCTACAGCCGGGCGCTGAGCACCCCGCAGGGGCCCGCACTGGGGCTGAAGCTCAAGCACAAGCTCTTCGACAAGCTGGTCTTCGGCAAGCTCCGCGCGGTCCTCGGCGGCCGGGGCGAGTTCGCGATCTCCGGCGGCGCTCCGCTCGGCGAGCGGCTCGGCCACTTCTACCGGGGCATCGGCTTCACCGTCCTGGAGGGCTACGGCCTGACCGAGACCTGTGGGGCGACCGCGTTCAACCCGTGGGACCGGCAGAAGATCGGTACGGTCGGCCAGCCGCTGCCCGGCTCGGTGGTCCGGATCGCGGACGACGGTGAGGTGCTGCTCCACGGCGAGCACCTGTTCACCGGGTACTGGAAGAACGAGCCGGCGTCCGCCGAGGCGCTGGCCGACGGCTGGTTCCACACCGGGGACATCGGCACGCTCGACGAGGACGGCTACCTCGCGATCACCGGCCGCAAGAAGGAGATCATCGTGACGGCGGGCGGCAAGAACGTCGCCCCGGCGGTGATCGAGGACCGCATCCGCGCCCACGCCCTGGTCGCCGAGTGCATGGTGGTCGGCGACGGCCGCCCGTTCATCGGCGCGCTGGTCACCCTGGACGAGGAGTTCCTGGGCCGCTGGGCCGAGGAGCACGGCAAGCCGGTCGGCTCGACCGCCCTGTCGCTGCGCGAGGACGCGGAGCTGCTGGCGGAGGTGCAGCGGGCGGTGGACGACGGCAACGCGGCGGTCTCCAAGGCCGAGTCCGTACGCAAGTTCCGGATCCTGCCGGCCCAGTTCACCGAGGAGGCGGGCCACATCACGCCGTCGCTGAAGCTGAAGCGGAACGTGGTGGCGAAGGACTTCGTGGACGAGGTGGAGTCGATCTACCGCGCCTGACCCGTACGTACGCCGAAGAGGCCCGCGCTTTTCCTGGCGCGGGCCCCTTCGGTGTGCGGCGCGGGGCGGCGGACGTCGGCACGGGACCCGCCTCCCCCTGCTCACAGCAGCGTCTTGAGCCGCTCCGCCAGCAGGTCCCAGCGCCACTTCTCCTCGACCCAGGCGCGCCCCCGCTCCCCCATCCGCTGCCGCAGCTCCGGGTCGCCGAGCAGCGTCACGATCCGGTCCGCCGCCTCCTCGGCGCTGCCGCCGCGCACCACCCACCCGGTCTCGCCGTCGAGCACCGCGTCCGGGGCGCCGCCCGAGTCCCCGGCCACCACCGGCAGCCCGGTCGCGGACGCCTCCAGGTAGACGATCCCGAGCCCCTCCACGTCGAGCCCCCCGCGCCGGGTCCGGCACGGCATGGCGAAGACGTCCCCGGCCCCGTAGTGCGCGGGCAGCTCCGCCCACGGCACGGGTCCGGCGAACCGCACCGAGTCCTGCACCCCGGTCTCCGCCGCGAGCCGCTCCAGGTCCTTCGCGTACGGGCCGCCGCCGACGATCAGCAGCACCGCGTCCGGGACCTGCGCCAGGATCGCGGGCATGGCCAGGATCAGCGTGTCCTGGCCCTTGCGCGGCACGAGACGCGAGACGCAGACGACGACCGGGCGGTTGGAGAGTCCCAGGCGGGCGCGGACCCGGTCGCCGCCGGAGGCCGGGTGGAAGGTCTTCTCGTCGACGCCCGGCGGCAGTTGCACCATGCGGGCGGCCGCGTCCGGGGTGAGGGCGGCGGCGATCCGGGAGCGGGTGTACTCACCCAGATAGGTGATCGTGTCCGTGCCCTCCCCGATCCGGCGCAGCAGCTGCCGGGAGGCGGGCAGCTGGGCCCACCCGGCCTCGTGTCCGTGGGTGGTGGCCACCAGGCGCCGGGCGCCCGCGCGGCGCAGCGCGGGGGCCATCAGGCCGAGCGGGGCGGCGGCGCCGAACCAGACGGAGGTGCAGCCGTGTGTCCGCAGCAGGGCGGTGGCCCGCCGGGTGACGCGCGGGGTCGGCAGCAGCATCGTCGTCCGGTCGCGGACCACGGTGAAGGGCTGCTCGGCGTCGAAGGCGGCGGTGGCCGCCGTACCCTCCTCGCCGCGCTTCCAGGTGGAGGCGTAGACGACGACCCGGTCGGGGTCCAGGCGGAGCGCCATGTTGTGCAGGAACGCCTGGATGCCACCGGGGCGGGGCGGGAAGTCGTTGGTCACGATCAAGGTCTTGTCCATCGCGGCTGACAGTACCGAACGGCCGCGCTTCACCGCCCACGCCCTCACCCCCCGGCATCATGGGCCGCCGGAACCAGGCCGAAAAAGGTCTGATCGGTCTGAATCATGCTGAATCAGTCTTGAGCGGGCCGGATCAGGCTGGAGCAGCCGGAGACGATGAGGGCGGCGATGACGGGACGACGGGCACCCATCGGCGGACGACTGCTGCCGTACGCGGCCTGGGCGCTGACCCGGGCCGCGCTGCTGCTCTGTGTGTTCCACGTGCTCACCGTGCCGGGCCCCGACGTCACGGTGGACGTGTCGGTGATCTACCGGGGCTGGTACGAGGTGCTGCTCACCGGCACCTACCCGCTGCACGACGTCACCTGGCAGTACCCGCCCGGCGCGGCGCTGGCGATCCTCTCCCCCGCCCTGCTGCCGTTCTGGGAGTACGCGAGCGCCTTCTTCGTGCTGGTGCTGTTCTGCGACGCGCTGGTGCTGAGGCTGCTGCTGTACGCGGGGCGGCGGCCGGGGATGAGGGCGGCGGGTGCCTGGGGGTGGATCGCGGGGGTGCCGCTGCTGGGGCCGACCGTGTACGCCCGCTACGACCTGATGGTGACGGCGGTCGCGGTGGCGGCCCTGCTGGCGGGGGTGCGCCGTCCCCGGGTGCTGGGAGCGCTGGCCGCGTTCGGGGGGCTGCTGAAGGTGTGGCCGGCGCTGGTGCTGGTGGGGGTGGCGCGGGGAAGGCCGACCCGGGTGGCCTGGGGGGCGGCGGCGCTGACGGCGGCCGGTCTCGCCCTGGGCTTCGCGCTGTGGATGCCGGGGGCGTTCGCGTTCCTGGCCTTCCAGCGGGACCGGGGTACCGAGATCGAGTCGCTGGGGGCGCTGTACTTCCACATCGCGCGGCACTTCGGCTGGGCGGGGCGGGTGGAGCTGCACTACGGCTCGATGGAGTTCCTCGGCCCGCACGTGGAGCTGGCCTCCAGGCTGGCGCTGGGGCTCGCCGTGCTGGCGCTGGGCTGGCTGCTGGTGTGGCGGCTGCGGGCCCGTATGTTCGCCGCCCACACCCCGGCGCAGGCCGCGTTCACCGCGGTGCTGCTGTTCACCACGACGAGCCGGGTGATCAGCCCGCAGTACGTGGTGTGGCTGGTCGGGCTCGCGGCGGTCTGCCTGGCGTTCCGGGGCGGGGGGATGGTCCGGCCCGCCGTGCTGGTGCTGGTCGCGGCCGGGGTGACGGTGCTGGAGTTCCCGGTCGGCTTCGGTCAGGTGGTGGCGAGCGAGGCGTGGGGCGTGACGCTCCTTCTCGTACGGAACGGTCTGCTGGTGGCGGCCTCGCTGATCGCCGCGCGCCGGCTGTGGCGGGAGACGGTGCCGGGGCGCGGGTCCGGGGAGAGCGCCGAGGCGCGTCCGGCGTGCGGGGGTCAGCCGAGCCGGTCGCTCAAGTAGTCGCGCCAGTCGGCGGTGAACTCCTCGGGCGTCGTGCCGAGCACCGACCCCATCGCCCGCTCCACCGCACCGTCCCGCCCGGGGTGGGCCCCCACGGCCGTGTAGAAGGCGGTCAGCTTCTCCTTGCCCCACCGCTCCGCGATGAGCTCGCAGGCCATCCAGGCGCTCTCGTAGGCCCGGGCGAGCCTGGCGGGGTCGCCGTCGAAGCCGAAGTCCTGGTCGTCGGGGAGTTCGGCGGGTACGTCACCCTTGCGGACCGCGCCCGCCAGCTCGGGCGCGATGAGGTCGGGGGTGCGGTCCTCGCCCCGGTAGGCGGCCCAGTCGGCGAGCCCCTCGGAGAGCCAGACCGGGGTGGCCGTGGAGGTACTGGTCCGGGTGGCGACATGGGCCGTCTCATGGGTCAGGACGACCCGCTGGCCGATGCTGCCGAGTGAGGCGTACGCCTGCGGGTTGACGATCACCCGGTCCGCGAGCGCCGGACGCTTCCCGGTGGCGCCGGCCTCGCCGGTGGTGACGGCGGCGATCCCCCGGTAGCTGGTGTCCGGCGAGCCCAGCAGCCCCGCCATGGACTCCACGGAGGCCGGGACGAGGACGACCACCCGTCCGGCCCAGGGGTGCGGCCAGGCGTCCGATACGGCCGGGACGGCGAGGTCCACGGTGTCCGCGACCTGGCGCAGCTCCTCCTCGGGCCGTCCGACGCCCAGGACGAGGCTGCGGGCACCCCGGACGACCTGCACCTCTCCCTGGTGCCAGAGCTGGTCGGAGGCGCCCTTGGCGGGCCGGTCGGCGCTGACGTACCACCGCTCGCCCTCCCGCGTCAGCTCCAGGGCGCGGCGGGTGGCGATCGGCGCGGTGTCGTACCCGGCGATCCGGTAGCGCAGCTCGACCTCGGCGGTGGCCCGGTCGCCGTCCTGCTCAGGGGTGCCCTTCACCTCGTACGTCCACGACTTCAGGGGTACGTCGGCGAGGTTGGCGAGCTCCGTGCGCTGGGCGGCCCGCAGCTTCGCGGCACCGGGGGCGAGGGTGTCGAGGTAGCCCGCCGGGTCCCGGGCGAGGACGGCGGCGGCGCGGCGCTCCAGGGTGGCGTCGATCCCGCGGACGGTGAGGGAGGTGGCGGCATCCCGATGGCCCGCGGGCGCCACGCAGGCGGAGGCGGTCAGCAGGGCGGCGAGCACCAGGCCCGCCGCGCGCCGACACCGCCGAGGGCGTCTGCCTCGCGCACCACGTCCTCGTACGGCCACCCTGCCGATCGTACGGTCAGATCCGGGTGACCGAGGAGACGGGCATCATGCCGACGGGGTCGTAGCGGATCGGGGCGCCCGGGTAGGGGGCGTGGATGACCTGGCCGTTGCCCACGTACATGCCGATGTGGCTGGCGTCCGCGCGGTAGGCGACCAGGTCGCCGGGCCGGGCCTGGGAGAGGGGCACCATGCGGCCCGCGTACCGCTGGGCCTGCGAGGTGCGGGGCAGGCTCACCCCGGCCTGGGCGTAGGCCCACTGCATGAGCCCGGAGCAGTCGAAGCCGGAGGGCCCGTTGGCGCCCCACACGTACGGCTTGCCGAGCGCTTGGCGGACCGCGGCCACGGCGGACATCGCCCGGGCCGAACCGGGGGCGACGCCGGAGAGGTCGGGGGCGTCGTCGCGGCCGGAGCGGGAGACCCGGTCGAAGGAGGCGCGGTCCTTGGCCGGCAGCGAGTTCAGCAGCTCCCGGGCCTGGCGGAGCCTGGCCTCGACGGCACGTTTGTGGCGGGTGACGGCGGCCCGGTTCCGCTCCAGCTCGGTGAGGGCGCGGGAGGCCTCGGCGCGGATCTGGGCGACCTTGCGCTGGGCGTGACGGAGCTTGTCCAGGGTCAGCGCCTGGCGCGCGCCGGCCCGGTCGAGGGCGGCGGCCCGCTCCAGGTAGGTGTCCGGGTCGGAGGAGAGCAGCAGGGCGAGCGTCGGGTCGATGGCACCGGTGCGGTACTGGGCGCCCGCCATCGCACCGAGCGCGTTGCGCATCCGGTTGATGGACTCCTGGCCGCGGGCCGCCGCGTCCTGGGCCCGGTCCGCCCGGCCGCGCAGTCGCTCCACGCGCTCACCGGCCTCGTTGTACAGCTCGGTGGCCCGCTCGGCCTCGCCGTAGAGCCGGTCGACGGCCGCCTTGGCGCTCTCCCGGGTGTCCTGCGGGTCGGCGCTCGCCGGGGCCCCGGTCAGGGTCGCGGCCGCGGTGGCGGCGGCCGCCGAGACGACCGTGGCGCGGACGCTCCGATTGAGGCCGGACTGTGTGGGACGGCGATGGGACACCACAGGAAGCCGCACTCCCTTCCGCTGACGCAGTTGACGCGGTTACGCGCGGTCCCTGCCGCCCGGGACGGGCGGACCGGTGAGCGGGAGCCGCGCAGCAGCCAGACAGTAATCGGACGACTACGCGCGGGCCAAAGACCTCGCCGGTGGCGGATGAGGCGGGATACGCCGCTGCCCCGCCGGTGACCTCGGTCTCCGGGCGGGGCAGGGCGTCAGCGTGGGGTGCGGCGATTCCCTCGTTCGGGCGCGCCGTGGCGTCAGACGCGGACGCCGAACTGGAAGGTGCCCATGTAGTCCATGGACTCGTAGCGGACCACGGTGCCCGGCTTCGGGGCGTGCAGGATCTGGTTGTTGCCGGCGTAGAAGCCGACGTGCGACAGGCCGTTGAAGAAGACCAGGTCGCCCGGCTTGAGCTGGCTGCGGCCGATCTTCACCCCGTCGTTCTGCTGGGTGTACGTGGTCCGGGTGATGGAGACGCCGGCCTGGGCGAAGGCCCACTGGGTCAGCCCGGAGCAGTCGTAGGAGTTGGGGCCCGAGCCGCCGGAGACGTACGGCTTGCCGAGCTGGGTGGCGGCGGCGGCGAGGGCGGCCGCGCCGCGGTTGGACGCGGGGGCCTCGTTGCCGAGCTCGACCCGCTCGTTGGAGGCGCGGCTGGCGCGGTTCTCCTCCTCCTGGATCTTCGCCCGCTCGGTGGCGGTCAGGCTGTTGAGCAGCCGCTGGGCGTCGGCCAGCTTGCCCTGGTACTTCTTCTTGTTCTCGCCGAGCGCCTTGCGGACGTCGGCGAGGTCGCCGAGCTTGTCCTGGGCCTCCTGGCGCTGCTGGGCGAGGGTGCGCTGCTTGGCCTGGATCTTCTGCAGCGACTCCGTCTGCTTGACCGTCAGCTGGTCGAGCGCGGAGGCCTGGTCGAGGAAGCTGTCCGGGTCCGAGGCGAGGAAGAGGGCGACCGAGGGGTCGATACCGCCGGAGCGGTACTGCGCGGTGGCGATCGAACCCAGCTCGCCGCGCAGGCTGTTGAGCTCGTCCTGGCCGCGGGCGACCTTGTCCTGCAGCGCGTCGACCTGCTTCTTGAGCTTGTCCTGCTGCTCCTTGGCCCCGTTGTACTTCTCGGTGGCCGCCTCGGCCTCGTGGTAGAGCTTGTCGACCTTCGCCTTGACCTCGCTCTTGCTCGGCTTGGGGTCGGCGTGGGCGGCCTGGGAGGACAGGGCCACGGCCGCGGCGGCGGTCGCGGTGAGCACGGTCACGCGGCTGCGGCTCGGCTGCTTGGGACGACGGTGGGACGCCACGAAGGCGAGCTCCTTCTTCCTCAGAGCCGCCTACCGGGCTTGTGGGGGAACGAATCCCCGGCTCCGTGCTCTCACGGACTCGGCGGTTCCTTCGCCGTCACCCCTAATGGGTGATCAACCGTGCGAAGGTTCGAAGGCTGACCCTAGTGACCATCTTGTGATCAGTTCAAATCCTCACAGGATTTTTCTTGTCACACCAGGCACTTCTTTACTCTCACCGCACCACGTGTAGCGGCGACTTGACGGTACGTTCCCAGGAATCCGGCATGCCACACATGTCGCACATCTGTTTCTAGACGCGCGAAAGGCGCTTCAGGAGCAAGATGGACGCGACAGGCCGGGCCCCGGCCTTGGCCACCCCGTCCGCCACCTCGCGGTCGGTGGAGACGACGACCACGGGCCGCCCCGGCGGTTCCGCGCGGGCCAGTTGACGGATCAGCTCGTCCGCGGTGACGCCCGCCTTGCTGAACAGCACCCGCACCCCACGCGGTGGGGCGAGCAGCACCGGAGCGGCCAGTTCGGCCCCGTCGAAGACACAGGTCATCTCGGCTCCGGTCTGGGCGGCGAGCACCGAGAGGCCGCCCAGCAGCCGCAACCGCTGCTTCTCCAGCGGCATCTGGGGATAGCCGGTCTTGGTGACGTTGTAGCCGTCCACGATGAGATGCGCCTGCGGCAGGGCCAGCAACTGGTCGAGCAGCGCCGGATCGGTGTCCGAAAGGGCTCTGGCGGCAATGTCCTTGGGCGACATCCGGCCCGGTTCCACCGCGTCGACGGTGTCGGCGGGGTGGGTGGTCACCGGGGGCAGGGCCAGCTCGCGCCGGAGCCCGGAGGCCGCGTCCAGCACGGTGTCCAGCAGCAGCCGCAGCCGCATGTCCTCCATCGAGCGCCCCTCACGGGAGGCCTTGCGGCCCGCCTCCAGGGCCGCCTCGGCCTCGCCGAGCCTGCCCTTGAGCCGACGCGACTCGCTCTCGGCCGCGGAGAGCTGGGCGGCCGCCTCGGCCCGCTGGGCATCCGCCTCGGCGGCGCCGCGGCGCAGGGCGGCCTCGCCTCGCTTCACCTCGCTCAGCGCGGAGCGGAGCTTGCGGTGCAGCGACTCGGACTCCTTGCGGGCCGCGTCCAGCTCGGCGCGCAGCCGCTCGGTCTCGCCGCGGGTGTGGGCGCGCGCCCGCTCCAGCTCCTGGCGCAGCTGCACCAGTTCGCGCCGGGTCTCCTCGTCCACCCGCTCCGCGTCGGCGCGCTGGACCTCCTCACCGGCCGCCTCGACCAGCTTGACCCAGCCCGTCGGGCGCAGCACATAGGCGGCGGCGGCCACATCGACGGGGTCGGCGGCCGCGGGCGGCGAACCCGCCTCCAGCGCACCGGCCAGCTCCGGCTGGGTCTGGCTCAGCCGCTCACCGATCCGCTGCCGGAAGAGGGGGTCGCCCTCCAGGGCCGCGGCCATCGCGTTCCCGGCGAACTTGGCCCGCCGGGTGGGGGTGAACCGGGCATACTGCCGCAGCTGGGCGGGGAGTTCGGCGACGGTCAGGCCGCCGAAGGCGTCCGAGACCAGCGCGACGACCCGCCGCCGTACGCCTTCGGGCAGCGGGCGGTCGAGCGCCTCTGCACCGCCGTCGGCCGCACCGGCCGGTTCGGCGCCGCTGGTCGGCTGATCCACCGTCCGTCACCCCATAGATATGTCTGTCGGTGCGCTCCCTCAGGAGGGGGCACCCGGCCTGTCCACCAGTTCGATCTGGTCCACCGCGTTGCACCAGCGACAGCGGACCGACTCGATGGTCTCATTGACCACCTCCCGCTCCTCGACACCGGACTCACCGGCCAGGTCGAGATGCACGTACTCCACGACCTTGGAGGACCGCGTCACGTCGAAGCGCGTGAGATTGCCGCACAGGGTGCAGCGCCAGCGGGTCCCGTCGGTCGGCAGGGGAACCGTCGTCATCGTTGCGTCCTCTTTCGTCGTCGGAGCGCGCGGCGGGCGCGCCGCCGTGTCGCTTCCTGTCCTACGTCAAGGATCTCGCGGTGCGCCGTCGAACTGCGGAAGTCCTGGCGTAACCCTACGGCCTCGCGTATAGGCATCGGCACGGCGAGGCGCCCCGTCCGGTTCTCCACCGGTACGTCATGCTCTGTACATGATCGACGGGCGGCAGTTCGACCGGCGGGCCACGGCCGGAAGGGTCCGGGAGCGGACGGCGGGCTGGGCGCCGGTGACGTACGGGCTGATCGCCCTGTGCTGCGTGATCTTCCTGATCGGTCCGCTCTCGGGGTTCGGTGGCGCCTCCTACGGGAGCCAGGACGCGCTGCTCGCCGCGCAGGCCGGGTACTTCGAGCGGTGGGGGGTCATCCCGGCCGAGCTGTGGGAGGGCTCGCCCCGCGCCCTGCTCACCCCGTTCACCGCACTGTTCCTGCACGGCAGCTGGCTGCACCTGCTGGGCAACCTGCTCTTCCTGTACGTGTTCGGGGCGATGGCCGAGGAGCGGATGGGCCGGGCGCAGTTCGCCCTCTTCTACGTGGGGTGCGGCTATGTGGCGCTGGTCTGCTACGCGGCGGTGCACGCGGACTCGGGGCAGACGCTGGTCGGCGCCTCCGGCGCGATCTCGGCGGTGCTCGGCGCGTTCCTGTACCTGTTCCCCAGGGCCCGGGTGACCAGCCTGTTCCCGTTCCTCTTCTTCCTGCCGCTGCGCTTCCCCGCCTGGATCGTGCTGGTCTTCTGGTTCGGGCTCCAGTGGGCGGCCGCGCAGGCGGCGGACGCCGGGCCGGGGGTGGCGTATCTGGCGCACGTGGCGGGGTTCGCCGCGGGGTTCCTGTACGCCTGGGGGCGCTACCGGGGTGGGACTAGAGTGAAGGTTCCAGCCACGGCCACCGAGGGAGACAGCCAGCCGTGATCACCGCGATCGTGCTCATCAAGACCAGCGTGGACCGGATTCCGGAGATCGCCGAGGCCATCGCCGCGCTGGACAGTGTCAGCGAGGTCTTCTCCGTCACCGGCACCTACGACCTGATCGCCATGGTCCGGGTCGCCAAGCACGACGACCTCGCCGATGTCATCCCCGGCCGGATCAGCAAGATCCCCGGTGTCGAGGGCACCGACACCCACGTGGCGTTCCGCACGTACTCCCAGCACGACCTGGAAGCGGCGTTCGCCATCGGCCTCGACGCGTAGGAACCGGACAGCACCTCGGCCGGGGACGGGCGGCGCGCCCGTCCCCGGCCGAGGTGTTTTCCTGGGGTCGTTTTCAGATCCGGGCGGCCTCGCCCCGGTCCGGGACGCAACGGCCGTCCTCGGTGCGGTACTTCCACTGGGCGCCCTCCTGGACCAGCTCGGTGACCGCGCGCAGGAAGCGGTCGATGTGCTCGTCCGGCGTACCGGCGCCGAAGCTGACCCGGATGGCGTTCAGGGACCTCTCGCCCGGCTCGGCCTCCGGGGCGCCGCACTCGCCCGGGTCCTGCGGGTCGCTGCCGAGGAGGGTGCGCACCAGCGGGTGGGCGCAGAAGAGGCCGTCGCGGACGCCGATGCCGTACTCGGCGGAGAGGGCGGCGGCGAAATGCGAGCTGTTCCAGCCGCGCACCACGAAGGAGATCACGCCGACCCGGGGCGCGTCGTCCCCGAAGAGCGAGAGCACCTGGACCTCGGGTACCTCGGCCAGCCCCGCGCGGACCCGGCTCACCAGCTCCTGCTCCCGGGCGACCAGGGAGTCGAAGCCCGCCTCGGTGAGGGCCTGGCAGGCTGAGGCGATGGAGTAGACACCGATCACGTTGGGCGAACCGGCCTCGTGGCGGGCGGCCGTGGTGTGCCAGTCGACGTCCACGCCGCCGTCGGCGCGCCGGGCGACCTTGCGGGACGCGCCGCCGCCGGCGAGGTACGGCTCGGCCGCCTGGAGCCAGTCGGCGCGGCCGGCGAGGACCCCGGAGCCGAAGGGCGCGTACAGCTTGTGGCCGGAGAACGCGACCCAGTCGACGTCCAGTTCGGCGATGTCCACGGGGTGGTGCGGGGCGAGCTGGGCGGCGTCCAGGACGATCCGGGCGCCGTGCGCGTGGGCGGCGGCGGCCAGCTCCTTGACCGGCCACAGCTCGCCGGTCACGTTGGAGGCGCCGGTGACGCAGACCAGGGCGGGACCGTAGGGGTCGCGGCCGGCTAGCGCCCGCTCCAGGGATTCCACGGCCCGGGCCGGGGTGCGGGGCGCGTCGAGGTAGGAGACCTGAGCGTCGCGCCAGGGCAGCAGGGAGGCGTGGTGCTCGGTCTCGTACACGAACACCTGGCAGTCGGCGGGGATCGCGGCGGCCAGCAGGTTGAGGGAGTCGGTCGTCGAGCGGGTGAAGACCACCTGGTCGTCCGCGCGGCAGCCGAGGAACTCCGCCACCGTGCGGCGACTGTTCTCGAAGAGGTCGGTGGAGAGCTGCGAGAGGTATCCGGCACCGCGGTGGACGCTGCCGTAGTACGGGGCGTAAGCGGCGACATCGTCCCAGACCCGCTGGAGGGCCGGGGCACTGGCGGCGTAGTCGAGTGCGGCGTAGGTGACTTCACCGCCGGTGACGAGCGGAACGGTGACATCCTGCCCCAGAACGGGCAGAGGGGCACAAACCGACGAGTCGATGACAGCGGTGGAGACAGACATGGCGAACTCCCGTAGAAGGCAGGCGAAATCCGGCGCCGGCGGGTACGCGGCAGCGCAGGAGAAGAAGGAAAGAGGGTGCGCGGAAGGGCGATCGGGCCCATGGGCCCGGAAGGCCCTAACGCATTCGCTTGCTCACAAGAGGCTCCCTAGGGACCAGGACCCCGGGGGCTGGCATCCGCTGGATGCCGAGGGGCCCGCGCTTGCCGCAGACCTCGCTGCCTACGGCCTGGTCTTCACCCGGGGCACCCCGCCACGGACGGAGGGTTGCCGGACAGCGGGCCGGGGCCGTAGTCGCTGTCACTCATGACCTGCGCAGCATCTTGCCATATGTATGCGGAGGCGCAAGGGCGCAGTCCGGCATCCGGACTGCGCCCCGCGTCACACTGCGTACGCCGGGAACTTCGTTCAGGCGTTGCTGGCCGCGATCCAGCGCTCCAGGGCGCGCTTGGCGGCGCCGGAGTCGATGGACTCGGCCGCCACCGCGATCTTCGCCGCGATCTGCTCGGTCAGCGTGCCCGGGCCCGGGTCGAGCGCGACCAGCGCCGCCGCCGAGTTGAGCAGCACCGCCTCGCGTACCGCGCCGCCCTCGCCGTCCAGCAGGCGGCGGGCGACATCCGCGTTGTACGAGGCGTCGGCGCCGCGCAGCGCCTCGACGGGGACGATCGGCAGCCCGACGTCGCGCGGGTCGAAGGGCTCCTCGCGCACCGTGCCCTCGCGGACCACCCAGACCCGTGAGGTGGCGGTGGTGGTCAGCTCGTCGAGCCCGTCGTCCCCGCGGAAGACCAGCGCCGAGTTGCCCCGCTCCGCGAGCACGCCCGCGACGATGGGCGCCATCCTGACGTCGGCGACGCCGACGGCCTGGGCGCGCACCTGGGCGGGGTTGGTGAGGGGGCCCAGGATGTTGAACGTGGTCTGCGCGCCGAGCTCCCGGCGGGCCTTGGCGGCGTACCGCAGGGCGGGGTGGAACTTCACGGCGAAGCAGAAGGTGATGCCCGCCGCCTCGGCGACCTCGACCACCCGCTGGGGGGTCAGCTCCAGGTTGACGCCGAGCTTCTCCAGGACGTCGGAGGAGCCGCTCGCCGAGGACGCGGCCCGGTTGCCGTGCTTGACGACCTTCGCGCCGGTCCCGGCGATGACGATCGCGGACATGGTCGAGATGTTGACCGTCCTGGCGAGGTCGCCGCCGGTGCCGACGATGTCGACGGTGCGGCCCGGCACGTGGATGGTGTTGGCGTGCGCGTACATCGCGCGCACCAGGCCGGTGACCTCCTCGACGGTCTCGCCCTTGGCCCGCAGCGCGACCGCGAAGCCGGCGATCTGCGCGTCGGTCGCCTCGCCGCTCATGATGCGGTCCATCGCCCAGGCGGTTTCCTCGGCGGAGAGGTTCTCGCCGCGCAGCAGGGGGTTCAGCAGGCCGGGCCAGGAACGGTCCGCCACGCTGTCGCCGCCGCTCGGGGTCCAGACGTTCATGGTCCGCTCCAGGGAGTCCACAGCCGGTTAAGAGACGGCTCCACCCTATCCAGCCGCCGGGACCGCGAAGAGCCCCGTCCATCGGATGGACGGGGCTCCTGCTGTGGCGATCAGGTCAGGTGATCAGTGGTGGCCGTGGCCCTCGGTGATCTCCTTGTACTCCTCCGCGGTGGGCTTGGCGATCTGGTTGTCGTCGCCGTAGTACCCCTTGCTGAGCTTCGCGCGCAGCTTCTTGACCGGGGAGATCTTGCGCTTGACACCGTTCTCGTCGACCTCGGGGCCGAGTTCGAACGGCTTGTACTGCTCGTGCGCGGTGAGCGTGTGCAGCTTCTCCGGGGAGAGCGGCTCGTGGATCTCCACGAACTCACCGTGCGGCAGGCGCTTGATGATGCCGGTCTCCCGGCCGTGCAGCACCTTCTCCCGGTCGCGGCGCTGGAGGCCGAGGCAGATCCGCTTCGTGACGATGAACGCGATGACCGGTCCGGCGAAGAAGAAGATCCGGACGAACCAGGAGATGGCGTTCAGCGACAGATGGAAGTGCGTGGCCCACAGGTCGTTACCACCGCCGACGAGGCCGATGAAGTACGCCGTGATCCAGGCGACGCCGAGAGCCGTACGGGTCGGGGCGTTGCGCGGGCGGTCCAGGATGTGGTGCTCGCGCTTGTCCCCGGTGATCCAGGACTCGATGAACGGGTAGACCGCGGGCAGCGTGAGCACCAGGCCGAAGAGCACCAGTGGGATGAACACGCCCAGGGCGAGCGTGTGACCCCACAGGTTGATCTCCCAGCCGGGCATCGTACGGACCAGCCCCTCGGCGAAGCCCATGTACCAGTCGGGCTGGGCGCCGGTGGACACCTGGTCCGGGCGGTACGGGCCGAGCGCCCAGATCGGGTTGATCGTGGCGATGGCCGAGATGATCGCGATGATGCCGAAGACGAGGAAGAAGAAGCCTCCGGCCTTCGCCATGTAGACCGGCAGCAGCGGCATGCCGACCACGTTCTTGTTGGTCCGGCCGGGACCCGCGAACTGCGTGTGCTTGTGGTAGAAGACCAGGATCAGGTGGGCCACCACCAGCCCGAGCATGATGCCCGGCAGCAGCAGGATGTGGATCGAGTAGAACCGGGCCACGAAGTCGTGGCCGGGGAACTCGCCGCCGAACAGGAACATCGAGATGTACGTACCGACGATCGGCACGGACAGGATCGCGCCCTGGGTGAAGCGGACACCCGTACCGGAGAGCAGGTCGTCCGGGAGGGAGTAGCCGGTGAAGCCGGTGAACATGCCCAGCACGAAGAGCAGGAAGCCGAACAGCCAGTTGATTTCGCGCGGCTTGCGGAACGCGCCCGTGAAGAAGACGCGGCACATGTGCACGAACATGGCGGCCAGGAAGATCAGCGCGCCCCAGTGGTGGATCTGCCGCACGAGCAGACCGCCGCGGACCTCGAAGCTGATCTTCAGGGTGGAGGCGTACGCCTCCGACATCCGGATGCCCTGCATGGGCTCGTACGGGCCGTGGTAGACGACCTCGCCCATGCTCGGCTGGAAGAACAGCGTCAGGTACACACCCGTGAGGATGATGATGATGAAGCTGTAGAGCGCGACCTCACCGAGCATGAAGGACCAGTGGTCCGGGAAGATCTTGCGCATGTTGGCCTTGGCCAGGCCGTAGATGCCCAGTCGGCCGTCAGCCCAGTCGGCGACCCGCTCGCCCGCGGGTGCCTTGCGCTGGCCCGCCTGGTCGGCGGGCGGGTTCGTTGTCGCAGTACTCATCCGCGCTCCCAGAAGGAAGGGCCGACGGGCTCGTCGAAGTCACCGAGCGCCTCGAGGTTGCCCTCGCTGTTCACGCCGATCCGCAGCTGCGGGAGCGCGTGGCCGGCCGGACCGAAGATGACGCGGGCGCCGTCGGAGAGGTCGAAGGTGGACTGGTGGCACGGGCAGAGCACGTGGTGTGTCTGCTGCTCGTACAGGCTGATCGGGCAGCCGACGTGGGTGCAGATCTTGGAGAAGGCGACGATGCCCTCGTGGGCCCAGTCGCGCTGGCGCTCGTCCTTGATGTCGTCCGGCTCGATGCGGACGATCATCAGGGCCGCCTTGGCGATCTGCGTCTGGAAGTCGTGCGCGTCCTCCTCCAGGCTCTCGGGCATGGCGAAGGTCAGCGAGCCCACGGCGACGTGCTCGGGGCGCAGCGGCTCCATCGTGTTCATGTTGACGAGCAGCTTGCCCTTGGCCCACATCGTGGTGCGGAGCTTCTTCTCCGGCAGCGGACCGAGGTCGCGCAGCAGCATCACGCCGGAGAGCGGCACCAGGGCCAGCGCGCCGAAGAGGGTGGTGCGGATGAGCTTGCGACGGCCCAGCGCGGACTCCTCGGCACCGGCCGCGAAGTCGGCGAGGACCTGGGCCTTGACCTCGGGGGTCGCCTCGATCGGGTGGCGTTCGGCGGCGGTCTCCACATCGGACATCAGGGTGCGCGCCCAGTGGACGGCGCCCGCTCCGATGAAGAAGAGCGCGAAGCCGAGCGTCAGTCCCAGGGAGAAGTTGAGCGCGCTCACATGGCCGAAGGGCCAGATGTAGACGATCTTGTCCACCGGGAAGATGACGTAGGAGGCGATGAAGCCCACCGTCGACAGCATCGAGAGGACGAACATGAACGCGACGGCCCGCTCGGAGCGGTTCGCTGCGCGTTCGTCGAGGTCCTGGATGCGCGGCTTGTGGGCCGGCAGCCCCGGGTCGGCGAACGGGTCGTCCGTACGCTCCACCGCGCCGTGCGCGGTCTCCTGCACTACGGGCAGGTTGTCTTCTGGAATCTGTTGGCTACTCATGACTTCTTGGCCTTAGCGGTGTGGGCCGCGACCCAGACGGCGATGGCGACGAGCGCGCCGAGTCCGAAGATCCAGGCGAACAGGCCTTCACTGACCGGACCCAGACCGCCGAGTTCGAGGCCACCGGGGCTCTCCGACTCCTCACCGTTCACGGTCTGGATGTACGCGATGATGTCCTTCTTCTCCTGCTCCGGCATCGTCGTGTCGGGGAAGGAGGGCATGCTCTGCGGGCCGGTCTGCATGGCCTCGTAGATGTGCTTCGGGCTCACGCCTTCGAGGTCCGGGGCGTACTTGCCCTTGGTGAGGGCGCCGCCCTTGCCCGTGAAGTTGTGGCACTGGGCGCAGTTGCTGCGGAACAGTTCCCCGCCCTTGGCGACGTCCGCGCCGGCCGGGTCGACCTGCTTGTCGGTCGGCGTGATCGGACCGGCGCCGAGCGACGCGACGTACGCCGCGAGCTGGTCGATCTCCGCCTGGGTGTAGATGACCGGCTTCTTCGGTACCTGGGCGCCCGGCTGCTGCGCGGGCATACGGCCCGTACCGACCTGGAAGTCGACGGCGGCGGAGCCCACGCCCACGAGGGACGGCCCGTCGGTGGTGCCCTGACCGCCGGTTCCGTGGCAGCTGGCGCAGCCTACGGTGTAGAGCTTCTTGCCCTCGTCGATGGCGAGGGACTGGGCGGTTTCATCGGCCTGCGCCTTGCCCGCAGGCGCAAACGCGGCGTACAGCCCCCCGGTGGCCGCCAGCGCGAGGAGTAGTACGACGACCGCCGCCAGCGGATGGCGTCGTCGTGCGGAGAGCTTTTTCACGGATTACCCCGGTGTCAGGATCTTCTGCGTCGATGGTGGGTGGGTGCGAGCCCGGTTACTTGATCATGTAGATCGTTGCGAACAGGCCGATCCACACCACATCCACGAAGTGCCAGTAGTAGGACACGACGATGGCTGCGGTGGCCTGGTCATGGGTGAACCTCTTGGCTGCGTACGTCCTGCCGAGAACCAGCAGGAAGGCGATGAGGCCGCCCGTCACGTGCAGACCGTGGAAGCCGGTGGTCAGGTAGAACACCGAGCCGTACGGGTCGGACGACAGGGACAGCCCCGCGTCCTTGACCAGCTCGGTGTACTCCAGGACCTGGCCGCCGATGAAGATCGCGCCCATCACGAAGGTGATGATGAACCAGGTGCGGAGCTTCTTCACATCGCCCCGCTCGGCGGCGAAGACGCCGAGCTGGCAGGTGAGTGAGGAGAGCACCAGGATCGTGGTGTTCGTGGCCGAGAACGGGAAGCTCAGATGACCGGCCATCTCCTTCCAGTAATCGGGTCCCATCACCGATCGCAGGGTGAAGTACATCGCGAAGAGGGCCGCGAAGAACATCAGCTCGGAACTCAACCAGATGATGGTTCCGACGCTGGTGAGGTTCGGCCGATTGACCGACGGGTGCGCGTGCCCGGTTTCTACTGTCGTTGCTGTCGCCACGACCGACATTATGTCGGTCGCTTATCCCGCCCTCACTCCGGGGGGTGCCGTTCGGTGTGTCAGTCCCGTGTGTCCTGCCCGGACGGCCCATCGAATCGGTGTCCTCACCGGTGTTGACGGCCGGTCGGGCGGAGTACGATCCGCGCATCGGTTCATGCCCCGAGAGCCCCGAAGACACAGATGTCACGGAGGAACAATGCAGGCGACCGCCACGGTCCTGGTCTACAGCGACGACGCCAACATCCGCGAGCAGGTGAAGCTGGCGGCCGGTCGCAGGCCCGCCGCCGACGTGCCGCCGGTGCGGTTCCTGGAGTGCGCGACGCTTCCGGCCGTCCTGGCGGCGCTGGACGGTGGCGGCGTCGACGTCTGCGTGCTGGACGGCGAGACGGCTCCCATCGGCGGTATGGGCGTCTGCCGGCAGATCAAGGACGAGATCTTCCACTGCCCCCCGGTCCTGCTGCTGATCGGCCGCCCGCAGGACGCGTGGCTGGCCACCTGGAGCCGTGCGGAGGCCGCGGTGACCCTGCCGGTGGACCCGGTGGAGTTCGCCGACGCGCTGGCGGCGCTGCTGCGCGCCCGGCTCGCCGTGCAGGCCTGAGCGGGCCCCGCGGCCCCATGATGAGCGCCCCGCGCGGCGGGGCGCTCCCCGGTGGCGGGGTCAGACGTGGGGCCGCAGCCGGGCGGCCTGGAGCGTCTGGGGGCTGTCCGGCACCCCTTCGTTGAGGGCGCTGCCCTTCTGCCACTTCTCCCAGGAGAGGTTCCAGTCGCCGAACCCGTTGTCGAACGGGGTCATGGTCTCCCCCTCGCTGCCGACGACCTTGACGATGTCGCCCTGGCGCACGGTGTCGAAGAACCACTCGGCGTTGCCGGTGCTCATCCCGGTGCAGCCGTGGCTGACGTTGGCGTTGCCCTGGGAGCCGGTGGACCAGGGCGCGGCGTGGACGTACTCACCGCTCCAGGTCACCCGGGTGGCCCAGTAGACCGGCAGGTCGTACGACTCGGAGGAGCCGGCCGCGATGCCGATGCTCTCCCCGCGCATCCGTACGAACTGCTCCTTGGCGAGGATCACCTTGACCCCGTTGCGGGTGGAGAAGCCGGGCTTGCCGGTGGTGACCGGAATGGTATTGATCACTTCTCCGTTGCGCAGGACCGTCATGGTGTGGGAGGAGGCGTCGGTGATGGCCTCGACCCGGTCGCCGGTGGTGATCTTCAACGGCTTGGCCTCGGCCCCGTAGAGGGCGTTGGTCACCTTGATGCCCTTCAGGTTGGAGCGGACCTCGATGGTGGCGTCGGCGGGCCAGTACTCCTGGGGCCGGTAGTGCAGGTTCTTGTCGTCGACCCAGTACCAGGCACCGGTGACGGCCGGGGTGGAGCGGACCTTCAGGGCGCGCTCGACGGTGGCGCGGGAGGCCTTGTCGGTGACCGGAGCGCTGAGTTCCGCCGTGATGGGCTGTCCGACGCCGTAGGTGCCCGCCTGCGGGCCGAAGGCGACCTTCAGCAACTTCTTGGGCGAGGAGGTGTCGAAGGAGAGCGTACGGGTGCCGGGAGCGCCGTCCCCGTTCTCGGTGGAGACCCTGACGGTGTATCCGGTGCCGGCGGCGAGCGGGGCGGTGGAGCGCCACCGCTTGCCGTCGGCGGAGAGCTCGCCCGCCAGGTGGCGGCCCCCCGTGTCCACGGCGCTCACGTCGGTGATGCGGCCGTCACCGCCCTTGACGGTGACTTCCAGGGGCTTGTCGGGGTCGGCCTTCTCGCTCTTGGAGGGGCCGTTGAAGGAGACCTGGTCCCCGGCGTCGTACGGCTTGGTCGACAGCGGATGACCGTCGGGCTCGCCACAGGCGGTCGCACCTGCAACCAGGGTCACGACCAGCAGAGTGCAGCTCACTACGGTGCGGATGCGCGGCGTGTGGTTCATGAACTCAACGTAAGAAGATTCATCCGATCCAGCGCGTTCAATGACTCCGAACGAGCGAGGGGCCCGTGTCGCTTCCTGCGACGCGGGCCCCTCGTGGGGTAGTGCGGTGTCACCCTCCGGAGGGTGTCACTGGGTGCGGTTCTCACCCCGGTAGTACTCGAAGACCCAGCCGAAGAGGCCGATCAGGAGCAGCGGAGCCGAGAAGTACATCAGCCACCAGCCGAAGACCACGCCCATGAAGGCGAAGGCGCCACCGATCGCCAGGGAGAGCGGCTGCCAGCTGTGCGGGGAGAAGAACCCCAGCTCGCCCGCCTCGTCGGCGACATCGGCCTCCTTGTCGTCCTGGGCCATGGCGTCGACCCGCTTGGCCGTGAAGGCCAGGTAGAAGCCGATCATGACCGAGAGCCCGAAGGCCAGGAAGAGGGCCGTGGTGCCGACCGGCTCCTTCGACCACACGCCGTACACGATGGCCATGCCGAGGATGAAGACGCTCAGCCAGATGAACATCTGTCCCTGGATCTTCACTTGCCTGCCTCCTTGCCGCCGGCGAGGGCCTTGTCCGACTCGGAGTGGTGCTCAAGCTGCTCGAGCGCCGCGATCTCCGGGTGGTGCAGGTCGAACGCCGGGGATTCGGAACGGATCCGCGGCAGGGTGAGGAAGTTGTGCCGCGGCGGCGGGCAGGAGGTCGCCCACTCCAGCGAACGGCCGTAACCCCAGGGGTCGTCGACCTCGATCTTCTTGCCGTACTTGGCGGTCTTCCAGACGTTGTAGAAGAACGGCAGCATCGACAGGCCGAGCACGAAGGACGCGATGGTCGAGATCGTGTTCAGCGCGGTGAAGCCGTCGGCGGCGAGGTAGTCCGCGTAGCGACGCGGCATTCCCTCGGCACCGAGCCAGTGCTGAACCAGGAACGTGCCGTGGAAGCCCACGAACAGCGTCCAGAAGGTGATCTTCCCGAGCCGCTCGTCCAGCATCTTGCCGGTGAACTTCGGCCACCAGAAGTGGAATCCGGAGAACATGGCGAAGACCACGGTGCCGAAGATGACGTAGTGGAAGTGCGCGACGACGAAGTACGAGTCGGAGACGTGGAAGTCCATCGGGGGCGAGGCCAGGATGACGCCGGTCAGACCACCGAAGGTGAAGGTGATCAGGAAGCCGACGGCCCAGAGCATCGGTGTCTCGAAGGACAACGACCCCTTCCACATCGTGCCGATCCAGTTGAAGAACTTCACCCCTGTCGGCACCGCGATGAGGAACGTCATGAACGAGAAGAACGGCAACAGCACGCCGCCCGTCACATACATGTGGTGCGCCCACACCGTCACCGAAAGACCGGCGATGGC
Source organism: Streptomyces sp. NPDC088706 (assembly GCF_044752765.1). NCBI lineage: Bacteria > Bacillati > Actinomycetota > Actinomycetes > Kitasatosporales > Streptomycetaceae > Streptomyces > Streptomyces sp. NPDC088706. The sequence continues at coordinate 367,500 of NZ_JBIVLW010000001.1, forward strand.
GATCGTCGCGGCGATCAGGCCGATGTAGCCGAACATCGGCTTGCGGCTGAATACCGGAATGACCTCGGAAATGATGCCGAAGAACGGCAGGGCGATGATGTACACCTCTGGGTGTCCGAAGAACCAGAAGAGGTGTTGCCACAGCAGTGCGCCGCCATTGGCGGAGTCGAAGATGTGCGCACCGAATTTACGGTCCGCCTCCAGCGCGAACAGCGCGGCGGCCAGGACCGGGAAGGCCAGCAGGACCAGGACACCGGTCAGCAGGACGTTCCAGGTGAAGATCGGCATGCGGAACATCGTCATGCCGGGGGCGCGCATGCAGATGATCGTGGTGATGAAGTTGACCGAGCCGAGGATCGTGCCGAAGCCGGAGAAGGCCAGGCCCATGATCCACATGTCGGCGCCGATGCCCGGCGAGCGGACCGCGTCGTTCAGCGGCGCGTAGGCGAACCAGCCGAAGTCGGCTGCGCCCTGCGGGGTGAGGAAGCCGGCCACTGCGATGAGCGAGCCGAAGAGGTACAGCCAGTACGCGAACATGTTCAGCCGCGGGAACGCCACGTCGGGCGCGCCGATCTGCAACGGCATGATCCAGTTGGCGAACCCGGCGAACAGCGGCGTCGCGAACATCAGCAACATGATCGTGCCGTGCATCGTGAACGCCTGGTTGAACTGCTCGTTCGACATGATCTGCGTGCCGGGACGGGCCAGCTCGGCGCGCATGAACAGCGCCATGAGTCCGCCGATGCAGAAGAACGCGAACGACGTGACCAGGTAGAGCGTGCCGATCGTCTTGTGGTCGGTGGTGGTCAGCCACTTGATGACGACGTTTCCCGGCTGCTTGCGCCGAACCGGCAGCTCGTCCTGGTACGAGTCGTCTGCCGGCGCAGCACCCTGAGGTTCGTTGAGGATGCTCACAGTTGGTTCTTCTCCGCATTCCTGGCCGGGTCCGTCTGCTCGATGCCTGCCGGCACGTAGCCCGTCTGACCCTTCTCAGCCAGCTCCTTGAGGTGCTGCTGGTAACGCTCCGGGGAGACGACCTTGACGTTGAAGAGCATCCGGGAGTGGTCGACGCCACAGAGCTCGGCGCACTTGCCCATGAAGGTGCCCTCCCGGTTGGGAGTGACCTCGAAGACGTTGGTGTGGCCCGGGATGACGTCCTGCTTCATGAGGAACGGCACCACCCAGAAGGAGTGGATGACGTCACGCGAAGTCAGGATGAAGCGGACCTTCTCCCCCTTCGGCAGCCACAGGGTCGGGCCCGGGTTGCCGTTCTGCGGGTTACGGGTTCCCGGGATGCCCGCGTCGTGGACGCCGCCCGCGCCCTGCGGGAAGTCCTCCTGGAACTTGTTCGGGATGGCCACGAGCTCCTTGGGAACCTCGCTGCCCGCAGCGGGCTGGCCGTCCACCTTCTCGATGTAGTTGAAGCCCCAGCTCCACTGGTAGCCGACCACGTTGACCGTGTGGGCGGGCTTGTCGGAGAGCTCGAGGAGCTTCGACTCATCACGCGCGGTGAAGTAGAAGAGCACCGAGACGATGATGAGCGGAACCACTGTGTACAACGCCTCGATGGGCATGTTGTACCTGGTCTGCGGAGGTACCTCCACCTTGGTCCGGCTACGCCGGTGGAAGAAGACGCTCCAGAGGATCAGCCCCCAGACAAGGACACCCGTGACGAGCGCTGCCGCCCACGAGCCTTGCCAGAGGGAGAGGATCCGAGGGGCCTCTTCCGTCACCGGGGTGGGCATACCGAGGCGGGGGAAATCCTCCCAGTTGTATGAACAACCGGAGGCCGTCGCCAGGACCAGGCCCGCAGTCAGCACCTGCGGCAGCTTCCGCCGCATCGGGCGCCGCGACGAGCGGTCGGAGCCGTTGGGACTCACGTAGCGCCTTCCCGAGAGTCTCGCCCGCACGGTCGGCGCGCCCGTCTCTCTGGTCGGTCGCCGTCCCTGTCGCGGGCAGGGGTTTGGATGTTTATGCGGACCAAACCCTACTGGACGCTATTTGGGGTCGCGCGGGGAGGGTGCCCAACGCGCCGCCCGACTGCCCGAAGGGGTGGAATCCGGGCCTCCGGCAGCCTTCTGACGCCCTCTCTCCCGGCCGGGCGGGCAGCCGGGGCGCCGGGTGGCGGGCGGTGCGGGCTAGCGTGGCGGCGTGCCCTACTTCGACGCCGCCTCCGCCGCCCCCCTGCACCCCGTCGCACGCCAGGCGCTGCTTGCCGCGCTCGACGAGGGCTGGGCCGATCCCGCCCGCCTGTACCGCGAGGGCCGCCGCGCCCGGCTGCTGCTGGACGCCGCCCGGGAGGCGGCGGCGGACGCCGTGGGCTGCCGTCCGGACGAGCTGGTCTTCACCTCGTCGGGGACGAGTGCCGTGCACGCGGGAATCGCCGGGGCTCTTTCGGGGCGTCGGCGTGTCGGCCGCCATCTGGCCCTCTCGGCGGTCGAGCACTCCGCGGTGCTCCATGCGGCGGCGGCCCAGGAGGCGGCGGGCGGCTCGTTCACCGAGGTGCCGGTGGGGCGGTCGGGGGCGGTGGACCCGGCGGCGTACGCCGGAGCGCTCCGGTCGGACACCGCGCTGGCCTGTCTCCAGTCGGCCAACCACGAGGTGGGGACCGAGCAGCCGGTGGCCGAGGTCGCCGCGGTCTGCGCAGGAGCCGGGGTTCCGCTGCTGGTGGACGCCGCCCAGTCGCTGGGGTGGGGGCCGGTGGCGGGCGGCTGGTCCCTGCTGACGGCGAGCGCGCACAAGTGGGGCGGGCCGGCCGGGGTGGGGCTGCTGGCGGTGCGCAAGGGGGTGCGGTTCGCCCCGCAGGGCCCGGCCGGGGAGCGGGAGTCCGGCCGGGCGCCGGGGTTCGAGAACCTGCCGGCGATCGTGGCGGCCGCGGCCTCGCTGCGCGCGGTACGGGACGAGGCGACGGCGGAGGCGGTGCGGCTGCGGGCCCTGGTCGACCGGATCCGGAGCCTGGTGGCCGAGCGGGTGCCCGATGTGGAGGTGGTCGGCGATCCGGAGCGGCGGCTGCCGCACCTGGTCACCTTCTCCTGTCTCTATGTCGACGGGGAGACCCTCCTCCATGAACTGGACCGGCACGGTTTCTCCGTATCGTCCGGTTCGTCCTGCACGAGCAGCACGCTGGAGCCGAGCCATGTGCTGAAGGCGATGGGGGTGCTGTCGGAGGGGAACGTCCGGGTGTCGCTGCCGGCGGGCACGGCGGCGCCGGATGTGGACCGCTTCCTGGAGGTGCTGCCCGGGGTGGTCGCGGAGGTCCGGGAGCGGCTCGGCGCCCCGGTCTCCGCACCCCCCTCCCCCACGTCGGCGCGGCCCCTGGTGGTCGACGCGCTCGGCCGGCGCTGCCCGATCCCGGTGATCGAGCTCGCAAAGGTGATCGGGGAGGTACCGGTGGGCGCCACGGTGACGGTGCTCGCCGACGACGAGGCGGCCCGGCTCGACATCCCCGCCTGGTGCGAGATGCGGGAGCAGGAGTACGTGGGCGAGGAGCCGGCGGACCGTGGCTCGGCCTATGTGGTCCGCCGGCTCAGCTGACCGGTGCGCTGCTTCAGGTGCCGGGCGGTGCGCTGCTTCAGTGCTGACCGGTGCGCTACTTCAGGTGCCGGCCGGTGCGCTACTTCAGGTGCTGCTGGACCTCGGCGGCCGCCTCATGGCCGTACGCCTTGGTGAAGCGGTCCATGAAGGTGGTGCGGCGCAGGGTGTACTCCTGGGTGCCGACCGTCTCGATGACCAGGGTGGCGAGCATGCAGCCGACCTGGGCGGCGCGCTCCAGGCCGACGTCCCAGGCGAGACCGGAGAGGAACCCGGCCCGGAAGGCGTCGCCGACGCCGGTCGGGTCGGCCTTGGTGTCCTCCTCGGGGCAGCCGACCTCGATGACCGGCTCGCCGACCCGCTCGATCCGCACGCCGCGGGCGCCGAGCGTGGTGACCCGGTGGCCGACCCGGGCGAGGATCTCCTCGTCGGTCCAGCCGGTCTTGGACTCGATGAGCCCCTTCTCGTACTCGTTGGAGAAGAGGTACGTGGCACCGTCCAGCAGGATGCGGATCTCGTCGCCGTCCATCCGCGCGATCTGCTGCGAGAAGTCCGCGGCGAACGGGATGTTCCGGGAGCGGCACTCCTCGGTGTGGCGGAGCATCGCCTCCGGGTCGTCCGCGCCGATCGAGACCAGGTCGAGGCCGCCCACACGGTCCGCGACGCTCTTCAGCTCGATGAGGCGGGCCTCGCTCATCGCGCCCGTGTAGAAGGAGCCGATCTGGTTGTGGTCGGAGTCGGTGGTGCAGACGAAGCGGGCGGTGTGCAGGACCTCGGAGATCCGGACCGAACCCGTCTCGACACCGTGCCGGTCGAGCCAGGCGCGGTACTCGTCGAAGTCGGAGCCCGCGGCGCCCACGAGGATCGGCCGGGTGCCGAGCATGCCCATGCCGAAGCAGATGTTGGCGGCGACACCGCCCCGGCGCACATCGAGGTTGTCGACCAGGAAGGAGAGGGAGACCGTGTGCAGCTGATCCGCGACCAGCTGGTCGGCGAAGCGGCCGGGGAAGGTCATGAGGTGATCGGTGGCGATGGAGCCGGTGACTGCAATACGCACGGGGAGGCTTCTCCTGCGGAAGGCGAAGGGCCGAGGTGCGCCCTCCGGGACGGCGTGACAGTTCACGCTACCGGGTGAGCTGTCCGGGCGGGAAAAGGGAAAACTACCCGATAGTAGGTCTTTCTACCTGAGCGTGACCGTGGTTACGGTGCGGATATGTCGAAGCACACCGCAGCGCGAGAGTCCGAAGTGAGCCTGGCCGAGCTGCGCGGGGACTGCGCGCGCATGGCACCGCACTGGGCCGCCCCCGTGAAGTCCGCCGCCGTGCCGGTGAAGCCGTCGCTGATCCACGGGGTGACGGTGCCACCCGCGTCGGCGCGGCTGATCGACGCGATGTCCGAGTACGGGGACTGAGCCCCCGGTTGCCCGGGGACCGCGTCCTCGGCACGGGAACCGCATCCTCCTCCGCTCCGTCCCACCGGTGTCCCCGTCCGGGGGCACGCGGTAGTGAACGCGAGGGCAACGCAGTCGAAGGAGCGATCCGGTGAGCACCGAGCGACCCGACAACGACGTGACCGGCCCCCGGCGGCGGCGTCCGCCGCTCGCGGTGGCCTCGGTGGCGGCAGCGGTGCTGCTGGCCGGGGGCGGCGGGGCCTACTGGGCCTCCACCGCCTCCGGCGACGGCGGTGGGGCGGACAGCACCGCCCGGGACCGCGGCTCGGCCCCCGTGCTGGCACTGGACGCCGCCGGGGAGGGCTCCCCGGCCACGCCCGGCGACCCGAGTCCACCGCCCCCGGGCATCGCTCCGGGTGAACCGGACCCGGGCGGTCCGCCCGTGGTCTACCGGGCGGCGGGCCAGCTCCCCGACGGCCCCGGCGAGGCAGCGGTCCACCGCGCCACGGGCACGGTCGCCGCGGCGGAGGTCACCCGGCTGGCGAAGGCGCTGGGCATTCCGGGGACCCCGCGGACCGTGGACGCGTCCTGGGTGGTCGGGGACGAGGACGGGCCGGGTGCGCTCCTGCAGGTCACCAAGCAGGCCCCGGGCACCTGGACGTTCGCCCGCACCACCCCCGCCGAGCCCTGCGAGCGGGGGAAGATGTGCGCGAACCAGAGCCCGCCGGAGGCGGACGGGCAGCCGGTGGGCGAGAAGGCCGCGAAGGCCGCCGCGGCGCCGGTGCTCAAGGCCGTGGGCCAGGACGACGCGGCACTGAACGCGGGCCAGCTCATGGGTGACGTACGCGTGGTGAACGCCGACCCGAAGGTGGACGGGCTGCCCACGTACGGCTGGTCGACCGGGGTGCAGATCGGGCCGGACGGCGAGGTGGCCGGGGGCAGCGGGCAGCTGAAGGCGCTGGAGAAGGGTGACACCTATCCGGCGATCGGGGCCGGTGAGGCGTTGGAGCAGCTCAACGAGGCGAGCAGGGCCAGGGGGGACGGGGGCCGGGACATCGGCGGCTGCGCCACTCCCGTACCGCTGGAGGGTGAGCCGAAGCCGTCGGACCCGCAGTGCGTGCCGTCGAACGGCAAGCGGGCGCCGGTGACGCAGACGGTCGAGGACGCGGTGTTCGGGCTGGCGCTGCGTTATGTCGACGGTCGGCAGACCCTCGTACCGTCGTGGCTGTTCAGCGTCCGCCAGGGGCCGGGCGGGCCGGAGAGCACGGTGACGCAGATCGCGGTGGCGCCGGAGTTCGTCGAGAAGCCGGCCGAGCCGACGCCCTCGGGCGACCGGAGGGCGACCTCGTACGCGGCCGACGGCCGGACGCTGGAGGTGACCTTCTGGGGCGGTGTGTGCAGCACGTACACGGCGAGTGCCGAGGAGAGCGCCGGTCAGGTGCGGATCTCCATCGCGGAGGAGTCGCAGAAGGGCGGCGCCTGCATCATGATCGCCAAGGAGCTGAAGCGGACGGTGACGCTGGACGCGCCGTTGGGTGACCGCGTGGTGATCGACGCCGAGTCCGGCGCGAGGGTGCCGCGCGGCTGACGGAGACGTACGACGGGGAGACGACGGCGGCCCCGGGAGTGATCCCGGGGCCGCCGTCGTACGTCTGTCCTCGCGGCGCTCAGCTGAACGAGTCGCCGCAGGCGCAGGAACCGGTGGCGTTCGGGTTGTCGATCGTGAAGCCCTGCTTCTCGATGGTGTCGACGAAGTCGATGGAGGCACCGCCCAGGTAGGGGGCGCTCATCCGGTCGGTGACGACCTTGACACCGTCGAAGTCCTTGACGACGTCGCCGTCGAGCGAACGCTCGTCGAAGAAGAGCTGATAGCGCAGGCCCGAGCAGCCGCCGGGCTGGACGGCGACGCGCAGTGCCAGGTCCTCACGGCCTTCCTGCTCCAGCAGGCCCTTGACCTTGGCTGCGGCGGCGTCGGACAGGAGGATGCCGTCGCTCACGGTGGTGGTCTCGTCCGATACGGACATCTGCTTCTCTCCCGGGTTGTACGGACTGCTTGCCGACGGTTCAACGGCCTGCGCCGCGGATTCATTCCGGGCCAAGCGCTTGTCTGTTCCTTTTCATGCTCGCACACCCGGCCACCCGGGGGATGCGTCACATCGACGCTATCGGCATCGTCAAAGTGACACGAAGGAGCTATGATAGATAGCGTCAAATAGACGAAAAGGCGCGTTCGCAGAAGCGCAGAGCAGAACGCAGAGAAGAAAGGGTGCGTGACGTGACCACGGCCCAGCCCCTGGACGTACAGCCGACACCCCTCGCGCTGCTGCTGCTCGGCCGGGAGGCCGACCCGAGGAGCGAGCGAGGTGTCGAGTGCCCCGGCGACCTCCCCTCCCCCTCCGACCCGGATCTGGTCGCCCGCGCCCGGGCGGCGAAGGAGAAGCTCGGGGACAAGGTCTTCGTCCTCGGCCACCACTACCAGCGCGACGAGGTCATCCAGTTCGCGGACGTCACCGGCGACTCCTTCAAGCTCGCCCGGGACGCGGCCGCGCGCCCGGAGGCGGAGTACATCGTCTTCTGCGGTGTGCACTTCATGGCCGAGTCCGCGGACATCCTGACCACGGACGCCCAGGCGGTCGTGCTGCCGGACCTGGCGGCGGGCTGCTCGATGGCCGACATGGCCACCGCCGAGCAGGTCGCCGAGTGCTGGGACGTGCTGACGGAGGCCGGGGTCGCCGATCAGGTGGTGCCCGTCTCGTACATGAATTCCTCCGCCGACATCAAGGCCTTCACCGGCAAGCACGGCGGCACGATCTGCACCTCGTCCAACGCGAAGCGGGCCCTGGAGTGGGCCTTCGAGCAGGGCGAGAAGATCCTCTTCCTCCCCGACCAGCACCTGGGCCGCAACACCGCGGTGCGGGACATGGGGATGAGCCTGGAGGACTGCGTCCTGTACAACCCGCACAAGCCGAACGGCGGCCTCACCGCCGAGCAGCTGCGGAACGCGAAGATGATCCTGTGGCGCGGCCACTGCTCGGTCCACGGCCGCTTCTCGGTCGAGTCGGTCGAGGACGTCCGGGTGCGGATGCCCGGGGTCAACGTGCTGGTCCACCCGGAGTGCAAGCACGAGGTCGTGGCAGCGGCGGACTACGTCGGCTCGACGGAGTACATCATCAAGGCCCTGGAGGCGGCGCCGCGCGGCTCGAAGTGGGCCATCGGTACGGAGCTGAACCTGGTCCGCCGCCTGGCGAACCGTTTCGCCGCGGAGGACAAGGAGATCGTCTTCCTCGACAAGACGGTCTGCTTCTGCTCGACCATGAACCGGATCGATCTGCCGCACCTGGTCTGGACCCTGGAGTCGCTGGCCGAGGGCAAGCTGGTCAACCGGATCGAGGTGGACCCGGAGACGGAGAAGTACGCCAAGCTCGCGCTGGAGCGGATGCTGGCACTGCCGTAACGGGCGCCGTGCCCGGCCGGGGGCCCGTCCCACGCATCCGCGTGGGACGGGCCCCCTCGCCGTGCCCGGCCTTCGCGGCCTCGGTCTCCGATGCCGAGGCCCCGCGAGCGGTACTGGTTGATCAGGTCGATCAGCACGATCGCGTTGGTGACCACGATGCCGATGAGCATCAGCATGCCGATCATCGCGGGAACGCCCAGCGGGGTGCCCGTGACGAGCAGCGGGCCGATGGCGCCGGTCGCCGCGAACGGCACGGATACCAGCAGGATCAGCGGCTGGGCGAGCGACCGGAAGGTGGCTACCAGCAGCATGAAGACGATCGCGATGGCCGCCGGCATGGCGAGACTCAGCTTCATGAATGCTCGTTCTGGTCCTCGGTGACGCCGCCGACGGTGGCGGTGGCACCCTCGGGGAGGTCCAGCGCGTCGATCTTCGAGGCGAGGGTGGTGCTGACCGCGCCGGTGTGGTCGCCGCCGGGCTTGGCGGTGATGGTCGCCGCGCGTCGGCCGTCGACGCGGGTCATCGCCGGGCCGGGGACCAGTTCGACCGTGGCGATGTCGCCGAGCTTCACCGGGCCGAGCGGCAGGGCCTTCAGTTCGGCCATGGTGGCGGCCGGGCGCGAGGACGTGATGACGACGTCGCGCTCGGTGTCGTCCAGCATCGCGGTGCCGGCCGGGGTGCCGCGTACGGCTCCGGCGACGATCCCGCCCAGGGTGGTGGAGCCGAATCCGGCGGCGGCCGCCTTGTCGCCGGCCGTGACGGAGATCCGCGGGACGCTCTGCGCCAGGTCGCTCTGGACGTCGGTGACGTCCCTGACCGGGGCGACCGCGGTGCGGACCGCCTCGGCCGCCTTCTTCAGGGTGTCGGCGTCGGACGCCTTGACCACGGCGCTCAGGTCCTGGGAGCCGAAGCCGTCGCCCGCGGCGATGGTCGTGTCACCGATGGAGTCGAGCGTGCCGAAGGTGGCGATGCGCGAGGCTGTCTTGCCACCCTCCGCGCCGCCCGCTCCCCCTCACTCCACCCGAGGGCGTACCAGACCCGACTCGTACGCGATGACGACCAGTTGGGCCCGGTCCCTGGCCGCCACCTTGGCCATCGCCCGGTTCACATGGGTCTTCACCGTGAGCGGGCTGACCTGGAGCCGTTCGGCGATCTGGTCGTTGGAGAGGCCGCCCGCGACCAGGACGAGCACCTCCCGCTCGCGCACGGTGAGCCCGGCCAGCCGCTCCGCGTACTCCGCGCTGTCCTGCCCCTCCCCCGGACTCCCGCCCTGGGCCAGGAAGGTGGCGATGAGCCCCTTGGTCGCCGCCGGGGAGAGCAGCGCCTCGCCGGCCGCGGCGATGCGGATCGCGTTGAGCAGCTCGTCGGGCTCCGCGCCCTTGCCGAGGAAGCCGGAGGCTCCGGCGCGCAGGGACTGCACCACGTACTCGTCGACCTCGAAGGTGGTGAGCATGACCACCCGTACCGCGGCGAGCGCCGGGTCCGTGCTGATCATGCGGGTGGCGGCGAGCCCGTCCGTGCCCGGCATCCGGATGTCCATGAGCACCACGTCGGCGCCGGTCGCCCGGGCCAGCTCCACCGCCTGGGCCCCGTCGGCCGCCTCGCCGACGACCTGCATGTCGGGTTCGGAGTCCACCAGCACCCGGAACGCGCTGCGCAGCAGCGCCTGGTCGTCGGCGAGCAGCACCCTGATGGGTGCCTCGGGTGTCGGCTGCGGTGTCTGTGGACTCCCTGCGGGCTGTTGTGCGGACCGTGTCATCGGCGCTCCCCCGTCGCGGCCGCCGGGCCGGGCGGTTCCGGCTCACCCGTGCGGGCCTCGATGGGCAGGATCGCATGGACCCGGAAGCCGCCTCCGTAGCGAGGTCCCGCCGTGAGGGCGCCGCCCAGCGCGGTGACGCGCTCGCGCATCCCGACGAGACCGTGGCCGCCGCCGTCCGGAGCGCCGGTCCCGTGCTCGGAGCCCGCACGCCGGGCGGCGCTCCCCCGGCCGTTGTCCAGCACCGTGATCTCGGCGGTGGCGCCGACCCGTACGACACTCACCTCGGCCCTGGCCCCGGTGCCCGCGTGCTTGCGTACGTTGGTCAGGGCCTCCTGGATGACCCGGTACGCGGCCAGGTCGACGGCGGCGGGGAGCCGGGGGTCCCGGTCGGCGCCGGCCACCTCGACGGGGAGCCCGGCGTTGCGGAAGGTGTCCACCAGCTCGTCCAGGACCGCGAGGCCGGGGGCCGGTTCGGTGGGTGCGGCGGGGTCGCCGGACTGGCGCAGCAGGCCGACGGTGACGCGGAGTTCGTCGAGCGCGGAGCGGCTGGCGTCGCGTACGTGGGCGAGCGCCTCCTTCGCCTGGTCCGGGCGCTTGTCCATGACGTGGGCGGCGACCCCGGCCTGGACGTTGACCAGGGCGATGTGGTGGGCGACGACGTCATGGAGGTCCCGGGCGATCCGCAGCCGCTCCTCCGCGACGCGGCGGCGGGCCTCCTCCTCGCGGGTGCGCTCCGCCCGCTCCGCGCGCTCCCGGATCGCGTCGACGAAGGCGCGCCTGCTGCGTACGGCGTCCCCGGCGGCCGACGCCATCCCGGTCCAGGCGAAGACGCCGAAATTCTCCTGGCTGTACCAGGGCGACGACCCGAAGACCATCGCGGCCACCGTCAGCACCCCCATGGTCAGCAGGCCGACCCGCCAGGTGGTGGGGCGGTCGGTGCGCGAGGCGACGGTGTACAGCGCGATGACGGTACTCATCACGACCGGGGCGGGCGGGTCCATGAGGACGTACTCGGCGGCCGTGAGGACGCCGGTCACCGCGAGGACCGCCACGGGCCGCCGCCGGCGCAGGACGAGCGCCGAGGCGGCCAGCACCATGAGCAGCACGCTGAAGACCTCGGGGGTGCGGGTCCCGAACGTCGGCCCGTGACCCTTGCCCGGGTCCGCGAACGAACCGCAGATCATCGCGATCAGGACACAGAACGCCAGGGACGCGTCGAACGCGAGGGGGTGGTCCCGAAGCCAGCGGCGGGCCCGCGCGAACCCGGAGGTGAGGGTGGTCACGCCCAGCAACGGTACGGCGTGCCGCGCACGGACCGGTCTCCGCGGTGTGCCGGGACGATCACAGAACCGTACGGGAGCGGGGGCGCGCGGAGACGTACGGGGCGGAGGCGCGCGGGGACGTACGGGGCGCGGAGGCGCGCGGAGACGTACGGGGGCGGGAGGCGCGAACCCGTACGCGGCGGGGCGCCCCCGGGACCGTACGACGACGGCGGCGGCGGGGCAGGGGCGGACAGCACGGTGCCCCGACCGGCGGGCCGGGCGCGGGGCACGGCTGTGTGCGTGCTGGTGGAGCGGTGCTCTCCGTCCGGGGCAGGGGCCGCCACGGACGGAGTTCTGCCTCAGTTCGGGATGAGTCCGTCGTCGCTGAGCATGGCGCGCACCTCTTCGAGGGTCGCGTCGGGCGCCGGCAGGATCAGCTCCGACGGCTCCAGGGAGTCGTCGGCGAGCGGAGTGCCGAGCTCGCGCACCTTGTCGAGGAGCGCGTGGAGCGTGGTGCGGAAGCCGGGGCCGTCCCCGGTGTCCATCTCCTTGAGCAGGACGTCGTCGAGCTCGTTGAGTTCGACGAAGTGACTGTCGGCCAGCTCGACCTGGCCTTCCCCCATGATCCGTACGATCATGACGCCGCCCTCACTACTGCTTGTCGAACTTGTGCGGGGACTGCTGCGGCTGCTGCGTGCCGTCCTGAGCACCGCCCTCGATCGCCTGCTGCGAGGAGGAGGAGCCGCCGGCCAGCTCGGCCTTCATGCGCTGCAGCTCCAGCTCCACGTCCGAGCCGCCGGAGATCCGGTCCAGCTCGGCGGCGATGTCGTCCTTGGCCGTGCCGGTCGGGTCGTCCAGGGCACCGGAGGCGAGCAGCTCGTCGATGGCGCCGGCCCGCGCCTGGAGCTGCTGCGTCTTGTCCTCGGCCCGCTGGATCGCCAGGCCGACGTCGCCCATCTCCTCGGAGATGCCGGAGAAGGCCTCGCCGATCCGGGTCTGCGCCTGGGCCGCGGTGTAGGTCGCCTTGATGGTCTCCTTCTTGGTGCGGAAGGCATCGACCTTGGCCTGCAGCCGCTGGGCCGCGAGCGTGAGCTTCTCCTCCTCGCCCTGCAGCGTGGTGTGCTGCGTCTCCAGGTCGGTGACCTGCTGCTGGAGGGCGGCGCGCCGGGACAGCGCCTCACGCGCCAGGTCCTCGCGGCCGAGCGCCAGCGCCTTGCGGCCCTGGTCCTCCAGCTTGGACGACTGGCCCTGCAGCTGGTTCAGCTGCAACTCCAGCCGCTTGCGGGACGTCGCCACGTCGGCGACGCCGCGGCGCACCTTCTGAAGCAGCTCCAGCTGCTTCTGGTACGAGTAATCCAGGGTCTCGCGCGGATCCTCGGCCCGGTCAAGGGCCTTGTTTGCCTTCGCGCGGAAAAGCATCCCCATACGCTTCATGACACCGCTCATGGGCTTCGCGCGCCCCCTTCTGACGGACTGAGCTCCAGCACTCCCGATAGAACCCACAGTACGGGCCCTGTCTCCATTACCGCACTGTTCGAGGCCCGATGTGCTCCTCCCCAAGGACGACTGCGGCCGGTGGCCACTCCCGCCCAGGGTGTAGGTGGCGGTCAGGGAAACCGGCGGCGAACGCCCCTGCCCCCTGCCGGGTACCTCCAGGGACGCGGTCCGTTGCCGGATCGTTCCCGCCCGGGTCCGCGAGCCCGTATCCCGACCCCTTACCCTTGGGTTTTGTGTTCCGTAGCCGTGCGAAGACAGAGAAGGCCCCCACCGACAAGGTGACGGCGGACCTCTCCCAGCAGCCCCGCGACCCGCAGGCTCCCAAGGGTCGCCCCACCCCCAAGCGCAGCGAGGCCCAGACGCAGCGCCGGCGTGCCGCGTCCAGCGCGCCGACCGACCGCAAGGCGGCCGTGAAGCGCCAGCGCGAAGCGCGCCGCGCCGACCTGGCCCGGCAGCGTGAGGCTCTCGCCTCGGGCGACGAGCGCTACCTCCCGGTCCGCGACAAGGGCCCGGTGCGGCGCTTCGTCCGCGACTTCGTGGACTCGCGCTTCTGCGTCGCCGAGTACTTCCTGCCGCTCGCGGTGATCATCCTGATCCTCAGTGTGATCCAGGTGCAGAACATCCAGAGCGTCGTGCTGATGCTCTGGATGGGTGTGATCATCCTGATCGTGCTCGACTCGATCGGTCTCTCGATCCGCCTGAGGAAGCAGCTGCGGGAGCGCTTCCCGGACACCCCCAAGCGCGGTGCCATCGCCTACGGGCTGATGCGCACGCTCCAGATGCGCCGTCTTCGGCTCCCGAAGCCGCAGGTCAAGCGCGGAGAGCGGCCCTGAGCACGGAAACCTCCGGCTCCACCGGGGTCGATCCGGCGCGTGCCGGCTCCGTGCGTGACACGGTCCGCCAGGAGCTGGTCGCCCGGCAGCTGGACGAGCAGATAGCCGGGCGTTTCCCGGTCGGCCGGCGGCTGCGCGTCCTGGACGTCGGCATGGGCAGCGGCGTCCAGGCGCTGCGGCTCGCGCGGGCCGGTCACTCGGTGACCGGTATGGAGTCGGACGCCGGGCTTCTCCGCACGGCCCGGGAGACCCTGGCGACCGAGCCCGAGGGCATCCGGGAGCGGGTCGAGCTGATCGAGGGCGACGGCCGGGAGACCGGCGTCCACTTCCTGCCGGGCAGCTTCGACGTGGTGCTCTGCCACGGTGTCCTGATGTACGTCGAGGAGCCCGACCCGATGCTGGCCGGGCTGGCCCGGATGCTGGCGCCGGGCGGTCTGCTCTCCCTGCTCGTACGGAACGCGGACGCCCTCGCCATGCGCCCAGGGCTCACCGGCGACTTCGGCGCGGCCCTGGCGGCCTTCGACACGGCCACGTACACCGATCACCGCGGCCTCACCGTGCGGGCCGACCGGCTCGACGCGCTGCGGGCCACCCTGGCCGGGATCGCCGCCCCGCTGCACGCCTGGTACGGCGTGCGGGTCTTCACGGACGGCGTGGCCGACGGGGCCGGGCTGCCCGCCGGGGAGCTGGAGCGGGTGCTGACCCTGGAGGACCGGGCCGGGCGGACCGACCCGTACCGGGCGGTCGCGGCGCTGCTGCACCTGTGCGGGGTGCGCGGCTAGCAGCCGGCACACGTACGTACGGGTCCGGCTCCCGTTCGGCCCATCAGTACGGGCACCCGAAAGGGTGGGGGCAGCAGACTCCGGATATGGACGCATCCCCCTCGGCACCCCCGTCACGCGGCCGTGCGCGCCGGCTGCTGCTGCCCCTGTCCGCAGGCGTCTGCGCGATCGCCCTGGCCTCCGGCTGCTCCGGCGGAATCACGGCGGCCCCCGCCCCGGAGGCCAGCCCCTCCGCCACGGCCCAGGGCGCCGCGGCCCGCGACACCGCCGATCTGGAGAGCGCCTACCAGGCCGTCATCAGCGACGTGCTGCCCTCGGTGGTGCAGATCGACGCGTCGGACAGCCTCGGTTCCGGGATCGTCTACGACGACCGGGGCCACATCGTCACCAACGCCCATGTGATCGGCGACGAGAAGAAGTTCAAGGTCACCGTCGCCACCGGGGAGGCGGTGCTGAACGCCTCGCTGGTCTCCTCCTACCCGGAGCAGGACCTGGCCGTGATCAAGCTGGACGAGGTGCCCGACGGCCTGCGGCCCGCGAAGTTCGGCGACTCGGAGCAGGTGGAGGTGGGGCAGATCGTGATGGCGATGGGCTCGCCGCTCGGCCTCTCCAGCAGCGTCACCCAGGGCATCGTCTCGGCGCTCGGCCGGACCGTCAGCGAGAGCCGGGCGGGCGGCGGGACCGGCGCGACGATCGCCAACATGGTGCAGACCTCGGCGGCCATCAACCCGGGCAACAGCGGCGGGGCGCTGGTCAACCTGGACAGCGAGGTGATCGGCATCCCCACCCTCGCGGCGACCGACCCGCAGATGGGCGACAGCGCGGCGCCGGGCATCGGGTTCGCCATCCCCGTCTCGATGGTGAGGACGGTCGCCGACCAGATCATCAAGGACGGCCGGGTCACCGACTCGGGACGCGCCGCGCTGAACATCACCGGCCGTACGGTCGTCGACGACTCCTACCGGCCGGCCGGCGTCGCACTGGTGAGCGTGGAGCGGGGCGGGGCCGCGGACGAGGCGGGGCTGCGGGCCGGAGACATCATCACGAAGATCGGTGACACCTCGGTCACCACCATCACCTCGCTCTCCGAGGCCCTGGCGGGCGACCAGCCGGGCGACAAGGTGACCGTGACGTACACCCGGGACGACGACGGCAGGACCGCCGAGGTCACGCTCGGGGAGATCTGAGGGGCCTCAGGCGGCACGGCCGGGAGCGCGGGGGCCCGGACGCGGAAGGGGCGGTACGGGGTTTGCCCGTACCGCCCCTTCCGCCGCCCGAGCGTCAGGCGCCGTCGGCCCGCAGGCTCATCGGGCCGTAGATCTTGGTCGAGTCCTCGAAGAGCGTCACCTGGGCGGCACCGCCTTCCAGGAGTTCCTTCCAGTACTCACCGATCCAGGACTCCGCGTCGCCCTGGGTGGTGAATTCCTCCGGCTGCAGCGCCGGCTCCGTCTCCGTACCGTCGGACTTCTCGAACCGCCACGTCCACGCCATGTCCGCCTCCTGGGTCACGTTGCTGCCCGAAGCCTAGCCGGGCGCGCACCTGACGGGGGGACACGGGAGGATCAAGGTGTGGAACTGACTCTGCTCGGCACCGGAGCCCCCGACGGCCTGCCCCGCCCCTCCTGCCCCTGCGCGGCCTGTGCGACGGCCCGCGGCCCGTGGGCGCGCGCCGCGACCGCCCTGCTGGTCGACGACGCGCTGCTGCTCGATCTGACCCCGGGAGCGGTGTTCGCGGCCGCCCGCGCGGGGCACTCCCTGGGCGCGGTGCGCCAGGTGCTGCTGACCCACCCGCACGACGGGCCGGCCGTGGAGCTGCCGCCCACCCTGCCGCCGGCCGGGCGGGTGCCGGACGGCCAGGTGCTGACGCTGATCAGTGGGCACCGGGTGCGGGCGGTGCCGATGGACGCGCCGGGGACCGGTTACGAGGTGAGCTCCCCGGACGGCGAGCGGCTGCTGTACCTGCCGCCGGGGGCCGCGCCCTCCGGTCTCGACGGGCGGGTGGAGCGGCCGTACGACCTGGTCGTCTGCGATGTGATGGGGCGGCCCGACGCGCTGGCGCGGCTGCGGGTGGTCGGCGCGATCGGCCCGGCCACCGAGGTGATCGCGGTCCACCTGGACCACGACGCCCCGCCGGGCGCGACGCTGGAGCGGCTCCTCGCGGCGGCCGGTGCGCGGGCGGTGCCGGACGGGACGACGCTGGTGGTGGGCGAGTACCCGGTGGTGCCGGACGTGCCGCGCCGGGTGCTGGTGACGGGCGGCGCCCGGTCGGGGAAGTCGCTGGAGGCGGAGCGGCGGCTGGAGACGTTCCCCGAGGTGGTGTACGTGGCGACCGGTGGGCGGCGCGACGGGGACCCGGAGTGGGCGGCCCGGGTGGGGCTGCACCGGGAGCGCAGGCCCGGCGCGTGGCGGACCGAGGAGACCTGCGAGGTCGCGGAGCTGTTGGGCGCGGCCGGGCCGCCGCTGCTGATCGACTGCCTGTCGCTGTGGCTGACCGACGCGATGGACCGGGTGGACGCCTGGGAGGACGTGCGGTGGCGGGAGGGCGGCGAGAGGGCGTTGCGGGCGCGGGTCGCGGAGCTGGTGGGCGCGGTGCGCGCGACGCGGCGTCAGGTGGTGCTGGTGACCAACGAGGCGGGTGCGGGGGTGGTCCCGGCGACCCCGGCGGGACGTCGGTTCCGGGACGAGCTGGGGCGGCTGAACGCGGCGGTGGCGGCCGAGTGCGAGGAGGTGCTGCTGGTGGTGGCGGGGCAGGCGGTCGTACTGCGGGGGTGAGGGGGCGTCAGCGCGCGGGGCGGCCGGGAGAAATCGGCGCTCGGGCCGGGCCGTCCGGGCCGACCGGTACTGTTCCCGGCAGGGACCCGCCGCCGGGTTCCCGGACCGGAACCCGACGTGACGACCCGCGAGGCAGACCTCCGTGAACCTGGACGACTTCTCCGACCTGATCGAACGCCCCGACGGGGGCGTCCGGCGCGACGCCGAGGAACGGCGGAAGCGGCGAGCCGTCCCGCCGGGGGCGCTGGGACGGCTCGACGAGCTGGGCGAGTGGCTCAGCGCCGCGCAGCAGTCCGTGCCGGTCAGAGCGGTCGGGCAGCCGCGCGTGGTGCTCTTCGCGGGTGACCACGGGGTGGCGGAGCTGGGCGTCTCCGGGCGCGCGGCGGGCACTACCCACGAGCTGGTCCGGGCGGCCCTCGACGGGGCGAGCCCGGTGGCGGTGCTGGCCCGGCGCTTCTCGGTGCCGGTGCGGATCGTGGACGCCGGGATCGACTGCGACCCGGAGCTGCTGCCCGAGTCCGTCGTACGCCACCGGGTGCGGCGGGGTTCGGGGCGCATCGACATCGAGGACGCGCTGAGTGCCGAGGAGGCCGAGCGGGCCGTACGCCTGGGCATGGCGATCGCCGACGAGGAGGCCGACTCCGGCACCGATCTGGTGGTGCTCGGCGACCTGAGCGTCGGTGGGACCACGGCCGCGGCCACCCTGGTCGCGGCGCTCTGCGGTACGGACGCCTCGGTGGTGACCGGGCGCGGTGGTGCGGGCATCGACGACCTGGCCTGGATGCGCAAGTGCGCCGCGATCCGGGACGCGCTGCGCCGGGCCAGGCCGGTGCTGGGTGACCAGCTGGAGCTGCTGGCCACGGTGGGCGGCGCCGATCTGGCCGCGATGACGGGGTTCCTGCTCCAGTCGGCGGTGCGCCGGATGCCGGTGATCCTGGACGGGGTCGTCGCGTCGG
This sequence comes from Streptomyces sp. NPDC088706, assembly GCF_044752765.1. Classification (NCBI taxonomy): domain Bacteria; kingdom Bacillati; phylum Actinomycetota; class Actinomycetes; order Kitasatosporales; family Streptomycetaceae; genus Streptomyces; species Streptomyces sp. NPDC088706. Next base: position 385,736 of record NZ_JBIVLW010000001.1, read on the forward strand.
CGTGTGCGCTGGTGGCGCAGCGCGCGGCGTTCCGGGCGCCGGACTGGTGGCTGGCCGGGCAGGTCAGCGGGGAGCCCGCGCAGGCGAAGGCGCTGGACCGGATGGCGCTGACCCCGCTGCTGGACCACGGGGTCACGGTGGGCGAGGGCGCGGGCGCGCTGCTGGCCCTGCCGCTGGTGCAGGCCGCGGCCGCGCTCGCCGCGGAGCTGCCGGAGCGTACGCCGGTGGTGGCCGACGACGACAGCGGCACCGAGGCGGCCGAGGACGCCGCCGGCCAGGACGAGGTGAGGAACCTCGACGCGACCTGAGCGGCGGCCGCAGAGGCGGCGGGCTCTGCGCCCGGGCACCTTCCTCGGGAGGGCGGCGGCGGTCAGGGCTTGCCGACGGGCGGCAGCGGGGCCCGGTCCGGGGCGGCGGCGGTCAGGGCTTGCCGACGGGCGGCAGCGGGGCCCGGTCCGGGGCGCCGCCGATGAGGTCCTGGAACTTCCGGCGCGGCCCCGCCCAGCGCACATCGTGGTGGTAGGCGCGCAGCACCGCCTTGGAGCGGGCACGATGGCGGTCGCGGTAGAACCGCTTGGCCCACGGCGAGGTGGGGCGGGCCAGGCGGAGCGCGCCGATCAGCGCGACGAACGGGACGAGGGTGCCGAGCACCGCCATCCGGGTCTTGCCCTTGAACAGCGCGACCAGGACGAAGCCGAAGTTGACGGCGTACGAGGTGATGACGCCGATCCGGCCCTGTTGCTCGTCCTCGGTGACGTCGTTCACCCCGAGCGGTGAGAACCCCGCCAGGACCAGCACGACCAGGGAGACGGTCAGCACGACGACCTCGACGCTCTGACGGCCCTGCTCGGTCCAGTAGACGTCGTCCAGATGCAGGATCAGCGCGAACTCGTCCAGCACCAGACCGGCCCCGATCCCGAAGATCACCGCGCAGATCCCGGCGGCCACCCCGTGCCGGCCGGCGGCCACCGCGCCGAAGCCGCCGACCACCGTCAGCACGACCCCGGGCACCACGTGGTGGATGTGCATCCCACCGGGGGTGACGTTGCGGAACGGGCCCTTCCCCGTGCGGATCATCCGCGTGATCGTGCGGGTGACGGCGAAGGTCAGGACGAAGGCGGCCAGCGCGAGGAGCAGGGGGAGCTTGCCCGGCTCGCCGATGTTGGTGTGCCACCAGTTACCCATGCCACCCACTCCCGATACCTGCGCTTCTAAAGCCTTATGTCCGTTTCGGCCAATCTATCCGTGAGCGGGAGTGGCTAGCCTGCCCGCGGTGACCTCTTTGAACAGCCACGGCCTGCGTTTCGCCTTCGGCACCCTCACCGTGCTCCCCGTCCGCGTGACCCGCTGGGACCGGGCGACCGCCCGGGCCGGCATGCTCTGCGCCCCCCTCGCCGGGCTCGCCGTCGGCCTGCTCGCCGCCGCGCTCGGCTCACTGTCCCTGCTGGCAGGCTCGGGGCCGCTGCTCGCGGCGGTCGCCTCCGTCGCGGTGCCCGCCGCCCTCACCCGGGGGCTGCACCTGGACGGCCTCGCCGACACGGCGGACGGCCTCGGCAGCGGGAAGCCTGCCGAGGACGCTCTGCGGATCATGAAGCGGTCCGACATTGGGCCGTTCGGTGTCATCGCGCTGCTCCTGGTCCTGCTGGCCCAGGTCGCGGTCCTCTTCGAGCTGTACGGGGAGGGCTGGGCGCACGGGGCGCTCGGGGCCGTCGTCGCGGGCGTCGCCGCCCGGCTCGCGCTCACCCTGGCGTCCCGTCAGGGCGTCCCGGCCGCCCGGCCGGAGGGCCTCGGCGCGGCGGTCGCCGCCACGGTCCCGGCCGGGTGGGCGCTGCTCACGACGGCGGTGACGGTGGCGCTGTGCGCGGCGGCGGGCGCCGGGGCCGGCCCGTACGGGGCGCTGCACCACGCGCTCGCGGTGCTGCTCGCCCTGGCCGCCGCCGAACTCCTGCTGCGCCACTGCGTACGACGGTTCGGCGGGGTGACCGGGGATGTGTTCGGCGGGGTGGCGGAGACGGCGGCGACGGCGGCCCTGGTGGTGCTGGCGCTCGGCCCCTGACCCCGGCGCCCGGCTCCCGGCTCCCGGCTCCCGGCTCCCGGCTCCCGGCTCCCGGCTCCCGGCTCCGAGCAGGCTCGCGCGCTCACCGGCGTACAACCGGGGAAGCGGTCTCCGAAAGGGCCCTCCCGGCCGCCCTGCCGGTCGGGATCGGCCCGCCGCCGTACCCCCCGGGGAGTGGCGCGCGTAGGCTCGTCGCTGGCACATCGCGGAGGCGTCCACGATGCGTCGGCACGGTCGGCCCACCCCTCGGCCGGACTCGAACTCAACGGAAGCGAGATTTCACCACCGTGACTGCTCTCACTCTCAGCACTGCCGGTGCGGCGACGCTGCGCGCCGACGCACTCGTCGTCGGCGTAGCGAAGGGCGCCGGATCCGCGTCGGGGGACCTGGTCCTCGCACCGGGCGCCGAGGCCGTGGACAAGGCGTTCGGCGGAAAGCTCGCCTCCGTTCTCGCGACCCTGGGGGCCGTGGGTGCCGAGGGCGAACTGACCAAGCTGCCCGCGCCGTCCGGCCTCAAGGTCCCGGTCGTCGTCGCGGTCGGGCTCGGTACGGTCCCGGACAAGGAGGACGCGTACGACGCCGAGGCGCTGCGCCGCGCCGCGGGCACCGCCGCCCGCGCGCTGGCCGGTTCGAAGAAGGCCGGCTTCGCGCTGCCCGCCGCGTCCGTCGAGGACGCCGCGGCCGTCGCCGAGGGCGCCCTGCTCGGCGCGTACGCCTTCACCGCCTACCAGGGCGGCGAGAACAAGCTCGCCCCCAAGGAGGCGAAGGCCAAGGGCAACGGCCCGAAGCTGCCGCTCGCCGAGGTGACCCTGGTCGGCGCCAAGCCGCGCGACAAGGCCTACAAGGCGGCCGTCGAGCGCGCCCTGGCCCTGGCCGAGGAGATCAACCGCGCCCGCGACCTGATCAACACCCCGCCCAACGACCTCTACCCCGAGTCCTTCGCCGCCGTGGCCACCGCCGCGGGCAAGGAGCACGGCATCAAGGTCCAGGTCCTCGACGAGAAGGCCCTGGTCAAGGGCGGCTTCGGCGGCATCCTGGGCGTCGGCCAGGGCTCCGCGAACGGCCCGCGCCTGGTGAAGCTCGCCTACACCCACTCGAAGGCGGAGAAGACCCTGGCCCTCGTGGGCAAGGGCATCACCTACGACTCGGGCGGCATCTCGCTCAAGCCGGCCGGCCACAACGAGACGATGAAGTGCGACATGAGCGGCGCCGCCGCCGTGTTCGCCGCCGTCGTCACGGCCGCCCGCCTCGGCCTGAAGGTCAACGTGACCGGCTGGCTGGCGCTCGCCGAGAACATGCCCTCCGGCAACGCCACCCGCCCCGGTGACGTGCTGCGCATGTACAGCGGCAAGACCGTCGAGGTGCTCAACACCGACGCCGAGGGCCGGCTCGTCCTGGGCGACGCGCTGACCCGCGCCTCCGAGGAGAGGCCCGACGCGATCGTCGACGTGGCGACCCTGACCGGTGCGATGGTGCTGGCGCTCGGCAACCGCACCTTCGGGATCATGTCCAACGACGACGCCTTCCGTACCTCGATCCACGAGATCGCCGAGGAGGTCGGCGAGGCCTCGTGGCCGATGCCGCTCCCCGCCGACCTGCGCAAGGGCATGGACTCCCCCACCGCCGACATCGCCAACATGGGTGAGCGCATGGGCGGCGGGCTGGTGGCCGGCCTGTTCCTGAAGGAGTTCGTGGGCGAGGGCATCGCCTGGGCGCACCTGGACATCGCGGGCCCGGCCTTCCACGAGGGCGCCCCGTACGGCTACACGCCCAAGGGCGGCACCGGCTCCGCGGTCCGCACCCTGGTGCGTCTCGCCGAGCGCACCGCCGACGGCGACCTGGGCTGAGTGATCGTCCGCGAAGGAGTGCCCGGCGGACCGTGGTCCCGGCCCTGATCCGCCGGGCACCCCTTACGGCCCCGGGCACAGGTCCGGGGCCGTACGCGTTGTGGCAGCGAAAGCGTGTTGTCGCGGCGAAAGTGGCAAGGAAGAGCGGGGGGCGAGCGGGTTTCGCTCTCGACGAACACCGGCCGAATCCGTAGGTATCCACCCAGCAGTAACCCTCCGGGGCGGACGATCGTCCGCCCCGGACCCGGGCCCCGCGTCCCGCCCGCCGTCATCAAGTGCGAAGATGGGTTCTCGGCAGGACAGGGCCCCCACCACAGGGCCGAAGACAAAAGCGGCCGAACACCAGCCGACCGGCCGGTCACACCCCAGCGACGGGGCCCGGCGTACGGCGCACATGCATGGAGGACGTGACGTGGCGAACGACGCCAGCACCGTTTTCGACCTAGTGATCCTCGGCGGTGGCAGTGGCGGGTACGCCGCGGCCCTGCGCGGAGCGCAGCTGGGCCTGGACGTCGCCCTGATCGAGAAGGGCAAGGTCGGCGGCACCTGCCTGCACAACGGCTGCATCCCCACGAAGGCACTGCTGCACGCGGGCGAGATCGCGGACCAGGCCCGCGAGTCGGCCCAGTTCGGCGTGAAGGCGACCTTCGAGGGCATCGACATGGAGGCCGTCAACAAGTACAAGGACGAGGTGATCTCGGGCCTGTACAAGGGTCTCCAGGGTCTCATCGCCTCGCGCAAGGTCCACTACATCGAGGGTGAGGGCAAGCTCTCCTCCCCCACCTCCGTCGACGTGAACGGCCAGCGCGTCCAGGGCCGCCACGTGCTGCTGGCGACCGGCTCCGTGCCGAAGTCGCTGCCGGGCCTGGAGATCGACGGCGACCGGATCATCTCCTCGGACCACGCGCTGAAGATGGACCGCGTCCCGAAGTCGGCGATAGTGCTGGGCGGCGGCGTCATCGGCGTCGAGTTCGCCTCGGCGTGGAAGTCCTTCGGCACCGAGATCACCATCGTCGAGGGCCTGAAGCACCTCGTCCCGGTCGAGGACGAGAACAGCTCGAAGCTTCTTGAGCGCGCGTTCCGCAAGCGCGGCATCAAGTTCAACCTCGGCACGTTCTTCGAGAAGGCCGAGTACACGCAGGACGGCGTCCGCGTCACCCTCGCCGACGGCAAGACGTTCGAGGCGGAGCTGCTGCTCGTCGCCATCGGCCGAGGCCCGGTCTCGCAGGGGCTGGGCTACGAGGAGCAGGGCGTCGCCATGGACCGCGGCTATGTCCTGGTCGACGAGTACATGCAGACCAACGTGCCCACGATCTCGGCCGTGGGCGACCTCGTCCCGACCCTCCAGCTCGCCCACGTCGGCTTCGCCGAGGGCATCCTGGTGGCGGAGCGTCTCGCCGGTCTCAAGACCGTCCCGATCGACTACGACGGCGTGCCGAAGGTGACGTACTGCCACCCCGAGGTCGCCTCCGTGGGTATCACCGAGGCCAAGGCCAAGGAGATCTACGGCGCGGACAAGGTCGTCGTCCTGAAGTACAACCTCGCGGGCAACGGCAAGAGCAAGATCCTGAAGACCGCGGGCGAGATCAAGCTCGTCCAGGTCAAGGACGGTGCCGTGGTCGGCGTCCACATGGTGGGCGACCGCATGGGCGAACAGGTCGGCGAAGCCCAGCTGATCTACAACTGGGAGGCGCTGCCGTCCGAGGTCGCGCAGCTCATCCACGCCCACCCGACGCAGAACGAGGCGATGGGCGAGGCCCACCTGGCGCTGGCCGGCAAGCCCCTCCACTCGCACGACTGATCCCCCGGTTCCGGGCGCGACGACCGACCACTTCCGCATTTTCGTAAGGAGCAACTGAAACCATGTCGGTTTCCGTAACCCTTCCGGCGCTCGGCGAGAGCGTCACCGAGGGCACTGTCACCCGTTGGCTGAAGGCCGAGGGCGAGCGCGTCGAGGCCGACGAGCCGTTGCTCGAGGTCTCGACCGACAAGGTCGACACCGAGATCCCGGCCCCCGCGTCCGGCGTTCTGTCGTCCATCAAGGTCGCCGAGGACGAGACCGTCGAGGTCGGCGCCGAGCTGGCCGTCATCGACGACGGCTCCGGCGCTCCGGCCGAGGCCGAGGCTCCGGCCGAGGCCGAGGCTCCGGCCGAGGCCGAGTCCACCGAGCCGGCCGCCACCCCGGCCCCGGCGGCCGAAGAGGCGCCCACCGCCCCGTCGACCGAGACCGAGGCTCCGGCCGAGGCCCCGACCGCCGAGGCCGCCACCGGCGGTTCGTCCGCCGAGGGCACCGACGTCACCCTCCCGGCGCTCGGCGAGAGCGTCACCGAGGGCACCGTCACCCGCTGGCTGAAGGAGGTCGGCGAGGAGGTCGCGGAGGACGAGCCCCTCCTCGAGGTCTCCACGGACAAGGTCGACACCGAGATCCCCGCCCCGGTCGCCGGTGTGCTGCTGGAGATCGTGGTCGCCGAGGACGAGACCGCCGAGGTCGGCGCCAAGCTCGCCGTCATCGGTGCTCCGGGCGCCGCCCCGAAGCAGGAGGCCCCCGAGCAGCAAGCCCCGAAGGAGGAGGCTCCGCAGCAGGAGGCTCCGCAGCAGGAGGCTCCCCAGCAGGAGGTGCCGAAGGCCGAGGCCCCCAAGGCCGAGGCTCCGAAGCAGGAGGAGGCTCCGAAGCAGGAGGCTCCCCAGGCCGAGGCTCCCCAGCAGGAGGCGCCGAAGGCCGAGGCCCCCGCGGCTCCCGCCCCGGCTCCGGCGCAGCCCGCCCCCGCCGCCCCGGCACCGGCCGCCACCCCGGCCGCGCCCTCCGGCGACGACGGCGCGTACGTCACGCCGCTGGTCCGCAAGCTCGCGTCCGAGAACAACGTGGACCTGGGCTCGGTCAAGGGCACCGGCGTCGGCGGCCGTATCCGCAAGCAGGACGTCGTCGCCGCCGCGGAGGCCGCCAAGGCCGCCGCCGCTGCTCCGGCGCCCTCCGCTGTGACTGGCGGAGGCCATGCCGCCGCCGCCAAGGCCGCGCCGAAGCTGGAGGCCTCCCCGCTGCGTGGTCAGACGGTCAAGATGACCCGCATGCGCAAGGTCATCGGCGACAACATGATGAAGGCGCTGCACTCGCAGGCCCAGCTGACCTCGGTCGTCGAGGTCGACATCACCAAGCTGATGAAGCTGCGCAACCAGGCGAAGGCCGCGTTCGCCGCCCGTGAGGGCGTCAAGCTGTCCCCGATGCCGTTCTTCGTGAAGGCGGCGGCCCAGGCGCTGAAGGCCCACCCGGTCGTCAACGCCCGGATCAACGAGGGCGAAGGCACCATCACGTACTTCGACGCGGAGAACATCGGCATCGCCGTGGACGCGGAGAAGGGCCTGATGACCCCGGTCATCAAGGGTGCGGGTGACCTGAACCTCGCCGGTATCTCGAAGAAGACCGCCGAGCTGGCCGGCAAGGCCCGCGGTGGCGGCCTGACCCCGGACGACATGTCCGGTGCCACCTTCACCATCAGCAACACCGGTTCGCGCGGTGCGCTGTTCGACACCGTCATCGTGCCGCCGAACCAGGCAGCCATCCTGGGCATCGGCGCCACGGTCCGCCGCCCGGTGGTCATCGACCACCCGGACCTCGGCGAGACCATCGCGGTGCGCGACATGACCTACCTCGCGCTCTCCTACGACCACCGCCTGGTGGACGGCGCGGACGCCGCCCGTTACCTGACGTCGGTCAAGGCGATCCTGGAGGCCGGTGAGTTCGAGGTCGAGCTCGGCCTCTGAACGCTCCGGCTGTAACCAGCCTCACCAGCGGCGCCCCCGTCCGGAACTCTTCCGGGCGGGGGCGCCGCCGTATTGTCTAAACACCACGGGAGGCCTACCGCCACCGTGATGATGTAGGCAGCACCGGTCTGCCCTGAAGGAGCGCTCCATGACCCCGCCCGTCGTCCACTCGCTGCGCGAACAGATCCGCGAGCACATCGTGGAGGGGATCGTCAGCGGGCGCTGGAAGCCGGGCGAGCGGATCGTGGAGCGCCGGATCGCCACCGAGCTGGAGGTCAGCCAGACGCCCGTACGGGAGGCGCTGCGCGAGCTGGAGACGCTGCGGCTGATCGAGTCGGCCCCCAACAAGGGCGTCCGGGTCCGCAACCTCACCGCGGCCGACCTGGAGGAGAGCTACCCGGTACGGGCCGGTCTGGAGCAGATCGCGGCCGAGCTGGCGGCCCCGCTGCTCGGCCAGGACTGCTCGGCGCTGGAGCCGCATGTGGTGGCGCTGTACGAGGCGGACCGGCTGGCCGACGGTGAGGCCCAGGTGCGGCACACGGTGGGCTTCCACCGGGAGATGGTCCGGGCCGCCGGGAACGCGGTGCTGCTGCACACCTGGGAGGGACTGGGCATCGAGGTGTTCACCGCCCTGTCGATCCGCTGGCTGGGCACGGTGCAGAAGTCGTACGCGGAGGAGCACCAGGCGCTCATCGACGCGTTCCTGGCCGGGGACCCGCAGATCGGCGCCCTGGTGAAGGCCCACGTGCTGGGCTGCGCGCCCCGCGCGTAAGCCTCCGGGCGCCCGCGTCCGGCCGGCTCGGCGAGCTCCGGTCATCTGGCGGGCGGCCTGCTCTTCCGTGCAGGTCAGCACCCTTTTTGTGCGCTTTTTCGCGTCACTCCGTGCCCCGTTCCGAGGCACGGCATGCCACTTTTCTTCGTATCGAGAAGTTTTGCCTTCAATCCTTTGATCGATCATCGATCAGCGACTTACAGTTCACTCCGCGGGCCCACCGGCCCCATCGCCCTGTCCTGCCAGTCAGGGCCTTCTCCACCCCCCTCCTCCCCGGAAGGCGGCGATCATGACCGACCCCGTAGCAAAGCTTCCGAGCGAGCTCGACCAGCTCCCGGACCGTGACCCCGAGGAGACCGCCGAATGGGCGGCCTCCCTGGACGCCGTCACCCAGGCCGCCGGCCCGCACCGCGCCGCGTACCTGATGCGCCGCTCGCTGCAGCACGCCGAGGGCGCCGGTCTCGCGCTGCCCAAGCTGCTGGAGACCGATTACGTCAACTCCATCCCGACCGCCGCCGAGCCCGCGTTCGACGGCGACCTGGAGATGGAGTCGAAGATCACCGCGTGGAACCGCTGGAACGCGGCCGCGATGGTCACCCGGGGCGCCCGGTACGGGGTGGGCGGCCACATCGCCACCTTCGCGTCGGCGGCCTGGCTCTACGAGACCGGCTTCAACCACTTCTTCCGCGGCAAGGAAGGAGGGGGCACCTCCCGTTCGAGCGCAGCCGAGAATGGGGGAGGCTCCGGCGACCAGCTCTACATCCAGGGCCACGCCTCCCCCGGCATCTACGCCCGCGCCTTCCTCGACGGCCGCCTCAGCGAGCGGCAGCTCGACCACTTCCGCCAGGAGTCCGGTGGCGAGGGCCTGCCCTCCTACCCGCACCCGCGGCGGCTGCCCTGGCTGTGGGAGTTCCCCACCGTGTCGATGGGCCTCGGCCCGCTCTCGGCCATCTACCAGGCGCGCTTCAACCGCTATCTGACCAACCGCTCCATCAAGGACACCTCCGACTCGCACGTCTGGGCCTTCCTCGGCGACGGCGAGATGGACGAGCCCGAGTCGACCGCCGCCCTCGCGCTGGCGGCCCGTGAGCAGCTCGACAACCTGACCTTCGTCATCAACTGCAACCTGCAGCGCCTCGACGGCCCGGTCCGCGCCAACTTCCGCATGGTCCAGGAGCTGGAGGCGCAGTTCCGCGGGGCCGGCTGGAACGTCGTCAAGACGCTCTGGGGCAACGCCTGGGACGAGCTGTTCCAGCTGGACACCACGGGCGCGCTGCTGCGCCGCCTGCGGGAGGTCCCGGACGCGCAGTTCCAGACGTACTCCACCCGTGACGTGGCCTACATCCGCGAGCACTTCTTCGGCGCCGAGCCCGCCCTCGTCGAGCTGGCGAAGCTGCTCAGCGACGCGAAGATCGCCGAGTGTTTCTACACCTCGCGCGGCGGCCACGAGGCCCGCAAGGTGTACGCGGCGTACAAGGCGGCGGTCGAGCACAAGGGTGCGCCGACCGTGATCCTGGCCCAGACGGTCAAGGGCTACACGCTCGGCAAGGGCTTCGAGTCCAAGAACGCCAACCACCAGATGAAGAAGCTGTCGATCGACGAGTTCAAGGGCATGCGCGAGCTGCTCGGCCTCCCGATCCCCGACAGCGCCTTCGAGGACGGTCTCGTCCCCTACGGCCACCCCGGCGCCGACTCCCCCGAGGTCCGCTACCTCCAGGAGCGCCGGGCCGCCCTCGGCGGTCCCGCCCCGGCCCGCCGGATGCACGCCTCCGCGCCGCTGCCGCAGCCCGGGGAACGCGCGTTCAAGGCCCTGTACAAGGGGTCCGGCAAGCAGGAGATGGCCACCACCATGGCGTTCGTCCGCCTGGTGAAGGACCTGATGCGGGACAAGGAGACCGGCAGGCGCTGGGTGCCGATCGTCCCGGACGAGGCGCGCACCTTCGGTATGGAGTCCCTGTTCCCCTCGGCCGGCATCTACTCGCCGCTCGGCCAGACGTACGAGCCGGTCGACCGCGACCAGTTGATGTACTACAAGGAGGCCAAGGACGGCCAGATCCTCAACGAGGGGATCACCGAGGCCGGGGCCATGGCCGACTTCATCGCCGCCGCCACGTCGTACGCGACGCACGGCGAGACGATGATCCCGTTCTACATCTTCTACTCGATGTTCGGCTGGCAGCGGACCGGCGACCAGATGTGGCAGCTCGCCGACCAGCTCGGCAAGGGCTTCATCGTCGGCGCCACGGCGGGCCGTACGACCCTGACGGGTGAGGGCCTCCAGCACGCGGACGGCCACTCGCACCTGATCGCGGCCACCAACCCGGCCTCGCTCAACTACGACCCGGCGTTCGCGTACGAGGTCGCGGTGATCGTCAAGGACGGTCTGCGCCGGATGTACGGCGGTGCCGTCCCCGGCGAGGACTCGGACGTCTTCTACTACCTGACGGTCTACAACGAGCCGAAGCCCCAGCCCGCGATGCCCGAGGGCGTCGAGGAGGGCATCGTCAAGGGCCTGTACCGCTTCAAGGAGGGCACGCCCGCCACGGCGGACGCGCCGCGCCTGCAGCTGCTGGCCTCCGGTACGGCGATCCACTGGGCCCTGGAGGCCCAGGAGCTGCTGGCCGCCGACTGGGGTGTCACGGCCGACGTCTGGTCCGCCACCTCGTGGGGCGAGCTGCGCCGCGACGCGCTGGCGGCGGACGAGGCGCTGCTCCGCGGTGAGCTGCGGGTCCCGTACGTGACGCAGGCGCTCTCCGGTGCGCCAGGTCCGGTGCTCGCGGTCAGCGACTGGATGCGCCAGGTCCCGGACCAGATCAGCCAGTGGGTGGAGCAGGACTGGTCCTCGCTCGGCACGGACGGCTTCGGCCTCTCCGACACCCGCGAGGCGGCCCGCCGGCACTTCGGGGTCGACGCCCGGTCGATCGCGGTGGCGGCGCTGGCCCAGCTCGCCAAGCGCGGCGAGGTGCCGGCCTCGGCGGTCAAGGAGGCCCGGGAGCGCTACGGGCTCTGAGCCCCCTCCCGTACAGCTCCGAGCCCCCCGGTCACCGGGGCGGGTGCGTCCGACAGCGCCCCGTCCCGGCGGCCGGGGGTTTCGGCGTGGGCGGCCGGCGGCTTCCACCGCCGCCACAATGGGCGTATGCGCGCTGCCCGGCTGATCAAGATGGTGCTGCTCCTGCAGTCCCGCCCCGCCATGTCCGCCGCCGAACTGGCCAAGGAGCTGGAGGTGTCGGAGCGTACGGTCACCCGGGACGCGCAGGCGCTCTCCGAGGCGGGCGTCCCGGTGTACGCGGAGCGCGGCCGGGCGGGCGGCTACCGGCTCATCGGCGGCTACCGCACCCGGCTGACCGGCCTGGCCCGGAACGAGGCGGAGGCGCTCTTCCTCTCCGGGCTGCCCTCCGCGCTGCGCGAGATGGGGCTGGAGGACGCTGGCTCGGCCGCCCGGCTCAAGGTCTCGGCCGCGCTGCTGCCCTCCCTCCGGGACGCCTCCTCCGCCGCCGCCCAGCGCTTCCACCTGGACGCCCCGTCCTGGTACCACGAGCCGGAGCCCCCCGAACTGCTGCCCGCCGTCGCCGACGCCGTCTGGGACGACCGCCTGCTGCGGGCCCGCTACCGCAAGGGCGGGGGCCGCGAGCACGCGGGTACGGAGGTGAGGCGGGAGCTCGCTCCGTACGGGCTCGTCCTCAAGGCCGGGGTCTGGTATCTCTGCGCCAAGGCGGGCCGTGACTTCCGGGTCTACCGGATCGACCGGTTCACCTCCGTGGAGCCGGCCGGCGAGCGCTTCGAGCGGGACGCGGCCTTCGACCTGCCCGCGTTCTGGGAGGCGCGGGCCGCCGAGTTCGCCCGGTCCCTCCTGCGGACCGAAGTGACCGTACGGGTGTCCGAGAGCGGTGCGCGGCAGCTCGCGTACACCAGGGACCGGGCGGCCGCCGCGGCGGCCCTCGCCGAGGCCCCTCCCGCCGGCCCGGACGGGTGGCGCACGGTCGTCCTGCCCGTGGAGTCACTGGACGTGGCATACAGCCAGCTCCTTTCGCTGGGTCCCGAGTTGGAGGTCGTGGCGCCCGAAGAGCTGCGGGGCCGGTTCGCCGAGGCGGTCGAACGCCTGAGTGATCTTTATCGCTGAAAGGCTTCTTTTCGCCGTCTGGGCGTGCGGGGGGTCCCGGCAGGCTGGATGCTGGACCCGTGATGGACGAGACGGAATTCTGGGAGCTCATCGACAGCAGCCGCGAGGGAGCCGAGGGCGACCCCGAGGAGCAGGCCGATCTGCTCGTGGAACGGCTGGTGCAGCTCGACCCCGATTCCGTGCTGGACTTCGCCCGGCACTTCGAGGCCCGCTACAACCGCGCCTACCGCTGGGACCTGTGGGGCGCGGCCGCCGTGCTGCTCGGCGGGGCGAGCGACGACGCCTTCGACTACTTCCGGTGCTGGCTGATCGGCCAGGGCCGGGAGGTCTTCGAGGGCGCGCTGCACGACCCGGACGACCTGGCCGAGTTGCTGGAGGAGTTCGACGAGGAGGTGGACGGGGACGGCGAGGAGCTGGGTTACGCGGCGGACGAGGCGTACGAGCAGCTCACCGGCGTGGTCGCGCCGGATCTCGGCCTGCCACCGCAGCCCACCGAGCCGCTGGGGTCACCGGTCGACTTCGAGGACGACGAGGCGCTGGCCGCCCGCTACCCGGAGCTCTGGGACCGCTTCGCCCCCCGCTGAACCGCCGAGCATCGGGGAGAGAGGTCAGCCAGGGGCACCCGGGGTGAGCGAGCGGCCCATCAGCACGTCGTCGACATAGCGCCCGTGCAGGAAGAACTCCCCGCTCAGCACCCCTTCGACGACGAACCCCTCGGAGGCGTAGAGCGCCCGGGCGGGGGTGTTGTGCCCGAGCACCCGCAGCGTGATCCGGTTGGCACCCTGGCGCCGCGCCTCGGCGCACGCGGCCCGCAGCAGCGTCCGCCCGACCCCGGCCCCGCGCGCCCAGCTCGCCACGGCGAGGCCCTGTATCTGCCGCACATGGGCGTTGCAGACGAGCGGGGTGGGCGGGACCAGGCGTATGTACCCGGCGATCGGTGTCCCGCCGGAATCATCGGCCGGGGCCTTCGCCTCCGTCGCGGCCTCGGCCACGGCCTCGGCCTCGGCCACCAGGAAGTCCCCGGGCCGGTGCCGCTCGTCGAAGAAGGGGTCGTACGGGGGCTGGGGCCGCGGCGTCACCGCGTGCAGCGTCGACCAGGTGGACCGGTCGAGGTCGCCGAGCGCTTCCTCGTCGGCGGGCCGGGCGGGACGGACGAAGACGGAGTGGAGGGTGGTTGCGGACATGACCTGACTGTCCCATGCGGGTTCTGCGCACTCCATGGTGTCTTCCCCCGTATCCACTGCCGTGTTTCCCGTAATCCGTGGGGCAGGATGGCACCATGCCGACCTCCCGTATCGCCGTCACTGGATCGTCCGGACTCATCGGAGCGGCGCTCGTGCGCTCACTGCGCGCCGACGGGCACGAGGTGGCCCGCCTGGTGCGGCGGCCCGCCAGGTCCGGGGACGAGGTGGAGTGGGACCCCAAGCGGGGTCACGTCGACGTGGCCGGGCTGGTGGGCTGCGACGCGGTCGTCCACCTCGCCGGGGCCGGGGTCGGCGACCACCGCTGGACCGACGACTACAAGCGGGAGATCCGCGAGAGCCGGGTGCTGGGCACCGCCGCGGTCGCCGAGGCCGTCGCCTCGCTCGACACCCCGCCCAAGGTGCTGCTCTCCAGCTCCGCCATCGGCTACTACGGCGACACGGGAGACCGCGCCGTGGACGAGAGCGCACCGCCGGGGGACGGTTTCCTGCCCTCCGTCTGTGAGGAGTGGGAGGCCGCGACCGCGGCCGCCGAGGAGCGGGGCATCCGCACGGTGCACGCCCGCACCGGACTGGTGGTGGCCCGCGAGGGCGGGGCGTGGGGGCGGCTGTTCCCGCTGTTCAAGGCCGGGCTGGGCGGGCGGATGGGCGACGGCCGGCAGTACTGGAGCTTCATCGCCCTGCACGACCATGTCGCGGCACTGCGCCACATCCTGGACACCGAGTCGCTGACCGGCCCGGTGAACCTGACCGGGCCCGACCCGGTCACCAACGCCGAGGTGACCGCCGCGATGGGCCGCGTACTGCGCCGCCCGACCCTGTTCACGGCCCCCGCGCCGGCGCTGCGGGGCGCGCTCGGGGAGTTCGCCGGCGATGTGCTGGGAAGCCAGCGGGTGATCCCCGCGCAGTTGCTGGACTCCGGCTTCTCGTTCGCGTTCCCCGGCGTCGACGCGGCGATCCGCGCGGCGCTGCGCTGAGCCGCAGCCCGTACCCGCGCAGGTCGGCCAGGTGTGCGACCCCGTGCCCCGTTGCCCCCGGGCACGCGCGTCTGACCCAGTATCGGCCATCCTCCTAGCCTCGATGCGAACTCCGGCATTCCGGGGACCTGTTGGGGGCAAGAAGCCCCCACCAGTCGCACCGACTCGGGGAGGGCTTGTGCGCAGCACGGCACACCACGCGGACGTGATCATCATCGGGGCCGGGATCGCCGGCCTCTCAGCGGCCCATCTGCTGACCGGCGCCGGAGTCGGCGTCAGTGTTCTGGAGGCGGCCTCCACCGTGGGCGGCCGACTGGCCACCCATCAGGTGGACGGCTTCCGTCTCGACCAGTTCGGCCCCCTGCTCTGCACCTCCTGGCCGGAGCTGACCTCCACCCCGGGGCTCGGCACCCCGGAGCTGCGGGAGTTCGCGCCCGGGGTACTGGTGCACAGCGAGGGCCGCCGCCATCGCACCGGTGACATACGGAGCGCGAGGGGCGCACTCAGAGCCGTACGCACCCGGTCAAGCGCCCCCCAGCTCTCACCCGGCGGGTGCGGGAGCCATCTGCGCCTGGTGTCCCGAGGCGGCCTCGGCGTCAGGAGCGCGGGCCTCAGGAGCAGCGGCACCGTGTCCGACGCGATCGACCGGGCCCGCCTCGGCGCGGCGCTCTCCCGGCTGGCCGCCACCCCGACGGCCCAGCTGCTGGCCCGCCCCGAGCGGACGGCGCTCGCCGCGCTGACGGCGGGCCAGCTGCCCGCCCGTACGGTGGACGGCGTCCTGCGCCCACTGCTCCGCGCGCTGCTCGGCGATCCCGGCCTCACCACGTCGAGCCGGTGCGCGGATCTGGCGCTGCGGGACTACGCGCGGGGCGGGCTCTGTGTCCCGGCGGGAGGTTCGGGGACGCTGCCGGACCTGCTGGCGGCCGCCCTGCCGCCCGGCACGGTACGGACCGGGGTGCACGTCACGGCCGCCGACATCACCACCGTACGCACCAAGGAGCACGGCGAACTGGGGTGCCGCTCCCTGCTGCTGGCCACCGGTGCGGGTGCCGCGGCCGAACTGCTGCCGGGACTGCGGGTGCCCGCCTTCCGCCCGGTGACGGTCCTTCACCACACCGCGCCCGCGCCGCCGCCGACCGGCCGGTCGCTGGTGCTGGACGGCGACCGGTCGGGGCCGGTGGCGTACACGGCGGCGATGAGCGAGGTCGACCCATCGCGCGCTCCGGAGGGCCGGGCGTTGATCACGTCGACCGTGCTGGGGAGTCCGCCGCCGGACCTGGACCGTTCCGTGCGCGGGCACCTTGCCGCGCTGTACGGGACCCCGACGGACGACTGGGAGCTGCTGGCCGCCCACCACGACCCGGAGGCGGTGCCCGCGATGGAGGCCCCGCACGACCCGCGCCGGCCGGTGCGGGTGCTGGCCGGGCTGTACGTGTGCGGCGACCACCGTGGCACGAGCACGGTCCAGGGCGCGCTGCACTCGGGACGCCGGGCCGCCGAGGCGATCCTGACGGACCTGGGTGTGACCCCGGCGCGCGAGGGGGGCGCGCGGCTGTCGGAGGCGGCGTAGGACGTGTCCGGTCCTGCTGCGCCGGACACGCCCCAGGAATGTCGCGGCCAGGCCCGGGGTCAGCCGAGCGCTGCCACCCGGTCGCGGTAGCCGCGTACGGCGGGGGCGTCCCGGTACGGCTCCAGGCTGCGCTCGAAGGCGCGTACGTACTCCGTGGCCCGGACCGAGCGCATCTCGCGGGCCTGCTGGGCCGCCTCGGCCCCCAGCCGGCAGGCCTGGTCGAGCTCGCCGAGGCCCAGCCGGGCGGAGGCGAGCACCACCCGGCAGAACAGCCGGCTGCGGGCGTACGCCGGGGCGCGCAGCTGGAGTGAGCGCTCGGCGTGCTGGGCGGCGGCCCGGTACTGCTGGAGGTCGCGGTGGCAGTGGCCGAGTTCGTGGGCGAGCTGTGCCTCGTCGAAGGGGCGGGCCCACTGCGGCGGCTCGTCCCCGGGGCGCGCGACCTCCAGGGCGTGCTCGGCCCGGGTCAGCGCGGCGGTGCAGGCCCGTGCCTCGCCGAGGATGCCGTGGCCGCGCGCCTCGACCGAGTGCAGCAGCGCCTGGACGAGGGGCGGGGCGGCGGAGCCGATGCCCTGCTGGGCGACGCGGGCGAGCTGCACGGCCTCCCTGCCGTGGCCGAGGTAGACGGCCTGGCGGCTCATGGTGATCAGGACGTACGCGCCGTAGCCGCGGTCCCCGGCGGCCTGGGCGAGCCGCAGGGCCTGGACGAAGTACCGCTGGGCCAGACCGTGGGCGGCGATGTCGAACGAGGTCCAGCCGGCCAGCCGGGTCAGGTCGGCGACCGCGGCGAAGAGGCGGCGCCCGGTGGCTTCGCCGTAACTTCCCCGGAGCATCGGCTCGGCCTCGTGCTCCAGATAGCGCACGAGGGCCTGGCGGGCGTGGCCGCCGCCGTAGGTGTGGTCGAGGGTGCGGAAGAGCTCGCCGACCGAGCGCAGCGCCGCGACGTCCCCGCTGCCGACCCGCTGGCCGGGTCCGCGCTCGGTCTGCCGCTGGCGCGGGACCACGGGGAGCGGCTCCGTACCGGACGAGGCTCCGGAGCCGGCAAGACCGCCGGGCAGTCCACCGGGCAGGGCCCTGGCCCCGAAGCGGCCACCCGGAGCGGGCTGGGCCACCCCGGACGGGTCCGCCCCCGACGGCTGGCCACCGGCGGGGACGGGGTGGCCGGCCGGCGGGCCGGGCCGACCGCCGGGGCGCACGGGTCCGCCGGGGCGTGGCGCGCCCCGGAGCTCGGTGCGCGAGGCCCCGTCCGTACGACCCGGTGCCTCCGTACGGCCGGGCGCCTGGGCCCCGGCGGCCCCGGCGCCCGGCCTGCGGGGCGGGGCGGGCGGCTGAACCGCCCCGCCGTCGCGGGCCACCCACTCGTCGGCGCGGCCGATCAGCCAGTCCCGGCTGGGGACGACGAGCCCGGCGGGCGTGAAGGCGATCTTCCGCAGTTCGGTGTGGGTGCCCGAGTCCTTGCGCCACAGTCCGCTGACGATGTCGACGGCCTCGGCGGGGGTGGCCGCGAACTCGAGACCCGCGTAGACCGGTGCGCAGGCGTCGAGCCCGAGGTCCTGGGCGGAGAGCCGCCGCCCGAGGCGCCGGGTGAAGACCTCGGCGATCAGGGCGGGGGTGGTGCCGCGCGGCTGCTGTCCCCGCAGCCAGCGGGTGACCGAGGTTTTGTCGTACCGCAGGTCCAGTCCGTGTTCGAGGCCGAGCTGATCGACCCGGCGGGCGAGACCCGCGTGGGAGAACCCGGCTTCCGCGATGAGGGAGGCGAGGCGGCGGTTGGGCGTGCGCTGCGGGGGTCGTTCCGACATCAGCTGTACGGTCTCCTGCCTTCGGGGGCACGGGCCGCCCCTGGGGAACGGCGCGAATTTAGCGTCCGCCGGGGCGGTCGGAGACACCCTTTGCTCCACGTTCATCCGATCGTGTGAGGATTGTGGACAGAGCTGACAGAAGGGACCGGGCCTCCCCCAGGTCACGGATGCGCCCTCCACCTGCCGGTGGGCCGGCCGGGTGACGGCCGTACAGTGGATGCGGGCGCGATCAGTGCAGGGTGCCGTCATCCCGGGGACACCCCTCGGGGCACACGGCGTCCGACGTAGGGAGGCATCCGTCGTGAGCGAGCTGCGGTTCGTCCGTCTGGGCTTCGGCGCGGAGGCGGTCGAGTACCAGGAGGCATGGCAGAAGCAGCGTGAGGTGCACGCGGCCCGGTTCGAGGACCTGGTGCCGGACACCTGTCTGCTCCTGGAACACCCGCCCGTCTACACGGCGGGCCGCCGTACCGCCGACAGCGAACGCCCGCTGGACGGCACCCCGGTCATCGATGTGGACCGGGGCGGCAAGATCACCTGGCACGGTCCGGGGCAGCTGGTCGGCTACCCCATCCAGAAGCTGCCGCGTCCGGTCGACGTCGTCGCGCACGTCCGCCGGCTGGAGGACGCGCTGATCCGTACGGCCGCCGATTTCGGGGTGGAGACCTCGCGGGTCGAGGGCCGCAGCGGGGTCTGGGTGCTCGGCGATCCGGTCGGGCAGCGCCAGGCGCTCGGCGGGCTCTCGCTGGACTTCGACCCGAGACTCCAGGACGAGGAGTTCGACCCGCGGCTGAACGGCCCGGAGTACGCCCCGTCCAACGCCGGCCAGCGCCGCGAGGACCGCAAGCTGGCCGCCATCGGGATCCGGGTCGCCAAGGGCGTGACCATGCACGGCTTCGCGCTCAACGTGAACCCGGACAACACCTGGTTCGACCGGATCGTGCCGTGCGGCATCCGCGACGCGGGCGTCACCTCCCTGTCCAACGAGCTGGGCCGGGAGATCACCATCGAGGAGGTGCTGCCGGTCGCCGAGAAGCACCTGCGGGACATCCTGGAGAACGCGGAGCTCGCGCCCCGCGTGATCGAGCGGCCGGTCGAGCAGCCGGAGGCCGCGGCCCCGGCGCGATGACCGGAAAGCAGTACCGGTCAGTAGCCCCGACCGCCGTCACCGGCCGGGGAAGGGCCGGGCCAGGACCGGGGAATACGCCCCGTCGGCCGCAGGTTGGCCAGACGTAAGGACGTTTGATTTACGGGCGTACCCTGGTGTTCGCCGAAGAATCCCATGCGAATCCCACGCAGCAGAAAGCAAAGGGGAGCCGGAGTGTCCGCTGTCGCACCCGACGGGCGCAAGATGCTGCGCCTGGAGGTCCGAAACAGCCAGACCCCCATCGAGCGCAAGCCCGAGTGGATCAAAACGCGGGCGAAGATGGGCCCCGAGTACAAGCAGCTGCAGAGTCTCGTGAAGGGCGAGGGGCTGCACACGGTCTGCCAGGAGGCGGGCTGCCCCAACATCTTCGAGTGCTGGGAGGACCGCGAGGCCACCTTCCTCATCGGCGGCGACCAGTGCACGCGGCGCTGCGACTTCTGCCAGATCGACACGGGCAAGCCGCAGGCGCTGGACCGTGACGAACCCCGCCGGGTCGGCGAGTCCGTCGTCACGATGGACCTGAACTACGCCACCATCACCGGCGTCGCCCGCGACGACCTGGAGGACGGCGGGGCCTGGCTGTACGCGGAGACCGTGCGCCAGATCCACACGCTGACCGCTGAGCGGGAGGCGGGCGGCACCAAGGTCGAGCTGCTGATCCCCGACTTCAACGCCGAGCCCGAGCAGCTCGCCGAGGTCTTCTCCTCGCGCCCCGAGGTGCTCGCGCACAACGTGGAGACGGTGCCGCGCATCTTCAAGCGCATCCGCCCCGGGTTCCGTTACGAGCGGTCCCTGGAAGTCATCACGCGGGCCCGCGAGGCCGGCCTGGTGACCAAGTCGAACCTGATCCTCGGCATGGGCGAGACCCGCGAGGAGGTCAGCGAGGCGCTCCAGGACCTGCACGACGCGGGTTGCGAGCTCATCACGATCACGCAGTACCTGCGGCCCACCGTGCGCCACCACCCCGTCGAGCGCTGGGTGAAGCCGCACGAGTTCGTCGAGCTGAAGGACGAGGCCGACGCGATCGGCTACTCCGGCGTGATGTCGGGGCCGCTGGTGCGTTCCTCGTACCGCGCGGGCCGTCTCTTCCAGCAGGCGATGGAGGCGCGTGGCGCGGCCACCGGCAGCGTGCCGACCGCCCAGGCCGTGTGAGTCCGCTCACCCGACCTACCGAGCAGTAACCGCATGACCGACGCGGCCCGTCCGCTCCCCGCAGGTGAGGGACGCGGATGGGCCGCCTCGGCGTGCGGGGCACCGGAATGAAGGGTTCATTGGTGTTTGACCGACCGGTCACGCGCTGGTAACACCGAACAGTGACCCTAGGTACACGTGCAGCGGCGGCTCCCGCTGCCGCCGTCACCGCTTCCCGTACTCAGTCCGCGCCCCAGGGGGCGCACCCGCTCCGAGGGGGAGACACCATGCAGGCCGCCCCGGTCCGCGCCCACGCCCTTCCGTCCGTCACCACCGCCCTGCGCGCCGTCGAGTCGCTGCTGCTGAGCAGCGGCCAGCGCACCGCCCGCCGCAACGCCTGGACGGCCGTCCTGGAGGACCGCCGCCGGGCCATGGACCGGGTGAACTCCCCGTACGTACCGGGAACCGTGGCCGACCACCGTTCCTAGGCCGCTTCCACGCCACGTAAACTTCGGTACATGGCGAGGAAGGCAAAAACCGAAGGCGCGGACAGCGCCGAGAACGCGGGGCGGCTCAAGCAGATCGCCCTGACCTACAAGATGACCAGGCGGTCCGACAGCAAGATCGGTCTCATCGTCGCGGGTGTGGGAATCGCCACGTTCGGTGTCCTCCTCGGCATCGGCTTCGTGATCGGTCACCCGATCTACCTGGGCATCCTGGGCTTCGTCCTGGCCGTCCTCGCGATGGCGATCGTCTTCGGACGACGGGCCGAGCGAGCAGCCTTCGGACAGATGGAGGGCCAGCCCGGCGCTGCGGCCGCCGTCCTGGACCGGATCGGACGCGGCTGGACCACGACCCCCGCGGTGGCGATGAACCGCAGCCAGGACGTCGTGCACCGGTCGGTCGGCAAGGCCGGCATCGTCCTGGTCGCCGAGGGCAACCCGAACCGGGTGAAGGGCCTGCTGGCGTCCGAGAAGAGGAAGATGGCCCGCATCGTGGTGGACGTCCCGGTCCACGACATCATCGTCGGCAACGGCGAGGGCCAGGTGCCCCTGAAGAAGGTCCGCACCAAGATGCTGAAGCTCCCCCGCGTCCTGACCGGCCCGCAGGTGACCACCACCAACGACCGGCTGCGCGCGATGGGCGACCTGATGAGCAACATGCCGCTGCCGAAGGGCCCGATGCCCAAGGGCATGCGGATGCCGCGCGGCGGAAAGATGCGCTGACCGCGGTCGCGTACCCGTACGCGTACGTGTCATGAGCGGACGGCCCCGGACCGATGACGGTCCGGGGCCGCTGCGTTCCCTCCAGGGACTACGTCGTCTCCGCCAGGGACTACGTCGTCGCTGCGGCTACATCCGGACCTGCACGGCGCGGCCGAGGCGGTCGTGGAGGCCGCGCCCGTCGCGGTCCCAGACGAGGGCGGGGATGACGAGCAGGAGCAGGACGGTCCGTACGAGGACGCGCCCGAAACCGAGGCGGCCGCCGTCCTCGGAGACCACGCGGAGCCCCAGGAGGCGCTTGCCGGGGGTGCATCCGATGGTGCCGACGGTGAGGGCGCTCATCAGCAGGAAGACGCCGAGCGCCCAGTTCCCCGCCGCCTGCTGGTCACCGCGAGCGAGGAGCCCGTATGCGATCACCATGCAGAGCGACCAGTCGATGAAGACGGCCCCGAAACGACGGCCGAGCGGCGCGATGGCCCCGGGCCCCTCCTCGGGCAGCCCGAGGCGCTGGCCGCGGTAGCCGAAGTCGGCACCCATCTCTTCGGCGGCCGCGCGGGGCCCCGAGAGCCACGATCCGATTGCTTGCCTGTTGTCCACCCGTCCACGGTACTGCGCCCATGTTTGCGCCCGGCCGGGCGGGGCACGGAAACAGCCGCTGAGGTGCCGCCCGGCCCCGCCCCGGTTAACTTGGGCGAAACAAATGGGTCATGCTTGAGAAATCACGCCTGCCTATGGTCGGGTCCAGCGTGTGCCACCGCACTGGCCGCACAACGAGCTACAACCCCGTCCCTCCCGGGCCGGGAGTAGGAGGAGTTGGATGTTCCAGAACGCCGACGAAGTGCAGAAGTACGTAGCGGACAACGACGTCAAGTTCATCGATGTCCGGTTCTGCGACCTGCCCGGGGTGATGCAGCACTTCACGATCCCGGCAGCGACCTTCGACCCGGCCGAGGAACTCGCCTTCGACGGTTCGTCGATCCGCGGCTTCCAGGCGATCCACGAGTCCGACATGGCGCTGCGCGCGGACCTGTCGACGGCTCGGGTGGACCCCTTCCGCCGCGACAAGACCGTCAACATCAACTTCTTCATCCACGACCCGATCACGGGCGAGCAGTACAGCCGTGACCCGCGCAACATCGCCAAGAAGGCCGAGGCCTACCTCGCCTCGACCGGCATCGCGGACACCGCGTACTTCGGCCCGGAGGCCGAGTTCTACGTCTTCGACAACGTCCGCTTCCAGACGTCGGCGAACGAGAGCTTCTACCACATCGACTCCGAGGCCGGCGCCTGGAACACCGGTGCGGTGGAGAACAACCGCGG
This sequence comes from Streptomyces sp. NPDC088706, assembly GCF_044752765.1. Classification (NCBI taxonomy): domain Bacteria; kingdom Bacillati; phylum Actinomycetota; class Actinomycetes; order Kitasatosporales; family Streptomycetaceae; genus Streptomyces; species Streptomyces sp. NPDC088706. The sequence continues at coordinate 408,653 of NZ_JBIVLW010000001.1, forward strand.
CTACAAGGTCCGCTACAAGGGTGGCTACTTCCCGGCCCCGCCGGTGGACCACTTCGCCGACCTGCGTGCCGAGATCTCCCTGGAGCTGGACAAGAACGGCCTCCAGGTCGAGCGCCAGCACCACGAGGTCGGCACCGCCGGCCAGGCCGAGATCAACTACAAGTTCAACACGCTGCTCGCCGCGGCCGACGACCTGATGCTCTTCAAGTACATCGTGAAGAACGTCGCCTGGCGCAACGGCAAGACCGCGACCTTCATGCCGAAGCCGATCTTCGGCGACAACGGCTCGGGCATGCACGTCCACCAGTCGCTGTGGCAGGGCGGCTCGCCGCTCTTCTACGACGAGCAGGGTTACGCCGGCCTGTCGGACATCGCGCGCTACTACATCGGCGGCATCCTGAAGCACGCCCCGTCGCTGCTGGCGTTCACCAACCCGACGGTGAACTCCTACCACCGCCTGGTCCCCGGCTTCGAGGCCCCGGTCAACATGGTGTACTCGCAGCGCAACCGCTCCGCCGCGATGCGCATCCCGATCACCGGCTCGAACCCGAAGGCCAAGCGCGTCGAGTTCCGCGCCCCGGACCCGTCCTCCAACCCGTACCTCGCCTTCTCGGCGCTGCTGATGGCGGGCCTGGACGGCGTGAAGAACAAGATCGAGCCGGCCGAGCCGATCGACAAGGACCTCTACGAGCTGGCTCCCGAGGAGCACGCCAACGTCCAGCAGGTCCCGACCTCCCTCCCGGCCGTGCTCGAGGCCCTGGAGGCGGACAACGAGTACCTCCAGGCGGGCGGCGTCTTCACGTCGGACCTGATCGAGACCTGGATCGACTACAAGCGCACGAACGAGATCGCCCCGATCCAGCTGCGCCCGCACCCGCACGAGTTCGAGCTGTACTTCGACATCTAGGACCGCCGCAGGTCAGGGGGGTTCTCCTCTCACCTGGGCCGTCTGTGGGCCGTCGGCCGTCACCCTCCGGGGTGGCGGCCGACGGGCGTTTCTGCGTCCAGCCACGTCCAGCCGGAGCCGGAGCACAAGCTCCATCCATCGCCCTCGGACGGGGCCGGGCCGGCTCCAGCTGTTCGAGCGCGCGCCGACGCCGCCGGCGGATCTGCCCGTACGGGAGGTCGTCGCCGTGAGCCGCATCCTCACCGACCTGGCCCTGGCCTGGGCCGGCCCGGCGTCGTGCACGACTGCCTGTAGCGCCGTGGCGGGGGCTGCCGATGCCGGTTCTCGCGGTGCCGGTAGCGGAGGCCGTGTACCCGGTCACGGCCCGTGGGGGCTCCGGCGTCGTAGGCCGGGGACGGACCACCGTGAGTTCGGTGGCGCCTGGAGGGGGACCTCGGTGGCTCTCTCGCGTACGGCACGTTCGGCCTCGTCCGGGTCCGCGCCGACGCAGACCAGGACGTCCTGGGAGACCAGCCGTACGCTCTCCCAGACGGCGACCGGGAGAGCCTGTCCCGCCACCGGGGCGCCCTTGACGACGGCTAGGGTCCGGCGGCTCACGTGCCGGCGTACGGCAGGGCCGGCGGGGGCCGCCGCCAGTGCTCCCAGGAGACCGGACAGCTCCCGTACCGCGTGTGCGATGGCCTGCCGGTGCCGCGTGTCGAGGGCGGCGGCGCCGCGGATGAGGGTGAGGCAGCTGTTGCCCAGCAGGTCCAGGCGCTTCGTGGACGCGATCTCCTGGTGCACGGACTCCTGGCCGCCCAGCCAGTGAGGGGTGCGCCGGACGACGGCGATGGTCTCGTCCCGGGTCCGGCCGAGATCGTTCAGCAGGGCGTAGACGGGGCGCAGCTCGTTCCACGGGCGCGCGTCACGTTCCTCGTCCGACTCGTCCAGCGCTCGCGCCGTCAGTTCCAGTGCGCGGCTCAGCCCATCGAGCGTGGCGGCCTCGGCGTTCCTGAGCAGGACGAGCGGCCGCGGCGGGAAGAGGAGCTGGCTGAACACGAGCGCCACCCCCGCTCCGAGCAGGGCGTCCTCGACCCGGTCGATGCCCGCCTGCTGTCCCGCCGCGACGGAGATCACCGCGCCCACGGCTGCCTGAGCCATCGTGATGCGCTCTCCGCCGACGAGCAGCGCGACGAGGAGCGCGCACAGGACGGCGACGCCGACGGACGGGGCACCGTGGCCGAGGAAGCGGAAGGCCAGTTGCCCGACGACGACGCCGGCGATGACCCCGGACAGGACCCGTACGGCGTTGGTGCCGCGCCCTCCGACGGGTGTGTTGAGCGCGACGATCGTGGCGATCGGGGCGAAGAGGGGGACGTGGTGGTCGAAGGCGTTCCTGGCGATCCACCAGGAGAGGGCGGCGGCCACGGCCTGCTGGAGCACAGGCCACAGGTTCTCCCTGACGCGCCGCCACGCCTCGTGCATCGTCCTCTTCGGTCCTCGGCGGGATGCGCGGAGCGTCCCGTGCCGCACTGGTCCTCGCGCGCCCGCCGGGGATCGCGCGCCGGCCATCAGACGTCGTCGAACAGACGGTTGCCCAGCTCGTGCCAGCTCCGCAGTCCGGGGAGCCGGCCGGCCTCCTCCGGGCCCCAGCTCCCCGGCGCGTACGCCTGGGGCGGCTCGGCCGGGTCGAGCACCGGCTCCACGATGCGCCAGCACTCCAGGACCGTGGGGAAGAACGCGAAGCACTCGGGGTCGCCCACGACGGCTCCGTACAGGATGTTCTCGTACGGGAGTTCCTGCCGTCCCAGCACCCGTGCGAAGTCGACACCGATGGGGACGGTCATCGGCCCGGAGGTTCTGTCGGGCTTGCTCAGCATCAAGTCCGCCCTGATCCCGGTGTCGCCGTCGACGCGGAAGCGGATGGTGTTGGCGGGCGCTCGCGTGCCCTCGCCGAAGAGTTCCAGGGGGGGTTGGCGGAGTTCGACCACGACCTCGGTGGCGGAGACCGCCAGGGCCTTTCCGCTGCGGAGGAAGAAGGGCACGCCGGCCCAGCGCCAGTTGTCGACGAACACACGAGTAGCGAAGTAGGTCTCGGTCCTGGAGTCCGGCTCGACGCCTTCGACGTCCCGGTACCCGTCGTACTGGCCGCGAACGGTGTCGGCCGGGTCCATCGTGCGGGTCGCGTGCAGGGCCCGCCACTTCTCCAGCCCCTGCGCCTCGGCGTTGGTGGCGCTCGGTGGTTCCATCACCAGGAGGGCCAGGACCTGCAGCATGTGGTTCTGCACCACATCGCGCAGACAGCCCACCGCGTCGTAGAAGGACCCCCGGTCGGCGACGTCGAAGTCCTCGGCGAGGGTGATCTGGACGTTGTCGACGTAGGCGCGGTGCCAGATCGGTGCGAGCAGCGTGTTGGCGAACCGGGAGACCATCAGGCTCTCGACCGCGCGGTTGCCCAGGAAGTGGTCGACGCGCAGAAGGTGGGAGTTGTCGAAGTGGGAGGACAGCTCGTCCTGCAGCTTCCGTGCCGATGCGAGGTCGTGTCCGAACGGCTTCTCCACCACCAGGCGCGCGTCGCGGTTCATGCCCGCCCTGGCCAGCGCGGCGGCGACCTCGGTGAACAGCGACGGAGGGATCGCCATGTAGTACGTCACGAACGCGAACCCCGCCACGGCGTCCCGCAGCCGGTCGAAGGTGGCGTCGTCGGCGAAGTCACCGGTGACGATGGACAGGCCCTTCGCGAACCGGGTGAAGACCGCCTCGTCGATGTCCGTGCCCGCGGCGACGACCGCTTCCCGCGCGTGCTCGCGCAGGGTGTCGTCGTCCCAGTCGACGGCCGCCACACCGATCACCGGCACGGTCAGCCTGCCGGACTCGGTGAGCCGGTACAGCGCGGGCAACAGCATCTTCTTGGCCAGATCGCCGGAGAGCCCGAAGATCACCAGGGCGTCGGAGCGTTCGAGGGCGGCTGGGCCGAAGTAGCTGTCGCTCATCGTCATCGGCCTCTCTCGGCTCTGCCGGCTGTCTCGGGCTCGTGTCCGAAGCGGGACTGCAGAGCGGCCTCGATCTGCTCGGGGCCGCGGCCCTTGGTCTCCGGCAGGTACCGGCCGACGAAGAAGAAGGCGACCACGCAGATTCCGGCGAAGATCCAGAAGGTCTCGCCCTGTCCGATGGCGGACGCCAGGGGCAGGAAGGCGAGGCTGACGATGAAGTTGGAGACCCAGTTGACCGCGGTGGCCACACTCGAGCCCTCCGCCCGGACGGACGGCGGGAAGATCTCACCGAGCAGCGTCCAGAACACCGGTCCGAGGCCGCCCGCGTACGCGGCGATGTAGATGACCATGAACAGCAGCGTCAGCACCGAGCTCATGTCGACCACGAACGCGAGCCCGAGCATGAAGATCGAGACGGCCATGAGGGCGAGCGAGACCAGGACCATGATCCTGCGGCCCGCCCGGTCGACCAGCCGGATCGCCACCAGTGTCATGAGCAGGTTGATCACGCCGATGAACACGGAGTAGAAGATGGAGTTCGACGCGTTCAGACCGGTCTGCTGAATGATGGTCGGCGCGTAGTAGATGATCGTGTTGATGCCGCCGAACTGCTGGACGGCGGCGAGCGTGAGCCCGACGACGAGGGCCGGGCGCACATCGGGGGTGAACAGCTTTTTGGCTCCCCGGTCGGCCGTCCTGGAGTTCCGTTCCGCCTTCTCACGCTCCTCGGCGATCCGCTGCTGGGCCCGCGCGACCAGTGTGTCGGCCGTGGCCTCGTCGGTGACCGAGGCGATCCCCTCGCGCGCCCGGTCGGCCTGGCCGTGGGAGATGAGCCACTGCGGCGATTCGGGGAGGAACCACACGGTGGCCGCCACCATCAGGGCGGCCGGAATGGCACCGACGGCGAACATGGCCCGCCACATCTCGCTGCTCGAGAAGGCGAGATTGACCAGGTAGGCGATGAGGATGCCGAGCGTGATCATCAGCTGGTTCATGGTGAGCAGCCGGCCGCGGATCCTGGTCGGTGAGATCTCGGAGAGATACACCGGCACGGTGGCCGACGCCGCTCCGACCGCGAGACCGAGGATCACCCGGCCCGCCATGAGCATCAGATAGCCGCTCGCCGCGCTGGCGATCGCGGTGCCGATGATGAAGACCACGCCGATCGCGCCCAGCGCCTTGCGTCGGCCGAGTCCGTCGGACACCCGGCCCGCCGAGGTGGCGCCGATCACCGCCCCGATGAGGAGCACGCTGACCACGCTCCCCTGCTCGAAGGAGTTCAGGCCGAAGTCCTGCTTGATGTAGAGCAGGGCACCCGACACGACCCCCGTGTCGAAGCCGAAGAGAAAGCCGCCCAACGCGACGGCGGCTGCCCAGAGTGTGATCCTCCGTTGCGCCTCCGGAGACACCTCGCCGAGCGGACCGCGGGTGCCTGGCTCTCTGGAGAAACCCTGAACCATGTCACTTCCTCGTGTCTCGATGCGTCGTCAGACCAACGAGACCACCCTTCACCCGGTATCGGCGGAAAATGGGGTCAATCGGGTGACGGCGCAGTTATGGAAAGTAGACCTTCGCGGGTATCGGCGGAGGGCGGTGGACGGTTTCCGGATCGGCGTGCGCCGACGCCGGACGTGCGGCGCCGGTGCGCGCCGACGCCGCACGCCCGTCAGCGCAGCGAAGGCCGCGCCCGCCCCGCCCAGAACTCGTCCGCCGTGATGCCCAGCAGGACCACGTCGTGGTAGGCGCCCGCGAAGAACTCGTGCTGGCGCAGGCGGCCCTCCTCCACGAAGCCGAGAGTGCGGTAGAGGGCCAGGGAGGCGTCGTTGAAGGCGTAGACCTCCACCTCGCACTTGTGGCAGCGCTGTTCGGCGAACATGTAGGTGAGGACCAGCTCGGTGGCCTCGGCCGCGTAACCCTGGCGGCGGTGTTCCCGGGTGACCTCGATGCCCGTACGGAAGCGGCCGGCGCGGGCGTCCGTCTCGCCCACCGATATCGCGCCGACGAAGGCGTGTTCGAAGCGGGTCTCGATGACGAGTTGGTACGAGGCGGGGTTCGGCGTGCGGCCGGCGCGCTCGGCCGCCCAGGCGCGGAAGCTCTCGTCGGAGCGGGGCGGCTCGACCAGGTCGGCGTTGCGGGCGTCCACGGTGTGCAGGGCCAGGGCCCGGAAGCCCTCCCAGTCCGCCGGTTCGATGCCCCGCAGGCGTACCCTCTCGCCGGTCCACAGGTCGCTCATCGCACTCCCCCCACCCGGAGGCGATGGGGGGCCCGGAGTCCGCCCTTCGACATGATCGCCTCGGTCGTCGTCCGGTCACATTAGAGGAGCCGGTCGCAGGAGAGGGGCCGGTCATATGTCGCGGGGCCGGTCGGCGGCTGGTCGGACCCCCCGCCTGCCGCGCCGCCGAAGAGGCGGCGCACGTGGCCGTGGATTCTGCTGGTGGTGGCCCTGCTGCTGATCGGCGGCTGCGTCGCCACCGTCACCCTGGTCACCAACGAGGTGTCGGACGAGCGATCGGACGGTCCGGGTGCGGTACGAGGTGACCGGCACGGCCGAGAGCGTCTCCATCGCCTACAGCACCTGGCAGGACGGCGACCAGTCGACGAGCCAGGTGACGGCACGGAGCCTGCCGTGGACGAAGGAGGTCACGGCGAAGGGGTTCATGAAGGGTGCCACGCTGGGCGTCACCCTCGGGGAGTCCGGTGGAGAGGTCGCCTGTTCGGTGATCGTCGACGACCAGCCGCCGCGCAGGGCCACCGCGTCGGGGGCGTTCGCCACCGCCACCTGCAGCGGGTCCTGAGTCGATGGCCCTGCCGGTGCCCCCGGACCGCGCGGGCCGGGGGCACCGGGTCGGTCGCCCCCGGACCGCGCGGACGGGGGCACCGGGTCGGTCGTCGCTGGGCGGGTGGGGTCAGCGGCCGTAGCGGATCAGGGCGCGGACCATGCGGCAGGTGGTGTCGGACGGCGGGTGCATGCCCAGGCGCTCGGCGGTGGTCCGTATCCGGTGGTTTCCGGCGCTGGCCGGCTGGTAGACCCCGTTGTCGAGCAGGGCGATCGCCAGGCGCATGGCCTTGAGGCGGCGGTTGTGCGAGACGTACCACTCGCGGGGGCGGCCCGCGGGCAGTCGCTTCTTCGCCGGCGGGGTGGGAAGCGGCGGGTGGAAGGGCATCGGGAGCTGTCGGTCGAGCGGCTCGGTCCTGGCTGCGGCAACGGCCATCGGCATCCTCCTGGCAGGGTGGTGGAACCCTCATGAACTCCCTCCATTTTACTGCCCGCCACTGACAATCGCCCCTGGCCAGAGGGGTTTTCGGGCCGTCCCTCGCGTAACCTTGGCCCCATGGAGATCTGGATCAATCCGGCCTGTTCCAAGTGCCGCAGCGCACTCACCCTGCTCGACGCGGAGGGGGCGGACTACACCGTCCGGCGCTACCTGGAGGACGTGCCCTCACCCGAGGAGATCCGGGCCGTCCTGGACCGGCTCGGGCTGGAGCCGTGGGACATCACGCGGACGCAGGAGGCGGTGGCCAAGGAGCTGGGGCTCAAGGAGTGGCCGCGGGAGGCCGGTTCGCGGGAGCGGTGGATCGCCGCCCTGTCCGAGCACCCCAAGCTGATCCAGCGGCCCATCATCACCGCCGAGGATGGTACGGCCGTGGTGGCGCGGAGCGAGGAAGCGGTACGGGACGCGCTGGGGCGGTAGCGGTCAGGGGGCGGCCCCGCCTCGACGGTGGACGGGGTCGGTCCCGCCCCGCCCCGCCTCGACGGTCGGACGGGGTCGGCCTCGCCCCGCCTCGACGGTGGACGGGGTCGGTCCCGCCCCGCCCCGCCTCAGCGCTCGTCCGTGCCCGGGCGCTTGGCCGTGGCGAGGGCGATGCGGTTCCAGGTGTTGATGGTGAGGATCAGGGCCAGCAGCTGCGCCAGCTCCTCCTCGTCGAAGTGGGCCGCCGCCCGGTCGTGGACCGCGTCCGGGACCCCCGCGTCCGCGATCCGGGTGACCGCGTCGGTCAGGGCCAGGGCCGCCTGCTCCTTCTCCGTGAAGAAGTGGGCCGCCTCCTGCCAGACCGCGACCATGTGCAGCCGCTCCTCGCTCTCCCCCGCCTTCCGCGCGTCCGTGGTGTGCATGTGGAGGCAGTACGCGCAGTGGTTCAGGTGCGAGGAGCGGATCTGGACCAGCTCCACCAGCGCCGGGTCCAGCCCCTCGCGGGCCGCCGCGTCCAGGCCGATGACGGCCCGGAACACCTTCGGGGCGGCCTTGGCGAAATTGAGCCGAGCGGAGGGGGCGGGAGTGGTGGCGCGGTCGTTCGTCTTGATCTCTGTCGTCGTCATGGGTACAAATCTACGAGGACGGGCGACCGGTTGCGGGGTGCATTTCCATGACGAATTCATGGGTCAATTCAGCGGAGATCCTGGGCAGTGATTTGCCGCTGGAGCTTTCCGCTACGGGCAACCGCCGCACCGTCCTGATGGGTGCCCTCCGCGAGGCCGCCCGCAGCGGTCGGCTCGCCCCCGGCACCCGGCTGCCGCCCTACCGCTCCCTCGCCGCCGACCTCGGCCTTGCCCGCAACACCGTCGCCGACGCCTACGCGGAGCTTGTCGCGGAGGGCTGGCTCGCCGCCCGCCAGGGCTCGGGCACCCGGGTCGCCGAGCGGGCCGCGCCCGTGACGCCCGCCCACCGGCCGCGCACCCCGGACCGCCCCTCCCGCCCGGTCCACGACCTGGTCCAGGGGCGGCCGGACCCCTCGGCCTTCCCGCGCACCGCCTGGCTGGCCTCGGCGCGCCGGGCGCTCGCCGCCGCCCCCGACGACGCGTTCGGGCCCGGTGATCCGCACGGGCGGCCCGAGCTGCGGCGAGCCCTGGCCGGCTATCTGACCCGGGTGCGCGGGGTGCGGGCCGCGCCGGAGCGCATCGTGCTCTGTTCGGGAGCCGCGCACGGGCTGCGGCTGCTGGCGGAGGTGGTGGGCGGCCCCTGGGCGGCGGAGGCGTACGGGCTGCCGTTCCACCGCGGGCTGCTCGCCTCGCACGGGGTCGGCACCCGTCCGGTGGGCGTGGACGGGGACGGCGCCCGGGTCGGCGAACTGACCCGCCGCGACCGGGCCGTCCTGCTCACGCCCGCCCATCAGTTCCCGACCGGCGGCCCGTTGCACCCCGCGCGGCGGGCGGCGGCGGTCGACTGGGCGCGGTCCACGGGCGGGCTCGTCGTGGAGGACGACTACGACGGGGAGTTCCGCTACGACCGGCAGCCGGTGGGCGCCGTCCAGGGGCTCGATCCCGAGCACGTGGTGCTGCTGGGGTCGGTGAGCAAGAGCCTCTCCCCCGCCCTGCGGATCGGCTGGATGGTGCTGCCCGAGCGGCTGGTGGTGCCCGTCGTCACGGCGAAGGGCGAGCGCGAGCAGTTCTCCGGCGCCATCGAGCAGCTCACCCTCGCGGACTTCGTCGAGTCGGGCGCGTACGACCGCCAGGTACGCCGGATGCGGCAGCGCCACCGGCGGCGCCGGGACCAGCTGGTGGCGGCGTTGGAGCGGCGGGCCCCGCACGTCCGGGTCACCGGGATCGCGGCGGGGCTGCACGCGGTGGTGGAGCTGCCGCCGGGCACCGAGCGTTCGGTGGTGCGGGCCGCGGCCTGGCAAGGGCTAGCGGTGGAGGGGCTCGCCGACTACCGGCACCCGGGGGCGGAGGAGGCGGACGGTGAGCGGGACGGGCTCGTCGTGGGGTACGCCACGCCCACCGAACACGCCTACCCGGAGGCGTTGGAGGCCCTGTGCCGGGCCCTCCCGCCGGAGTGACCTCCCGAGTGGCTGACCCGCCACCGGGGTGACCTCCCCTGGCTACCCCGCCTGGTTCTCCGCCTCCGCCAGCAGCTCCGTGAGGTGGAGGCCGAAGCGGGCGTCGCAGGCGTGCGGCACCCCCGTACGTACCGCTTCGGCCAGCGCGTCCACCGCTCCCCGGAAGGCGGCCTCCGCGCCGTCCCAGTCCGGGATCGCCGCCGTCCCGTGCTCGCCCCGCAGCTCGATGTCCATGCCCGCCGCGGCCGGCGGGGCGCTCAGGCCGAGGGTGACCGTGCTGGAGGCGCCGGAGGTGTGGCGCAGGATCAGGTGGGTGGTGTCGGCGGGGCCGCGGGCGGCGGTCAGCTCCGTGACCTCGCCGAGCACCGGGATCAGCACCGAGAGCGCGTGCGGGCCGACGTCCCACAGGCCGCCCTTCTCGCGCCGCCACGGCGAATCGGCGTACTCGCTGGCCGAACCCTCGGCGTAGAGCGAGCCGAGCCACTGGGCGCGGGCGGTGAACCAGCCGCCCAGCGCCGTCTGTTCGGCGATCCACGCAGAGGTCTCGGGCGTGAAGCGGAGCGTGCAGAAGACCACCGAGGCGACCTCCGCCTTCGCGGCCGCCTCCGCGACCGCGCGGGCCCCCTCGACCGTCGTGGCGACCGGCTTGTCCATCAGGATGTGCCGGCCCGCCCGCGCCGCCCGGACCGCGAGCGGGGCCTGGATGTCGGGCGGCAGCGCGAAGGCCACCGCGTCGCTGGTCTCCAGGAGCGCGTCGATCCCCGCCTCACCGGTGTACGCCCGGGTTCCGTGGGCGGCGGCGAGGACCTCCGACGCCTCCGCGCGGCGTCCCCACACCCCGCTCAGCTCGACGCCGGGGTGGGCGGCGAGCGCGGGAGCCTGGGTGTTGCGCGCCCAGGGGCCGGTGCCGAGGAGGCCGATGCGCAGGGGGGCGGGGGTGGTGGTGTCGGCGGGTGTCGTCATGGGGCCAGTGTGCCTGGTGTGCCGGCACCGCGAGGAACCGGCCGAATGCGGTGGCGGAGAACGGGCGTCCCCGGTTACGTTTCGGGAGCCGGCCGCGGGACTTCGGCTGCGACTTCCGAGACGTGCCTGTATAGCGATGATTTCGTTGTTCGCGCCTCCATTCCCCGGCCGGCGTCTGCGTCCACCGGGGGAAGACCATGAACACGCCCGAAACCCTTGCCGATCTCGTGGCCGCCGAAGACGTCCTGCTCTTCGTGAACGCGGCGATCACCGCGACCGGACAGCGTGAGTTCCGTTCGGACGCCGTCGGCCAGCAGCTTTCGCTGGAGTTTCTGCACACGTATGTACGGGTCAATTACCGCCACCTGTACGCCGCTTCACTAGCCCTGGACATCAACGACCACAACGCCGCCCGGATCGTGTTCGGGTTGCTGGAGACCGCGGGCGAGGCGAGCGCCGAGGAGCGGCGCACCGAGGGCCGCCTGATCGCCGCCCGGCTGGCGCGGCTGCCTCCGCAGCGGGTCTACCGCCTCTTCGGCGAGGTACGCCGGGCCGGGATCAACAACCGGCGCACCCGGGCGATCATGCGCGACTGGCTGGTGGCCCGGCCGGACCTGGGGCACGACGCGGTAAAGTACCGCAGCGGGGTGAGGACGGCCGCCCGGCACATCCATCTGCGCTGCGCCGAGGGGGCCGGGCCGTCGGCCGAGATCGGGGCGTTCCTGTTCCGGCCGGGGAGGCTGCCGCGCTACGAGCACCGGCTGTTGGACGCCTGGCGGCGCGCCCACTACGAGCAGGGGGCCGTGGCCGAGCTGCCGTTCACCGTCGCGGAGGGGTTCGCGGCCCGGCACGGGATGCAGCGCGAGGTGTTCCTGAAGCGGGCCGCGCCCCGGATGACGCGGCTGGAGCGGCTGCGCACCCAGGAGCAGCGGGTGGTGGGCGACCGGCGGCCGGATGCCGATCTGACCGTGGTGCCGCTGACCCGGCTGGCGCTGTACGTCCTCGCGCTCCCCTTCGAGCAGCGCGCCGCCCGCCGCGCGGAGCTGACCGGCGCCCTGCGTGCCGCCGCCCGCCGGGCCGCGGGTGGGCACGCCGGGAGCTGGGGCCGGGTGCACACCGTGCTGGACGACAGCTTCTCCTCGTCCGGGTCCGGGCAGAAGCGGCGGCGGCCGCTCGCCGTGGCCCTGGCCTGCCATCACCTGCTGGAGGCGCTCGCCGCACCCGGCGCGTACCGGGCGCTGTGGACCTCGGGCCGGGGCGACGCCCTGCTCGTACGTCCGTGGGGGCCGACCCCGCTCGGGATGCGGGTCCTGGACGCGCTGGAGCCCGGGCCGGACGGCGCGGCCCCGGACCGGCTGGTCATCGTGTCGGACGGCTGGGACAACGCCCCGGCGGGTCTGGCGGGAGAGGTGCTGCGGGTATGGCGGTCGCGGCTGGATCCGGAGCGGCGGACGGGTGTGGTGCATGTGAACCCCGTATACGACGCGGACGGTTTCGACGTGCGGCGGCTCGCGGCAGGGGTGCCGACGGCCGGGATCCGGGACGCGGAGGATCTGCCCGCGCTGGTGGAGATCGCCCGCTTCGCGGAGGGCCGCACCGGGGCGGCGGAGCTGCACGCGTATCTGGACCGGCGGGTGGCGCTGTTCCTGGGTGAGGGCGAGGGAGAGGCTTCGTGAACCGGCTCCTGGGAGAGGTGGAGGCTTCGTGAACCGGCTCCTGGGAGAGGGGGAGGTCGCGTGAACCGGCTGGAACTCACCGGGCTCGCGACGCGGCCCGCGCAGGTATGGGGCGGCGTCCGGCTCGTACCGCTGGTGCGTGCGGCGCCGGTGGAAGGGCTCCGGCTGCACCGGGAGGTGTACGAAGGGCTCGGGGTGGGGCTCGTCGAGCTCGGGCCCGGTAGCCGCTACGTCTCCTACATCCCGCACGGGCTGGTCGCCGACTGGTCGGGCCAGGACCCCGAAGTGCCGCGCGCCGGCGGGCGGTCGGCGGCGTACGGAACCCAGCTCGGCGACGGGCGCGCCGCGCCGCGTACCATCCGGCTGCCCCGGCTCACCCACCACCGCATGGCCAAGCGCCGCCCCGGCGACCGGCTGCGGTTCCTGCCGCTCCACCTGGCCCTGGAGGGGTACCTCGCGCTGCACTTCGGCGGCCCGTCGACCGCCTGGGAGGAGTGGTCGCGCCGGGCACTGCGCGCCGGGCTCTCGCCGCGCGCGGAGGACACCTACCTCGGATGGTCGGTGCGCGGGCTCGGGGACGCGCTGCGGATCTTCGAGATCCACCCGGACCAGTGCGGGGTGATGGTGTACGTCTCCGACGCGCTCGCCGCGGCGTTCGCGGTGCCGCACCCGGAGGACTACCGGCTGCTGCACGCCTCGCTGGTGGAGGACCTGTACGGGGAGCTGGTCCACCAGTACGGGCTGTACGGGGCCCCGGTGGCGGAGTTCGGGGCGCGTATCGGAGGCGAGGAGCACATCCGTACGCTCGCCGATCTGCGGGCGGCGGCGCGCGGGCAGGAGCGGGCGTGGCAGGAGGCGCACGAGACGCTGTTCGCTCGGGAGCTGCTGGATTCCTCGTACGGGTTCGACCGGGTGTACCGGATGGGGTCGTTCACGCTGTGGCGGTTCCTGCCGCCGTTCGTCCGGGACGGCGGCGGGCAGCACATCGGGGAGACGATCACCGACCACAAGGGGCAGGTCGCCTACCTCAAGACGTTCCGGCTCTCCGACGCCCAGATCCGGCGCGGCTATCTGCTGCACACTCTCGCGGACGCGGACTGGGAGCTGTCCCGGGCGGCCGAGGCGCTGGGGTCGAGCCGCGAGGAGCTGGTGCGGCGCATCCGCGCGGCCGGGTTCTCGGAGCTCCTCAAGGGGCATGTGTGAGGCGCGGAGGGGCGGTTGCGCGGCAGGACGGCGCAGGACGGGCCCGGACAGGGCGTCCTCCTGAGGCAGGAAACCTCGGTAACACGGGGTTCACACTCGGGCAACGGACGGGAAACGGCGTCTTGCGAAGCTGCGCGGCATAGACCGCTGCACCCGCAAAGGATGGCGTCCGTGACGTTCAAGGCTGAGTACATCTGGATAGACGGCACCGAGCCGACCGCCAAGCTGCGCTCGAAGACGAAGATCATGGATGGCACGCCGTCGCAGGACGTGGCGGATCTGCCCATCTGGGGATTCGACGGTTCCAGCACCAACCAGGCCGAGGGCCACGCCTCCGACCGGGTGCTGAAGCCCGTCTTCACCTGCCCGGACCCGATCCGCGGCGGCGTGGACATCCTCGTGCTGTGCGAGGTCTTCGACATCGACATGACGCCGCACGAGTCCAACACCCGGGCCGCGCTGCGTCCGGTCGCCGAGCAGTTCGCGGGCCAGGCCCCGGTCTTCGGTATCGAGCAGGAGTACACCTTCTTCGCCGGCCACCGCCCGCTCGGCTTCCCCGAGGGCGGCTTCCCGGCCGCGCAGGGCGGCTACTACTGCGGTGTCGGCGCGGACGAGATCTTCGGCCGGGAGATCGTGGAGAAGCACCTCGACAACTGCCTGGCGGCGGGCCTCGGGATCTCCGGCATCAACGCCGAGGTGATGCCGGGCCAGTGGGAGTTCCAGGTGGGTCCGCTCTCGCCGCTGGAGGTCTCCGACCAGCTGTGGGTGGCCCGTTGGCTGCTCTACCGCACCGCCGAGGACTTCGACGTCTCCGCGACGCTGGACCCGAAGCCGGTCAAGGGCGACTGGAACGGCGCGGGCGCGCACACCAACTTCTCCACCAAGGCGATGCGCGAGGGGTACGACGCGATCATCACCGCGTGCGAGTCGCTGGGCGAGGGCTCCAAGCCGCTGGACCACGTGAAGAACTACGGCGCGGGCATCGACGACCGGCTCACCGGTCTGCACGAGACCGCCCCGTGGAACGAGTACAGCTACGGCGTCTCCGACCGCGGCGCCTCGGTCCGTATCCCCTGGCAGGTCGAGCAGGACCAGAAGGGCTACATCGAGGACCGGCGTCCCAACGCCAACGTCGACCCGTACGTCGTCACGCGGCTCATCGTCGACACCTGCTGCACCGCGCTGGAGAAGGCCGGCCAGGTCTGATTCCCGAAGCCGTACACGACAGGGCCCGCCGGATCACCGGCGGGCCCTTCGCATGCGATTCCCCGCTCGTTGGAGACATGGGGAAGGAAAGGTGAGCGCGATGAAGCACAGCGTGAGGAAGGTAACGCCAGGAGGCCGTATCGACGGGTGAGAGGAGTCTGATGCACAGCCGCGATGTCTGCTTCAATGGAGCCATGGCCAGCTTCCAGTACATCGCGTCGGGTCGCAGCGACCTCGAGCCGTTCTGGCCTTCCCGTCAGCACCATGATTTCGACCGGGTGTGTTGCCGCGCGTGGAACGCGCAGGCCCTCTAAAGCCGCTCACCCCGGCCTTCGGTCCGCGCGCACGACGTAAGTCCGTCCTCGACGACTCCTCGCGCGAAAGAGCTGACCCTCCATGGCGAACACCCGTACATTCTCCGCCGCTTCCGCTGCCACCGCAGCCTCCCCGGCGCCCGCTGCGGCCAACCCCACCGCCCGCTCCCTCTCCCCCAACCGGCACCGCCTGCGCGCCGTCGACCGTGACGAGGTCGCCCGGCTCTCCGACGTGGCCGACTTCCTGCCGCCGGGCGCGACCTGGCTGCCCGCTCCCCAGCACACGCTTCCCGCCCTGCCGGGCCAGCCGCCGATGATCGGTTACCTGGTGCTCGTCCCGGCCGACCAGCAGCCGGCGCTCGCCGGTGCGGTCGCCGCCTCCCAGCCCGGCCGGCAGGGCCTCGCGCCCCTCCCCCAGCAGCCGGCGCCGGAGCGGGTCGAGGAGGCGCCGTCGCCCGGCCCGGTCCGGATCGACTCGACCCGGCGGACGGCCTCCGTCGACGGGGTCACCCTCGACCTCACGTACCTGGAGTTCGAGCTGCTGGCCCACCTGGTGGCGCACCCCCACCGGGTGCACACCCGCGACCAGCTGGTGACGACGGTGTGGGGGTACGGGCACGTGGGCGACGGGCGCACCGTCGACGTCCATGTCGCCCGGCTGCGGCGCAAGCTCGGTGCGGAGCACCGCCGTTCGATCCAGACGGTCCGCCGGGTGGGGTACAAGTACACGCCCTGACCGACCTCTTGCACGTCCGGCGGCCCCGGACCACGGTCTCGTTCCGTGGTCCGGGGCCGCCCGTGTGTGTCAGGTCTGCTGGGTGCCGCCCCAGCCCCGGGGACCCTGCTCGGGTGGAGCCGGGGCCAGCGGCGGGGGTGGTGCTGGCTACACCCCCGGGTGGGTGGCGGACCGGCTGCCGCGAGTGGGCCGACGGGGGCGAGACTTGATCCGGAGCGGGGCCGGTCCGGGTCCTGCGAGGGGAGACGGACGACGATGAACACACTCGCTGTACGGGTACGGCCGCCGATGCTGGCGGCGGGACGAGGGCTGGCCCTGTCGGTCTACGGGCTGGCGGTCTCCGTCACCCTGTTCGTCCTCGCGGTGCTCTCGATCACCCTCATCCTGCTGGGCATCGGCGTGTTCACCACCCCGGTGGTGCTGGAGGCGGTGCGCCGCCATGCCAACCAGCGGCGGTTGTGGGCGGCCGACTGGTCCGGCGTGCGCATACCCGTGCCGTACCGCCCGCTCCCGCCGGACCTGCGCGGGGGTGTCACCGGGCAGGTGGAGCGGACCTCGCTGCTGCTGAAGGACCCGGCGACCTGGCGGGACCTGCAGTGGCTGCTGGTCGACATGACGGCGGGCCCGGTCGTGGCGCTGCTCGCCGCCACCCTGCTGATCTACCCGGTCGAGGGGCTCGTCCTCGCGGCGGGACTGTGGCGGGTGTTCCAGGACGACCCGTACTGGTACGGGTTCGTGCCGGTGAGCAGCCAGGGGACGGGGCTGGCCGCGCTGGCGCTCGGGGTCGTCATCTTCGTGGCCGGGCTGTGGGCGGCGGCGCCGCTGCTCCGGCTGCACTTCGTCATCGTCCGCCCCCTGCTGGCCCCCACCCCGGAACAGACGCTGGCGCAGCGCGTGGACCGGCTCACCGAGACGCGGACCGAGGCGGTGGACACCGCCGCCTCCGAACTCCGGCGCATAGAGAGGGACTTGCACGACGGGGCGCAGGCCCGGCTGGTCGCGATGGGGATGAACCTGGGCACGATCGAGGCGCTCATCGAGAAGGACCCCGCCCAGGCGAAGGAGATGCTGGCCATGGCCCGGGAGTCCTCGGCGGAGGCGCTGACCGAACTGCGCGACCTCGTCCGGGGTATCCACCCGCCGGTCCTGGCCGAACGGGGCCTCGGCGACGCGGTCAAGGCACTGGCCCTGCGGCTGCCGGTCGCCACGGAGGTGACGGTGGAGCTGCCGGGGCGGGCGGAGGCGTCGGTGGAGTCGGCGGCGTACTTCGCGGTGAGCGAGGTCCTGACCAACGTGGTGAAGCACGCCGGGGGCGACCGGATCTGGGTGGACCTGCACCACGCCGAGGGGATGCTCCGGGTCTCCGTGACGGACAACGGCGGGGGCGGTGCCCGGATCGGCTCGGGGTCCGGGCTGAGCGGAATCGAACGGCGACTCGGTACATTCGACGGCGTCCTGGCCGTCAGCAGCCCCGCGGGCGGTCCCACCATGGTCACCATGGAGCTGCCTTGCGTGTTGTCCTAGCCGAAGATCTCTTCCTGCTGCGCGACGGACTGGTGCGCATGCTGGAGGCGTACGGGTTCGAGATCGCCGCGGCCGTGGAGACCGGGCCCGAACTGGCCAAGGCTCTGGGCGAGTTGGACCCGGATGTCGCGGTCGTCGACGTCCGGCTCCCGCCGTCCCACACGGACGAGGGCCTGCAGTGCGCCCTGGCGGCCCGGCGGGCGCGGCCGGGCCTGCCGGTGCTGGTGCTCTCCCAGCACGTGGAGCAGTTGTACGCACGGGAGTTGCTGGCGGACGGCAACGGGGGCATCGGCTATCTGCTGAAGGACCGGGTCTTCGACGCCGACCAGTTCATCGACGCCGTACGGCGGGTGGCGGCGGGCGGCACCGCGATGGACCCGCAGGTGATCTCCCAGCTCCTGTCGCGGCGTTCGCAGGACGAGCCGATGGACGGGCTCACCCCGCGCGAGCGGGAGGTGATGGAGCTGGTGGCCCAGGGCCGGTCCAACACGGCGATCGCCGCCCAGCTGGTGATCACGGAACGGGCGGTCGCCAAGCACACCTCGAACATCTTCGGGAAGCTCGGCCTGCCGCCGTCGGACGACGACAACCGCCGTGTGCTGGCGGTGCTCGCCTACCTGGACCACGGCTGAGCGCAGGTTGATGCCGTAATGGCCTTGTTCGCACGGCAGTTGCGCATTCGGGCCGCTTTCCCGCTGGAGCTTCGCACGAATCGGCCGGGGGGCTGAACAGGGGACCGGGTCCGCCCGTATGGGACGTCACGCTTCTCCCTCGAAGCAGAGGAGTCCCATGCGACGCACAGCGCGTACACCCCGTACGTCCCGCAAGAAACGCTCCAGCCCGGCCAACCGGGCCATAGCCGCCTCCGCTGCCCTGATCCTCGGCGGAGGCGGGCTGGTGGCGGTCAATGTCTACGCCTCCGCGGGGGGAGGGCCGTCCGGTTCGCCGCCCACGCCCCGGGCCCAGGACGCGGGCCGCCAGATGTCCACCATCGACTGTCCCGATGCCGGTAACGAACTGCCCGATGTGCCTGAGCAGGCACGTGGCGAGGTCGACCGCGAACTCGCGGCGATGGATACCCAGATCACCGAGGCCTACCGGCAGTTCGCCGACCGGAAGGAGCAGATATCCCAGGACCCGGGGCTCGCCGAGAACGCCGTACTCGGCCCGTTGCGGAACAAGCGGACGGCGAGCCTGGACCGCATCGGCATCGCCATCGGGCGCGCCGGAGAGCGGCCTGTGGGGATCGAAGGTCTCGCCGGGTGCAGCCTGCGCGCCGACGACAGCGCCTCCGGAAGCCCGGGCGGCGATACAGGTAACGGCGGATACGGCGAAAACGGCGGTGCCGGCGGCAACGGCGGTAACGGCGGTAACGGCAGCGGTGGCCAGGACGACGGCCAGGGGCAGGACCAGGGCCAGAATCAAGGCCAGGGCGGTGACCAGGGCCAGGGTGACAACCAGGGCCAAGGCGAGAACCAAGGCCAGGGCGACGGCCAGGACCCGGGCGATGGGCAGGATCAAGGCCAGGGCGGCAACGGGCCCGAGCCGTCCGATTTCGTCGACATCCAGTCCGTCCAGCCCAATGTCCAGCGCCCCCGCCAGCGACGCGGCGCCTCCCGGGGCACCTTCACCACCGACTGCGGCCGCAACGAGAACGGCAAGTTCAACCCGGACAACGTCATCGTCGCGCCCGGCGTGAGCAACGGCGCGCACCACATGCACGATTACATCGGCAACCAGGCCAACGACGCCTTCGCCAGCGACGACGATCTGGCGAACGGTGCCACCACCTGCCGTAACCAGGGCGACCGGTCCACCTACTACTGGCCCGTGCTGCGCCTGCAGAACGGTCAGGACGAGGACGACGTCAACGCCGACGGCGGTGGCAAGGACCAGAATACCGGCGAGATCCAGACCCCGTCCCAGGTGACGTTGAAGTTCGTCGGCTCCCCCGCCGGGAAGGTCACCGCGATGCCCCGCTTCCTGCGGATCATCACCGGGGACGCGAAGGCGTTCACCAACGGCGACGCCAACGCCCACGCCTCCTGGAGCTGCACCGGGTTCGAGAACCGCCAGCTGAAGGACAAGTACCCGATCTGCCCCGAGGGCAGCAAGGTGGTGCGTACCTTCGCCTTCCAGAACTGCTGGGACGGACAGAACACCGACAGCGCCAACCACCGCACCCATGTGGCGTTCGCGCAGCCGGGCGGGCGCTGCCCGAACGGGTTCCGGGCGGTTCCGCAGCTGGTCCAGCGGATCGTGTACGACGTGCCGCCGGGGCCCGGCTTCGCCGTCGACTCCTTCCCCGAGCAGCTGCACAAGCCGATCACCGACCACGGAGACTTCATCAACGTCTTCGACCAGCGGCTGATGAAGACCATGGTGCGGTGCATCAACGACGGGCGCCGGTGCCGCTGATCCGACACCCGTCGGTTCCGGTGCCGCTGACGCGGCACCGGAACCGGTAGCGCCCGTCCCCCTCGACCTGCGCGGTCAGCTCCCGTGGTGACCGGAGTGCCCTTCCTCGCTCCCCCCACCGCCGCTCTCCCCCGAGTGGTGCGGCGAGGCGGTCTCCACCGTCCCCCCGAGCCGGCCGCGCAGCGCCGCGACCACCTTCGCCTCACCGGCGGCGACCCACCGCCGGCCGACGAGATACGAGCCGCCGTAGTCCTTGGCCTCGTTGATCCACTCGCGCTGGCCGCGGTCGGTGGCGAAGGTGGTCAGTACGTAGCGCCCGCTCCTCGTGCGGCAGTTGGCCTGGCGGAGCTCCTGGGCGTCGGTCTGTACGTTGGGCTCGCAGCCGGCCCTCTCGGCCAGCTGCTCCAGGGTTCCCGTCGCGGTCGGCGGTGCCGAGGGAGGGTTCTTCCCGGCGCCGTCGGCCGCTTCCCTTTCGCCGCCCGCGCTGCACCCGCTCAGGAGCAGCAGCGCTGCCAGAAGGGTGCCCGCGGCCCGGGGGCCGACTCCGACTCGCCGTTCCGGTTCTGTCGCCATCGGCCCATCCTGCACCCAAAGGCAGGCTCAGGGGCGGGCTACGGCAAGACTCACGACGTAGGCCTCCTCCACCGCACCGTCCGGGAACCGAGAGGTCAGCTCGGCGTGTTCGCGGGCCAGGCAGTCACGCACCGCCGCCGGGTCCGCGACCAGGAAGTCGGAGTACGTGGCGATGTTGGCGAGGTGCACGTCGATCGGCACGCGACGGCTCCAGGCCACCAGCCGGGTACGGAAGTCGAGCCCTTCGGGCAGCGCGGCACGGAAGCGGGCCCGGTCGTCGTACCCGGTCGGGACGTCGGCCCCGAAGAAGGTCCGCAGCCGCCGGTCCTGATCGCCGATCCATTCCACCCGCGGGTCGGAGTCGTTCCACCACAGGGCGAGCGCCCCGCCCGGCCGCAGGACCCGGCGCGCCTCGGGCACCGAGTGGACGGGGTCGGTCCAGTGCCAGGCCTGGGCGTATGTGATCAGGTCCAGGGAGCCGGTACGCAGCGGCAGCCGGTCGCCGTCGCCCCGGACCACGGGCACATCCGGCAGGCTCCGGCGGAACTGCTCGGCCATGCCGTCGCCGGGCTCCACCGCGATGATCCGGGCGCCCCTCTCCCGCAGCCGCGCGGTGCCGAGGCCGGTGCCGGCGCCGACGTCCGCGACCCGGGCCCCGGACAGGGGCAGGCCGGCGAGCTCCTCGACGGCGTCGAGCAGGGCAGGAGGGTAGGAGGGGCGGTTCGCGGCGTAGGCGGCGGCCACGCCGTCGAAGGAGCGTGCCCGTACGGAGTTCGTCATACCGCCATCATGAAGCGGCGGGAGCCCGCCGGGCCGAAGTTCCGGGGACGGGGTCACGTGGCCGGAGCGATCAGCGCGATCAATCCGTGCACGCCTCTGGTCCCCCCGGGTACCCGTCAGTACATTGACACCATGTCTAACACGCAGCCAGCGGCGGTCGCGTCGGAGCGGACGCCGCTCAAGGCCCGCAGGGTCTCCTTCGCCTGGGAGAAGACCCCCCTGCACTGGGTGCCGGGCGATCCGTTCACCACGCACACCATCAACGTGCTCCACCTGCTGCTCCCGGCCGGGGAACGCTGGTTCATCCACGTGTACCGGCAGATCCTCCCGTACATCCACGACGAGCAGCTCCGCGAGGACGTGATCGGGTTCATCGGCCAGGAGGCCGTGCACTCGCAGGCCCACGACGATGTGCTGCCGCGCCTGCGGGAGTTGGGCCTGGACCCGACCCCGTACACCGCGCAGGTCGACTGGTTCTTCGAGAAGCTGCTCGGCGACCGGACGCTGCCGCCGGGGCGGGCGTCGAAGTGGTGGCTGATGGAGCGGGTGGCGACGATCGCGGCGATCGAGCACTACACCGCCTTCCTGGGCGACTGGATCCTCAACGCCGAGGCGCTGGACCGCAAGGGCGCCGATCCGACCATGCTGGACCTGCTGCGCTGGCACGGCGCGGAGGAGGTGGAACACCGGTCGGTGGCGTTCGAGGTGTTCACGCATGTCGACGGCGGCTACCGCAGGCGGGTGCGGACCTGGGCGGCGGCCTTCTCCGCGCTGGTGTTCCTGTGGCAGCGCGGGACCCGGTTCTTCATGGAGAACGACCCGAGCCTGCTGGACGGCAAGGCCTCGTTCAGGGCGTTCCACGCCGGCGGCAAGCAGGGGACGCTGCCCAGCACGGGGGCGATCCTGCGGTCCATACCCAGCTATCTGAGCCGGTCCTACCACCCCTCGCAGGAGGGCAGCACGGCCCAGGCCGTCGAATATCTCGCCCACTCGCCCGCGGCGCTCGCCGCCGAGGCCCGTACGACGGGAACCCGCTGACCCATGGCCCCGCCCCGTCTGCGTCATCTCGCCGTCGTCGCCGGTGCCGCCCTGCTCACCCGGCGGGCGCTGCGCCGCCGGATCGCCCGGTCCCCGCTCTGGCCGATGCCCGCCCTGGCCGAGCCCGTCTCCGGGCACTCCCGGCGGCGGCCGACCGCCATCCGGCGGCTGCTGATCACCGAGCGGGTCTCCGTCGCCGACGGGGTCGTACAACTACGGTTGGAGGGCGCGCGGTTGCCGCGCTGGCGGCCCGGGGCCCATCTGGATCTCGTACTGCCCTCGGGGCTCGTGCGGCAGTACTCGCTCTGCGGCGATCCGGACGACCCGGGCACGTACACGGTCGCGGCCCGGCTGGTGGAGGACGGCCGGGGCGGTTCACGGGAGGTGCACGAGCAGCTCCAGGAGGGCGCGGAGATCGAAGTGCGCGGGCCGCGCAACCGGTTCCCGCTGGTGGAGGCCGAGGCGTACCTCTTCGTCGCGGGCGGGATCGGCATCACCCCGGTCCTGCCGATGCTGCGCTCGTCGGCCGCGTCGGGCGCCGACTGGCGTCTGCTGTACGGGGGCCGGTCGCGGGCCTCGATGCCGTTCCTGGACGAGGTCGAGAAGCTCGGCGCCGACGGCGACCGGGTCACGGTGGTCGCCCAGGACGAGGCGGGCCACCCGGACATCGCTGCCGCACTGGTGGGCATCGCCCCCGGCACCGCGGTCTACTGCTGCGGCCCCGAGCCCCTGATGGACGCCGTCACCAGCGCGCTCCCCGAGGGCTGCACCCTGCACCTGGAGCGGTTCTCCGCCCCGACGGCGGACGCGGCGGGCTCCGGCGCCTTCGCGGTGGAGCTGCACCGCAGCGGCCGGACCGTCCAGGTGGCCGCCGGGCAGTCCGTGCTGGCGGCCGTCCGCGAGGAACTGCCGGATGTCCCGTACTCCTGCGAGCAGGGTTTCTGCGGGACGTGCCAACAGCGGGTCCTGGCGGGCGAGATCGACCACCGGGACGAGCTGCTGACCGATGACGAGCGCGGCGACTCGATGCTGATCTGCGTCTCGCGCTGCCGGGGCGGGCGCCTCGTGCTGGACCTGTAGCGGATACCGGCTCCTGGACCTGGAGCGGATACCGGCTCTTGGGCCTGTGGAAGTCACCGGCTTCTGGACCTGGAGAAGTCACCGGCCCGCACCCCGGTTAGGCTGTCCGGATGACGACCGGGGTACGGCGCAGGATGGGCGTCGACGAGCGCAGGCAGCAACTGATCGGCGTCGCGCTGGACTTGTTCAGCCGGCGCTCCCCCGAGGATGTGTCGATCGACGACATCGCCGCCGCCGCGGGCATCTCACGGCCGCTGGTCTACCACTACTTCCCCGGGAAGCAGAGCCTGTACGAGGCGGCGCTGCGGCGGGCCGCCGACGAGCTGGCCGCCCGCTTCCTGGAACCTCTCGAAGGCCCCCTGGGAGCACGGCTGTTGCGGGTCATGGGACGGTTCTTCGACTTCGTCGAGGAGCACGGTCCGGGCTTCTCGGCGCTGATGCGCGGCGGCCCGGCCGTCGGCTCCTCGACGGCCAATGCCATGATCGACGGAGTGCGGCAGGCCGCGTACGAGCAGATCATCGCGCATCTGGGGGTGGTGAACCCGCCGGCCCGGCTGGAGTTGGTGGTCCGCTCCTGGGTCTCGCTCGCCGAGTCGACCGCGCTGATCTGGCTGGACGGGCGGCGCATCCCGCGCGCGGAGCTGGAGATGCAGCTCGTGCACGACTTCGCCGCGCTGGCGGCCGTCAGCGCCGCGTACGACCGGGAGATGGCGGGCATCGTGCTGCGGGTGCTCTCCCAGGAACCGGCGGAGGGTCCGTTCGGGGACCTGCTGGGCCGGCTCTCGGCGCTCGCCCCCGCCGTACCGGCCCAGCGGCTGCCGCACGGAAGCCCGTAGGCCGGCAAGGCCCCTGGGCCGGCAGAGCTCCTGGGCCGGCAAAGCCCCTGGGCCGGCAGAGCCCCTGGGCAGGCAAAGCCCCTAGGCCGGCAGCCCGTTGCGGTGGGAGACGCGGCGGGCGGCGGCCAGCAGCGCGTGGATCTGCGGGCCCGCCTGGTCGATGTCGGTCACCGGCTTCGGGAACGGGAGCCGTACGTCGCGGTGGGTGCGCGGGTACTCCAGGCGCAGGGTCACTCCGTAGCGGTCCATCGCCAGCGGTACGGCCCGCACCATCCCCCGGTCGGGGTGGGGGCGGACGAGGCGCAGCAGCAGGGGCACGAGCTCGCTGTGGTCGTCGACCAGGTGCGTCAGCATGCCGGCCTCGCACGCGGCGACCGGGTCGGTCTCCGTCCGCTCCAGCTCTTCGAGCGTGATGAACGTACGGCCCTCGGCGTCCTCGAGGACCGCCTGGCCGAACTCCATGCAGGTGGAGCTCTCGGTGTCCGTGCTGTACGGGGCCGCCAGCAGCCCGGTCACCGTGACGCGGGCGCGCAGCCGCTCGCGGACGGGGGTGGGCGCGATGTCCGTGAACTCCAGGCGGGCCGGGACCCGCTGCCCGACCGGGGCGTGACCGTCCTCGGTGGGGGCGTGCAGGTGGATGTGGCCCATCGCCCCCGTGCCGTCCAGGCGGCGGACTTCGGTCTGCACCCCGTCGCTCACCACCGTCATCGAGTGGGCGACGACGAGGATCGACCGGACGCGCTCGGCGCGGGTCGGCTGCGTGGCACGGGCGCTGAAAGGACGCATCCGAGTTCTCCAGAGGCGGTCAGGAAACCCAAGCGGTCACTTAGGTTTGCCTAACCTAACTCACGATGCGCGGGTCGGGGTAGTCCGCCGTCAGAATCCGTCCTTCCGCATCACTCCCCCGAGGGCACTTCAGAGCTGGAGGTCGCTGTGCAGCGCGGCGGCGAGTCCGACCTCGGCGTTGTCCGCCTGGCCGCGTTCGAAGGCGTGCTGGTAGGCGGCGTCGCCCACGGCGGCCCGGGCCTGGAGCTCGCAGGTCTCGCGGACCGGGCCCAGTTCCGGGGTGCCGCGCTGCGGGTGGCCGACCATCCGCCAGTACGCGTGCCCGGTGCCGTAGACCCTGGCGGCCTGAGCGCCCGCACCCTGGGCGGCGATGGCGGCGGCCAGGATGTCCAGGCCCAGCGCGATGCCGAAGCTGTCGCGGAGCCGGTGCTTGCCCGCGAGCATCGCCCGGGCGTGGGCGGCGGAGGCCTCCGGGCGGCCCTGGAGCAGGGCGATCAGGGCGAGCTGGTAGTCGGCGTAGGAGCGGGTCCAGTACTCGCCGCCCTGCTCGCAGGACCGGCGCAGCGCGGCGGCGGCCCGCCCGGACTCGGTGAGCCGGCCGAGCGCGGTGAGGGCGAAGACGGTGATGAGGCGGCAGCGCAGCCGGTGGGCGGACTCCACGGGGGCGGGACCGGCACCGGACCCGGAGGCGGCGGCCGGCTGCTCCGCCGGCTCCCCGCCGGAGGGGGCCGCCCCGGTCATCCGGAGGACCCGTTCGGCCGCTTCCAGCGCCGCCGCGGGCTCCCCCGTCATCAACTGGGTGAGGCCGGAGAGATAGGTGGCACCGAGCATGCCCTCGTCGTCCCGGTCGTACAGTGCGATGGCCGTGCAGAGCGCCCCGTACGTCTCGGCGGTGGCGAAGTCCCCCTGGAGCAGGGCCGCCACGCCCAGCACCCACTGCAGCCGGGTGCGGTGCGGGCCCTCCACCGGGCCGGCGTCCAGGGCGCGCTGGGCGTAGCCGCGGGCCTCCGACAGATGGCCGCAGCAGGCCCAGAAGAAGCCGACCCGGCCGGCCATCTCCTGGGCACCGGCGGAGTCGTGGGCGAGCAGGTGGTCCAGGGCGGCGCACAGGTCCAGGTGGGCGTCGGCAACCGTGTGGTACCAGGAGATCTGGTCGGGGCCGGTCCAGCCGTCGTGGGCGCGGCGGGCCAGGCCGAGGAAGCTGGCGGCGTGCCGGCCGGCGGCGGCGCGCTCCTCTCCGAGCTCGGTGAGCCACATGCGGCCGTACTCGCGCAGGGTGTCGAGCATCCGGTAGCGGGTGCCGTCGCGCTGGACGACGGACTGGGCCACGAGCCCTTGCAGCGCCCGGTCCACCTCGTGCGGGGTGAGCGGGCCCCCGGTGCAGACCTCGCGGGCGACCTCCTCGTCGAAGTCCGTACGGAACAGGGTGAGGCGGGCCCACAGGAGCCTTTCCAGCGGGGTGCAGAGCTCGTGGCTCCAGCCGATCGTGGTGCGCAGGGTGCGGTGGCGGCGGGGCCAGAGGGAGTCGTCGGCGAGGAGGTCGAGGCGGGAGGCGGTGAGGTCCTCGGCATCCACCGGGGCGTCGAAGCGGGTCCCGATGCGGGTGGCGAGCTGGGCCACGGTGTGGCGGCCGATACCCGCGGCGGCCAGTTCGATGGCGAGCGGGATGCCTTCGAGGCGGCGGCAGATGTCGGCGGCGGCGGCCCGGTCGCCCGGGGCGGCCAGGGCCGCCCGGGGGTCGCCCGCGCGCAGCCGCTCCTCGAAGAGCTGGAGCGCGTCGGGGGCGCCGTCGACCGGCAGTGGCGGGACCTGTACGACGTGCTCGCCCCGGGTGGTCAGCGGCTGCCTGCTGGTGACCAGGACGGTCAGGCCGGGCGAGGTGGTGAGCAGCTCGGCCAGCAGATGGGAGCAGGAGGCGCGGAGGTGTTCGGCGGAGTCCAGGACGAGCAGGAGGCGCTTGTCGCTGAGCCATTCGCAGAGCGCCTCGACGGGCCTGCGCAGGGTGTGGTCGGCGAGCCCGACCGCGTCCGAGACGGTGGGGAGCAGCAGCGCGTCGTCGTAGAGCGGGGAGAGGTCGGCCCACCAGGCGCCGTCCGGGTAGCGGTCGGCGGCGGCGCGGGCGGCCCGGACGGCGAGCCGGGTCTTGCCGACGCCGCCGGGGCCGATCAGGGTGGTCATCCGCCGCGTGGTCAACGCGGTCTCCAGCCGGGCCAGTTCGGCCCGCCTCCCGACGAAGCTGCTCGTCTCCTCGGGAAGGAATCCCACCTGGGTCATCATCACACCGTCCGGCACGCTGGGGCAGAGGGCGCCGGTGAGCCGACCCGCCCCGGGCGGAACCCCTGCCGCACGAACCGGGCCGGTCCCGCCCCCCTGCGGAGGGGGGCGGGACCGGCCCGGTGGTGGACCAGGACGGCTGTCGCGGCTCCTTCGCCGACGTCTGCCGTCACCGTAGTGCCGGTGGCTGTCAGCGCAGGACGAAGACGGCCACCGTGCGTCCCGGTACGGTGAAACTGGCCGATTTCCCGTCGTACCTGGCTCGTTTGACAGTAAGGTCCGCGCCCTTGGCCTGGACCGGGTGCAGGGCGTACGTCTGCCCCGCCGGTGCGGCGAGCCGCTGGGTGGCGGTGTCCGGGGCGGCGTTGAGGACGACGGCCAGCTTGCCCAGGCGCATGGTGATCACACCGGGGGTCTCGTCCGGGCCGGAGAGCGGGAAGGACAGGGCGGACTGCACCTGCCCGGCGGTGGAGAGCGAGAACTCCTTCTCGGTGGTGCGGATGGTGAGCAGGTCGCGGTAGGCGGCCGAGGCGCCGTCGATCCGGGCGCAGTCGGGGGCGATGGTCGCGGAGGCGGTCAGCAGCGGCTTCGCGTACGACCACTTGTCCTGGTTGTCGGCGGCCGGCGGCAGGCCCCGGCCGAAGCCGTTGCCGTCGCGGCAGTCCCAGTGCAGGGCGTTGAACCAGTCCCCGCTGTCGTAGGAGTTGCGGTCCAGGGACTTGGAGCGCAGCAGGTCGGTGCCCGCCTGGGCGAGCGAGGGGCCCTGGGACAGCACGGAGGCGGCCATCGCCACCACCTGGGCCCTGGCCCGGCTCTCGGCCGTGCTGGAGGCCGGGAGCTTGAAGGCGAGGGTGTCGAAGAGCGTCTCGTTGTCGTGGGCGTCGGAGTAGGCCAGCGCGTCGCCGGGTGCGGCCGCGTATCCGGCGGGCGCCCCGTTGTAGTCGACGTCCGAGCCCTTGACCGTACGGCCGGAGGTGTCGGTGAAGGTGTAGCCGGCGAGGTTGCCGGTGAGGCCGACCTTGATCAGGTCCTGGTAGTGCAGCAGCCGGGCCCGCTGTTCGGCGCGGGTGCCGTTGGCCGGAGAGGAGTTGGGGTCGGTGTAGAGGCCGGAGGCGAAGCCCTGGACGCCGGGGTCCTCGTCGAAGGGGCCGCCGCCGCGTACGGCGTCACGGGCCCGGTCGGAGAAGGTGGCGATGCCGGTGCCGGCCATGTTCTTCTGCGTGGCCTGGACGAAGCGGGAGTCGTCGGCGATCTCCCCGAAGTTCCAGCCCTCGCCGTACAGGATGATCTTCTTCCCGTCCACGCCGTCCTCGGCGAGCGTGAGCCCGTCGAGCGCCTTGCGGACGGCGAGGATGTTGTCCTTGGGGTGGTGGCCCATCAGGTCGAAGCGGAAGCCGTCGACCTTGTACTCCTTCGCCCAGGTGACGATCGAGTCGACGACGAGCTTGCCCATCATGGTGTTCTCGGGCGCGGTGTTGGCGCAGCAGGTGGAGGTGGCGACGGTGCCGTCCTCCTGGAGCCGCTGGTAGTAGCCGGGGACGATCTTGTCCAGGACCGACTTGTCGTCCTGGCCGGAGGCGACGGTGTGGTTGTAGACGACGTCCATGACCGTGCGCAGCCCGGCCTGGTTGAGGCCCTGGACCATCCGGCGGAACTCGACCGTGCGCCGCGTGCCGTCCGGGTCGGAGGCGTACGAGCCCTCCGGGACGGTGTAGTGCAGCGGGTCGTAGCCCCAGTTGAAGCCGTCCTTGGCGGCGGCCTTGCTCACGCAGGCCTGCTGCTCCTGGGAGTCGGGGGCGTATACGGACAGGTCGCAGGCGGGCTTGGCCTGCTCACCCTTCCTCTCCGGGATCGTCCCGATGTCGAAGACGGGCAGCAGGTGGACGTAGCTGGTGCCGGAGTCGGCCAGCTTCTTCAGGTGCCGCATGCCCTTCGAGCGGGTGTCGGTGAAGGCCAGGTACTCACCGGGGTGCTTGGCCGTGCGGTCCGTGACGGAGAAGTCCCGGACGTGCAGCTCCTGGATCTGGGCGTCCCGCAGCGGGGTGGCGGCGGGCTTCCTCAGCCCGGACCAGCCGCGCGGCGCCAGCTTCGGGTCGGTGAGGTCGACGACGAGGCTGCGGGCGGAGTCGGCGGTCAGGGCGGTGGAGTAGGGGTCGGTGACCTTGTTGGTGACCAGCTTCTGGACGGTCGGCGCCCAGACGGTCACGGCGTACCGGTAGGGCTTGCCCCGCCAGTCCTTCCCTCCGGTGACCGACCAGACGCCGGTGCGGTCGTCGCGCTTCATCGGGTGCGTACGGCCGCCGAGTTCCAGGGCGACGACCTGGGCGGTGGGGGCCCACACGGACAGGGTGGGCGTGCCCTTGCGGAAGACCGGGCCGAGCGGGGCGGAGGCCGCGTTCTTGCCGTACAGGTCGTCCAGGATGCCCGCCGTCTGTACGCCGGTGGCGGCCAGCAGCGCGCCGTTGGCCGCGCGCTGGGTGGCGATGAGCTGGCCGCGCAGGGATGCGCGGACGCGGTCCCGGTCGCGGGGGTCCACGGTGAAGGCCGGATAGCCCTTCAGGTGGGGGTACTTGGCCTGCTGCGCGTCACTCAGCGCGCCAGGCGTGAGCCGCAGCCACCGGCCCTCGTCGGAGAGCGCCCCGCCGACGACGGAGATGCCGCCCTTCCTCGCGTACACGAGCTGCTGGCTGGTGGCGTCGGTGGTCTTCACCTTCCAGACGACGGTGTTCGCGTCGATCCACTGCGCCTCGGCTTTGGTGAGGTCGGGAGCCGGGCCCCCGCCGACCTGCGGGAGCAGGTAGCCGGGCTTGCCGCCGAGCATCCAGACCTCGTGGCCGTAGGTGGCGAGGTCCAGGGACTGGTCGCTGGGCAGGTCCTTCTCGTCGCCCTTGTGCAGGATGTAGCTGAGCGAGGTGGCCCCGTCGACGAGCGGCACCTCGAAGGTGACCCCGTAGGCGTCCTTCTTCACCGGCATCAGCGGCTTGGCCCAGTCGGTGGGCTCTTGGGCGCCGGTCCAGGTGTGCAGCCCCCAGCCGTCGTAATCCCCGTCGGGGCGGTGGTAGTTGAGGACCGCCTTCGTCGTGTCCTGCGGCGGGGCCTCGGGCGCTTCGACCGCCTGCCCGTCCTTGCCCTGCTCGATCCAGACCTGCCCGGTCACCCCGAGGTCGATGGTCCGCTGCGGCCCGTCCGCCGTGCCGTTCCTCTCGACGGTGTACGGGACCGAGCTCGTGCCCTTCTCCAGGTCGAGCCAGGCGAAGGCGCCGAACGCGTCCCGCCCGATGAACTCGGCGGTCCTGCCACCGGACTTGAGCTGCCAGCCGTCGTAGTCGCCGTCGGCACGCCGGTAGTGGACGACGGCCCGGTCGCGCTCGACGGCGACGGGCTTCGGGGACGGCGGGGCCTGGCCGGCGGTGGTCGCGGCGAGGGCACTGGAGGTGCGGCCCGCCCGGTCCACGACAACGGCCTTGTAGCGCAGCGGTGTTCCCGCCTTCACCGAAGCGTCGAGGTACTGGGTGACCCGGTACGGGGCGTGGTCGGCCGAACCGAGCGTCCGCCACTTCCCGTTGCCCACCTGGGCGGCGAAGACGACCCGGTCGAGCCGGCCGCCGTCCACGTCGGCGGTGATCTCGACGGTGCCGGTGGCGCCGGCGGCCGGGGCCTTCAGGGTGACCGCGGGCTTGGCGGCCGGGGCCCCCAGTGGCTTGTCCGCCCGCAGCACGATGCTGGAGAGGGCGGGCACGGTGACGGTGACCTTCTTGTCCGTGCCGCTGCGGACCGCGCCGGAACCACCGTAGACCGTACGGAAGTTCATCCCGGCCGACTCGGTGGTCAGCTGGACCTCCTTCGGGGTGGTCGCGCTGTTGGAGGCGACGAGGTACTCGTTGGGCCGCTCGGCGTCGATGCGCGAGGTGGCGTACACCGGCCCTTCGGCATACCGCTCGCTCTGGACGCCGTCCCGCAGGGCGGGGTGGCGTTTGGTGAGCTTGGAAAGACCCGCGATGGAGCGGTAGACCGGGTGGGTGGTGTCGTACGCGTCCGAGGCATGGGTGCGGTCGGTGCCGAGCTGGTCGTCGTCCAGGTAGTCGGCGGTCTTCGAGGCGAAGAGGGTCTGGCGGGAGTCCTTGTCGCCGCCGGCGCCGGTGAAGCCCTGCTCGTCGCCGTAGTAGATGACCGGGTTGCCCCGGCCGAGGAACATCAGCTCGTTGGCGAGCCGCGCCCGCTTCACCAGCTCCGCGTCACCGGCGCCCGGGTTGTCCTGCTCCAGGAAGGTCCCGATGCGGCCCATGTCGTGGTTGCCGAGGAAGGTGACCTGCTCGTAGGCGTTGGCCTTGTCCGTGGTGTAGCGGTAGTCGTTGCCGTACACCGAGGCGAGCCGGTCGGCCGGGGCGCCCTGGGAGGCGAACTGCCGGGCGGCCTCCTGGAAGGGGAAGTCCAGCGTCGAGTCCAGCCGGCCCCGGGTGACGTACGGCGAGGTGATCGCCGGGTCGGCGGAGTAGACCTCACCGAACATGAAGAAGTCGTCCCGGCCCCGCTTCGCCGCGTAGGCGTCGAGGGCGGTGGCCCACTGGGTCCAGAAGTCCAGGTCGACGTGTTTGACGGTGTCGATGCGGAACCCGTCGATGTCGAAGTCGCGGACCCACTTCTGGTAGATCTTCTCCATGCCCTTCACGACCTCGGGACGCTCGGTCCACAGGTCGTCGAGCCCGGAGAAGTCGCCGTACTCGTTG
Source organism: Streptomyces sp. NPDC088706 (assembly GCF_044752765.1). Classification (NCBI taxonomy): domain Bacteria; kingdom Bacillati; phylum Actinomycetota; class Actinomycetes; order Kitasatosporales; family Streptomycetaceae; genus Streptomyces; species Streptomyces sp. NPDC088706. The sequence goes on from NZ_JBIVLW010000001.1 coordinate 440,441, forward strand.
GATTCGCCGGCCCAGGTCGAGTCGCCCCGGTTGTGGTACATCGTCGGGTCGTCGAGCCAGGACGGGACCTTCTTGCCGGTGCCGGGGGTCTGCACCGGGGTGTACGGGAAGGAGTCCTCGTCGACCTCCTTGACGCCGTCCCGGTCGTCGAAGGGGCGGCCGGTCCTGTCGAGGTAGGGGAAGGCGCCCTTGGGCTTGTAGCCGTAGGCCTTCTCCGCGTGGTCGACGGTGTCGGCGGTGTGGTTGGTGATGACGTCGAAGAAGACCTTCATGCCCTTGGCGTGGGCCTGGTCGATCAGCTTCTCCAGGTCGGCGTTGGTGCCGAAGTGCGGGTCGACCTGGGTGAAGTCGGTGATCCAGTAGCCGTGGTAGCCGGCCGATGCGTCCTTGCCGGTGCCCTGGACGGGCCGGTTCTTGAAGATCGGCGCCATCCAGATCGCGGTGGTGCCGAGCCCCTTGATGTAGTCGAGCTTCCCGGTCAGACCCTTGAGGTCGCCGCCCTGGTAGAACCCCTTGTCGGTGGGGTCGAAGCCGTGCTCCAGCCGTGAACCGGTCAGGCCGCCACGGTCGTTGGCGGCGGTGCCGTTGGCGAACCGGTCCGGCAGCACGAAGTAGAACTGCTCACGCGTGAGGTCGTGCCGGGCCGCCTCGCGTGCGAGCTTCGCGTCGGACGGCGGGGCGGGCGTTCTGGGCGATGCGGCGGCCGTGGCCGCCGGGACGACGGGCAGCAGCGCCGCGCAGAGCGCGGCGACGACCCCGCGCCTGAGAAGGGTTCGGGACACGAGAGGGTTGCTCCTCGGCTGGTCTCAGGAGGGTGGGCTGCGGGCCGGTCGCGGTGCCACCGGCCCGCGGGGAGAGGGAAGAGATCAGCTGCGCCACACGTCGGCGGTCAGCGTGGCCTTCCCGGAGGACGGGACGGTGGCGGTGCGGTTGGCGCCGCTCTCCCAGGTGACGTTGCCGCTCGCGTCCTTGCGGAGGTACTTGTACGCGAACGAGGTCCCGGCGGGCAGGTTCACGTCCAGCTTCCACACGGGGTACGTGGCCGGGTCGAGCTTCAGCGCGGTGGCCGGGTTCCAGTTGCCGAGGGCGGCCTGGTCACCGGTGACGTAGAGGTTCTGGCCGGGCTGGGTGGCGGCCTGGACACCGAAGGAGACACCGGACCGGCCGTTGCCGGGGCCGGGGTCCGGAGTGGAACCGCCACCCCCGCACGTACGGGCGTTCGCGTGCAGGGCCACAGCGGTGCCCGCGCCCACGGTGGCGGTGAACTGGCCGGAACCGTTCACCGTGACGCCTCGGCCGCTCTGTACGTCGCAGTAAGCACCGGCGGGCAACGAGGTCTGGAAGGTCCGGGTCAGCGAGGAGCCCTCGTGGTTGATGGCCACGTACGCCTTGGTGCCCCGGCCGAAGGCGATCTGGTCGCCGCCGTTGTCCCACCAGTTGGTGACGGCCTGGCCGCGTGCGGCGTTGCGGAGGCCGACCATGGAGGAGATCTCGCGCCAGTCGTGCTGGCACTTCCAGCCGCCGCTGTAGCAGGCGTTGACCTGGCCGCCGTTCGGCGGTCCGGCGTCGTGGTCGCTGAACTCGTAGCCGGAGTGGACGTCCGGGGAGCCGTAGGGCCAGGCCAGCATGAAGACGCCGGCGAGGGTGTAGGCGGAGCCGTTCTTGTAGCTGAGCGTCTCGCCGTTGCGCTCGGTGTCGTGGTTGTCGACGAAGACGCCGGACTTGCCGGACTCCATGAAGCCCCAGCCCGTGCCGAAGTTCTTCAGGTGGGCGAGGTTCTCGTTCAGGAAGACCTGCTTGAGGCCGCGCGCGTACCGGAACTCCTGGACGTCCCCGTTGCCGAGGTACTCCGAGGGCGAGACGGCCTCGCCCGCCCCGTGGATCGCCTCCTGCTTCCAGTAGACGTCGGGCTTGGTCAGCCGGGACTTGATGTCGGCGAGGTCGGCGGCGGGCATGTGCTTGGCCGCGTCGATCCGGAAGCCGTCGACACCGAGGGAGAGCAGGTCGTTGAGGTAGCCGGCGATCCTGCCGCGTACGTAGTCCTCGCCGGTGTCCAGGTCGGCGAGGCCGACCAGTTCGCAGTTCTGGACGTCGGCGCGGTCGTTGTAGTCGGAGATCAGCGCCTGGCAGTGGTTCAGGTCGTTGACCGAGTAGAGCCCCGGGTAGTCGTACTTGGTGTACGACGAGCCGCCGGTGCCGGTGCCGCTGCCGGCGGACATGTGGTTGATGACGGCGTCCGCGACGACCTTGACCCCGGCCGAGTGACACGTGTTCACCATGGCGGAGAAGGCGGCCCGGTCACCGAGGCGGCCGGCGATCTTGTAGCTGACGGGCTGGTACGACGTCCACCACTGGCCACCCTGGATGTGTTCCTGGGGTGGCGAGACCTGGACGTAGCCGTAGCCCGCCGGACCGAGGGTGTCCGTGCAGGCCTTGGCTATGGAGGCGTACTTCCACTCGAACAGCACGGCGGTGACGTCCTTGTCGCCCGGAGCGGCGGCCTGCGCGGGGGACGCGGTGCCGAATCCGGTGGGGATGACAAGGGCGGCGGCGGCGCCGGCCACGAGGGCGAGCGCGGCAGACAGGGGTCTGCGTGCCATGTCTTTCCTCCTGCGGGTGGGGGGGAACGCGGGTGACGGTGCAGCCTCAGCCGGCAACGCGCCATGCCCTCAAGGCTCCTGAAGGTTCTTGCTGCAAGAATGCAAACCTTGCCGCGGAGCAGACCGTACGAGCCCGTCAGGCGCCGGTCAACCCTTTGGACATCTCCCGCTCACATCCACGAAACAGCCCGGTTTTCTTCCTGCAAGGTCTTTCGCAAGATATTGCCGGCCTGTTACGTTTCATCCGACTCCGGTCCGGTCGGCCGAGGGTTCCGGTACCGCGACTCGCGGCGCCGGACCCCACGCGCCCGGCCGGCCGGGCCGGTCACGACAAGAGAGGCACCCGGAGTCGCAAGAACTCCCCGCCGGCCCTTCCTGGGCCGACTCCTGGTGCCTCTCCTGTACGTGTCCGTTCCCGTGTTTCCGGTCAGTCCGCGCGGACTGCCGCGGTCGAGCCCCGTACCACCAGCTCCGGCTGGAAGACGTACTCGGTGCGCTGCACCGGGCTCCCGCCGATCTCCTCCAGCAGCGCGCCCACCGCGGCCGCCGCCATCGCCTGCACGGGCTGGCGCACAGTCGTCAGGGGCGGGTCCGTGAACGCGATGAGCTGCGAGTCGTCGAAGCCGACGACCGAGACGTCACGCGGCACGTCGAGCCCCCTCCCCCGGGCGGCGCGGACGACGCCCAGGGCCATCAGGTCGCTGCCGCAGACGATGCCGGTGCACCCGGCGTCCAGCAGGGCGCCCGCCGCCACCTGGCCGCCCTCGACGCTGAACAGGGTGGAGCAGACGAGCAGTCCGGCCTCGGAGGGGTCCATGCCGAGCAACGAGATGGCCGCCTCCACGAAGCCGTCGCGCTTGCGCCGGGAGGGCACGTACCGCTGCGGGCCGATGGCCAGGCCGATCCGGCGGTGGCCCAGGTCGGCGAGGTGGCCCACGGCCATCCGTACGGCAGCGTTGTCATCGGGCGAGACGAACGGGGCGCTGATGCGCTCGTTGTAGCCGTTGATCAGGACGAACGGTACGCCGCGCTCGGTGAGCGCGGCGTACCGCGCCGGGTCGGCCGAGGTGTCGGCGTGCAGCCCGGACAGGAAGACGACGCCGCCGACGCCCCGCTCCACGAGCTGTTCGACCAGCTCGTCCTCGGTGGCGCCGCCCGGCAGCTGGGTGCAGAGCACGGGGGTGTAGCCGTGCCCGGCCAGCACCTGCTCGACGGACTGCGCGAACGCCGGGAAGATCGGGTTGGTGAGTTCGGGCGTCACCAGGCCGATCAGCCCGGCGCTGCGCTGCCGCAGCCGTACGGGCCGCTCGTAGCCCAGGATGTCGAGCGCCGCGAGCACCCGCTGACGCGTGGTGTCCGCGACGCCCTGCTTCCCGTTCAGGACCCGGCTGACCGTCGCCTCGCTGACCGCCGCCTGGCCGGCGATGTCGGAGAGGCGAGGCACGGCGGTGGTCCTGGGCGCGGGCAGTGTCACACCGCCCACCACACCGTGGTGTCGGCGGGCAGTACGGCATCCGCGCCGTCCACGGTGACCGGGGAGCTGGCGAGCAGCACCCGGCCGCGGGCGGTGATCCGGACCGGGGCGCCGGTGGTGTTGACGGTGCAGACGAAGCCGGGGCGGGCCAGGACGAGGACGCCGTCGGGGCCGTCCAGCCATTCGACGTCGGAGCCCGCGCCGAGGCCCGGGTGGTCCCGGCGGGCGGCGATCGCGGCCCGGTACAGCTCCAGCGTGGAGCCCTCCACGCCGGTCTGCGCCGCCACCGACAGCTCGCCCCAGCCGGCGGGCTGCGGAAGCCAGCTGCCGCCCGCGCCGAACCCGTAACTGCTGCCCTCGCGGCTCCACGGGATCGGCACCCGGCACCCGTCGCGGAAGCCGTCCTGGCCCTCGGCGCGGAAGAACGAGGGGTCCTGGCGGGCCTCGTCGGGCAGGTCGGTGACGTCGGGCAGGCCGAGCTCCTCGCCCTGGTAGACGTAGGCGGAGCCGGGCAGGGCGAGCATCAGCAGGGTGGCGGCGCGGGCCCGGCGCAGGCCGAGTTCACGGTCGCCGGGGGTACGGATCTGGGTGCCCAGGCCCGGCGGGTTGGCGAACCGGGTGGCATGCCGGGTGACGTCGTGGTTGGAGAGCACCCAGGTGGTGGGGGCGCCAACCGGGCGCATCGCGTCGAGCGAGGAGTCGATCACCTTACGGAGCGCCTCGGCGTCCCAGTCGGTGCCGAGGTACTGGAAGTTGAACGCCTGGTGCATCTCGTCGGGACGCACGTAGTTGGCGGTCCGCTCGACGGTGGGGGTCCACGCCTCGGCGACGGCGATGCGCTCGCCGGGGTATTCATCCAGGATGGTGCGCCAGCTGCGGTAGATCGCGTGCACGCCGTCCTGGTCGAAGAAGGGCATGACGTCGTTGCCGAGCAGCTTGAGCTGGTCATGGGAGCCGAGGTCGGGCAGGCCCTGCGCCTTGACGAGACCGTGGGCGACGTCGACCCGGAAGCCGTCGACGCCCATGTCGAGCCAGAAGCGCAGGATGGAGCGGAACTCGTCGGCGACGGCCGGGTGCTCCCAGTTGAAGTCGGGCTGCTCGGGGGCGAAGAGGTGGAGGTACCAGTCGCCCGGGGTGCCGTCCGGGTCGACCGTACGGGTCCAGGCGGGGCCGCCGAAGATGGACTCCCAGTCGTTGGGCGGGAGTTCGCCGTCGGCGCCCTTGCCGGGGCGGAAGTGGTAGCGCTCACGCAGGGCGGAGCCGGGACCCTCGGCCAGGGCGCGCTTGAACCACTCGTGCTGGTCGGAGGAGTGGTTGGGCACCAGGTCGACGATGATGCGCAGGCCCAGGCCGTGCGCCTCGCGGATCAGCGCGTCGGCGTCCAGCAGGGTGCCGAACATCGGGTCGATGGCCCGGTAGTCGGCGACGTCGTACCCGGCGTCGGCCTGCGGGGAGGCGTAGAAGGGCGAGAGCCAGACCGCGTCGACGCCGAGGTCCCGGAGGTAGGGGAGGCGGGCGGTGACGCCGGGGAGGTCGCCCATGCCGTCGCCGTCTCCGTCGGCGAAGCTCCGCGGATAGACCTGGTAGATCACCGCGTCCTGCCACCAGCCGGTGCGGTGGCCCGGGGCGTCGTCGGACGTGCCGGTGGAGGGGGCAGCGAGGTGCTGGGTCATGTCGTCCCTGGGGTGTCTGGGTGGGGAGCGGCGCCGGTGGCCGGGTCGGGGTTTCCGGCGCCGCCGTGACGGGTGCGGTGATGCGTGCGGGTGCTGGCGTCCAGGAGGTTCCTCAGCCCTTGACGGCTCCGGCGGACATGCCGGTGACCAGGTGCTTCTGCGCGAACAGGAAGACCAGGGCCGCCGGGACGGCGATGAGCACGGAGGCCGCCGTCATGGGGCCCCACTGGGCGCCGTACTGGTTGACGAACTTCTGGAGTCCGCCGGCCAGCGTCAGGTTCTCGTCACCGACCAGGAAGGCGGAGGCGTACGCCACCTCGCCCCAGGCGGTGATGAAGGAGTAGAACGCGGTGACCGCGAGGCCCGGCTTGGCCAGCGGCAGGATCAACCGCCAGAAGGTGCCGAACGGGGTGAGGCCGTCGACCTCGCCCGACTCGTCGATCTCACGCGGGATGGTGTCGAAGAAGCCCTTCATCATCCAGGCGCAGAACGGCACCGAGATGGTGAGGTAGGTGATGACGAGGCCGGCGGGCTGGTTGAGCAGCCCCAGGTTCGCCATGATGTTGTAGATCGGCACGATGAGGACGGCGACCGGGAACATCTGGGTGATCAGCAGCGTCCACATCAGCCCGCGCTTGCCGGGGAAGCGGAAGCGGCTGACGGCGTAGCCGGTGGTGGCGGCGACGAAGACCCCGATGACGGTGGAGAGCCCGGCGATGATCGCCGAGTTGGCGAACCAGTTGAGGAACTCGGTGTCGCGGATCAGGTTCGTGTAGTTGACGAACGTGGTCTCGCGGAAGAAGTCCGTGGTGGTCGCGTACTTGGCGGGCTTGAGCGAGGTCAGCAGGACCCACAGCACCGGGAAGACCGCGATCACCGAGGCGATGATCAGGGTGAGGTGCAGCCCGATCGAGGCGAGCGGCGAACGCTCGCCGCGCAGCCGGACCTTGGGCCCGGCCGGACGCGCGGGGGTGTCGGTGGCGGAGGTGACGGTGCTCACCAGTTGTCTCCCTGGGTGCGCAGGACTCGCCGGTAGATCACGGCGAAGAGCATCAGGAGTACGAGGATCAGCACGCCCCAGGTGGAGGACTGCGCGAAATCGCGCGGGCTGATCTCGAAGGAGAACTTGTACGCCTGGGTGACGAGGATCTGGGTGGCCTCACCGGGTCCGCCGCGGGTGAGCAGGAAGATCACCGGGAACATGTTGAAGGTCCAGATGGTCGAGAGCAGGATCACCGTGGTGGAGACCGGGCGCAGTCCGGGGAGCGTGATGTGGCGGAACCGCTGCCAGGCGGTGGCGCCGTCCATCTCGGCTGCCTCGTACTGCTCCGAGGGGATGGACTGCAACCCGCCGAGCAGGGCGACCATCATGAAGGGGATGCCGAGCCAGACGTTGACGGCGATGACGGCGAACTTCGCCCAGGTCGGGTCGTTGAGCCACGGGATACCGTCGATGCCGGCGCCGCCGAGGATCTTGTTGAGCAGGCCGCGCTCCTCGTTGTAGAGGAAGCGCCAGGCGAAGACCGAGACGAAGCCGGGGATGGCCCAGGGCAGGATGAGGGCCATGCGGTAGGCGGAGCGTCCGGCGATGCGGCGGTTGAGGATGTTGGCGAGGCCCATGCCGAGCACGAACGTGACGCTCACGCAGGAGACCGTCCACACCAGCGTCCACCCGAGCGTGCCGAGGAACTGCGAGCCGGTCAGCGCGTCGACGTAGTTGTCCGCACCGACGAACCCGTAGGTGGCGGGCAGTTCGTTGACGCCGATGGTGCGGGCGACGTTGCGCTCGTCGGCGTCGGTCATCGACAGGTAGATGCCGCGCAGCAGCGGGTAGCCGATGATCACGCTGATCACGACGACGACCGGGGCGACCATGGTCCAGGCGTACCAGTGGGTCGACAGGCCGCGCCGGAAACGGCCGGGGGCCGGTGGTGGGGTGCCAGTACCGCGGCTCCGGCCGCGGGCGACGTCCTCGCCCGCGGCCTTCACCACCGACTGGCTGGTGTGGACAGCCATCAGTCGGCCAACCTTCCTGTTACTTCCAGTCCTTCAGGAGCTTGCGGTAGGAGTCGCCGGTCGACTTGGCGGCCTTCTCCGGCGTGGTCTGGCCGGTGAGGACCTTGGTGTACTCGACACCGAGCGGGGCGAAGAGGCTGCCGCCCTCGGGGATCCAGGGGCGCTCGACGGCGGTCTCGACGACCGGCTTGAAGAAGCCGACGATCTCGCTGTCGACGGCTTCCTTCTTGGCGTACGCGGAGGTGCGCGTCGGCAGGAGGTTCAGCTCACCGGCGGTGGTGGCCTGGGACTCCACGGACGTCATGTACTCGACGAAGGCGTAGGAGGCTTCCAGGTTCTTCGAACCGGCGTAGACGGCGAGGTTGTGGCCGCCCTGCGGGGCGCCCTGGGCGGCGGAGCCGGCCGGGACCGTGGTGATGCCCAGGTTGGCCTTGTCCGTGAACTCCTTGCCGGTCAGCGTGTCGGACACGGCCCAGGGGCCGTTGATCATCATGGCGACGTCGCCGTTCTTGAACGACTGCATCATGTTCTCCCAGCCGTCCGAGGCGTCCGTCTTCGCGGTGCCGTCGTCGACCAGGGCCTTGACCGCCTCGAACGCCTTGACGCCCTCGGGCCGGTCCACGGTGACGGCCTTGGAATCGGCGTCGACCAGGTCGCCGCCCTCGCCGTACAGGAAGGAGAGGAAGTAGTACGGGTCGTCGCCGCGCAGGTAGAGGCCGGTCTTGCCGGTCTTGTCCTTGATCTTCTTGGCGACGCTCTTCAGGTCGTCCAGGGTGGCCGGGGCCTCGACGCCCGCCTTCTCCAGCAGCTTCTTGTTGTAGAAGATGCCCATGGAGTCGATGACCTGCGGGACGGCGTAGGTCTTGTCCTCGAACTTGGTGGACGCGACGGCCTGGGGCAGGAAGTCGTCCTGGTTCTTCAGGGCGGCGGTGCCGTCCAGCGGGGCCAGGTAGCCGAGGGAGGCGAAGTCCGGCGTCCAGGCGACCTCGGAGCGGATCACGTCGGGCGCGGAGCTGCCGGCCTGGGCCGCGTTCTTGAACTTGTTCTGCGCGTCACCGAAGGGGACGCTGACGTACTTGACGTCGACCTTCGGGTGCTTCTTCTCGAAGCCTTCGGCCAGCTTCTTGAAGACCTTGTCCTCGCTGCCGACGTTCGAGGTGTCCCACCAGGTCACGGTGCCGGAGAGCTCACCCGAGCTCGAACCGCCGCCGGACTTGTCGTCGCCGCCGCAGGCGGTCGCCGCGAGCGCCAGGGCCGCGACCAGGGCGGTGGCCGTTATGCCACGTCGCATCTGAACTCCTTCAACTGCCGTACCGCTCCGTCGCGGCGCCGGGTCGACGTGAACGTAACAAGGATGAAAGAACACCGAAAGACCTTGCGGAAGCTTTCTGCAATCCCTGCTGATCGTTACATTCGCGTGTCCTCAAGGTTGCCGTCAAGCCCCTTGACGGAGGCCCCTCACCCCTGGCAAGGGCAGGCCAGGCGCGGCGTATGCGCAGTGCGACGATTCGACCGCGGGCCGCGGTCCGACCGCAAGAGCTTGCAAGAGGTTGCCGGAACGCCACTCCCGCTCTCTGCCGGTGACGCTCTCCGCACGGTGGGCAATCCGACACCGGCCCGGTACAGTCCACTGACATGACCGCACGGCTTGCCGATATCGCAACTCAGGCGGGGGTCAGCGAAGCGACGGTCAGCCGAGTCCTGAACGGCAAGCCCGGGGTCGCGGCGACCACCCGCGAATCCGTCCTCGCGGCGCTCGACGTCCTCGGCTACGAACGCCCCGTACGGTTGCGCCGGCGCAGCGCGGGCCTGGTCGGTCTGATCACCCCGGAGCTGGAGAACCCGATCTTCCCGGCGCTGGCCCAGGTCATCGGCCAGGCGCTGACCCGGCAGGGGTACACCCCGGTCCTGGCCACCCAGACCCCCGGCGGCTCCACCGAGGACGAGCTCACCGAAATGCTGGTGGACCGGGGCGTCTCCGGCATCATCTTCGTCTCCGGTCTGCACGCCGACACCTCGGCCGACATGCAGCGCTACGAGCAACTGCGCGGCCAGGGCGTCCCCTTCGTCCTGGTGAACGGCTTCTCCGCCAAGGTGCAGGCCCCCTTCATCTCCCCCGACGACCGGGCGGCGATGCGGCTGGCGGTGACGCACCTGGTGGCGCTGGGCCACACCCGTATCGGCCTCGCGGTCGGCCCCAAGCGCTTCGTGCCGGTGCTCCGCAAGATCGAGGGCTTCCACGCCACGATGCAGGAGCAGCTGGGCCTGACCCCCGACCAGGTGGAGGAGTTGATCCAGCACTCCCTGTACACACTGGAGGGCGGCCAGGCCGCCGCCTCGGCCCTGATGGAGCGCGGCTGCACGGCGGTCGTGTGCGCGAGCGACATGATGGCGCTCGGGGCGATCCGGGCGGCCCGCAGGCTCTCCCGGGAAGTCCCCCGGGACCTCTCCGTGGTCGGCTACGACGACTCGCCCCTCATAGCGTTCACCGATCCGCCGCTCACCACCATCCGGCAGCCGGTGACGGCGATGGGCCAGGCCGCGGTGCGCACGCTGCTGGAGGAGATCGGCGGCACCCCGGCTCCGCACAGCGAGTTCGTCTTCATGCCCGAGCTGGTGGTCCGGGGGACGACGGCCTCGGGTCCTGGATCGGGCGCGGGGTCGCACGCTCATCCCTGAGGCGCATGATGTGCGACGGTGACCCGACCGGAGGATGATCGGGGGCAGGGGAATCTCTATGGAAGACTCTCTGCCTATGGGTGAAACGCACGTGACAGCACAGGAAGGCCGGTCGGCGGCCGGTCCTTCACCCATCGAGGCCGATGCGGCCCCCGAGGCCCGGGCCATCTCCCCGACCGCAACGTCCCCGGCCGCCGCTTCCCCGGCCGCGGGGGAGGCTTCCGGCACGAGCGGGCGGCGGGCCCGCTTCCGCTCCCTGCGGTCGCCCGGCCGCCCCCGGCTCTGGTTCGAGATCCTGCTCATCGCGGTCAGTTACTGGCTGTACTCGCTCGTGCGCAACGCCGTCCCGGAGCAGAAGGCGGCGGCCCTGCGCAACGCGGACTGGATCTGGTCGGCGGAGAAGTCCCTGGGCCTCGCCTTCGAGGAAGCGGTCAACCACTCGGTCAATTCCGTGACCTGGCTGATCGTGTCGATGAACTACTACTACGCGACGCTGCACTTCGTCGTGACCATCGGCGTCCTCGTCTGGCTGTTCCGCCGCCACCCGGGCCGTTACGCGGCGACCCGGCTCGTCCTGTTCGCCACGACGGCCGTGGCGCTGCTCGGCTACTACCTCTACCCGCTGGCGCCACCCCGTCTGATGAACGGGGCGAACTTCATCGACACGGTGCTCGTGCACGAGACCTGGGGCTCGATGGCCTCGGGCAACTTCAAGAACATGTCGAACCAGTACGCGGCGATGCCGTCCATGCACATCGGCTGGTCCCTCTGGTGCGGCCTGACGATCTTCGCGCTGGCCTCGGCGCCCTGGGCCCGCATCCTGGGCCTGCTCTACCCGACGCTCACCCTGGTCGTCATCGTGGCCACCGCCAACCACTTCTGGCTGGACGCGGTGGGCGGCATGGCCTGCCTGGCGTTCGGCTACGCGGTCTCCCGCACCTGGTACGGCTCGCTGCCGCACCACCTGCCGAAGTGGGTCCCCGCGAAGGGGAGCGGCCGGCTGACGGGGGTGCGGGCGGCGGCCCGGCTGCCACGGCCGACGGCGGAGCCGGATCCCGAGCCCGAGACGGCGGGTGCGCGGAGGTCGTAGCACCACGTCCAGCCCGTCCGCCCGCACCACGTCCAGCCCGTCCGCCCGCACCACCTCCAGCCCGTCCGCCCGCACCACCTCCAGCCCGCCCGCCCGCACCACCTCCAGCCCGCCCGGCGCCTGAGGACCAACCCCTCCGGCGCTTGAGGAGCGGGGCCCGGGGCGGAGCACCGCAAGGACGCGCCTAGGACGTCGCCCCGTAGAACCGCTCCTCCACCACCGCCCGAGCCCTCCGCGTGATGCGCCGGTAGTCGTCCAGCATGTCCCCGACGTGCCCCGGCTCGTACCCCAGGTACCGCCCCACCGCGGTCATCTCCCGGGGATCGGACGGGAACGTGTCGCCCGGCCGCCCCCGCACCAGCATCACCGCGTTCCGCACCCGCGTGGCCAGCACCCACGCCTCGTCCAGCATCTGCGCGTCCTCCGCCGGAATGAGCCCCGCCGCGCACGCCGCCGCCAGCGCCTGACGCGTACGCGTCGTCCGCAGCCCCGGCTCCGCCCACCCGTGCTGCATCTGCGTCAGCTGCACGGTCCACTCGACGTCGCTCAGCCCGCCCCGGCCCAGCTTCGCGTGGAGCGTCGGGTCCGCGCCGCGCGGCATCCGCTCGGACTCCATCCGCGCCTTGAGCCGGCGGATCTCGCGTACGGCGTCCTCGTCGAGCCCCTCCATCGGATACCGCAGCGGATCGACGACCTCCATGAAGTCGCGCGCCAGCTCCGCGTCACCCGCCATCGGCTCGGCCCGCAGCAGCGCCTGGCTCTCCCAGACCAGCGACCAGCGCCGGTAGTACGCCTGGTACGACTTCAGCGTCCGTACCATCGGCCCGGTCTTGCCCTCCGGCCGCAGGTCGGCGTCGATCAGCAGCGGCGGGTCGGCGGTCGGCAGCTGGAGCAGTCTCCGCATCTCGGAGACGACCGCGTTCGCGGCCCGGGCCGCCTCCTCGTCGCTCACGCCCTCGCGCGGCCGGTGCACGAAGAGGACGTCGGCGTCGGAGCCGTAACTCAGCTCGTGCCCGCCGAAGCGCCCCATGCCGATGACGGCGAACCGGGTCGGCAGGGTGTCCCCCCACCGCTCGCGTACGGCGGCCCGCAGCGCGCCCGCGATGGTGGCGGCGTTGAGGTCGGTGACGGCCGAGCCGACCCGGTCGACGAGGGCCCCGTGGTCCTGCTCGGCCGGGCTGTCCTCGGTGCCGTAGGAGCCGATGATGTCGGCGGCCGTCGTACGGAACAGCTCCCGCCGCCGCACCCCGCGCACCACCGCGACCGCCGACTCGGCGTCCCCCGCGCGCCCCACCGCGGCCAGCACCTCCTGCTCCAGGTGGTCCCGGGTGCGCGGGGCGAGCCCCTCCGGATCGCCGAGGATCGCCACCGCCTCCGGGGCGCGCAGCAGCAGGTCGGGGGCGAGGCGGCCGGCGGAGAGGACCCGGGCGAGGTTCTCCGCCGCCGCCCCCTCGTCGCGCAGGAGCCGCAGGTACCACGGGGTCTTGCCGAGCGCGTCGGACACCTTGCGGAAGCCGAGGAGCCCGGCGTCCGGGTCGGCGGAGTCCGCGAACCAGCCGAGCAGCACCGGCAGCAGGGTGCGCTGGATCGCCGCCTTGCGGGAGACCCCGGAGGAAAGGGCCTCCAGGTGGCGCAGGGCCGCGCCGGGGTCGGCGTACCCGAGGGCCTCCAGCCGGATCGCGGCGGCCTTCGCGCTGAGCCGGGACTCGGCGGGGGCCAGCTGGGCGACGGCATCCAGCAGCGGCCGGTAGAAAATCTTCTCGTGCAGCCGCCGTACGACGGAGGCGTGCCGCCGCCACGCCCTGTTGATCTCGGCGACCGGGTCGGTCCGCATCCCGAGCGACCGCCCGAGCCGCCGCAGGTCCGCATCGTCCTCGGGGACCAGGTGGGTGCGGCGCAGCCGGTAGAGCTGGATGCGGTGCTCCATGGAGCGCAGGAAGCGGTACGCCTCGTCGAGCTGGGCGGCGTCCGCGCGCCCCACGTACCCGCCCTCGGCGAGCGCCCGCAGGGCCTCCAGGGTGGTGCCGCTGTGCAGCGAGGCGTCGCTGCGGCCGTGCACGAGCTGGAGGAGCTGCACGGCGAACTCGACGTCCCGCAGCCCGCCGGGTCCGAGCTTGAGTTCCCGCTCGATCCGGTCGGCGGGGATGTTGTCGACGACGCGGCGGCGCATCTTCTGCACGTCGGGGACGAAGTTCTCCCGGTCGGCGGCCTGCCAGACGAGCGGGGAGACGGCGTCGACGTACTCCGCGCCGAGCTCCGGGTCCCCGGCGACCGCGCGGGCCTTCAGCAGCGCCTGGAACTCCCAGGTCTTCGCCCACCACTGGTAGTAGGCGAGGTGCGAGGTGAGGGTGCGCACGAGGGGCCCGTTGCGGCCCTCGGGGCGGAGGTTGGCGTCGACCGGCCAGATGGTGCCCTCGGGGGTGTTGTCCGAGCAGATCCGCATCATGTGGGCGGCCAGCCGGGTGGCGGCCTGCATGGCCTTGTTCTCGTCGACCCCGTCGCGCGCCTCCGCCACGAAGATCACGTCGACGTCGGAGACGTAGTTCAGCTCGTGGCCGCCGCACTTGCCCATGGCGACGACGGCGAGCCGGCACTGCGCCGCGTCCTCCGGTGCCCCGGTGCGGGCGATGGCCAGGGCGGCGCGGAGGGTGGCGGTGGCGAGGTCGGCCAGTTCGGCGGCGGTCTGGGCGAGGCCGGTGGTCCCGCAGACGTCGCGGGCGGCCAGGGTGAGCAGGCAGCGACGGTAGGCGACGCGGAGCGAGTCCGGGTCCACGGCCTCGGCGAGCCCGCGCTCGAACTCGGCGACCCCCGGGTGCAGGTCGACCGCCTCGTACGTGACGAGTGCCTGCCAGTCGCGCGGGTGCCGGGCCAGGTGGTCGCCGAGCGCCTCGGACGCCCCGAGGACCCCGAGGAGCCGGTCGCGCAGCGGCTTGGCGGTGACGAGGGTGTCGAGCAGCACCTGCCGCTCGTCCGCCGCCTCGGCCTCCACGAGCCGGACGAGGCCGCGCAGGGCCAGATCGGGGTCGGCGGTGGCGCCGAGCGCCTCCAAGAGGACCGGATCGGACCGAACGGAGGCGAGGTCGTCCAGCTCCAGGAGCTGCTCGGCGGCGGACGGGTCGGTGAATCCGTGCCGCAGCAGCCTGGTGAACGTACTGCTCCTACGCCCCGGCACCGTCGTCATTCCACGCTCTCCTGCCGCCCGAACCGATCCGCGTAGCCGCGCACTGCCCCTTTGCCGCGCCGCAGCTCTTCGAGCCTAGTCCTGTGCGGGTGGATTCGGGACGCGGCCACGGCCCACCTGACGGCTGCCACCCCACCGTACCGACGGCTGCTACCCCGCCTCACCTACGGCTGCTGCCCCGCCGTACCTACGGCTGCTACCCGCCGTACCGGCACGCTCCGATCCCGCCGTACCGATGACGACGGTGGCGTACAGCTCCTCGCAGACCGCCACCTTCGGGGTGAGTCCGGCGTCGCGCAGGACCCGCACCGCCGCGTCCCGCTGCCGCTCACCGGCCTCCACCAGCAGGCTGCCGCCGGGGGCGAGCCACCGGGGGGCGTCTGCGGCGACCCGGCGCATGACGTCGAGCCCGTCGCCGCCGCCGTCGAGGGCGACGCGGGGTTCGTGGACGCGGGCTTCGGCGGGGAGGAGTTCGACATCTGCGGTCGGTACGTACGGAACGTTGGCCAGCAGCACGTCGACCCGGCCGCGCAGGGCGGCGGGCAGCGGGTCGAACAGGTCGCCCTCGTAGACCTGCCCGAGGTCGCCGACGTTGCGCCGGGCGCAGCGCACGGCGGCGGGATCGACGTCGCAGGCGTGCAATTCGACGGCCTCCGCCTCGGCCGCCCCCAGCTCCGTGGCGAGGGCGACGCCGAGCGCACCGGACCCGCAGCACAGGTCGACGACGACGGCCCCCCGGGGTGCGAAGGCGGCGGCCTGCGCCACCAGGAACTCCGTACGCCGGCGGGGCACGAAGACCGCGGTGTCCACGGCGAGGCGGCGGCCACGGAACTCTGCCCAGCCCAGGACGTGTTCGAGCGGCAGTCCGGCGACGCGGCGCTCGACGAGGGAGGACAGTTCGTCCGGGGACAGGGCCGCCTCGTGGAGGAGGAGAGCCTCGTCCTCGGCGAAGACGCAGCCCGCGCGGCGCAGGGTGGCGACGGTGGCGGAACGGGAACTCACGGCGTGAACCGGCATGCGGGCGAAGCCTTTCGGGGAAACCGATGGGCGCTCCGCGATCGGCTAGACCCTCCGGACGGCTGCTGCTGCCACTGCCGGCCGTGCGACGCGATCGTACGAAGTGAGCACCCAGAGCGATCCAGCGGTAATGGGTCTCACCTCCCCGGTCCGTCCCCGTGCCGGTGCGCGAGGGGTCGTAACACTACAACAGCCCGCGCCGGAGGGGCATGGACTGCTGATCGCCCTCGTCGCCCGTCGCGCCCCGGGCCACGCGAGCGTACGGCGTCTGCGTCGGGGTCAGTGGCCGCGAGGGGCGTACATGATGACCGCCATCCCGGCGAGGCAGACCAGGGCGCCGACGATGTCGAACCGGTCCGGGCGGTAGCCGTCGGCGACCATGCCCCAGGCGATCGAACCGGCCACGAAGATGCCGCCGTAGGCGGCGAGGATACGGCCGAAGTCGTCGTCGCTCTGGAAGGTGGCGACGACGCCGTACAGCCCGAGCGCGATGACACCGGCGCCGATCCAGACCCAGCCCTTGTGCTCGCGGATGCCCTGCCAGACGAGCCAGGCGCCTCCGATCTCGAACAGTGCGGCGACGGCGAACAGGGCGATGGAGCGGGCGACGAGCACGGTGAAGGGGCCTTCCGGTCGGGGGAACAGCTCGGTTCGGGATCAGCGAACAGAGCCGGAGAGGCCGGCGAGGAGTGCGCCGGCGCCGCACTCGTTGTTCCGCGGTTCGCCGGCCGGGGCGCTCAGAACCGGGAGTCGTCGACCTCGATCTCGTACGCGATCTCCCAGCGGATGTCCGGGACGATGATGTCGGCGGTCTCCACCGGACGGCCATCGGCGTCGAAGTACGTGCGCTCCAGCTGGGTGACCAGGTCGCCCACGGAGATGCCGAGGAAGCCGGCCTGCTCGCGCGTGGCGCGGGCCGGGCGCGGCAGTTCGAGGGCGGTGGAGATGTGCACGTCGATGGAGCGCATACGGGCGACGACGCCGATCCTGCCGCGCGGACCCATCTCCGGGAGCAGGACGGACGTGCCGCCGGTGACGGCCATCGGCTCCCAGCTCGTCGCGAGCTGGGCGGGCTGTCCGTCCGCGAGGAATTCGTAGTCGGTCATGACGCAGAGGTCGCCGGGCTCGATCGCCAGGCGGGCGGCGATGTCCTCGGTCGCGGGGACCCGCGCCCTGCTGTTGCACTCCCAGGCACCCGTCGCGCCCTGGTCCTTCATCTCGGAGCGGAACGGGGAGCCGCTGCGCTCCTGACGCAGGCGGGAGCGGACCATCCTGCGGCGCTCGCGGGCCTTGCGGACGTACGTACCGGAACCGGCGCGGCCTTCGAGGATGCCCTCGATGATCAGGCGCTCCATGGCCCGCTGGGCGACGGACTGACCCACGCCGTACTCCGCGGCGAGCCGGGAGCGGGAGGGCAGCTTGTCACCGACGGCCCATTCGCCGGCCAGCACCCGGGCGCGGATCTCGTCGGCCACCTGCAAGTACGGGGTATCGCGAGGCATTTCGGCGGCTCCGTGAGGGGTGCGGCGTTCGGGCTCGATATTGACAAAGCTAACCCATCAGGTTGAAGCTGAGTATTCAGCATTACATGGAGTGACATCGGCTTCACCAGGGGAGAAGTGTGCGCTCAGCACAAGCGCGGGCAGCGGCACTGACCGGCATGCTCACCGCGGCCATCGGCACCGAGCCGCGCGTCACCGACACCACGGCCGGCATCCGCATCGAGGCGGACCTCCCCACCGAGCTCTCCGATGCCGGGCACGCGGCGGTCCTCGCCGCCCTGGCCACGGCCGATCACTTCGGGCACACCCTCACCCGCACCGCCGAATTCGTCTGGGCCGAGATCAGCAGAGAGGCGACCGTGACCACGACCGAATCCCCCGACGCGGCCTACCGCGACCTCCTCGCCCACACGACGGCGTGCGACGCCTGCCGGGCGGGTGCCACCTGCCCCACGGCGGCGAAGCTCGTCCGCAGGTGGCGCGAGACCCGCGGATGAGGCCCGGCGCACCGGACGCCGGAGGAGCCCACCGGATCCCCACGGCCGAGCGCGCCCCCTACACCCCGCCCCGGCCGCTCGCTTCCTCCCCGGACAGCGGCCGGGACGGACCGCCACCCACCCCTGAGAGACGGAGGCACCTCATGCGTACCACCCGTCACGCCTTACTTCCGGCCCCGCCCGGGAGGCACCGATGATCGCCCTGTCCGCGACGGACGTCCGCACCTGCGAGGCGTGCTGGAACGCCCCGGTCACCGCGGCCCGGCACACAGCCGACGGCCGTGACCTGCTCTGCGAGGAGTGCGCGGCGGGTGACTACCCGCGCCGCGTCGACCTCTTCCCCCCGTTCGGCGTCTACGGCCTGTCGGCCCGCAAGCTGACGAACGACGGCAGACACGGCAGCGGTCCCCCGAAACCCCCGCCCGACCCGGGCCCCCCGCTGCCGAGCCCCCCGCCGGCACCCTCACCACCCGGGACACCGCCGGTGTAGAGCGCTCAGGGCCCGCCCCCTGGCAGGACGGGGGCGGGCACAGGGTAACGGTGCCGACGGATGGCAAGCGCGGTGACGTGGCGGCCCGGCTCGTGAATGGCGCGCTCGTCAGAGCGACTCGCCAGGACTCAGATACCGGTAGCCGCTGTCGGTCTCCTCGGTGAGCCATCCGTTGACGCTGCCGAGGCCGCGATCGTTGAGCTGGGCGTCATGTATGGCGAACGCCCGCTGAGGTGTGATCGCCTTGACGAAGTCGATCGCCTCCGCCGCTTTCATCCACGGCCCATGCACCGGGACCAGGAGCGTCTCGACCGGCTGATCGGGCACGTACAGCGAATCTCCGGGGTGGTAGATCCCCTCTTCGACGATGTAGCCGAGGTTCGCGCAGTCCGGTTGGCCCGCGTAGATGGACGCATGACGACCGCCGACCGCCCGTACGCGGAAGCCGCCGGCGGTGAACTCCCCGCCGGACGACACCCCGATCACCTCCACCCGCGGGATGTTCGCCTCGACGGGGGCGTAGACCGGCACGCCGAGCCCGGCCAGGCGCAGGACATCGATGTGATCGGCGTGTTCGTGAGTCACGAGCACAGCGTCCGCACCGGTCAGGGCAGCCGGCTCGCTCCACGTTCCGGGGTCGATGACCAGCACGCGGCCATCATGCTCAAGCCGTACACAAGCGTGGGTGTACTTCGTGATCCGCATGGCGCCCAAACGTACACGCCTGCGCATCGCCCCCTACCGGCGAAAGCGAGGTTGTGCAGGCGGGCGACGCGCAGCATGGCTCGCTCGGGCGGGTGGCCTGGTTCACGCAGAGGCGACCCGCCCGCATCGCGTTCTCCGAACCGCCGGCCTGCGGTTACAGCACCGGCAGCAGGTTCTTCAGCTCGAAGGCCGTGACCTCGCTGCGGTACTCCTCCCACTCCTGCTTCTTGTTGCGCAGGAAGAAGTCGAAGACGTGCTCGCCCAGGGTCTCCGCGACCAACTCGCTCTTCTCCATCAGGGAGATCGCCTCGCCCAGGTTCTGCGGAAGCGGTTCGATGCCCATCGCGCGGCGTTCCGCGTCGGAGAGGGCCCAGACGTCGTCGTCGGCGCCGGCCGGGAGTTCGTAGCCCTCCTCGATGCCCTTGAGGCCGGCGGCGAGCAGGACCGCGTAGGTCAGGTACGGGTTGGCGCCGGAGTCGATGGAGCGGACCTCCACGCGGGCCGAGCCGGTCTTGCCGGGCTTGTACATCGGGACGCGGATGAGGGCGGAGCGGTTGTTGTGGCCCCAGCAGATGTACGAGGGGGCCTCACCGCCCGCGCCGGCCGCGCGGGACGAGCCGCCCCAGATGCGCTTGTAGGAGTTGACCCACTGGTTGGTGACGGCCGAGATCTCCGCCGCGTGGGTCAGCAGACCCGCGATGAACGAGCGGCCGACCTTGGAGAGCTGGTACTCCGCGCCCGACTCGTAGAACGCGTTGCGGTCGCCCTCGAAGAGGGAGAGGTGGGTGTGCATGCCCGAACCCGGGTACTCCGAGAAGGGCTTCGGCATGAACGTGGCCTGCACGCCCTGTTCCAGCGCGACCTGCTTCATCACCAGGCGGAACGTCATGATGTTGTCCGCCGTGGAGAGCGCGTCCGCGTACCGCAGGTCGATCTCCTGCTGGCCGGGAGCACCCTCGTGGTGGCTGAACTCGACCGAGATACCCATCGATTCGAGCATCGTGATCGCCTGGCGGCGGAAGTCCATGCCGACGTTCTGCGGCGTGTGGTCGAAGTAGCCGGAGCTGTCCGCGGGGGTCGGGCGCGTGCCGTCGACCGGCTTGTTCTTCAGGAGGAAGAACTCGATCTCGGGGTGGGTGTAGAAGGTGAACCCGAGGTCGGACGTCTTGGCGAGGATGCGCTTCAGGACATAGCGCGGGTCCGCGAAGGACGGGGAGCCGTCGGGCATCAGGATGTCGCAGAACATCCGCGCGGTGCCGGGGGCCTCCGCGCGCCACGGCAGGATCTGGAAGGTGCCCGGGTCCGGCTTGGCGATCATGTCCGATTCGTACACCCGGGCGAAGCCCTCGATCGCCGAGCCGTCGAAGCCGATGCCCTCGTCGAAGGCCTGCTCCAGCTCGGCCGGGGCCACGGCGACGGACTTGAGGAACCCGAGGACGTCGGTGAACCACAGCCGCACGAAGCGGATGTCGCGCTCCTCAAGGGTCCTGAGGACGAATTCCTGCTGCTTGTCCATTGCCACATCCTTGCAGTTCAGACGGTCCGTGCACCACCGCCCGGGGTAGGGGGACACTTCAGTATCACGACCCGGGATTTCCCCCAGATTACGCACACGGTGTGAGAGAGAGCACTCGGCCACCCCCTACGATCGGCGACCGTGGCGCGCGGGGGCCGCGGCGCTTCTCCCGCCCGCCTGCGGGCGTCGGTCGTCGGACCGGCCCCGCCCCTCCCGTCTCTTCGCAGAAGGACTCGACGCCATGAGTTTCGGCCCCAGCGAACCCCAGTACGCCACCCCTCCCCAGCAGCCCGCCGACGGCGCGCGCTCCACCCGTAACCGAGCGCTCGCCATAGGGCTGAGCGCCGCCGTCGTGGCAGCTCTGGCCGTCTTCGGTACGTACATGGTGCTGGAGACGTCCGAGGCCAAGGAGAACCGGGACGAGGCCTCCGCCGCCCAGGACGGCAAGCAGCCCGGCGGGGAGAGCGGTGATACCGGCGGGGCCATCGCGGGGCTCAAGTCCTGGGACTCCGCCGCACTCGGGCGCAATCACACCGCCGGGGACGTGGACTATCCGATGACGCCTCCTGTCGGCGGCGACCACAACCCGACCTGGCTCAACTGCGACGGCGACGTATACGAAAAGGCCGTCCCGGACGTCAACGCCGTCCACTCCCTGGAACACGGCGCCGTCTGGGTCACCTACAACACCGAGGCCGCCGACGCCGACGTCACCGAGCTCGCCGAACGGGTCCGGAGCACCCCCTTCACCCTCATGAGCCCGTACGCGGACCAGGAGGGCGCCATCGTGCTCACCGCCTGGGGCAAGCAGGTCACCGTGGACAGGGCGGATGACCGGCGCGTGGACCAGTTCCTCGCCCAGTACGTCCAGGGGCCGCAGACCCCCGAGCCCGGCGCCCCCTGCACCGGCGGGCGGGCGACGGGGCAGCAGTGACCGGTACAGCGGTACTAAGGACCGGGCGCGAGGAGCCGGGCAGGACGCGTCGCGTGCGGTGGGTGGCCGGCGGCGCCGTCGTCCTCGCCCTGCTCTTCGCCGGGGCCGCCGCCGTCGCGTCCGCGCGCGGGGACGGGGAGGCGGGTGCGGATGGCGGTGTTCCGGCCGCCGCATCCGCCGACGCCGGGTTCGCCCGGGACATGGCCGTCCACCACCAGCAGGCCGTGGAGATGTCCTTCGTCGTCCGCGACCGCACGGACGACGAGGACGTCCGCCGCCTCGCCTACGACATCGCCAACACCCAGGCCAACCAGCGCGGCATGCTGCTGGGCTGGCTCGACCTGTGGGAACTGCCGAAGGTCGCCCCGGGCGGGGCCGGGCCCATGGCGTGGATGGGTGATGGGGAGGGGCACGGCGACCACGCCGGCCAGGCGTCGGGCGGTGCCGCCGCCATGCCGGGGATGGCCACCAAGGACGAGCTCAGGCGGCTCGGGAGGCTGAATGGAGAGCGGGCCGAGGTGTTCTACCTCCAGTTGATGACCGACCACCACAACGGCGGCGTCTCCATGGCCGAGGCGTGTGTCTCGCGGTGCGACGTTCCGGTGGAGAAGCGGCTCGCCGAGGGGATGGTCGAAGGGCAGCAGTCCGAGCTGGGGCTCATGCGCGACATGCTCGCCGACCGGGGGGCGAAGCCCCGTGGCTGAAAAGCCCCGTAGCTGAGACGCCCCCGTAGCTGAGAAGCGCCGAAGCCGGGCGGCGCCGAAGCTGAGAAGTCCCGTACCTGATCAGCGAGACCGAGCGGGAGCCCGCGTCAGCCCCCGTCCTCGTACCAGCGCACCCGAACGGGTGATTGCGGTCGCGCGGCCCGGGCCGGCCTATGACGATGGGTTGCGCTCGGGGCCGTACGGCAGTGCCATCGGCACGCAGGAGGAAATCCCCCATGACGACCGCCAAAGACATCATGCACAGCGGGGCCCACTGGATCCCCGCCCACGAGACGCTCGACCGTGCGGCGCAGCTGATGCGTGAGCACAACGTGGGCGCGCTCCCCGTCTCCGCCAACGGTGACTCGGACCGCATGGTCGGCATCATCACCGACCGCGACATCGTCGTCGGCTGTGTGGCGGTGGGCCACGACCCGTCGACGGTGACCGCGGGCGACCTCGCCCAGGGCACGCCGCGCTGGATCGACGCGGGGGCGGATGTGAACGCGGTGCTGGAGGAGATGCAGAACCACCGCATCCGCCGGCTCCCCGTCGTCGAGAACAAGAAGCTCGTCGGCATGATCAGCGAAGCCGACCTCGCGCAGCACCTGACCGAGGAGCAGATCGCCGCCTGGGCGGAGAAGGTCTACTCCCGCAGCTGAGCACCCCTGCCCCTTCCAGCAGCGGCCCGGCGCCCTGAGCGTGCCGGGCCGCTGTACGTCCGTATACCCACCGGGGGTAGGGTGGCCGCCATGGCGAGCACGGTCGGCGGGGCCCGGGGCGGGAGCGTGCTGTGCCGACAGTTCCTGCTGCTCGCCGCGGTGCTGTTCGGCATCGTCACCATGCACACGGTCGGGCATCCGGCAGAGCATGAGGCCGCCGACGCCCACCCCGCAGCCGTCCCGGCAACCGACGCACGTCCCACGATCGCCCCGGTCGCCGACGCACACCCCCCGGCCGCCGCCCGGTCCACGGCCCCCGACGCCGGTCACCCCTCGCACGGCTCCCCCGACGACGCCCCCATGAGCGGCATGGACCCGCTCTCCGTCTGCCTCGCCGTCCTCGGTGCCTGGGGGCTCGCCCTCGTCGGTGGCCGGCTGCTCGGGCTGCGCGCGGACGGGCGGCCCCTCGGTACGCCGGTGGGTGCGGGGCTTGCGCGTGCGCTGCGGCCGAATCCGCCTCCCCCCTGTCGGTGCTCGCAGCCGTCTCGGTGCTGCGTATTTAGGAATGGGCGTTCACCTCCGCCCTTCTCCCTTTCCTGGACCGACCGTTCCTCAGAGGTGTATTCAGCATGCCCACGCAGCCCACCCGACGCGCCGTGCTCGGCGCCGCTCTCGCCGTCGCCGGTACCGGAGCCCTCGCCGCCTGTTCCGACGGCGGCGGCCACTCCGGCTCCCACGCCCCCGGCGGTGCCCAGGACTCCGGTACGTACGTCTCCCCCGGCGGCAAGGAGGTCGCGGCCGCCGAGGCGGCGCGCGGCTCCGGCCCCGTACGCGAGGTCTCCCTCACCGCCACCCGGACCCGGCTCGATCTGGGCGGCGGCATCACCGTCGCCTCCTGGGCGTACGGGGACCGGCTGCCCGGGCGTGAGGTGCGGGTGAACGCCGGTGACACGCTCGACCTCACCCTGGCCAACCACCTACCGCGACCCACCTCGATGCACTGGCACGGCCTCGCCCTGCGCAACGACATGGACGGGGTCCCCGGGCTCACCCAGCGGGACATCGCGCCGGGGGCCGACTTCCGCTACCGGTTCACGGTGCCGCATCCGGGGACGTACTGGTTCCATCCGCACTCCGGCGTCCAGCAGGACCGGGGGTTGTACGCGCCGCTTATCGTCGAGGACCCGAAGGAGCCGTTGGCGTACGACAGGGAGTGGGTCGTCGTCCTCGACGACTGGGTGGACGGGGTGGCGGGGTCGACGCCGGACGCCGTACTGAAGGAGCTGTCCGGGGGGATGGCTGACGGCGGCGCGGGGATGGATCATGGCGCGCACACCATGTCCGGCTCCGGTGAGGACGATCCGGACGGCGATGGGCCCTCGCGGATGACGATGGGCGCCCGCAGTGCGCTGTTGGGCGGGGACGCGGGTGATGTCGCCCATCCCCACCACCTCGTCAACGGGCGGGTGCCGCAGGACCCGGAGACGTTCCGGGCGCGGCCCGGTGACCGTGTTCGGCTGCGGATCATCAACGCCGGTGGCGACACCGCCTTCCGGGTCGCGCTCGGCGGGCACCGGCTGACCGTCACCCACACCGACGGCTTCCCCGTCCGGCACACCACGGGGGACGCGCTGCTGCTGGGGATGGGCGAGCGGTACGACGTCCTCGTGACCGCCGGGGACGGGGTCTTCCCGCTGGTCGCCCTGGCGGAGGGGAAGAAGGCGTCCGCGCTCGCCGTGCTGCGGACCGGGGGCGGGGCCGCACCCAGCGCCTCCGTACGGCCCCAGGAGCTGGACGGGAAGCTGGTCGAGGCGGGGCGGTTGGTGCCGGACCCGTCGGTGGCGCTGCCCGGCCGTGCGCCGGACCGGACCCTCCGGATGCGGCTCACCGGCGGGATGGCGCGGTACGACTGGGCCTTCGACGGGCAGCCGTACCGCGCGGGGCGGCGGCGGCCGGTGGAGGCCGGGGAGCGGGTGCGGGTCGTCTTCGACAACGGGACGGCCATGTGGCATCCCCTCCATCTGCACGGGCACACGTTCGCGCTGGCGGGGAACGCCGCCGGGGCCCGTAAGGACACCGCGATCGTGCTGCCGCACCGGTCGCTGACCGTGGAGTTCGACGCCGACAACCCGGGGCTGTGGATGGTCCACTGCCACAACGTGTACCACGCGGAGGCGGGGATGATGGCGGTCCTCGGTTACCGGAGCCGGCCCGCGCCCCGCCCGGCCGGGGGTCGGCGCGGCTGACCCTTCCGACCTGCGGTTTCGGTGGGCCGAGGCAGATTGTGCCCGGCCCACCGAGACATCGCGTCAGAAAGACGATTACACTGGGCGGCGTGCCTCAACTACGCCTCGCACTGAATCAGATCGACTCGACCGTCGGCGACCTCGCCGGCAACTCCGAGGCGATCGTCCACTGGACCCGGCACGCCGCCGAGCAGGGCGCCCACCTGGTGGCGTTCCCCGAGATGGCGCTGACCGGATACCCCGTCGAGGACCTGGCCCTGCGGTCGTCCTTCGTCGAGGCCTCGCGGCAGGCGCTGCGCGCGCTGGCCGCCCGGCTCGACGCGGAGGGCTTCGGCGAGCTCCCGGTCGTCGTCGGCTACCTGGACCGCTCCGAGCACGCCGCCGCGCGCTACGGGCAGCCGGCCGGTTCGCCGCGCAACGCCGCGGCCGTGCTGCACCGCGGCGGGATCGCGCTCAACTTCGCCAAGCACCATCTGCCGAACTACGGGGTGTTCGACGAGTTCCGGTACTTCGTGCCGGGCGACTCGATGCCCGTCGTGCGGGTCCACGGCATCGACGTGGCTCTCGCCATCTGCGAGGACCTCTGGCAGGACGGCGGGCGCGTCCCGGCCGCCCGGGCCGCCGGGGCCGGGCTGCTGCTGTCGATCAACGCCTCGCCGTACGAGCGGGACAAGGACGACACCCGGCTCGACCTGGTCCGCAAGCGGGCCCGGGAGGCCGGCTGCACGACCGCGTACCTGGCGATGATCGGCGGGCAGGACGAGCTGGTCTTCGACGGCGACTCGATCGTCGTCGACCGGGAGGGCGAGGTCATCGCCCGTGCCCCG
Source organism: Streptomyces sp. NPDC088706 (assembly GCF_044752765.1). NCBI lineage: Bacteria > Bacillati > Actinomycetota > Actinomycetes > Kitasatosporales > Streptomycetaceae > Streptomyces > Streptomyces sp. NPDC088706. Next base: position 466,254 of record NZ_JBIVLW010000001.1, read on the forward strand.
CAGTTCTCCGAGGGCAGCGTGATCCTCGATCTGGAGCTGCCGGCAGCCGAGGCCGTGGCGCCCTCGGGTGTGGTGGACGACGGGCTGCGCATCGACCATGTGGTGCTGTCCGACCGGCCCGTGGCCGCGTACGAGCCGGAGCTCGCGGGCGGGTACGCGGAGCGGCTGGACGACGACGAGGAGATGTACTCGGCGCTGGTCGTCGGGCTCCGCGCGTACGCCGCGAAGAACGGTTTCAGCAGTGTGCTGATCGGGCTCTCCGGCGGAATCGACTCGGCGCTCTGCGCGGCGATCGCGTGCGACGCGCTCGGCGCGGAGAACGTGTACGGCGTGTCCATGCCGTCCAAGTACTCCTCGGACCACTCCAAGGGGGACGCGGCCGAGCTGGCCCGGCGGACCGGACTCAACTTCCGTACGGTCTCGATCGCGCCGATGTTCGACGCGTACATGGGGTCGCTGGAGCTCACCGGTCTCGCGGAGGAGAACCTCCAGGCGCGGCTGCGCGGTACGACGCTGATGGCCATCTCCAACCAGGAGGGGCAGATCGTGCTGGCGCCGGGCAACAAGTCGGAGCTGGCGGTCGGTTACTCCACGCTGTACGGGGACGCGGTCGGCGCGTACGGGCCCATCAAGGACGTCTACAAGTCGTCGGTGTTCCGGCTGGCGAAGTGGCGCAACCGGGCCGCCGAGGAGCGCGGGCAGACCCCGCCGATCCCGGAGGCCTCGATCACCAAGCCGCCGAGCGCGGAGCTGCGGCCGGGGCAGGTCGACACGGACTCGCTGCCGGACTACGACGTGCTCGACGCGATCCTGGAGCTGTACGTGGACCGGGACCAGGGGATGGACGCGATCGTGGCGGCCGGGTTCGACGCGGAGCTGGTGGCGAAGACGCTGCGGATGGTGGATACCGCCGAGTACAAGCGGCGGCAGTATCCGCCGGGGACGAAGATCTCGCCGAAGGGGTTCGGCAAGGACCGGCGGCTGCCGATCACGAACCGGTGGCGCGAGTCGTCCTAGCCGGGTCGGCGGTCACCGGGGGCGTCCGGTGGCCGCCTTCGTCCTCGATCGCCGGACGGGCTTGATCGGCTGCCACCACCCGGGACGCCGGCCCCGGGCCGCGGTCCAGGAAGCCCGCCGTTGCCGCCGTCGCCACGCCGATCACCGCCGGTACCGCGCCCACGAACGCCGGGGACGTCCAGCCCCAGCCGGCCGCTATCGCCACGCCGTCCAGCCAGGCACCGCCCGCGTTGGCCAGGTCGAAGGCCGAGGATCACCTGGCGGTTGCCGAGGGCGCGCGGCTCGCGGCGTACGTCCTGGTGGGCCTCGACCGGGATGCGGGGCACCGGGCGGGCCGGGGCCGCCATCGCGGTCAGGCCGATCACGGCGACGACGAGGAAGGTCGCCCGCCAGCCGAGGTGCTGGCCGAGCGGGGTGGCGGCGGGTACGCCGACGATGTTGGCGACCGTCAGGCCGAGGAACGTCGTTGCGACGGCCCGCGCCTGACGGCCCTGGGAGACCAGCCGGGCGGCGACGACCGCCCCGACACCGAAGAACGCGCCGTGCGGGAGTCCGGCGAGGAAGCGGCCCGTGTGGTGGGGAACGGTGGTGCGGAGCTGCCGGGGGGGCAGAACAGCGAACCGTCGCCTCGGAAACACCACCGAAGCGACGGCTGGGACTGCTTATGTATGCGACTGGAACAAATACGCGCGGACGTTTTATGCCGCGCGGTGAACGGTTCGTCGCGTGGCCGTGGTCACAGCTTCACGCGGGCCGCGATCGGCAGGTGGTCGCTGTCGGTCGCCGCCAGGGTCCACGAGGACTTCGGCTCGACGCCCTTGACCATGATCTGGTCGATCCGGGCCATCGGGAACGAGGCGGGCCAGCTGAAGCCGAAGCCATCGCCCGCCGCGCCCTGGGTGGAGCGCATCTGGGAGGTGACGGCGTTCAGGGAGCGGTCGTTCATCGTGCCGTTGAGGTCGCCGAGCAGGACGACGCGCTCGACCCGCTCGTCGGCGATGGCCTCGCCGAGGGCGTCGGCGCTGTTGTCGCGCTGGTTGGCGGTGAACCCGGCGTGCAGCTTGACCCGGACCGACGGCAGGTGGGCCACGTACACCGCGACCTCGCCCTGCGGCGCCTCGACCGTGGAGCGCATGGCCCGGGTCCAGCCCATCTTGATGTCGACCGGCTCGGTGTCGCTGAGCGGGTACTTGCTCCACAGGCCGACGGTGCCCTGGACCGAGTGGTACGGGTAGCGGGCCGCCAGCGACTTCTCGTACGTGGACACCTGCCCGCCCGGCAGCTCCTGCAGGGCCACCACGTCGGCCCCGGAGCCGGCGACCTGCTGGGCGGTGCCCACGGGGTCGGGGTTGCCGGCGTTGACGTTGTGGGTGGCGACGGTGAGGTCGCCGCCCGTCCCGGACTTGTCGGTGATCAGCCCGCCGAAGATGTTGAGCCAGACCACGGCGGGGAGCAGCAGGGCGATCAGCGCGGTGGCGGAGCGCCGCAGCAGGGCCAGGACCAGCAGGAGGGGGATGAACAGCGCTATCCACGGCAGGAACGTCTCGACGAGGCTGCCGAGGTTGCCGACCCGGTTCGGGATCTGCGCGTGGACGACCATCACCAGGGTCAGCACCACCGAGCACAGGGCCAGCACGATCCCGCGCCGCCAGATCCCCCGGTCCCGGGCGGCTCTGTCCAGGAGGCTCCGGAAGCGCGATCCGCCGGTCCTCGGCTGCTCCGCGCTGCCGCTGCCCGTGTCCGCCCCGTACGCCTGCACCATCGCGCTCGTCCTCACTGCCTTGCCGTACACATCGCCGCGCCCCTCGACCCTAGGCGATGGCCGGCGTCTTTCCTGCCGCCGACGACGGCTCTTTCGTCAGCAGGACGGGCGGAGCGGGGCCGGAGGTTCCGGTCCTGGCCCCACTGGTGGGGGCTTGTGACAGAACGATCACACTCGCCCCGCTCCCGGTGCGTCAGGCGCGACCCGCCGCCGGGGCCAGCCCCTGGACCAGCGCCGCGATGATGCGGTCGGCCAGGTCGTCGGGGAGGGGGGCGTCGGGGCGGTGGACGGTACGGACGAGCATCGGGCCGACGAAGAGGTCGCCGATCAGTTCCACGTCGAGGTCGTCCCGGAGCTCGCCGGCCGCGACGGCCCGGCGTACCGCCGCCAGCATCGCCAGGCGGCGGGGGGCGATCACCGTGTCGGAGTACTCGTCCCACAGCCTCGGGTGGCTCTTCATCTGGGCGAAGATGTTGTGCAGCAGCACCGATGAGCGCTGGGCGAGACCCCGGGTGCGCAGGGACTCCAGCATGACGCGCAGGTCGGCGAGGCCGGCGGTGCCGGAGACGGGCGGGTCGTCGGGTTCCATGTCCCGTACGACGTCGACGAAGAGCTCCTCCTTGCCCGTCCACCGGCGGTAGATCGTGGCCTTGCCCACGCCCGCCGTGCGCGCGATGCGTTCGATGGAGAGCCCGGCCAGGGGTTCGCCCGCCTCCAGGAGGGCGATGACGGCGTCCAGGATGGCCCGTTCCGCCGCGGCGGAACGGGGGCGGCCGCGGCGGGGCTCCGGCTCCCGCGCCCCGTCGCCCCGCGCGGCTCGGCCGTCCGCCGCGCCGTACCGGTCCTGCTCGCCGTCCTGGTCCCGCACCTGGAGCCGCCTTTCGCCGTGCCGTCGTACGTCTACGCCCTTCGGCCCGATTCTCGCCGACCGGGGAGACCGCGGACGACGACCCCGGTGCCGGAGGTGCCGGAGCGGGGACGACGACCCCGGTGCCGGAGCGGGGACGACGGTTCGGGCACCGAGGGGGTGAGGATGACGAACCAGGCGCGACGAACCAGGCGCGAGGACGAGGGCCCGGTCCTTAGCGGCCCCGGTCCTCAGCGGCCCGCCGGCTCCTTCGCGGGTCGGGTGGCGGCCTCCTCCGTGGCCGCCGGGGTGCGCCCCGGCAGGTAACGGCCGACGACCACCGCGCCGATCAGCGCGACGGCCGCCGAGCCGAGCGCGGTCACGTGCATCGCGCTGATGAAGGCGTCGTGGGCGGCGGCGACCAGGGGCTTTCCGGCCACCGGGCCGAGCTTCCCGGCGACGCCGAGCGTGGCCTCGATGGACTCGCCGGCCATGTCCCTGGCCCCGGCCGGGACCGCTCCGAGGTGGCCCTCGATGTCACCCCGGTAGACGGTGGAGAGCACCGAGCCGAGGACCGCGATCCCGAGTGCGCCGCCGACCTGGCGGAAGGTGTTGTTGATGGCGGAACCGGAACCGGCCTTCTCCCGGGGCAGCGCCTGCATCACGGCCACGGTGACGGGCGGCATGATGTGGGCCATCCCGGTGCCCTGGACGAAGAAGACGAGACACATCACCCACACCGGCGTACCGGTGTCGAACAGGGCGAACGACGCGAGTCCGGCGGCGACCAGCAGCATGCCGACCGTGCAGACCGCGCGGGCCCCGAAGCGGTCCACGACCAGCCGGGCCCGGGGCGCGAAGATCATCTGGGCGGCGGCGAGCGGAACGATCAGCAGGCCCGATTCCAGGGCGCTGTAGCCGCGCACGCTCTGGAGGTAGAAGGCGGCGAAGAAGGTCACGCCCATGAGCGCGAAGAAGACCAGCGCTATGGCGGCGACGGCGGCGGAGAACGCGGGCTTCCGGAAGTACGTGATGTCGATCGCCGGGTGGCTGCTGCGCTTCTCGTGCCAGACGAATCCGGCCAGCACCAGCAGTCCGCCGGCGATGGCGAGCAGCACGGTGGCGTCGGTGAAGTCGGCGAGTTCGCCGCCCCGGATGATCCCGTACACCAGCAGGACCAGGCCGACGATGGAGAGCGCGACGCCCACGGGATCGACCTTGCCGGGCTCGGGATCGCGGGAGTCGGGGACCAGGACCGCCATGGCGATCAGGGCGAGCACGACCACGGGGACGTTCACCAGGAAGATCGAGCCCCACCAGAAGTGTTCCAGCAGCAGCCCGCCGGTGATCGGGCCGATGGCGATGCCGAGACCGACGCTGCCGGCCCAGATGCCGATGGCCTTGGGCTGCTCGTCGCGTTCGAAGACGTTCATCAGGACCGCGAGCGTGGCGGGCATCACGAAAGCGGCGCCGAAGCCCATCAGCGCGCGCCAGGTGATGAGTTCGCCGGGCGAGGCGGAGAGCGCGGCCAGGGCGGAGCCGATGCCGAAGACCAGGATGCCGAAGAGGAGGACCTTCTTGCGGCCGATACGGTCGCCGAGCAGCCCGGCGGTGAACAGGAGTCCGGCGAAGACGAGCGTGTAGGAGTTGATCGCCCACTCCAGCTCGCTCTGGGTGGCGCCGATGCCGGTGGGTGCGGGACTGGCGATCGTCTTGACCGCGACGTTCAGGATCGAGTTGTCCAGCACCACGATGAGCAGGCTGAACATGAGGACGGTGAGGATCCACCAGCGGCGGCGGTGGATCGCCTCGGGTACGCGGGGCTCGACGGCGGGCGCGGAGGCGGTGGGTGACGGTGGGGACATGGGTCGAGCCTAGCCCCGTTTCGATACGAGACCGTCTCGTATTGTTAAAGCTTTGCCCAACGGTCGCCGTCCGGACGGCGGATGCCGCCCGCTCCGTCCGGACGGCGGGTGCGGGCCCCTCCGTCCGGACGGCGGGTGCGGGCTCCTCCGTCCGGACGGCGGGTGCGGGCCCACTTCCCGTTTGCCGGGGCGGGATGCCACCATGGAAGAGATCCGGGGACGCCGTCAGGGCGCCTCGAGATGACGAAGGAGTTCACCAGCCATGTCTCTTCCGGCTGCACAGAATCCGTCCTCCCCCGCAGGTGCGTCCCCCGACAGCAGCAAGGCGCTGTACGGAGGGAAGTCCACCCGCCGCATCACGATCCACGACATCACCGCCGCCACCGAGCGCGGCGAGAAGTGGCCCATGCTCACCGCCTACGACGCGATGACGGCGTCCGTCTTCGACGAGGCCGGCATCCCGGTCATGCTCGTCGGCGACTCGATGGGCAACGTCCACCTGGGCTACGAGACCACCGTGCCGGTCACGATGGACGAGATCGCCATGCTCTCCGCCGCCGTCGTCCGGGGCACCAAGCGTGCCCTCATCGTGGCCGACCTGCCCTTCGGCTCGTACCAGGAGGGTCCCGTCCAGGCGCTGCGCAACGCGACCCGGCTGATCAAGGAGTCGGGCATCGGCGCGGTCAAGCTGGAGGGCGGCGAGCGGTCCCACGAACAGATCCGGCTGCTGGTCGAGGCCGGCATCCCGGTCATGGCCCACATCGGCCTGACCCCGCAGTCCGTCAACGCCATGGGCTACCGGGTGCAGGGCCGCGGCGACGAGGCCGCCCACCGGCTGCTGCGCGACGCCAAGGCGGTCCAGGACGCGGGCGCGTTCGCCGTGGTGCTGGAGCTCGTACCGGAGGAGCTGGCCGCCGAGGTCACCCGTACGCTGCACATCCCGACCGTCGGTATCGGCGCCGGAGCGGCGACCGACGCGCAGGTGCTGGTCTACACCGACATGGTCGGGCTGACCGGCGGCAAGGTGCCGCGCTTCACCAAGCAGTACGCGAACCTGCGCAAGGTGCTCGGTGACGCGGCGAAGGAGTTCGCCGAGGAGGTCGTGGGCGGTACGTTCCCCGCGCCGGAGCACACCTTCCACTGACCCGCCGGTCCATCCACGGAGTCTCGTACGGACCATTTCCCGCACCACCGACAGCCCGCCGACATCCCCCATCGGCGGGCTGTCGCGCGTCTGTCGGCCGGTGCCGGCCCGTATCGGCCGGCTGTCGGTGAGCTGTCGGTGGGCGCTGGTCCCATGGTGGACATGGAACGCATCGACATGAACCCCAGGAGCGGCGGAAACGCCGTCGAGGTACGGGGGCTGGTCAAGCACTACGGCGAGACGAAGGCACTGGACGGCGTGGACCTCGACGTCCGCCAAGGCACCGTCCTCGGCGTGCTCGGCCCCAACGGCGCCGGCAAGACCACTCTCGTACGCTGCCTCTCCACGCTGATCACCCCCGACGCCGGACACGCGGTCGTGGCGGGCTACGACGTGGTGAAGCAGCCGCGCCAGCTGCGCCGCAGGATCGGCCTGACCGGGCAGTACGCCTCGGTCGACGAGAAGCTCTCCGGCTGGGAGAACCTCTACATGATCGGGCGGCTGCTCGATCTGCCCCGCAAGCAGGCGCGGGCCCGGGCGGACGAACTGCTGGAGCGGTTCTCGCTCACCGAGGCCGCCAAGCGGGCCTGCATGGAGTACTCCGGCGGGATGCGGCGCCGGCTCGACCTGGCCGCCTCGATGATCGGCAGTCCGTCCGTGCTCTACCTGGACGAGCCGACGACCGGTCTCGACCCCCGGACCCGCAACGAGGTCTGGGACGAGGTGCAGCGGATGGTCGCGGAGGGCGCGACCGTCCTGCTGACCACCCAGTACATGGAGGAGGCCGAGCAGCTGGCCAAGGAGCTGACGGTCATCGACCAGGGGAAGATCATCGCCCGTGGCGGGGTCGAGGAGCTGAAGGCCAAGGTCGGCGGCCGCACCCTGCACATCCGGCCCTCGGACCGGGCGGAGCTGGCCGCGATGGCCCAGGCGATCCGGGAGGCCGGGCTCGACGGGGTCGCCGGGGCGCAGGCCGTCCCGGACGAGGGGCTGCTGTACGTGCCCATCCTCAGCGACCAGCAACTGACCGCCGTCATCGGGCTGCTGGGCGTGCGGGGCTTCTCCCTCGCCCATGTCGCAACCGCCCTGCCCAGCCTGGACGAGGTGTTCCTGGCGATCACCGGCGACAAGGCCACCCCCCTCACCGACCCGGCTCCCCAGGAGGTCGCCGCATGAGCAGCACCACCACCCTGTCCCCCGCACCCTCCGGATCCACGGGCCCCGCGCCGTCGCAGGCGGCGGTGGCCGAGGAGGGCCGGATCGGGCTGCGGGCCAACCTGCGCCACATCGGGGCCCTGGCCCGGCGCAACCTGCTCCAGATCAAGAAGGACCCGGAGTCGATGTTCGACGTCCTTCTGATGCCGGTCGTCTTCATCGTGCTCTTCGTGTACGTCTTCGGCGGCTCGGTCGGCGCCAGCCTCGGCGGGAGTCGGCACGACTATGTGAACTACCTGGTGCCCGGGCTGATGGCGATGATGGGCATGAACATCGCCATGGCCGTCGGCACCGGGGTCAACGACGACTTCCGCAAGGGGGTCATGGACCGGTTCCGGACGATGCCGATCGCCCGGTCCTCGGTGCTCATCGCCAAGATCGTGGTCGAGCTGGGCCGGCTGATGATCGCCACGCTCATCCTGCTCACCATGGGGTTCGCCCTGGGCATGGAGCTGAACGGCTCGGTGCTCGGGCTCCTCGGGGCGGTCGCGCTGGCCGCCACGTTCGGCGCCGCCATCATGTGGATCTTCATCCTGCTCGGACTGACCATGAAGACGGCCCAGGCCGTTCAGGGGACGGCGATGCTCGTGCTCATGCCGTTGCAGTTCGGTTCCTCGATCTTCGCACCGACCCAGACCATGCCGGGCTGGCTCCAGGCGTTCACCGACTACAACCCGCTCTCCAATCTCGCGGACGCGGCGCGCGCGCTGATGCAGGGCGAGCCGGTCGGCGACTCGGTCTGGTGGACGCTCGCCTGGGCCGCGGGGATCACGGTGGTGATGGCGCCGCTGGCGGTCGCCAAGTTCCGCAGGAAGGCCTGAGCCCGAGCCGGGCCCTCACTCCGGGCGTCATGCCGTCGGCGGGTTCCGCCGGTACGTCTCCGCCAGGGCGATGGCCTCCTCCAGGGTGAGGCCGCCGCCCTCGTCGTACGCCGTCGCGTACGCCTCGTCGCCGATCCGGACCCGTACGGCCTCCTCGGCCTCGGCGAGGGACCGGCGCTCCATGGCGGTCGGTACGTGCCCGGCGGGCAGGAGCGCCGCCTGGAGGCCGAGCAGCCGGGCGGCGGCTTCCGGAGCGCCGGTACCGTCGGGCGCGGTGCCGTCGAGGGCGGCGAGCGCGCGGGCGATGGTCATCAGCTGCATGGACGCCATCTGCGGGGCCATCATCCGGGAGAGCCGGTCCTGGGCGTGGCCCAGCGCCCTCAGCCCGGTGGCGAGCGCGTCGGCGTGATCGCCGACGAGGTTGTCCAGCCAGGCCAGCACCCCGAGGACGAACCCGTTGAAGACGCCGATCGTGCGGGAGCTGAACTCCTCGCGCAGCAGCTCCAGTTCCCGCCGCGCCTCGGCGACACGGCCCTGGCGCCCGTAAAGGAAGCCCAGGTGCAGCCGGGCGGTCGGCATCGCGTCATGGCCCGCGAACCGCCCGCCGTCGACGACATCGCGCAGGATGGCCTCGGCCTCGTCGAAACGGTCGAGTTCGGTGAGGACCCCGGCGTACCGGGCGCGCAACACCGCCACCTGGGCACGGGCGCCGAGCGCCTGCGCGTAGTCGATCGCGGCCAGATAGTCCTCGGCGGCGTCGGTGAACCGGCCGTGCCGCTCGTTCGCCTCGCCCCGGGAGGACAGTGACTCGGCGGCACCCCAGTCGTCACCGATCCGGGCGAAGATCTCCAGGCTCTCGTCGGCGTCGGCCAGCGCCTCCCCCGCCCAGTCGGGGCGGTTGGCCAGGATCTTGGCGCGGACCTCCAGGGCGGAGCCCAGCTCCCACTCGTAGCCGAACTCCCGGGCGCCCCGGACCGTCTCGTCCATCAGCTCACGCAGCTCGTCGGCCTCGCCGCCGAGCACCACCGCGAACATCCAGAGCGAGCCGGGAGTCCGGCAGGTCTGCGGCTGCCCGGCCCGGTAGGTACGGGCGATGATGCCCATCCGCTCCTGGCCCTCCGGGCTCAGCCACTCGTCCATCGCGTGGTCCATGCTGACCATCTGGACCAGCCCCACCCCACGCCGCGCCTCCGCCACCTGCTCCGGCTCCCAGGGCGGCGGCCGGTCGGTGGTCCGCTCCAGCAGCGAGGGGGCCCGGACGCCAGGCGGGGCGAACGGGTCGGGGCCGAGTGCGGCCACCGCCCCGGCCCACTGACGGGCGTCCGCGTTCAGATCGCGCATCATCCAGTACCAGGCCATCGACAGGACGATGCAGAGCCCCTCCTGCTCCTCCCCGGCGGCCACGGCGTGGCGGAGCGCGGTGCGCAGGTTGTCGTACTCGCGGCGGAAGCTCTCGATGGCCTCCCGCTGTCCGGCGCCGCGCAGCTTCGGTCCGGTGGTGCGGGCGAACTCCCGGTAGTGGACCAGGTGGCGCCGCTCGACGGCGTCCCGCTCGCCCGCCTCCGCCAGCCGCTCGGCCGCGTACTCGCCGACGGTCTCCAGCAGCCGGTACCGCATCTCCGCGTCCTCACCGGGTGCGGCGACGACGAGGGACTTGTCGACCAGCGAGCCGAGCAGGTGCGCGACGTCGAGGGAGTCGACGGCGACACCGTCGCCCGGGGCGGGCAGGGCGCAGACCTCCTCGGCGGCGGCGAGTGAGCAGCCGCCCGCGAAGACCGCCAGGCGGCGCAGGACGGCCCGTTCGGCCCCGTCCAGCAGCTCCCAGGACCAGTCGACGACCGCGCGCAGCGTCTGCTGGCGGGGCAGCACGGTCCGGCTGCCGTTGGTGAGCAGGCGGAAACGGTCGTCCAGCCGGTCGGCGATCTGCCGTGGGGTGAGCATCCGCAACCGGGCGGCGGCCAGTTCGATGGCGAGCGGCAGCCCGTCGAGCCGGCGGCAGATCTCGGCGCAGGCGGCCGCGGTCTCCTCGTCGGTGTCGGTGCGGAACCCGGGCCGGGCGGCGGACCCGCGCTCGGCGAGCAGCCGCAGCGCCATCGGGTCGGGCAGCGGTTCGACGGGGCGGACGAACTCGCCCGGTACGCCGAGGGGTTCGCGGCTGGTCGCCAGGACGGTGAGCTGCGGGCAGTGGGTGAGGAGGTGGTCGGTCAGGGCCGCCGCCGCCTCGACGACATGCTCGCAGTTGTCCAGCAGGAGGAGCATGCGGCGCCGGGAGCAGTACTCGGTGAGCCGTACGAGGGGGTCACCCGTGCCGTGTTCGGACAGGGCCCGCAGCTCCTCGGCGCCTGCCCCGCGCAGCACGGTGTCCCGGGCGCCGAGCGCGCTCAGGACGGCCTCGGGCACGGCGTCCGGGTCGTCCAGGGGGGCCAGCTCCGCCAGCCAGACCCCGTCGGGCCAGTCTCCGGCGACGGCCTCCGCGGTCTCCTGCGACAGCCGCGTCTTGCCCGCGCCGCCGGGGCCGAGGAGGGTGACGAGCCGGGTGCGGGTGAGGTCCTCACGCAGGGCGGCGATGTCGCCGTCACGGCCGACGAAGCTGGTGAGCCGGGCGCGGAGGTTGCCGGGCGCGGGCGGGTGCGGCTTCCGGGCGGCGGGCGGCTCGCCGGGGGCGGGGGCCGCTACGGAGGTCTCCTCGGGTTCACGGGCCGCTACGGAGGTCTCCTCGGGGGCGGGCGGCTTCAGGGCCTCCGGCGTGGCCGGTTCCTGGTGGAGGAGCTCGCCGTACAGGCCGCGCAGCTCCGGTCCGGGGTCGGTGCCGAGGCGTTCGGTGAGTACGGTGCGGACCTCGTCGTACGCCGCCAGGGCCTCGGCGGTGCGTCCGGCGTCCCGCAGGGCCCTGATGCGCAGGGCCTGGAGCGGCTCGTCGAGCGGGTGGGCGGCGCAGAGCGCGGCCAGCTCCCACAGGGCCTCGTCCGCCCGCCCCAGGACACGCAGCGCGTCCAGCCGGGTCCGCCGGGCGCCGAGCCTGCGGGACTCCGGACGGGAGGCGTGCGCCGTGCGGTCGGGGAGGTCGTCGAGCGGGGGGCCGCCCCACAGCGCGAGGGCCTCGTCGAGGGCGATGACGGCCTTCTCCGCGTCGCCCTGCTCCAGGGCCCGGCTCCCCTCCCCCGCCAGGCGCTCGAAGCGGTGCAGGTCCACGGCGTCCGGCTCGGCGGCGAGCCGGTAGCCGCCCTCCACCGACTCGACGGCGCCGCGGCCCAGTGCCCGCCGCAACCGCCCGACCAGCGCCTGGAGCGCACCGGCCGCGTCGGCGGGCGGGTCGCCGCCCCACACCTCGTCCACGAGGACCCCGGCCGGGACGGTCCGGCCGGGGTGCAGGGCGAGGACGGTGAGCAGGGCGCGCAGCCGCGCCCCGCCGAGGGGGACGGCCGTACCGTCGTCGCGGAGTGCCCGGGTGGTACCGAGGATGCAGTAGCGCACGGGCCCATTGTCCGTGACGGGAGGCCCCACGGCGTCGACAGGGTGGAACTCCGGCCCGGGTCGCCGTCGTTGCCGCTCGTGGAACTCCCGCCCGGTCGTTGTCGTTGCCGCTCGTGGAACTCCCGCCCGGTCGCCGTCGTTGCCGCTCGTGGAACTCCCGCCCGGGTCGTCGTCGTTGCCGCTGTGGGGGCGTACCCGCTACCGTCGCCGTTCCCCAGCGCCAGGAGTTGTGTGCCGATGACCACCGCAGTCACCCGCGGGGACCGGAGAGTCAGCCCGGTCTTCCTCGGGATCGCCGCCGTCACCGCAGTGGCGGGCTGGGCCGTGTGGACCGGCTTCGCCGACACCACCGGCTTCGCGGTCTTCCTCTTCGTCACCGGGGCCTGGATCGTCTCGCTCTGTCTGCACGAGTACGCCCACGCCCGCACCGCGCTGCACAGCGGGGACCTCTCGGTGGGGGCGAAGGGCTATCTGACGCTCAACCCGCTGAAGTACACGCACGCACTGCTCAGCGTCGTGCTGCCGGTCCTCTTCGTGGTGATGGGCGGGATCGGTCTGCCCGGGGGCGCGGTCTACATCGAGCGGGCCCGGATCCACGGCCGGTGGAAGCACAGCCTGATCTCGGCGGCGGGCCCGCTGACGAACGTGGCGTTCGCGCTCGTGTGCACGGCCCCGTTCTGGCTGGGCGCGCTCGACGGGGTGCCGCTCGCCTTCCGGTACGCGCTGGCGTTCCTGGCGATGCTCCAGGTGACGGCGGCGATCCTGAACTCCCTGCCCATCCCGGGGCTGGACGGCTACGGGGTGATCGAGCCCTGGCTCTCGTACCGGATCCGCCGTCAGGTGGAGCCGATCGCCCCGTTCGGGCTCATCGCGGTGTTCGGCGTCCTGTGGATCCCCGGGGTGAACATCGCGTTCTTCGACGGGATCGACGCGCTGCTGGGGGTGCTGGGCGTCGACGACACCCAGCGGTACTGCGGCTACGACCTCTACCGCTTCTGGCGGGCGCTCTTCGACGAGCGGAACCCGGCGTGCGCGGTGGGGTGAACCCCCGGAGGCCGACCGGGTCTCAGCCGGCGTCGGCGGACGCCTCCATGCGGTGCTTGCGCACGGAGAACCACACCATGTTCGACGACAGCCCCGCGATCAGCACCCAGATGATCCCGAGCAGGCTGCCCTGGACGAAGGAGACCACGGCCGCCACCACGGCGAGGACGCAGACGACGAGGGCGTAGAGAGCGAGGCGGGGCATGGGGGGGCGGCTCCTGTCGGAGAACGGTCGCGGTCCCCTCCAGTGTCCCCCATGCCCCGTTGTGCCCCGCCTCGGGCCCGGTCGGCGGGTCCGGGCCCGAGGCGGGCAGGCGGGACCGGTCAGACGTCGGTGGTGCGCAGTCCGGCGTGGGCCTTGTAGCGGCGGTTGACCGAGATCAGGTTCGCCACCAGCGACTCGACCTGGTGGGCGCCCCGCAGCCGGCCCGCGAAGATGCCGCGCATCCCCGGGATACGGCCGGCCAGCGCCTGCACGATGTCCGTGTCGGCCCGCGCCTCGCCCAGGACCAGGACATCGGTGTCGATCTCCTCGATGGACTCGTCCTGGAGCAGCACCGCCGAGAGGTGGTGGAAGGCGGCGGTGACCCGGGAGTCCGGCAGCAGGGCGGCGGCCTGCTCGGCGGCGCTGCCCTCCTCGGGCTTGAGGGCGTAGGCGCCCTTCTTGTCGAAGCCGAGCGGGTTGACGCAGTCGATGACGAGCTTGCCCGCGAGCTCCTCGCGCAGGGACTCCAGGGTCTTGGCGTGCCCGTCCCACGGCACGGCGACGATCACGATGTCGCTGCGTCGGGCGCACTCCGCGTTGTCCGTGCCCTCGACACCGTGACCGAGCTCGGCCGCCGCGTCGGCGGCCCGTCCGGCGTCGCGGGAGCCGAGGGTGACCCGCTGCCCGGCGCGGGCGAGCCGGTAGGCGAGGCCGCGCCCCTGCGGGCCGGTCCCGCCCAGTACGCCGACGCTCAGGCCGGAGACGTCGGGGAGGTCCCAGGGGTCCTTGGCGGGGGGCTTGGGCGCGCTGCCGCTGTCCTGTGTAGTCATGGGCCGACCCTACTGCCAGGTAGGACCCGCGATCCCGCCTGGAGGTCCCGCGATCCGCTGCCGCCGTGACGCCACCGTACGGTCGCCCGTTCGGGTGAGCGGGAGCCCGAGGAGCGACGCCGGGCGGGGTACGGGGGCAGGATGCCGGGCCATGGATGCCGTACGTGTCGCCCTGCTCCGTGACGTCCTGGCCGGGACCCCGTGGCCGGCCTCCGCCCGCCGGTTCGCGCTGGCGCTGCGCTCGTCCCTCGTACCGCGGGGCGGCCGGCTCCTGCTGGTGGGGACCGAGGCGTTCGAGCCGTGGCATCTGGCGGCCCACCTGGCCGACGAGTCGACCTGGTCCGGGCTGCCGGAGCTGACGCCCACGCTGGTACGGCACCGGGTGGCGCCCGGCGATCCGGCGCACCTGGCGGTCGGGCTCGGCCGGATCGAGGCGGCGGGGCGGGGCGAGACCGTGCTGCTGGTCGCGCCGGAGCGACCGGACCGCGGGCTGCTGGAGCGGGTGTACGACGCCCGGCGGGCCGGGGCGCGGGTGCTGGCCCTGGACGGCGGTGACCGGGAGGTCGCGGGGCTCGCCCACGAGTCGCTGGTGGTGGCGGGGGACGACAAGGTGGACCTGGACATCGTGCAGCACCTGGTGAGCGCGGCGGCCGGGGAGAACAGCAGGCCGGTGGCGCGCGGCGGCCCCGCCTTCCGGGACCGGCTCTCCCGCCTCGCCGACCGGCTGACGGAGCCACCGCCGGGGCGGTGGTGAGGGAATGGCGGGGGCAGAGGCGGTGGTGAGGGAATGGCGGGGGCAGAGGCGGTGGTGAGGGAATGGCAGGGGCAGAGGGGCGGGCGCACGGGAGAAATCGGGTTGCCCGATGGGCCGCGTAGTACCGAGCATGGCCCTTCGTGACCGAAGCTCCCCCTGCCTCCCCGCCCCCGCCTCCCCCGTCCCGGCTCCGCGCCCTGCTGCCGGACCTCGCGCCGTGGCACTCCTCGCCCGACTTCCGGCTGCTGTGGATCCAAGGGCTGATCACGTACTTCGGCAGCTTCATGGCGCTCATCGCGCTGCCCCTCCAGATCAAGCACCTCACCGGCTCGCCGCTCGCGGTCGGGGCGATGGGGGCGGTGGAGCTGGTGCCGCTGGTGGTCTTCGGGCTGTACGGCGGGGCGCTCGCCGACGCCGTGGACCGGCGCCGGGTCATCCTGTTCACCGAGGCGGGGCTCGGTGTGCTCGCCGCGATCCTGCTGGTGAACGCGCTGCTCCCGCAGCCGCTGCTGTGGCCGCTGTACGTGGTGGCCGGCGGGGTCGCCGCCCTGGCCGGGCTCCAGCGGCCCGCGCTGGACTCCCTGATGGCCCGGATCGTGCCGCACGAGCACCAGACGGCGGCGGCCGCGCTGAACTCGCTGCGCTGGCAGATCGGGGCGATCGCGGGCCCGGCGCTGGCCGGTCTGGTGGTGGCGTACGCCGGTCATGGCACGGCCTACGCGGTGACGGTGTGCACGTTCGCGCTCTCCGTGGTGCTCTGTCTGCGCCTGGCCCCGGCGCCGCCCGCCCGCGACGCGCGGAAGCCGTCGCTGCGCGGGATCGTGGAGGGGGCCCGGTACGCCTGGAGCCGGCCGGTGCTGCTGGGGACGTACGCGATCGACCTGGCGGCGATGTTCTTCGCCTTCCCGAACACCATCTTCCCGTTCCTGGCGGACGAGCTGGACGCGGAGTGGTCGCTGGGGCTGATGTACGCGGCGGGCTCGGTGGGCTCGCTGGTGCTGGGGCTGACCAGCGGCTGGACGTCCCGGGTGCGGGGGCACGGGCTGTTCGTGGTGTTCGGGGCGGCGCTCTGGGGGCTGGCGATCGCGGCTGCGGGCTGGTTCTCCAGCGTGTGGGTGGTGCTGGTCTGCCTGGGTGTGGCCGGGGCGGGCGACATGCTGAGCGGGCTGGGGCGCTCGACCATCTGGAACCAGACGATCCCGGAGGAGCTGCGGGGGCGGCTGGCGGGCATCGAGGTGCTCTCGTACAGCGTGGGACCGCAGCTGGGGCAGGTCCGGGCCGGTGCGATGGCGGGCTGGACGGGGACCCGGTCGGCGATCTGGACGGGCGGGGTGGCGTGCGTGGCGTCGGTGGTGCTGCTGACGGCCGCGCTGCCGAAGCTGGTGCGGTACGACTCGGAGACGGATGAGGACGCGGTGCGCAGGCGGGAGGCCCGGGTCGAGGGGTGACCCGGGGCTCCGCCCCGTACTCCGCTCCTCAAGCGCCGGAGGGGCTGAAAGGCCGTCCTCGATCGCCGGCGAACGGGCCGGACAGGCCCCCGGACGGGCTCAGGTCAGTCTCCGGACGGGCGGGAGCGGTCGCCCTGGTCCTCGTCGTGCCACTTCGGGTCCGTCTCCCACTCCAGGTTCCGGTCGCGGGCCGTGTCCATCGCGTGCTGGGCCGCCTCACGGGAGGTGTAGGGGCCGAACCGGTTCTGGGCGGGGCACGCCGGGCCCTCCTCGACCTGTCTGTGCTCCAGGCAGTAGTACCACTCACCCGGCTTGCCGACCGTGCGCTTCTTGAACAGGGCCATCGACTGCTCCTTTCCTCATCGCCATGGTGCCCCCGACGTCCCTGGTTAGACTCGCTGGCATGTCTGGCCAGTCGCTTCTCGTACCAGGGGAGATCACTCCCGTCCGTTCCGTACCCGGAAACATCCGGCGCCCCGAGTACGTGGGGAAGCCGGCTCCGAAGCCGTACACCGGCCCGGAGATCCAGGACGCCGACACCGTGGAGCGGATGCGGATCGCGGGCCGCATCGCCGCCCAGGCGATGGAGGAGGCCGCCAAGCACATCGCCCCGGGCGTCACCACGGACGAGCTCGACCGGGTCGCGCACGAGTTCATGGTCGACCACGGCGCGTACCCCTCCACGCTCGGCTACCGGGGCTTTCCGAAGTCGCTGTGCAGCTCGCTCAACGAGGTCATCTGCCACGGCATCCCCGACTCCACCGTGCTGCGCGACGGGGACATCGTGAACCTCGACGTCACCGCGTACATCAACGGGGTGCACGGCGACAACAACGCCACCTACCTCTGCGGTGACGTGGACGAGGAGTCCCGGCTGCTCGTCGAACGCACCCGGGAGTCGCTGAACCGGGCCATCAAGGCGGTCAGGCCGGGGCGGCAGATCAACGTCATCGGCCGGGTCATCGAGTCGTACGCGAAGCGGTTCGGGTACGGGGTCGTGCGTGACTTCACCGGGCACGGGATCAACTCCTCGTTCCACTCCGGCCTGATCATCCCGCACTACGACAGCCCGCACGCGACCACCGTCATGCAGCCGGGCATGACGTTCACCATCGAGCCGATGCTGACCCTGGGCACCCACGCGTACGACATGTGGGAGGACGGCTGGACCGTGGTGACGAAGGACCGCAGGCGGACCGCGCAGTTCGAGCACACCCTGGTCGTCACGGAGACCGGGGCGGAGATCCTCACCCTTCCGTGAGCCCTGAAATCCTTTCCGTCATCACCCCGAAGTGTCCGTTTCCTCCCACCCCGGGCGCTCAGGGCGTATTTTTTTACCGACAAGCAGTCGGGAACCAGTTGACTTAGGTAAGCCTAAGTAGGAGTATGCGGCGTACCGGCCCGCGCCGCCGCACCCCTGCGGCGACCGCCTGCCGACAGCTCCGTCTGTTCTGGACTTCCCGTCCCCCTCGGTCCCCGGAGGCCCGCCTTGGACGCAACCGCCACCGTCACTCCCTTCTCGACGCTGATCCGCACCGCGTCGCACGAACAGCACACCGAGGCCGAGACCTCGACCTTCATGGGTGACCTGCTCGGCGGGCGGCTGGGCGTCGACGCGTACACGCGCTACACCGAGCAGCTGTGGTTCGTCTACCGGGCGCTGGAGGGGGGCGCGGAAGCCCTGCGGAACGACCCGGTGGCGGGCCCCTTCATACAGCCCGAGCTGATGCGCTCCGCCGAGCTCGAGCGTGACCTGGCGCACCTGCGCGGGGAGAACTGGCGCGAGGGTCTTGAGCCGCTGCCCGCCACCGCCGCATACGCCGCCCGGGTCACCGAGTGCGCGCGCACCTGGCCCGCCGGATACATCGCGCACCACTACACCCGCTACCTCGGCGACCTCTCGGGCGGCCAGATCATCCGCGACAAGGCGGAGAAGACCTGGGGCTTCGAGCGCAAGGGCGACGGCGTGCGGTTCTACGTCTTCGAGGAGATCGGCAACCCCGCCGCCTTCAAGCGGGGTTACCGCGAACTGCTGGACGCGGTGAACGTGGACGACCTGGAGAAGCAGCGGATCATCGAGGAGTGCAAGCGGGCCTTCGCACTGAACACCGCGGTTTTCCGGGAGCTGGGCGGGGTCTTCCCGCTCAGCGCGTAGCCGATGCCGTACGACGTGCGGCCGTCCGGAGTTCAGCCCCGGGCGGCCATCAGGACGCGGCCCCCCACCTCCACCGTGCCGTCCGGCGCGGGTGCGGTGAGGATCTGGGAGCCGCGTCCTTGTGTGATGTTCAGGGCCCGGCCGAGCCGCGCGCTCAGCGCCATCGCCGCCGCGCCCGTCGCCTCGTCCTCCACGATGCCCTCACCCCGCCGCGGGAAGGCCCGCGCGCGTACCCGGCCGGCGGCCTCGTCCTCCCAGGCCCAGGCGTAGAGCCCGCCCTCTCCGGGCGGTGGTCCCGGCAGCGCCTCCACCTCGTCGGCCCTCGCGTACTGCTGGAGGGTGCCCGGCGGGGCCCATTCGGGACGTGCGGTGATCCAGGTGAACTCCCCGTCCTGGCGGGCGAACACGTCCCCGACGGCCAGTTCCAGGATCTCCAGGTCCAGCAGCCAGGCGGCGCCGACCAGCGGGTGCCCGGCGAACGGCAGCCGCGCCCCGGGGGCGTGGATGTCCACCCGGCCGCGCTCCGGGTCGTCGACGAACACGGTCTCGCCGAAGCCCAGTTGCCTGGCCAGCCGCTGCCGGGAGGCCTCGTCGGGGTGGCCGCTCCCGTCGCGTACGACGCCGAGGGCGTTGCCGTGGCGTCCGTCGGGGCCGCAGAAGACCCTCAGGACGTCGATGCCTCGGGGTAGGTCGTAGTGGTTCACGTGCGCATTGAAGCATCATGGGGGAACGGCCGGAGGGCCGTACCGGCCGGTACGGTCCTGCGGGTGGTGCGGGGGTGCGTCAGGCGCCGGCGTCACGGCGGCGGCGTGCCGCGATCACGATGCCGGCCCCGGCCCCCACGACGAGCCCGGAGGCGCCGGTGAGGGCGCCGGTCGGGACGTCGGAGCCGGTGGAGGCCAGGGCGCCGGAGCCGCCGACCGAACCGCCGGTGGTGGAGCCGCCGGTGGTCGAACCGCCGGTGGTCGAACCGCCGACCGTGCCGCCGCCGATGGTGGAGCCGCCCGTGGTGGAACCGCCGGTGGAGCCGCCGGACTCGCCTGACTCGCAGGCGACACCGTCGCCGTCACCGTCGAGGTGGACCGCGTAGCCCGGCTCGCCCTTCTTGATGGGCGTCACGCCGGCCGCCTCGGCCGCGGCGCAGTTCTCGTACTCCGTCGAACCGCCCGGGGGCAGCGTGGCGTCCTTGTCGAGCGAGACCGCGGCGGTCAGGGCGTCGAGCTCCTCGCCCTTCTCGTACATGCCGCTGAACGCCTTGGAGCCGTCCTCGGTGAGCGTCGCCGGGATGCCCTTGAGGTTGACGACGCCGTCCTTGGCGGTGAGCGCGCCGGCGGGCACCTTCAGGTCGGCGAAGGCCAGGCCGGTGAGGGTGCTGGCCTCGGGCTTGGGGTTCTCGGCGGTCGGGCGTGCCTTGGTGGTGACGTCGGCGACGAGCTTGCCGGTGGTGCCCGCGATGTCGACCTTCAGGTTGCTGAGGGACAGGTCGAGCTCGTACGCGCCGCCCGTCTCGTGGCCGAGGAAGCGCACCTTGCCCTTGAACTGGGCGTTGAGCGTGTTCTTGTCGGCGTCGAGGTCACCGGTGGCCTTGGTGAAGCGGTAGCCGTCGGCGTTGGCGGTGGCACCCTCGCTCGTCTCGACCTTGCCATGGGCGATCGGGCCGACGACGTACGCGCGGAAGGACTTCTTGAGGCCCCAGTCCAGGGTGCCGTCGACGAGCGGGCCGCTGACCGGCTTGGCGGTCTCGGTGACGGCCGGGTCCTTGGCGGGCTTCACCGGCCGCTCGACCGAGGGCTTCACCGGCGGCTCGACGGGGGGCTTCACCGGCGGGTCCACCGGCTGGTCGACGGGCCGCTCGGCCTGCTTCACCGTCAGCGTGGCCGGGTCGACCGGGTCACCCTTCGAGTAGTAGCCGGCGAAGACCGCCGCACCCTCCTCGGTCAGGGCGCCCGGGATGTCCGCGTACTTCCGGCCGTCGGCTCCTTCGGAGGGGGTGACGCCGTCGAGATCGAGCGTGGACAGCGCCACGTCCTCGGTGACCACCGCGTCCTTGCCGGGGGACTTGGCGGTGATGTCCACGGTGATCGTGCCGCTCTTGCCGGCCGTGCGGACCTTGACGTCGGACAGCTCGATGTCCAGGGCGCCGTCCCGCGCCACGTAGTGCACGCTGCCCTTGAACGAGGAGGTCACGCCGTGGTTGCCGCCGTCGTACCCGCCCTTGTCCAGGGGGAACTCGTAGGTGCCGTCCGCGTTCCGGGTGACACCGCCGGCCAGGGTGGTGGTGCCCTCGGCGCCCTCGATCATCTCGCGGAAGGACGCCTTGAAGCCCCAGTCCAGGCTGCCCGACTCCAGCGCGAAGACCGGCGCGGGGGCGCCCACCGCCGCGGGCACCTTGGCGGCGGAGCCGTCGGCCGCGATGGCCGGGAGGGCGAAGGTCGCGCCCAGGGCGGCGGCCGTGGCGACGGCTGCGGCAAGGGCTGGGGGACGGCGAGTTGCTGCCATGTCGGTGGGTCTCCTATCGGGACGGGGGAGGGGTCGAGGAGCCATGGGGCGCGCGCGGGAAGGGCGGCGTCAGGAGGTCCGAGAGGCGTCGGCGTCGGGCCCCTGCCCGGCCACGCGGCGGCGGAGGGCGAAAAACACCCCGGCGGCGGCGAGCAGCAGCACACCGCCACCGATCGCGGCGTACGTGCCGGCGTTCGGGCCCGAGTCCGAGGCGGCGGCGACCGGTTCGGCGGAGGGCTCGGCAGCGGCTTCCGCCGTGGGCTCGGCGGCGGCCGTCGGCTCACTGCCGAGGTCGGGCAGCGCGGGCAGCTGGGCCTTCTCGTCGACGGCTACGGCCAGCGAGACCGGGTCCATCGCGGTGCCCTGCCTGGTACATGGAGCCGAACGCCCTGGCCCCGTCCTCGGTGAGGGTGGCGGGCGCCTCGGTCAGGACGGCGATCCCCTCCTTCGGCGTGAGGTCCTTGGCGGTGAAGGTGATCAGGGGGACGTCCTTGCGAGTGGTGCCCGCGCTCGTGACGTCCGCCGACAGGGTGCCCTTGGCCACGGCGACCGTGATCGAGGCGAACTTCAGGTCGAGGTCATGGGCACCGGTGAAGTGGACGCTGCCACGGAAACCGGCGTCCAGCGTCTGCTTCCTCGCGTCGTACGTGCCCTTGCCCTGCGGGAAGCGGAAGAGCGCCCCGCCGTCCTGGGCGCCGTCGGCGAGGGTCCACCTGCCCTGTTCGAACAGGCCGGAAAGCTGCCGGTGGTGACCCGTGCCCATGACGTCTCGGCGGAGAGCGTGCTCTCGCTGAAGCCGACCGTCGTCCTCGCCGACACCACGACCGGTGGCCCCCGGCAGCGGTGGTGAGGTGCTGATCGGCGGTCGCCCGGCCACCGCCTGGACCGCGCCCGAACTGGCCCTGCGCCGCTCGGTGCTGCCGCAGTCCGCCGTGCTGTCCTTCCCGTTCCCGGTGGAGGACGTCGTACGGATGGGGCGGGCGCCCTGGGCCGGTACGGAGATGGCGGACGAGGACGATACGGCGGTGGCCGCGGCGATGGCGGCCACCGAGGTGGCCGGGTTCGCCGCCCGCCCCTTCTCCGAACTCTCCGGCGGTGAGCGGGCCCGGGTGGCGCTGGCCCGGGTGCTGGCGCAGCGGGCCCCGCTGATGCTGCTGGACGAGCCGACGGCCGCCCTGGACCTGCGCCACCAGGAGCTGGTGCTGCGGATCTGCCGGGAGCGGGCCGCCGCCGGGGACGCCGTGGTGGTTGTCCTGCACGATCTGGGGCTCGCCGCGGCGTACGCGGACCGGGTCGCCGTGCTGCACGAGGGGCGGATCGCGGTGGTGGGCCCGCCGCGGGAGGTCTTCAGCGGGGAACTGCTCGGCGAGGTGTACCGGCAGCCGGTCGAGGTGTTCCCGCACCCGCGTACGGGGACCCCGCTGGTCGTCCCCGTACGCCCCTGAGCCCGCATCCCGGGCGCCCGGCCCTCAGGTCACGGTGTGGACGCTGTATCCGGTCCGCGCCCGCACGCCGTTCGGCGCCCCGGTAGGGTTCGACGGTCAGTGCGGGCGACGGATCAGAAGGCGCAGAAGCAACGGATGACTAGGCTGGGTCGACTGACGGCGGGGCTCGCGACGGCGACCGCGCTGTGCCTGACGGCGAGTGGCTGTGTGACGGTGCACGGTGAGCTGGAAGTGCTGCCGGGGGCGAGCGGGTCCGAGGCCGCCCAGGCCCTGAAGGACTTCACCGTCGCCTACAACGCGGCGGACAAGGCGTACGATCCGGCGCTGGACGCGGACCGGGTGACGGGGTCGCTCGGGGCGATCAACCAGGCCGGCCTGAAGGCGCGGCAGACGTACAGCCGCGAGGGCAACAAGGCGCACAAGCCGCTGGAGTTGACGGACGCCACCTACCTCATCCCCAAGAAGGCGGGCTGGCCGCGCTGGTTCCTGGCCGACACCGACTCCAACCGGGACGAGGACGGCGGGAAGCTGGACAGCCGCTGGCTGGTGGCGTTCGTACGGTCCGGCCCCGACGCGCTGTGGAAGGCGTCCTACCTCGCGGTCCTGCCGACCTCCCAGGTACCGGAGTTCACCCTCGACAAGGACGGGCTCGCCACCCCGGTGGAGCCGCGGGACGATGAACTGACCGTCTCTCCGGCTGACTTGAGTACGGCGTACACCCAGTATCTGGAGAAGGGCACCCCGGACGTGTTCACCCCGGGCACGGCGACCTCGGGATGGCGCGAGACGCGCCGCACCACGCGGCGGGCCGGGTTCTCCTACCAGTACGTCGACCAGCCGCTGGCCGACGGTTCCTTCGGGCCGCTCGGGCTGCGCACCGAGGACGGCGGGGCGCTGGTCTTCTTCAGCAGCAAGCACTTCGAGCGGCAGGTCGCGGCGAAGGGGCTGAAGCCGGAGGTCAACGCGGACGTCAAGGCGCTGATGACCGGTGAGGTCACCAGCAGCCTCACCAAGGAGCGGATCTCCAGTCAGCTGGTCCATGTGCCCGCGCGCGGCGAGGGCTCCGACTCCGGCGGCCGGGTGCGGCTGCTGAACCGGCTGCCGGGCCTGGTCGCGGCGAAGGGCGAGTAGGCGATAAGTCGCTCGGGCGTGACCGCGGGGTCCGGGACCCGCGCCCCACCCGCTCCTCCCGCACCCTCAGCGGCTCAGCGGCTCAGCGGCCAGGCGATCGAGTCGTGGTCCAGCTCGCTCTGCTCGGCGCTGCCCGCGTACCGGGCGCAGGCATCGGTGAGCGTCTCCAGCAGGGTCAGCGGATCGGGCAGCTCGTGCTCGGGGCCGCGCACCCAGTGGACGTCGAGTTCACCGGGGAGCCGGGCGGGCGGCAGGAGGACGTAGCTGCCGCGGCAGTGCCAGCGCAGGCCCGGATGGGCGTCCATGGTCTCGGGGTGGCAGTCCAGCTCGCAGGGCCACCACTCGTCCTCGTCCTCGGGGGTGCCGCGGGTGGCCGTGAAGAAGAGCATCCGGTCCTCGCCGGACTGGGCGACCGGGCCGACGTCGATGCCCGCCGCGAGAAGGCGCTCCAGGGCGCTGCGGCCTGCGGTGAGCGGGACGTCCAGCACGTCGTGGACCATGCCGGTCGCGGTGATGAAGTTGGCCAGCGGCTGGCTGCGGGCCCAGCGCTCGATCTGGGCGCGGTCGGTGGTCGACTGCGTCTGCCAGGCGAAGGAGATGGGGTGCCGGGCGGGGGTGGGACAGCCGATGCGCTCGCACGAACATCGGTAGCCGAGGGGGTGGGCGGCGGGAGCGATGGGCATGCCCGCGTCAGCGACCGCCAGGAGCAGCTCCACTCTGGCCGTCCCTTCGGCTTCGGCCCCCGGTGATGTGGGACGTCGCCGCAGCCACTGGGAGATCCTGCCCTCTGTGCCGCGGAAACGGCCGGAATCGGCGCCCATCTATCCCCTCACCTCAGCATTTCACCTCAGCGTTGCCTGTCCATCGTCGCACCATCCGGCGGCCCGGGTGGCCAGAGTTCACCAGCGGGGCCGTGCACCACCGCACCGAGTGAGCACCATCACGTCCGATGTCACCACATACCGGATATGGATCAAGGGCGCGGGGCGAGCCCGCCGAGGGCGTAGTCGACGATCGTGTCGGCGTACGCATGGGTGAGCGGGAGGGTTCTGAGCAGCCAGCGGTGGGTCAGTGGCGCGATGAGGAGCTCCAGCGCGATGCGCGGATCGGCGTCGGCCCGGAGCTGCCCGGCCTCCTGCGCGGCCCGCAGCCGTGTGACATACAACGCGAGCTGCGGGTCGAGCAGTTTTCCGACGAACTCTGCGCCCAGTCGCGCGTCCACGATGCCCTCGGCGGTCAGCGCCCGGGTGGGGGCCTCCATCAGCGGGTCGTTCAGCTCGTCGACCGTGGCGCGCAGGACGAGTTTGAGGTCGGCGGCCAGGTCCCCGGTGTCGGGGATGCCGTACTCGGCGCCTTCCGCCTGCGGGCCCGCCTCCTCGGCGGCCCGGGCGGCCAGGTCGAGGAAGGCCTCCATCAGGACGGCCGCCTTCGAGGGCCACCAGCGGTAGATCGTCTGCTTGCCCACCCCGGCGCGGCCGGCGATACCCTCGATCGTCGTGCGCCGGTAGCCGTTCTCGCCGACGAGGGCGAGGGCCGCGTCGTAGATGGCCCGGCGGGAGCGGTCGCTGCGGCGGCTGGAGTCGGGTTCCTTCTGGGGTGCCATGCCGCCAATCTAACGCGGTCGAGCCGATACGTATCGTCTTGCCGGCCGGGAGACGTCACCGTGCCCAGGTCGTCCGGGACCGGTCCGCCGGGTGGCCGCGGTAGGACGATCCGGCGAACCACCCGATCGGTCCACTGCGGATCCGGGCCGCGCGGCGCACCATGGGCTGACGCACAGACCGTGCGCATCCCACCGTGCCGCGGCCCGGCCGCCGTTCGTGAGGAGCCCGAGTTGAACCGTGACGCCACCCCTCGTCGCTACCTGATGTGCGCCCCGACGCACTTCCGGGTCACCTACTCCATCAACCCGTGGATGGACCCGTCCAAACCCGTCGACCTGCCGTTGGCCCAGACCCAGTGGGAGGACCTGCGCGACCGCTACCGCGGCCTCGGCCACACCGTCGAGCTGCTCACGCCCCGCCCGGACCTGCCGGACATGGTCTTCTCGGCCAACGGCGCCACGGTGATCGGCGGGCGGGTGCTCGGCGCCCTGTTCGCCTACCGGGAGCGGTTCGAGGAGGCCGAGGCCCACCGCGACTGGTTCCGCGAACACGGTTTCACCGAGATCCGCGAGCCGGACCACGTCAACGAGGGCGAGGGGGACTTCGCGGTCACCGCCTCCTACCTCCTGGCCGGGCGCGGCTTCCGTTCCAGCCCGCTCTCGCACGACGAGGCGCAGGAGTTCTTCGGGCTGCCGGTCATCGGGCTCGACCTGGTGGACCCGCGCTACTACCACCTGGACACCGCGCTGTGTGTGCTGGACGCGGCGGCCGACGAGATCATGTACTACCCGGACGCGTTCTCCCCCGGCAGCCGGGCCGTGCTGCGCCGGCTCTTCCCGGACGCGCTGCTCGCCCGGGAGGCGGACGCGGCGGCGTTCGGCCTCAACTCGGTCAGCGACGGCCGGCATGTGCTGCTGCCCCAGGCGGCGACGGGGCTGCTGGACCCGTTGCGGGACCGGGGCTTCGAGCCGGTCCCGATGGACCTGGGCGAGCTGCTCAAGGGGGGCGGCAGCGTGAAGTGCTGCACACAGGAGCTGCGGGCCTGACTCCGTTCAGTCGGTGGTCTCCGGCGGCCAGGGATCGCCCCAGGCGATGTTCCTGGCCGCCCGGTACAGCTCGCCGTGGCGCTTGGTGACCGTGGAGCGGTCCAGGCCCTCGTCGCGGGTGCAGAGCTCCAGCAGTACCTGGCCCTTGCGGATCTGCGGCCTGCGGGTGACCCGGGCGGACGCCGGGGCGGTGGGGAAGCGGGTGGCGACGACGTAACTGAACTTCTCGTCCTCGTGGCTGAGCGAGCCGCCCTTGACCTGCCGGTGCAGCGAGGAGCGGCTGACCCGGGCCGAGAAGTGGCACCAGTCGGTGCCCGGTTCGATCGGGCAGGCGCCGCTGTGCGGGCAGGGGGCGGCGATCCGCAGCCCGGCGGCGATCAGCCGGTCCCGGGCCTCGATGATCCGCGCGTACCCGTCGGGCGTGCCGGGCTCCACGACGACCACGGTCTGCCCGGCCGTGGCGGTCGCGTCGATCAGCTCGGTCCTGGCCTGCGCGGTCAGTTCCTTGAGTACGTAGCTGACGGTGACCAGGTCCACCGGGGCCAGCTCCAGCGCCGCCCCGATCCGGGCCCGCTCCCAGCGGGCCTGCCGCAGTGACTCCACCCCGGATGCCTCGGCCAGTTCGCGGCCGAGCGCGAGGGCGGGCTCGGCCCAGTCCAGGACGGTCGTCGCCGCCCCCTCCCAGGCCCCGGCCACCGCCCAGCTCGCCGCGCCCGTGCCGCCGCCGACGTCGGTGTGGGTGGCGGGCGCCCAGTCCGGCGCGGCCGCCACGAGGGCGTCGAGGGCGGACCGTACGGCTTCGAAGGTGGCGGGCATCCGGTAGGCGGCGTACGCGACGACGTCGGAGCGGTCCCGCAGGATCGGGGCGTTCGTCGGGGTCTCCCCGCGGTAGCTGGCGATCAGCCGGTCGACGGCCTGCGCGGCCTGCTTGGGCGGCAGCCCGTCGAGCAGCCCGGCCAGTGCCGCACGCAGGGACTGGGCGGTGGGGAGGGTGACGTTCACCGCCGAATTGTAGGCGGAGGGGAACCCTCGGGCGCATTCCGCCCGGCCCGGGCCGGAGGGGGTACGGGCTTCGCGCGGCAGGGTCCGCGTCACGGGTGCGGAACGGGATTTCCGCGAACTCCACGCCGTCAGGAGGCGGTTGCTACGCTGGCCCGCGCGAGATCGGCACGAGGCACGGGGCACGAGGCACGGGCGCGGAGCACCAGGCGCGAGATCAGGTTCGGTCCACCGGGGGAGCCATGAGACAGAAGGCCGTGCGGCTGGCCCTGGTCGGCGGGGTGGTCCTCCTCGCCCTGCTCCTCGCCCTGGCGACCTGCGGCGGCGACCCGGACGGCGGGGGCGGCCGGGGCGGCGGCGCCACGCCGGGTCCGGCGAAGCGGGTGATGCCGAGCGCCGGTCCGGTGACCCGGCTCACCGTCCCGCCGCAGTACACGGCCGACCGGGGCTGGGAGATCATCGGCTCCTCCCCCGAGGTCGCCGTCTCGCACGCCACGGGCAGGCTCGCCTACCTGGAGCGCCTCGACGGCGACCGCTACCGGCTGCGCACCGTCGACACGGCCACCGGAAGGCTCGGCTGGCGCGGCCAGGCCTGGCGGCCGCCGGACCCGCCGCACTACCCCAAGCTCGCCACGGTCACCGCCGGGGCCCGGCAGTACTTCGTGACCTGGTCGTACGGGAAGATCGGCGACGGGATGTCACCGGCGTCCACCTTCGTGTCGCTCGACGTGTACGACGTGACGGACGGGTCCCGGCAGCGGGTCGAGGTGCCGTGGTCGGGCGCTCCGAGCGTCAGCACCAGTGGTCCGGAGATCGTGATCAGCGACGGGAAGGCCAACAGCACGCTGGTCGA
Source organism: Streptomyces sp. NPDC088706 (assembly GCF_044752765.1). Lineage (NCBI taxonomy): Bacteria > Bacillati > Actinomycetota > Actinomycetes > Kitasatosporales > Streptomycetaceae > Streptomyces > Streptomyces sp. NPDC088706. The sequence goes on from NZ_JBIVLW010000001.1 coordinate 494,412, forward strand.
CCCGGTCACCGGGGCGCTCTCGGAGCTGAGCGCGGACGAGCTGAGGTATCCGAAGGGCTGCCCGGCCTGCAAGCAGCTCACCGAAGTTTACGGGCAGACCGCCGCCGGCCTGCTGGTCGGCGGGGCGCGGGAGTTCTGGGTGCGCGGCGGCTGGTTCAGCCGGAACGTGGCGCCCAAGGGCGCCGACAGGGGCAGCGGCGTGGTGACGTCGGTGGCCTTGGACCGGGTGCTGGCGCGGTGGTCCCTGGCGAAGAGGGCGAAGCGGGCGGCGACCCACGAGCTGTGGACGGTGCACGACGCGGCGACCGGCCGGCCGCTGGCGTCGGTGGAGTGCCACCGGCCCGCGATAAGGCCCGGGCGCTACCCGCAGGCGGTCCTCTCCCCCTCGGGCGACCACCTGATCGCCGGGAACCTGGCGTTCGACCTGGAGGCGGGGCAGGGCCACTGCTTCGAGGAGGAGGACGGCTCCAGCCATCTGTCGCTGGCCACGGTGACGGACGACGGCATCGCGTACGGGGCCGAGAACGCGCGCGACGCGGCGGAGGCGCTCGCCGGGGGCGGGCTGCCGGTCGCGGTGGACTTCGCCGCCTGGACCACCGCCCAGCTGTCGCGCAACGCGCGGTTGCCGGCGGTGGAGACGACCGGGGTCGGGGTGTTCCGCTGGACGGACCGGCAGGACCGGACGCACCTGATCGGCTACCCGCGTACCGACTGAGCCCCGAGGAGCTCTACAGCCCCCCGGCCTCGCGCCCCGCGCGCTGCCACGGGCGGCACAGCCCGAGGAAGCAGCCGACCGCCGCTAGTGCGCACACCACCTGCACGAGGGCCATCGGGACGGCCGTGTCCTCCCCCGCGATGCCGACCAGCGGCGAGGCGATCGCGCCGATCAGGAACGAGGACGTGCCGAGCAGTGCGGAGGCGGAGCCCGCCGCGTGCTTGGTGCGCATCAGGGCCTGGGCGTTGGTGTTGGGCATGGCGACGCCCATCGCCGACATCAGGACGAAGAGGCCGGCCGCGACCGGTACGAGCCCCACCTCACCGAACACACCGGTGGTCATGAGCAGCAGTGCCAGGGCCGAGAGGACGATGACGGCGAGGCCGCAGCCGAGCACCTTGTCCAGGCTGATCCGGCCCACCAGCAGCTTGCCGTTGATCTGCCCGACGGCGATCAGGCCGACGGAGTTGAGGCCGAACAGCAGGCTGAAGGTCTGCGGGGAGGCCCCGTAGATCTCCTGAACGACGAAGGGCGACGCGGAGATGTACGCGAACAGGACGGCGAAGGCGAGCCCGCCGGTGACCATGTAGCCGGTGAAGACCCGGTCCGCGAGCAGCCCGCGCATCGTGCGCAGGGCCTCGCCGACCCCGCCGGTGTGGCGGCTGCCGGGCTCCAGGGTCTCGTGGAGCCACTTCCAGACGACGAGGGTGAGCACGAAGCCGACGCCGGTCAGCACGACGAAGATGCCGCGCCAGTCGGTGAAGCGCATCACCTGCCCCCCGATCAGCGGCGCGATGATCGGGGCGACGCCGGAGATCAGCATCAGGGTGGAGAAGAACCGGGCCATCTCCACGCCGTCGTAGAGGTCGCGCACCACCGCCCGGGCGATCACGATGCCCGCCGCGCCCGCGAGCCCCTGGAGGAGGCGGAAGCCGATCAGCAGTCCGGCGCTGGGGGCCAGGGCGCACATGGCGGTGGCGATGACGTAGACGACCATGCCGAGGAGCAGCGGCCCGCGGCGGCCCCAGCGGTCGCTCATCGGTCCGACGACGAGCTGGCCCAGCGCCATCCCGGCCAGGCACGCGGTCAGCGTGAGCTGGATGGTGGCGGCGGGGGCGCCGAGGGCGTCGGTGACCGCGGGGAGCGCCGGGAGGTACATGTCCATCGAGAGCGGCGGCAGGGCGGTGAGCCCGCCGAGGACCAGGGTGACCAGGAAACCGGTGCGGCGGGCCGCCTTCGCCGCGGGGGCGGTGAGGTGTGCGGCCCCGGGGGTGCCTGCGGCTCCCGGAAGCCCGGCGGGGGCGGTGACCTGCGGGGCACCCGGGTCGACGGAGAGGGCGCCCGCGTCCCCGTGCGGGGTGAGCGTGGCGCCCTCGCCCTCGGCTCCGGTTCGGGGAACGGCTCCGGCTCCGGCTCCGGGAGCGGTCCCGGAGGTGGGTATGTGCTCTTGCTGGGCCCGGCTGCCGCCGCTGTCCGGCATTCTCGTCTCCACATCGTTGAATCCGCATCTATGCTCTCAGCTCGGCCGCAGTGGTCGATACCTCTTTTCGTTACGGCGGTGGTGGCGGGCATGGGCGGGACGGTGCGCTGGGGTGTTCTGGCGACGGGCGACATAGCGGCGACCTTCACGGCGGACGTCCAGGCTCTGCCGGACGCCGAGGTGGTGGCGGTCGCCTCGCGTACGGAGGCCTCCGCGCGGGCCTTCGCCGAGCGGCACGGCATCGCCCGGGCCTACGGGAACTGGGCCGACCTGGTCGCCGACAAGGCGGTGGACGTGGTGTACGTGGCCACCCCGCACTCGGCGCACCACACGGCGACCGCGCTCGCGCTGAACGCCGGGAAGCACGTGCTGTGCGAGAAGGCGTTCACGCTCAACAGCCGGGAGGCGCGGGAGCTGGTGGCGCTCGCCCGGGACCACGACCTCTTCCTGATGGAAGCCATGTGGACCTACCTCAACCCGGTGGTCCGCCGGCTGACCGACTTGGTCCGGGACGGGGCGATCGGCGAGATCCGTACCGTACAGGCGGACTTCGGCTTCGCGGGCGACTTCGCCCCCGGCCACCGGCTGCGCGACCCGGACCTCGGCGGCGGGGCGCTGCTCGACCTCGGTGTCTACCCGGTCTCCTTCGCCCACCTGCTCCTGGGCGAGCCGGACCGGGTCCAGGCGGACGCGCTGCTCTCCCCCGAGGGCGTCGACCTGAACACGGGGATGCTGCTGGGCTGGGAGTCGGGCGCCACCGCGCTGCTCTCCTGCTCGATCGTCGGCCACCACCCGACGGCGGCCACCGTCATCGGCACCGCCGGACGGATCGACCTGCCGCGCGACTTCTTCCGCCCGGACCACTTCGTGCTGCACCGCCCGGGCAGGGAACCGGAGACGGTCACCTCGGGGCCCGGGCCGCAGGGTCTGGCGGGCATGCAGTACGAGGCCGCCGAGGTGATGCGCGCGATCCGGGCGGGTGAGACCGAGTCCCCCCTCGTGCCGCTGGAGGGTTCGCTCGCGGTGATGCGGACGCTCGACGCGGTACGGGACCGCGTCGGCGTCCGCTACCCGGCGGACCGCTGACCTGTCCGCACGGCCTGCTACGCCGGGGTGAGCCCCGGGTTCCCCGCCTCGGTGACGAAGGAGGCGGCTGTGGAGACCGGCGCTCCGGGGGTGGTGACCGCCGACACCGTACGGAAGTCCGCGCGGGCCTGCTTCTCCGTCAGGGTGACCAGCGCGTAGCCGCGCCGCCCGTTGTAGTGCTTCATGTGCGGGTTGGCGCGGGTCTGGTTCTCCCAGTTGGCGGGCCGCTCGGCGCCGTCCTTGCCGCTGGCGACGGAGGTGGTGACGATCTCCGTCCCGACGGTCCGCGAGGCGGGGTCGTCGAAGTCCTTCTTCAGGTCGAAGGCGTAGGAGACGTGGACGTCGCCGGTGAGGACCATCAGGTTCTCCACCCCGGCGGACTCGGCCCCGGCCAGTACCCGCTGCCGGGAGGCCGGGTAGCCGTCCCAGGCGTCCATGGAGAGCTTGTAGGCGTCGGCGGGCACATCGCGTCGCCGCGCGAAGGTGACCTGCTGCGGGACGACGTTCCAGGTGGCTTCGGAGGCGCGCCAGCCGTCGATCAGCCAGCGCTCCTGGGCGGCCCCGGTCATCGTGCGCGTGGGGTCCTCGGACTCCGGGCCCGGGGTGCGCCAGCCGTCCCCGTAGGCCTGGTCGCTGCGGTACTGGCGGGTGTCGAGGATGTCGAACTGGGCGAGCCGCCCGAAGGTGAGGCGGCGGTAGAGCCGCATGTCGGGGCCGGTGGGGCGCTGCGGGGTGCGCAGCGGCTGGTTCTCCCAGTACGCGCGGTACGCGGCGGCCCGGCGCAGCAGGAACTCCTCCGGCGGTACGTCGTTCTCGGGGGTGTCGCCCGCGTAGTTGTTCTCGGTCTCGTGGTCGTCCCAGGTGACGACGAAGGGATGGGCGGCGTGGGCGGCGCGCAGGTCGGGGTCGGACTTGTAGAGGGCGTAGCGCTGCCGGTAGTCCTCCAGGGTGACGGTCTCGCGGTTGTAGTGGGCGGGGAGGCGGCGGTCGGTGTAGTTGCGGGCGCCGCCGGTGGCGGTGACGGCGTACTCGTAGAGGTAGTCCCCGAGGTGGAAGACCACGTCGACGTCCTCGGTGGCCAGATGGCGGTGGGCGGTGAAGTACCCGTCGTGGTACGCCTGGCAGGAGACGGCGGCCAGGGTGAGGGAGCTGTTACGGGTGCCGGTGGCCGGGGCGGTGCGGGTGCGGCCGACCGGGCTGGTCCAGCTGCCGGTGCGGAAGCGGTAGTGGTAGACGCGACCGGGGTCGAGTCCCTGGACGTCGGCGCGGACGCTGTGGGCGTACTCCGCGTGGGCGGTGACCGAGCCGCGCCGGGCGATGCGGCGGAACGCCTCGTCGTGGGCCAGCTCCCAGCTCACCTGGACGCGGGCGGCGGGCAGGCCGCCACCGGGCTCGTAGGGGCGGGGAGCCAGCCGGGTCCAGATGAGGACGGAGCCGGGAAGCGGGTCGCCGGAGGCGACGCCGAGGGTGAACGGGTTCTCGGTGATCCGCCGGGCGTCGAGCTCGGCGGCGCTCGCCGTGCCGGTGGCGGGCAGGTTCATCGTGAAGGCGAGCGTGGCGACGGCTCCCGCCCCGGTGAGCAGACGGCGGCGGTCCAGGCCCGGCCGGGACAACCGGGCCGCGCGGGTGGTGCGTTCGGCGGTACGGCCCTGCTGGGCGGACGGGTCCCGCTGGGCGGGTCGAGCGTTCTGAGCGGATGGGACACCCTGGCCGGGCGCCATGAAGTTCCGTACGGCTGTCATATGCCCCTCGCTTGCCGGATGCTTGCCGGATGCTGTCGGAATCCAGGGCACCGCCGGCGCGCGACGCGCCGTTGTCGCGTGCACAACATCCGCATGGCGGGTCGATGAGCACCGTGTGCGCCGTGCGCCGGCCCCTCCCGTACGCTCCCGGGCCATGAACACTGATCGGAAAGTCGCCGTCGTCACGGGTGCGGGTTCGGGGATCGGGCGGGCCGTCACGCTCGCCCTGGCGAGCGCGGGTTGGTCGCTCGCGCTCGCGGGCCGGCGGGCGGAGCCGCTGGCGGCGACGGCAGCCGCGGCCGGCGCCCCGGAAGCGCTGTGCGTCACCACGGACGTGACCGACGAGGACGAGGTGGGCGCGCTGTTCACCGCCGTCCGGGAGCGGTACGGCCGGCTGGACCTGCTGTTCAACAACGCGGGCACGTTCGGGCCCGGGGGTGTGCCGGTGGAGGGGCTCGCGGCGGCGGACTGGCGGGCGGTGGTGGACGTGAACCTGACGGGGGCGTTCCTCTGCGCGCAGGCGGCGTACCGGCTGATGAAGGAGCAGGACCCGCAGGGCGGCCGGATCATCAACAACGGCTCGATCTCCGCCCACGCGCCGCGCCCGCACTCGGTCGCGTACACCGCGACCAAGCACGCCGTCACCGGACTGACGAAGTCGCTGGCGCTGGACGGGCGGCCGTACCGGATCGCCTGCGGTCAGATCGACATCGGCAACGCGGCGACCGAGATGACCGAGCGGATGCAGACCGGCATCCTCCAGGCCGACGGCGAGTCGGCGGTGGAGCCGGTGATGGCGGCGGCCGATGTGGGGCGGACGGTCCTGCACATGGCGGAGCTGCCGCTGGAGGCGAACATCCCGTTCCTGACGGTGATGGCGACGAACATGCCGTACCTGGGACGGGGCTGAGGGGGCGTCGGCGTCAGAAGGTGACCGTTCACGCCCGAACTTGCCATCAGGTGACCGACTTTGCGGATTTCTTCACTCTCGGGTGAGCAAGCGCGTACTGACCGTATGATCGCATCTCGTAACACCTTCACCAGAACGACACAGAAGGAACACCGCATGCGCATACGCACCGCTGCGCCGATCGCCCTGGCCGCCGCCACCGCCCTGGCCGGCTCACTCCTCGCCACGGCAGCTCCGGCCTCGGCGGCCGCCCATCAGGGCGGGCTGCACTTCGGCACCGTCCAGTACGACGGTCCCGGCAAGGACGACCGGTCGAAGAAGTCCCTGAACGCCGAGTGGGTGAACATCCACAACAACGGCAAGAAGAAGGTCCAGCTCAAGGGCTTCTCGGTGCAGGACGACACCGGCTACACCTACACCTTCGGCAGCTACACCATCGGCGCGGGCAAGACCGTCAAGCTCCGCACCGGCAAGGGCGAGAACGTCGCGGGCACCGTGCACTGGAACCGGGGTTCGTACGTCTGGAACAACACCGGTGACAAGGCCCGGCTGATCAAGCCGAGCGGCAAGCTCCAGGACTCCTGCTCCTGGAAGAAGTCGACCGCGGCGAACAAGGGCGTCAAGAACTGCCACTGACCGGTCACCGTGACCGAAGGGGACGGGGCGGGCGGGGGGTCAGCCCGTGAGGTCCTTCGCCGGGGAGACCTGGGCGAACCACCGCGCCGTCTCCTCCGGTTCCAGGGTGCGTTCCAGGATGACGTCACCGCGCATGCCCGGGAAGAAGCGGCCCGCGAACCAGGACCGCCGGTAGGACGGCTCGTCCAGCACCAGCAGGCGTACGCCGTCGACGACGGGGATGTCCACCGGGGTTCCCTCGTTCCAGAGCCGGCCGCCGTCCGGGGCGGTCAGGTCGAAGGAGCCCTCGGTGTCCACCTGTCCGGGGGTCTCCCGGCAGACGGCGGCCTCCTGCGACGAGGGGGCGTACCCCTGAACATGGCCGCCGCCCACGAGCGCGTCGGCGAGCAGGGTGTGCAGCTGGAAGTTGTCGCCGATGCCGAAGAACCGCAGGGCGTAACCGGTGCCGCTCGGGCGGTGGAGCGCGACGAGCGGTTCCTGGTCCAGCACCTGGAGGGCGTAGCCGAGGGACGTGAACTGCCGGCCGGACGCCTGTTCCACGGCGGCCAGGAGCCGCAGCAGCTCGCTCCGGCCGGTGCCGGCCAAGCCGCGTACCACCCGGTGGTTGAGGAGGGCGACGGCCGCCGTCTCCCACTGGGGCAGCGTCCACCAGCCGACCGCCGCCTCGGACCCCGTCCGCCCGACGATCTCCTCGCCCGGTTCCTCGCCGTCCGGCACGGGGAACGCCCCGCCGCCGGTCGCCGCCCACGCCTCGGCGAAGGCAGCCGCCCCCTCGACTGCCGCCCGCAGCCCGGCCAGTACGCCCGGGGCGCACCGCTCGGCGTCGGCGCCCCGCTCGACGCAGGCCCCGACGAGTACGGCGACGACGGCACGGGGGCCGGGCGGAACCTGCTCCAGTACGGCGGCGAGGCGCGGTCCGCCGTCCAGCAGCTCAGCCTCCTTCGCCTGCCCGAAGGTCTCCTGCAACCGGACGAATGCCTTGCCGGAACGTTTCGCGTCCTGAGCCACCACAGCGGCCTCGAAGTCCGCGACCGCTCCCCCGAAACCGGCCTTACCGAATATCATTCCCTCACTTTATCGACGAGCCTTCGGGCGCCGCGAAGCCGGTCGCCGACAAGGGCCGCCGCCACCTCACCGTACGAACACCCCGGCCCGGGCGGCGGCGACCGCCGCGTCGGCCGCGCGGTCGGCGGCGGCCTCGTCCAGCGCGGCACCGCTGGCCAGCAGCCGGTAGTACAGCGGCGCCGAGACGGCCGCGACCACCTCGCCCGCATCCGTACCCCGGGGCAGTTCACCCCGGGCGACGGCCGCCTCGACACCGCCCGACCACTCCCCGATGCGTACCGCGTAGAAGCGGTGGAGGGCATCGGCGGCCCGGGGATCGCAGGTGGCGGCCGCGATGACGGCCGCGAAGAGGGGGCCCTGCCGGGGATCGGTCAGCGTACGGACGACGAGGCGGGCGTTGGCCCCCGCCACGCCGGCCTCGCTCGCGGCCGGGGTCCTGCTCCTGGTCGCCTTCGTCCGCATCGAGCGGCGGGCGGCGGCCCCGCTCGTCCCGACGCACATCCTGAAGCGGCGCAGCGTCGTCTGGGGCAACGCGGCCGGGCTGATCGCCTTCGTCACCGAGACCTCGCTGGTGTTCCTGCTCACCCTCTACCTCCAGGAGGTCCTCGGCTACTCCCCGCTCGCCACCGGCCTCACCTTCGGCGTCCTCGGCATCGGCACGGTCGTCGGTGGTGTGCTCGGCGGACGGGCGGTGGGCCGGTTCGGCAGCCGGCGCGCCATCGTGGCCGGCGGGACCGTGCAGGCCGCCGCCACCCTCTCGCTGGTGGCGCTCGGCACCTCCGGAGCCTGGATCTGGCTGCTGCTGGCGGCCACCTTCGCGGTGGTCACGGCCCGGATGGGGGGCCTGACCGGACCGGACGCGGTGCTGTCCGGGGTCTGCGTGGCCGTCCTCGTCAACGCGGCGCTGGTCCTGGCGGGCGCCCTGCTCGCGGGACGCTTCCTGGCGGCACCGGACCGGGACCGGGCTCCGGACCAGGGGTGAACCGGCGCGGCCGACGGGCGGAGCCGGGCCGATCGCGGGAGGATAGGGACCGGGCGGCCACCGGCGCCGGGTACCCGTTCGCCATCGTCCGCTCCCGGGACCGGCGCCCGGTGGGCGCCATCGGGCTCCGGCTCCGGGACCTGCCGGAGGGCCGGGCCTCGATCGGCTACTGGGTGGTCGCCTCCGGTCGCGGCCAGGGGGTCACCCGCGCCGCCCCGCGCACGGTGACGGGCTGGGCGCCGCGCGACCTCGGCGCCCCCCGGCTCCAGCTCTTCATCGAGCCCTGGAACACCGCCTCCGCCCGGATCGCCGAGGACGTCGGCTACCGGCGCGAGGGACTCCTGCGCGGCTGGCAGCAGGTGGGCGGCCGACGCCGTGACATGGCCGTGTACGGGCTGCTGAACAGTGGCGAGCCGGTGGTTGGCCGGGCGGTAACCGCGGACTGAACACCGAGGCGTTACGATCGCGGGCACCGCGGCCGACCAGCAGCCGCACGGCAGCCGAGCACCAGGAGTACCGAACTTGTCCGCACCACGCATCGGCGTATCCATCGTGACCATGGGGGACCGCCCGCAGGCGGTCGAGGCGCTGCTGGCGTCGGTCGCCATGCAGGACGTCCGGCCCACCCGGCTCGTGATCATCGGCAACGGGACGGAACTCCCGGACTACACCTCCACCCCCGGCCTGGCGGATCTCGACGGCGGGGTGACCACCATCGAGCTGCCGGAGAACCTGGGGTGCCCGGGCGGCCGGAACGAGGGACTGCGCAGGCTCGCCGAGATCGGCGACGTGGACGTGGTGATCGAGCTCGACGACGACGGGCTCCTGGTCGACAAGGACGTCTTCCGCCGGGTGCGGGACCACTTCGCCACCGACGACCGGCTCGGCATCGTCGGCTTCCGGATCGCCGACGAGCACGGCGAGACCCAGCGCCGCCATGTGCCCCGGCTGCGGGCGGGCGACCCGATGCGGGGCGGCCCGGTGACGGCCTTCCTCGGTGGCGGCCACGCCTTCTCGATGAAGATGCTGGCGGAGACGGGCCTGTGGCCCGCGGAGTTCTTCTTCACCCACGAGGAGACGGACCTGGCCTGGCGGGCGCTGGACGCCGGCTGGAAGGTCCTCTACGACCCCGAGCTGCTGCTCCAGCACCCGAAGACGTCCCCGGCCCGGCACGCGGTGTACTACCGGATGACGGCCCGCAACCGCGTCTGGCTCGCCCGCCGCAACCTGCCCCTCCCCCTGGTCCCGGCCTATCTCGGGACCTGGACCCTGCTCACCCTGGCCCGTACCCGCGACCCGAAGGGCCTGCGGGCGTGGGCGGGCGGCTTCGCGGAGGGCGTGCGCACCCCGTGCGGCGAGCGGCGCCCGATGCGCTGGTCGACGGTGTGGCGGATGACGAGGCTGGGCCGCCCGCCGGTCATCTGACCCGCCGCGCGGGCGGCGGCGTCGCGCCGGAACACATACAGGTCCAGGTGCCCCTTCACCGCCCCGCGCACCTCGGCGACCGACACCATGGTGGTGTTCGACGTCGATCTCGGCCACACCGATCCGCAGTTCGTCATCCCCGTCGGAGGGCGCGTACGGGTGGACGGCCCCGCGCGCCGCATCACCGTCACCTACTGAGCCGGTTGTTGAAAAGAGGTCTCCGACCAGCGCGTTCGCTGGTCGGAGACCCCTGTGGCAGGACGAGCCGGCCTCTACGCCGGGTTCTGTCGCCCGGTCGCCTCGCGGCGGCCGGGGAGACGGCCATCCATCTAGGACCGGCATTGCTGCCGGCCTCGTGCGGTCTACCCGTGAACTCGGGCGAGCAGCCCTCGAACGTTCACGCAGGGCCGTCCCGTTCCTGGAACGACCCCTCTTGACCTTGCTCCGGGTGGGGTTTACCTAGCCGCCTGAGTCACCTCAGGCGCTGGTGGTCTCTTACACCACCGTTTCACCCTTACCCGGGACCGAGGTCCCGGGCGGTCTGTTTTCTGTGGCACTGTCCCGCGGGTCACCCCGGGTGGCCGTTAGCCACCACCCTGCCCTGTGGAGCCCGGACGTTCCTCGGGGGGATCCGAGGATCCCCACGCGGCCGTCCGGCCGACTCGTCTGCCGTACCCGCCATCCTACCGGCCCGTACGGGCAGCTCAGCCGAGGTCCGCGGTCTCCAGGCCGAAGGCGAAGGGCTCGGGGAGCGGGAGCGGCTTGCCGTACGGGATCGTTGGGTGCCGGCGGCGGTCGGCGCCGCGGGACAGTCGGCGCGGGCCCGGGCGGACGACCCGCGGATCGCGCCGCCGGCCGCCGATCCCGCCGGCGCCGTACCGCAGGCGGCCCTGGCGGTGGTCCCGGAGGGCGGGCCAGTGGCGACGGGGTTCGGGCGGGCGCTGCTGGACGACTGCCCGCCCGCGCAGCGCGAGGTGGTGCGCCGGGTGATGGACGCCCTCGGCGAGCGGACGCGGGGAAGGACGTCGTGAGCACGGGGAGGACATCGTGAGCACGGGGAGGACGTCGTGAGCACGGGGAGGGCGACGGGTCTGCGGGCGGTGCCCGGCCGTCTCCGGTCATGCGCAGATGACGGCGGGGCCTGGACCGAGCGCAGGCCGGGAGGGGTGGGGCGGGCGGCATCCGGGGCGGGGCCCGAGGGGCCTGACACGGTACGAAGGGCCTGCCCCGCCCCCGTACCCTTGCCGAGGACCCCGGCAGCCCGCACGCCCACCGGGTCCGCGCTTGCGCCGTACGTACGAAGGAGAACCGCCGTGCTCGTGCTGTTGCCGCCCTCCGAAGGAAAGGCCGCCTCGGGGCGCGGGGCTCCGCTGAAGCTGGAGTCGCTGTCGCTGCCGGGGCTCGCCGGGGCCAGGGCGGCGGTCCTGGACGAGCTGGTCGAGCTGTGCCAGGCGGACGAGGAGAAGGCCGGCGAGGTGCTCGGCCTCAGTACGGGGCTGCGGAGCGAGGTCGGGAAGAACGCCGGGCTGCGGACCGCGGGAACCCGTCCGGCCGGGGAGCTGTACACCGGCGTGCTGTACGACGCCCTCGGCCTGGCCTCCCTGGACGCGGACGCCCGGCGGCGCGCGGCGAAGTCGCTGCTGATCTTCTCCGGGCTGTGGGGTGCGGTCCGGACCGGCGACCGGATTCCGCCCTACCGCTGCTCGATGGGGGTGAAGCTGCCCGGCCTGGGCGCGCTCGGCGCGTACTGGCGTGCGGCCATGGAGTCGGTCATGCCCGAGGCCGCCGGGGGTGGGCTCGTCCTGGATCTGCGGTCCTCCGCGTACGCGGCGGCGTGGAAGCCGAGGGGTGAGGTGGCCGCGCGTACGGCGAGCGTGCGGGTGCTCCAGTCGCGGCTGGTGGACGGGGTGGAGAAGCGGTCCGTGGTAAGCCATTTCAACAAGGCGACCAAGGGCCGGATGGTGCGCGATCTGCTGCTGGCGGGGGTGCGGCCGAAGGACCCGGCGGGGTTGGTGGCTGCGCTGCGGGATCTCGGGTACGTGGTGGAGGCCGAGGCACCCGCGCGGGCCGGGCGGCCGTGGTCGCTCGACGTGGTGGTGACGGAGATTCACTGAGGCCGGGGGATCTCGTCGATACCCGGAGGATGTCGTTGCGCGCTGCGCAACAGGCGTTGCAGTGGATGCTGTCGGCGCGGCAGGATGGTCCTTATGACCTCCTCCTTGCCGCCCTCCGCCCCTTCCGACACCTCCGTCCTGGACCTCGCCCCCGTCGTCCCCGTCGTCGTCCTGCACGACGTGGCCGACGCCGTCCCGCTGGCGCGGGCACTGGTGGCGGGCGGACTTCCGGCGATCGAGGTGACCCTGCGGACGCCCGCCGCGCCGGAGGCGATCCGGGCCATCGCCGCCGAGGTGCCGGGCGCGGTCGTCGGTGCGGGGACGGTCATCTCGCCGCAGCACGTGCGGGGCACGGTCGAGGCGGGGGCCCGGTTCCTGGTCAGCCCGGGGTGGACGGACGCGCTGCTGGAGGCGATGCGGGAGTCCGGGGTGCCGTTCCTGCCGGGCGTCTCGACCACCTCCGAGGTGGTGGCCCTGCTGGAGCGCGGGGTGAGCGACATGAAGTTCTTCCCGGCCGAGGCGGCAGGCGGCACCGGCTATCTCCAGGCGCTGTCCGCCCCGCTCCCCCAGGCCCGCTTCTGCCCGACCGGCGGCATATCCCTCACCTCCGCCCCCTCCTACCTCGCCCTGCCGAACGTGGCGTGCGTGGGCGGCAGTTGGATGGTGCCGGGTGATGCGATCGCGGCGAAGGACTGGGACCGGGTGGCCCGGCTGGCGGCGGAGGCGGCAGCGCTCGGCGCCTGACCCACAGGACGTCAGCGCACGGTCTGCACCGCGTAGAGCCCGCCGACACCCAGCGCCAGCACCCCCAGCAGCAGCCGCAGCGCCGTCTCCGGGAGGCGGGGCTGTAGGCGGGCGCCCAGGTATCCCCCGCACAGGCCGCCGAGGCCGCAGGCCAGGCCGAGCGACCAGTACGGGGCGATGTCGCCGGTCGTGGTCAGGGAGAGCAGCGCGTACGTCCCCGCACCCACGACCGAGGTCACGAAGGTGGCGGCGAGCGCGGCCGGGGCCACCCGCGCGACCGGCATCCCGCGCCCGACCAGGATCGGGCCGAGGAGCGAGCCGCCGCCGATCCCGTAGATCCCTCCGGCGACGCCGACGGCCATGGCGAGGCGGGTGATGGCCCGGGGTGAGGGCTCGCGCGCGGTGGGCGATGCGCGGTGCAGCGTACGCAGGCAGAGCCAGCCGCCCAGCGGGAGCAGCAGCACCGCGATCAGCAGCCGGAAGACCGAGGGGCCCGGCACCGCGAAGACCCGGATCACCGCGCCGACGACGACCCCGGGGACGGTGCCGAGGACAAGCAGCCGGGTCAGCGGGCCGCGCAGCCCGCCGCTCCTGTGGTGCCGCAGCAGGGCACCGGGGCCCGCGACCACGTTGTAGAGCAGGTTGGTCGGGGTGACCGCGGGGCTGGGCACCCCGAGCACGCTGACCTGGACCGGCAGCAGGAACACCGCCCCCGACACCCCGACCGGGGCGGTCGCCATCGAGATCAGCAGCCCGGCGGCGAACCCGAGCAGCCCGGTCGACCAGGTCATCGTGGCCCTGGTTCCCGCTAGCGCAGGTGCGAGGTGTCGTTGAGCAGGCGTACGGAGGCGTTGCCGTCCCCGTAGTACGCGACGGTCGAGATCGAGGCCGCCGACAGCTCCATCCGGAACATCGACTGCGCCGGGGCCCCGAGCGCCAGCCGGACCAGGGTCTTGATCGGGGTCACATGGGTGACGACCAGGACCGTGCGGCCCGCGTACCGGGCGGTGAGGCGGTCCCGGGCGGCCGCGACCCGGTCGGCGACCTGCGTGAAGCTCTCGCCGCCGCCCGTCGGCGCGGTGTCCGGGGAGGCGAGCCAGGCGGTCAGGTCGTCCCCGTACCGCTCGCGCACCTCGCCGAAGGTCAGCCCCTCCCACGCGCCGAAGTCGCTCTCGCGCAGGCCGTCCTCGATGCGGACGTCCAGGCCGAGGCGGTCGGCGACGGCCCCGGCGGTCTCCCGGCAGCGGCGCAGCGGCGAGCTGACGATCTCCTGGACGGTGCCGAGGGCGGCGAAGTGCGCGGCGGCCCGGGCGGCCTGGTCGCGGCCGGTGGCGGAGAGTTCGGGGTCGGTGCCGCCGCTGCCGGAGAACCGCTTGTCGGGGGTGAGCAGCGTCTCGCCGTGCCGGAGCAGGACGAAGGTGGCGGGTGCCCCGAGGTCGGGGGCGGCGGCCCAGCCGACCTGCGGGGTGGGGGCGGCGGTGACGTCGGTGGGCTCGGGCTCCCCCACGGCGCCGGCCGGGAACAGCGTCTGGTCCTGCGGCGCCGCACCACGGGCGGCCGCCAGCGCCGCCCGGGCCTTCGCCGCGCCCGCCGCCGCGTCGCCGGGCGGACCCTGGACGGGCAGCGGGGTGCGCGCCGGGGCGTCCAGCGCGGCCGTGGAGGCGAACGCCTGCCACGGCCGGCCGTCGCGCCCCGCGTCCATCGCCTCGTTGGCGAGCCGGTCCGCGTGCTGGTTCCGCGCGCGCGGGATCCACTCGTAGGTGACGCAGGACGGCGGCAGCAGCGCGGCGGCCCGGGCCGCCAGCGGCTTCATGTCGGGGTGCTTGATCTTCCAGCGCCCCGACATCTGCTCGACCACCAGCTTGGAGTCCATCCGGACGTGGACCCGCAAGGCGTCCCCGGCGTCCGGGAACAGCGCCTTCGCGGCCGTCAGTCCGGCGATCAGGCCCCGGTACTCGGCGACGTTGTTGGTGGCGACGCCGATGAACTCGGCGGCCTCGGCGAGGGTCTCGCCGGTGGCCGCGTCCAGGACGACCGCGCCGTAGCCGGCGGGCCCCGGGTTGCCCCGGGAGCCGCCGTCGGCCTCCACCACCAGGGGGCGGGCGACGCTCATTACAGGCCCGACTCCGAGGTGCGCACCAGGATGCGGTGGCAGTTCTCGCAGCGCAGCACCGTGTCGGGGGACGCGGCCTTCACGTCGTTGACCTCGGTGATGTTCAGCTCCAGGCGGCAGCCCTCGCAGCGGCGCTGGTAGAGCCGGGCGGCGCCGACCCCGCCCTGCTGGGCGCGGAGCTTGTCGTACAGCTTGAGGAGGTCGGCGGGGATGACCTCGGCGACGACCTGGCGGTCCTTGGTCACCGTGGCGGCCTCGGCGTCCAGCTCGGCGGTGGCGGCGTCGCGGCGGGCGGTGGCGTCGTCGACCTTGGCCTGGACGGCGGCGACCCGCTGGGTCAGCTCGGCGACCCGCTCCTGGGCGGCCTCGCGGCGCTCCATGATCTCCAGGACGACGTCCTCCAGGTCTCCCTGGCGCTTGGCGAGCGAGGTGATCTCGCGCTGGAGGCTCTCCAGGTCCTTGGGCGAGGAGACCGCGCCGGAGTCCAGGCGCTGCTGGTCGCGGACGGCGCGCTGGCGCACCTGGTCGACGTCCTGCTCGGCCTTGGTCTGCTCGCGGGTGGTGTCGCTCTCCTCGGTGGTGGAGGCGACCAGCAGGTCACGCAGCTGGGCGAGGTCGCTGCTGAGCTGCTCGATCTCGGCGTGCTCCGGCAGCGAGGTGCGCTTGTGGGAGAGCTGGGCGAGACGTACGTCGAGGGCCTGGACGTCGAGGAGTCGGATCTGGTCGGCGGGCGCGGCGTTCAGTTGGGGGCTCCAGAGGAATGGTGGGTGGTCCAGGGGTCGGTGACCTGCTTCGAGACATGGACCCGCAGGTCCCATCCGTGGCGGTCGGAGTGCGCGTCGAGCTGCGCGGCCGCCTGCTCGCACCAGGGCCACTCGGTGGCCCAGTGCGCGGCGTCGACCAGGCCGAGCGGCGAGTGCTGCACGGCCTCGGAGGCCGGGTGGTGGCGCAGGTCGGCGGTGAGGAAGGCGTCGACGCCCGCGGCGCGCACGGCGTCGAAGAGGCTGTCGCCGGAGCCGCCGCTGACGGCGACGGTGCGCACGAGCGCCTCCGGGTCGCCGGCCAGCCGGATGCCCTGCGCGGTGGCGGGGAGCCGGGCGGCGGCGCGGGCGGCGAAGTCGGCCAGGGTCTCGGGGTGGTCCAGCTCGCAGATCCGGCCCAGTCCGCGCCGGCCGTGGGGGTCGGTGGCATCCGGTACGAGGGGTCCGGTGACGCGCAGGTCCAGGGCGCCGGCCAGGGCGTCGGAGACACCGGGGTCGGCGGTGTCGGCGTTGGTGTGCGCGACGTGGAGTGCGATGCCGTGCCGGATGAGGGTGTGGACGACCTTGCCCTTGAAGGTGTCGGCGGCGACCGTCGTCGTCCCGCGCAGATAGAGCGGGTGGTGGGTGACGATCAGCTGGGCGCCGAGCTCCAGGGCCTCGGCGGCGATGTCGTGGACGGGGTCGACGGCGAACAGCACCCGGTCGACCTCGGCGTCCGGGTCGCCGCAGACGGTCCCGACCGCGTCCCATCCCTCGGCCCGCTCGGGGGGCCAGAGGGCGTCGAGGGCGGCGATGACTTCAGACAGACGGGGCACGGGGGAAAGGCTACCTGCCTGGCGTGGTCCGCCGCCCCTGGCCGCCCGGGTCCATCCTCACCAGCACACCCGCCCCCTCCGCCTCAGGAGAATCCGGGCATCACCACCCTTATGTGTGAAGTGAGGTGGCACGTGTTGTCCGGCTGGACGTGCGAAAACTAGCTTGCGTAACCGGAGGTGACGAGTCCATGACTGCCTGTGCCATCGAGGGCGGAACCGCCGGGGCCGCCACGACGGCGGACCCCGGTCCGGAGGGGTCCGGCGATCCCGGGCAACCCGCCGGGACGGGGGCGACCGCGCCCGGCCCGCCCGGCGCCCCCCGTGCGCCCCGCGACCCCGCGACCTTCACGCTCACCGCGGACGGCGCCTACGGGGCCCGGCTGACGGCGGCGCCCGGCGCCCCGGGCGAGCAGCGCGCCTGGTACCCGGAGCGCTGGACGCTGGACGGGCCCGAGCCCTACGCCGTACCGCTGCCGCTCAACCAGCCCGAGGAGCCGGACGCGCAGGTGGTGCCGCTCGCCGACGGGCGGGTGCTGATCCGGCGGCGGGTGGCGGACCGCCAGATGTTCTCGCTGCTCTACCCCTCCGGGCCCGCCACCGGCGAACTGGCCCTCGGCGCGGTCGAATGCGCCGGGATGACGCTGCTGCCGCCCTCACCGGACGGGGCGTGCGTGTACGCCCTGTCGGCGGGCGACCACTCCTCACTGCTGTGGCTGGTGGCCGGCGGCGCCTTCGGGCCGGAGCTGGTCGCGGAGATCCCCGGGCACTGCTCCGGCGGGGTCTGGCTGGACCGGGCGGGCCGGATGCTGGCCCTGGACCGGCGGCTTCCGGGCGGCGGGCCGGTCAAGGCGGTCGCGGTGGACCTGGGACGGAACGGCGAGGTGACCCCGCTGCTCCAGATCGCGCCGGAGAGCGATGACCGGCTGCTGCTGGCCGACGCGGACAGCGGGCTGCTGCTGCTCCGCTCCGACGCGCCGGGCCACGACCGGCTCGGCTGGGGCGTGCTCGGCAGCTGCCTGCCGGTGCGCTTCCCGGAGTGCCTGCGCCCGGCGGATGTGGCGGTGACGCCGTTCGCGGTGCAGCCGGGGCAGATGCTGATGCCGGAGAGCTGCGCCGTCGCGCTGCGCGTCGACGGGGCGGCCGGGAGCTGGGTGGGGGTCTGGCGTCCGCGGGGGCGGCGGCTGCACCAGTTCGCGGCACCCGGGGGCTGGTCGGCGGGGGCCGGATACTGGAGCCGGGACGGGGTGCTGCGCCTCCCGTACGCGACCGCGTCGACGCCGTGCGGCGTGGCACTGATCGAGGCGCCGGGCGAGGCGGAACCGCCCCCGGAGGCGGGTGGCACGGACGCCGACGCGAGCGGAAGGGAACCGTCCGCCGCTGTCACCCGTCCGGCCGGGTGCAAGCCCGTTCCGCTGGGGCAGGCGCCTCTGCGCCAAACGGCGGCATCTGACTAGACTCGGGGCCCTTGAGCTGCGCAGCCGTACCGGGCGGGGGCCGACGGTGACCGCGTCGGACGGCGGAGGCGGGGCTCGCGAACACGTATGTGCGACACAGGTAAGCGATCACAACGGGGTGACTTCCCACATGTCTGAAGCCCGAACCGACACCACCACGCCGCGTACGCCGGGGGGCGACGCGGAGGGGACCGGAACCGGCGGTTCCGGAAGGCACCGAGGGGGTGTGTCGATGGAGAACACGTCGGTGCAGCCGCATGGGCGCCACCGCAGGCCCGCCGAGGAGGAATCCGGGGCGGCCTGACCCGCGAGCGAACGGGACGGGCCCGGTACGGCGGACAGCCGTACCGGGCCCGTCCCGTCCGTTCACGTCCCGCTTCCCCGGTCTCTCCTGAGACCCAGCACCTCGGCGGCGGCGAAGGTCTCACCCCGCGGCCGGTCCGCGTAGTAGGGGGTGAGCAGCTCGTCCAGCTCGCCGAAGGTGAACGTCTCCTTCGCCGCGTCGAACGTGGCCGCCACCCTGGGCCGTTCGACGACCGCGACCATGCCCCCGTGCACGACGAGCAGCTGCCCGTTGAGGATGCCCGCGTTGTTGACCAGGATGTCGAGCTTGCCGTACGTGGAGAGCGCCAGGTCGACCAGTGCGCGGGCCTGTTCGTGGTCGGATACGTCTCCGTTGTGGGCGGTGGCCCGGCCGCCCGCCGCGCGGATCTCGGCGGCGACCTCCTCGGCGGGCGCGGCCGACGCCTCGCCCGAGCCGTCGCGGCCCGGTTGCCCGTAGTCGTTGACGACGACCGCGGCGCCGAGCCGGGCCAGTTCGAGGGCCTCGGCGCGGCCGAGGCCGCGGCCGGCGCCGGTGACGATCGCGGACAGCCCGGCCAGCGGGAGGGGAAGTGACATCACGGTCCTCGGCTTCCTCGGGTGCGGGCGTCGGTCAGAGCTCGACGCAGGTACGCAGCGACTCCCCGGTCCGCATCTGGTCCAAGGCGTCGTTGACCTCCTCCAGCCGGACCCGGTGGGTGATCATCGATTCCAGGTCGATCCGGCCCGCCCGCCAGAGCGCGATGGCCCGTTCGTAGGAGCGCAGCACGTCCCCGCCGCCGTACATCGAGGGCAGGATGCGCTTCTCGTCGAAGAACAGCTCGAACATGTTGACCTGGAAGTGGTCGTCCATCGCCCCGGCGCCGACCACGCAGAGGGTGCCGCCGCGGCGGGTGTTGTCGTAGGCGGTGCGGGCGGTGGCGGACTTGCCGACGACCTCGAAGACGTAGTCGAAGCCCTCGCCGCCGGTGACGCGCTGCTTGGCGTCGGCCAGTTCGTCCGGGGCGAGCGCCTCGCTGGCGCCGAAGCGCAGGGCGGCCTCGCGGCGGGAGGCTACCGGGTCGACGGCGACGATCTGGGCGGCGCCCTGGACGCGGGCGCCCTGGATGGTGGAGATGCCGACGCCACCGCAGCCGATCACGGCGACCGACGAACCCGCCTCCACCTTCGCCGTGTTGATGGCCGCGCCGAGGCCGGTGGTGACCCCGCAGCCGATCAGGGCGGCGATCTCGAACGGTACGTCGTCGGGGATCGGCACCGCGCAGCCCGCGCCGACGACGACCTCCTCGGTGAAGGTGCCGGTGCCCGCGAAGCCGAAGACGTCGCCGCCGGGGCGTTTGAAGTTGGGGGTGCCCGCGTTCATGAAGCCCGCCAGGCACAGCTGGGTCTGGCCGCGCTTACAGGACGGACAGGCCCCGCAGGCGGGCAGCCAGCAGACGAGGACCCGGTCGCCCGCGCTCAGGCCGCTCACCCCGTCACCGACGTCGAGGACCTCGCCCGCGCCCTCGTGGCCGGGGATGAAGGGGGCGGGCTGCGGGAGGACGCCGCTCATCGCGGAGACGTCGGAGTGGCAGAGCCCGGTGGCCCGGATGCGGAGTCTGACCTTTCCCGGGCCGAACCCCACCGCCTCGACGTCGTCGAGGACTTCGAGCTTCTCCTGGCCTGTCTCGTGCAGTACGGCTGCGCGCATGGGTGGGTCTCCCCTCACATCGTCAGGTGGATCAGGGTTCCGGTGTGCTCAGGAGTGTTCGACGAGCGTGTCGGCGAGGACCGGTGCGTCGTCCCGGTCGGCGGCGGTGACCGTCACCTGGACGCGGCCGTCCCCGGCCCACATCCGGATGCGGAGCCGCTCGCCGGGGAGGACCACTCCGGCGAAGCGGGTGCGGTAGGCGGCGATACGGGACACATCGCCGTCCAGCAGGGTGTCGGTGACGGCTTTCAGGGTCATGCCGTAGGTGCACAGCCCGTGCAGGATGGGCCGGTCGAAGCCGGCCGACCTGGCGAAGGCGGGGTCCGCGTGGAGCGGGTTCCAGTCCCCGGAGAGGCGGTAGAGCAGCGCCTGGTCCTCGCGGACCGGGCGCTCCACCGTGCGGTCGGGGTCGCGGTTCGGCGGGGCGAGGCGGTCGGACGGCCCGCGCTCACCGCCGAACCCGCCTTCCCCCCGTACGAAGATCTGGGCGTCGTTGGTCCACAGCGGCCCGTCGTCGTCGCCCGCCTCGGTACGCAGCACGATGACGGCGGCCTTGCCCTTGTCGTACACCGCCGCGACCTTCGAGGTCTGCACCGCCCGGCCGGTCACGGGGATCGGCCGGTGGACGCGTACGGACTGCCCGCCGTGCAGGACGGCGGCGAGGTCCACGTCGATGCCGGGCGCGCCCATCCCGCCGAACGCGGCCGTGCCCGCGCCCGCCACGGTGGCGAAGCTGGGCAGCACCTGGAGCCGGGACTCCAGGGTGTAGCGCAGCTCGTCGGGGTCGGTGGCGGGGGTGCCCGCGCCGAGGCCCAGGTGGTAGAGCTGGACGTCCTTGTGGTTCCAGGCGATCTCGGCTCGGCGGGGGTCGGCGGCGAGGGCCGCTCGGGCATCGATGGGCATGGCGAAGCCGCTCCTAGACGGTGGGAGACCTCGGTGCGGCTGTCCGCACCGCCGACCGCACCGAGGCCGTGCGGGGACCGGCCGGGCGCGTCCCGCTAGAACGCGTTCTAGCCGATGGCCCATGTATAACGCAGCGCCCGGGAGTTGGGAAGACTACTGACGCCATGTCAGATGCGGGATGGGCAACGCGGGGTGGCTCCCCGTACGGTGCTCAGACCCGCTCCTGCGCCTCCACCTTCGCCGCCCGCTCCGCCCGTACGCGGGGCGTCCGGTGGTTCGGCAGCCACACCAGCATCACCAGCACGCCGACCAGCAGCACCCCGCACGCCGTACGGAACGCTGCCGCGTACCCGGCGGTGACCTCGGCCGCCTCGACCGAGCCCGCCGTCCGGGCGGCGGCGACGGTGGACAGGACCGCGAGGCCGAGCGCGCCGCCCATGGTGCGGGAGGTGTTGACCAGGCCGGAGACGAGTCCGGCGTCGCCGGAGGCCGCGCCGGAGGTGGCGAGGGTGGCCAGCGGGGTTGAGGCGAGTCCGGCGCCGGCCATCATCAGGACGCCGGGCAGGCAGATCGCGGTGAGGTAGGAGCCGTCGACGCCCATGGTGGACTGCCAGCCGAAGCCCGCGGCGGTGATCAGCACCCCGGCGACGGCCAGGCTCTTGGCTCCCGTACGGACCATGAGCCGAGGCGCGATCTTGGAGCCGAGGATGACAGCGGCCGAGGTCGGCATCAGGGCGAGGCCGGCCTGCAACGGCGTGTAGCCGAGCACGTTCTGCGCGTAGACGGTCATGAAGTACCACATGGAGAAGGTCGCCGACCCCATGAGGAACATCGACACGTTGGCCGAGGAGACCGCCCGTACGCCGAACACCCGCAGCGGGATCAGCGGAACCGCCGTCCGCGCCTCGACCAGGACGAACGCGGCGAGCAGCACCGCTCCGGAGAGCAGCGGCACGAGGGTGGCGGTGGCCGTCCAGCCCTGGGCCTCGGTCTGGACGATGCCGTACGCGACGGTGGCGAGGCCCGCCGTGACCAGGACGGCGCCCAGCAGGTCGATGCGGCGGCGGTCGCCCGCCCGGCCCTCGGTGATCCACAGGGCGGCGGCGATGAGGACGAGGGCGCCGATGGGCACGTTGATGAGGAGGACCCAGCGCCAGGAGAGGGCGTCGGTGAGCACCCCGCCGATGAGCCCGCCGGCCGCGCCGCCGCCCGCTCCGACCGCCATCCAGGTCGCTATCGCCTTCGTCCGGGCGGGGCCCTCGGGCACGGCGGCG
Organism: Streptomyces sp. NPDC088706; assembly: GCF_044752765.1. Taxonomy (NCBI): domain Bacteria; kingdom Bacillati; phylum Actinomycetota; class Actinomycetes; order Kitasatosporales; family Streptomycetaceae; genus Streptomyces; species Streptomyces sp. NPDC088706. The sequence goes on from NZ_JBIVLW010000001.1 coordinate 516,642, forward strand.
GTCAGGATGGTCAAGGTGGCGGGGGCCAGGACGGCGGCCCCGAGCCCTTGCGCTCCACGGGCCGCGAGGAGCTGCCAGTCCTCCTGGGCGAGACCGCCGCCGAGGGAGGCGGCCGTGAAGACGCCGAGCCCGACGAGGAACATCCGCTTGCGCCCGTAGATGTCGGCGGCCCGCCCGCCCAGCAGCATGAAGCCGGCGAACGCGATCGAGTAGGCGTTGACGACCCACTGGAGCGCGGCTGCGCTCAGCCCCAGGTCGGCCCGCATGGAGGGCAGGGCGACGTTGACCACGGACACATCGAGGACGACGAGGAACTGCCCCGTGCAGGCGGCGAGCACGACGGCCCAGGCGCCGGTGGGTATGCGGGAGCGGGCGGTACGGGGGGACGCGGGTGCGGGGACATCTGCCATGCCGGTCATGGTCGCAGGTGCCGCCCGCCCCGTACATCGGGTATCGGGCGGAGATCCCGGACCCGGGGCCTACGTCCGAAGTCCCGCCCCGGCCGCCTCACCGCCGCAGCAGCGTGACCATCGCCGCCCCGCCGAGCCCGATGTTGTGAGCGAGACCGGTGCGGGCGCCCGGGACCTGGCGCGGGCCCGCCTCGCCGCGCAGCTGCCGGGTCAGCTCGGCGGCCTGGGCGATCCCGGTCGCGCCCAGCGGGTGCCCCTTGGAGATCAGCCCGCCCGACGGGTTCACCACCCACCGCCCGCCGTAGGTGGTCGCCCCGGACCACCAGCTCGCCGGACTCGCCCTCGCCGCAGAGGCCGAGCGCCTCGTAGGTGAGGAGTTCGTTGCCGGAGAAGCAGTCGTGCAGCTCGATCACGTCGAGATCCCCGGGGCCGAGGCCGGAGCTCTCGTAGACCTGCCGAGCGGCGGCCCGGGACATCGGGGCGCCGACCGCGTCGACGCAGGTGCCGGAGGCGAAGGAGGCCCCGGTGTCGGTGGTCATGGCCTGGGCGGCGATCTCCACGGCCCGCTCCCCGAGGCCGTGGAGCTCGACGACGCGAAGCCGTGGGCGGCGGCCATGATCCCGTAGTGCCGGGCGACGGGCGAGGCCGCGAAGTCGCCGCCGGCGTCCGCGCCGCCGCCGAGCGACCCGCGCGCCATCTTCTCGAAGCCGACCGCGAGGACGCAGTCGCCGCCGCCGCCCTCGACGAACTGCCGGGCCAGCATCAGGGCGGTCGAGCCGGTGGCGCAGTTGTTGTTGACGTTGTAGACGGGGATGCCGGTCAGACCCAGTTCGTAGACGGCCCGCTGTCCGGCGGTGGACGCCTGGAAGCAGTAGCCGACGGGGACCTGCTCGACCTGGTCGTAGCGGACCCCCGCGTCCTCCAGTGCGGCGGTGCCCGCCTCGCGGACCATGTCCCAGTACTGCCAGTCACAGGTCTCGGGCTTCTCGAACTTCGTCATGCCGACGCCGACGATGTAGGCCTTCATCTTCCGACTCCTCTCCACGTTCCCGTGGTCGGTCCCGGGGCAGGCCGAGAATCCGCCGGATACCGGTCGGGCCCTCCGCGCCGGCCACCCCCGGTGCGGATCCTCGCCGGCCGCAGCCGCTGGAACTGCGCAAGAGTAGAACACGTTTCAATCCGATGGAAGGTCAGGGGCGACGGGCGTCGACGCCGGCCGCCCCTGCGGCCAACAGGAGTTCGGCGGGGGCGGTGAGTTCGCGGCCGAGCAGGGAGCGGAGCACCGCGTAGCCGGCCGTGTCGCCGGCGAGGACTCCGCCGAGCAGGGTCCGGCCGTCCGGGGCGAGGACCAGCTTTCCGTACGTCCCGGCGGCCCGGTCCTCCCGGACGAACTCCACGGCCCCCTCGGACCGGGCGTGCACGTCACCGAAGCCGGCCACCTCCACGCCCAGGACCTTGAGTTTCGCCGACATGTCCGCGCCGGGAAAGGCGGCGGCCGGGGAGCCCAGCAGCTGACGCGCGACCGCCTCCGCCATGCGGTGGCCGGGTGCGGCCAGGCCGTAGCAGCGGCCGAGTACCGCCGCGCACTCCCCCACGGCCCACACGTGCTCGTCCGCCGTACGGCACCGCTCGTCCACCAGGAACCCGCCGCGCCCGGCACGTTCGAGCCCGGCGGACCGGGCCAGTTCGTCGCGCGGTCGTACCCCGGCGGCGAACACGACCGTGGAGGCGGGCAGTTCGGTGCCGTCCGACAGCGTCACCGCCCGCACCCGGCCGTCGGGGCCCGCGTGGAGCGAGGCGAGGCCGCGACCGCAGTGCACGCCCACCTCCAGCTCGCCCACGAGCCGGGCGAGGACCCGGCCGCCGCCCTCGTCGACCTGGAGGGGCATCAGGTGCGGGGCCATCTCCACCACGTACGGCCGTGCTCCGAGCAGGCGCAGCGCCCGCGCGGCCTCCAGCCCCAGCAGGCCGCCGCCGATGACGACGCCGGGCTCCCCGGGTCTCACGGCGGCACGGAGCGCGTCGAGGTCCTCGATCGTGCGGTAGGTGAAGCAGCCCGCGAGGTCCCGGCCGGGCACGGGCGGGACGAACGGGCGGGAGCCGGTGGCCAGGACCAGTGCGTCGTACTCCAGGACTGTGGAGTCGGCGCAGGTCATGGTGCGGGTGGCGCGGTCCAGGTGGACCGCTCTCGTGCTCAGTCGCAGGTCCACCAGCGGGTCGGCACGCAGCCGGGGCGTGGTGAGGTCGAGGTCGGCGGCGGTCCTTCCGTCGAGGTAGGAGGAGAGGGAGACGCGGTCGTAGGCGGGCCGCGGTTCCTCAGCCACCACCACGATCCGCCACCGGCCCGACCGGTCGCCGGACCGGATCTCCTCCACCAGCCGGTGACCGGCCATCCCGTGGCCGACGACGACCAGGACGCGGGTCATGTCCGCAATCCCTTCACGACGGGCGGGGCGACGGCCGCGTTCATAGCCGGGCCCCTGCACGACGCGGCGGCCGTCTCGCAGATGCGGCGGACGACCTCCGTGCAGGTGCCGCAGCCGGTGGTGGCGCGGGTGGCCGCGGCGATGGCGGGCAGGTCGCGCGCGCCCTGCCGCCACGCCTGGCGGAGGTCCTTCTTGGTGACGTGGTTGCACTGGCACACCACCGCCGTGTCCGGGAGTACCGAGGAGTTCGCGTACTCCGTGTCGGTGCCCAGCAGCAGGGCGAGCCGGTCCGGGGGCACCGGACGGTCCTCGGTGTACAGGCGGCCGACGGTGGCGACGGCCCGGTCCAGGCCCACCAGGACGCCGGCCCGCACCCGGCCCTCGCGCAGCACGAGGCGCCCGTAGCGCCCGCGGGCCGGGTCGGACAGCACGACGTGCTCGTCCTGGCCGCCCGGTGCGTGCAGCGCGTCCGGCGGGCCGAGGACGGCGAGTGCGGGCAGCCGGGGCCGGACGACGTGCCGGGCGGCCCGGCGGCTGCCGTCGGCGCCGCAGAGCGTCCGGGCCAGCGCGTCCGCCTCGTCCCAGGCGGACTCCAGGGTGCCGTGGTCGCGGCCGGCGGCCTGGGCGCAGTCGCCCAGGGCGTAGATGTGCGGGTCGCGGGTGCGCAGCCGGTCGTCCACGACGACGCCGTGGCGGACGGCCAGGCGGGCGGTGCGGGCGAGCGCGGTGTCGGGCGCGGTGCCGGTGCACAGCAGCGAGGTCCCGGCGGCCAGCAGCCGTCCGTCGTCCAGGACGACCTTGCCGGGTTCCACGGCGACGACGCGGCGCCCGGTCTCCGGCACCACACCGGCCTCCCGGAGTGTGGCCGTCACGAGGGCCCCGGCCCGTCCGTCGAGCAGCCGGTGCATCGGGTGGCCGCCGGGATGGACGAGGGTGACGTCATGTCCGGCGCGGCCGAGCGCGTACGCGGTCTCGGTGCCGCGCAGCCCGCCGCCGACCACGACGACGGGCCCTTTGGCGACCGGCCGGGCGCCCGGGAGCGTGTACGGGACCCGGAGGCCGGGGGCGCGCCGGTCGCCGGCACCGGCCAGCCGCGGCAGGACCGGCCGGGAGCCGGTGGCCAGCACCAGGATGCCGTAAGGGTGTTCGGCGCCGTCCTCGCTGCGGACGAGGCGGCGGTGCGGGTCCACCGCGGTGATCCGGATACCCGTGCGGACCTGCACGTCTTCCGGGAGCGGGGCGAGCGCGAGCGCCTCGGCGGGCAGGGTGCCGTCGAGGACGGAGAGCAACTGGGCCCGCTGGTAGGCGGGTCGCGGTTCGGCACCGAACACGGTGACGGGTCCGCGGTGGCCGTGGTGGCGCAGCCGTTGGACCAGGCGGTGGGCGGCGGGCCCGTAGCCGATGACGGTGACGGCGCTCGTGCCGTCGGCGGCGGTCGCGCTCATGCCTGCCGCTCCTGCCAGGGCTCGACGCGTACCGCGCACACCTTGAACTCGGGCATGCGGCTGACCGGGTCGAGGGCCGGCCCGGTCAGCAGGTTGGCCCGGCCTGCCCCCGGGAAGTGGAACGGCAGGAAGACGGTGTCGGTGCGCAGGGTGTGTACCAGGCGGACCCGGGCGATCGTGGAGCCGCGCGCCGAAGTGACCTTGGCCAGGGCGCCCTCGGTCAGCCCGTAGTGGGCCGCGGTGCCGGGGTGGATCTCGACGTGCGTCCCGGGTGCGGCGGCCAGGAGCTCGGGGACGCGGCGGGTCTGGGCTCCGGACTGGTACTGGGCGAGCACCCGGCCGGTGGTGGCGTGGAGCGGGTAGTGGGCGTCGGGTGTCTCGGCGGCGTCGCGGTGCTCCACCGCGGCCAGGCGGGCCAGGCCGTCGGCGTGGGCGAACCGGTCGAGGAAGAGCCGGGGCGTGCCCGGGTGGTTCCCGCCGGGGGCGTCCGGGCAGGGCCAGTACAGCGCCTCTCCGGCGTCGAGCCGTTCGTAGCTGATGCCCGCGTAGTCGGCCCGGCCGCCGCTGGAGGCCTGGCGCAGTTCGTCGAAGACGGTACGCGGCGAGACGGGAAAGCGATGGGCGGGCTGTCCCAGCCGCACCGCGAGGCCGTGCAGGATCTCCAGATCGGTGCGGACGCCGGCGGGCGGGGTGAGGGCGGCCCGGCGGCGCAGGACGCGTCCTTCGAGGCTGGTCGTCGTGCCGTCCTCCTCGGCCCATTGGGCCACGGGCAGGACCACGTCCGCGAGTTCGGTGGTCTCGGACGGCACCAGATCGGCCACCACCAGCAGGTCGAGCGCCGCCAGGCGCCGCGCGACGTGGGCGGCGTAGGGGGCCGAGACCACCGGGTTCGAACCGAAGACCAGCAGGGCTCGCGGTCCGCCGGGCGTGCCCAGGGCGTCCAGGAGCTCGTAGGCGCTGCGGCCGGGGCCGGGCAGGGACGCCGGATCGACCCCCCAGACCCCGGCGACGTGGGCCCGCGCCGCCGGGTCGGTGATCATGCGGTAGCCGGGCAGCTGGTCGGCCTTCTGGCCGTGTTCACGGCCGCCCTGGCCGTTGCCCTGGCCGGTGAGGCAGCCGTATCCGCTGCCGGTCCGGCCGGGCAGGCCCAGGGCGAGGGCCAGGTTGATGAAGGCCGCGGTGGTGTCGGTCCCCTTGCTGTGCTGCTCCACTCCGCGCCCGGTGAGGAGGTAGCGCCGGCCGGCTTCGGCGAGCATGCGTACGGCGGTCCGCTGGTCCTCGACGGGGACGCCGGTGACCTGCTCGACGCGTTCGGGCCACCAGGGCAGGGCGTACCGCCACGCGGCGTCGATTCCGGTGGTGCGGGTGTCGAGGTACTCCTTGTCCAGGTGGTTCTCGGTCACCGCGAGGTGCAACAGGCCCAAGGCGAGGGCAAGGTCGGTACCGGGGGCCGGCTGGAGGTGCAGCGCCGCCTGCTCGGCGGTGCGGGTGCGGCGGGGATCGATGACGATCAGCCGGGGGCGGACCAGATGCCGCATCAGCGGGGGCATGGTCTCGGCCGGGTTGGCTCCGGCCAGCAGGACGACGTCGGCGTCGCCGAGGTCGACGACGGGGAACGGCAGGCCCCGGTCGAGGCCGAAGGCGGCGTTGCCGGCGGCCGCGGCGGAGGACATGCAGAAGCGGCCGTTGTAGTCGATCTGGCTGGTGCCGAGCGCGACCCGGGCGAACTTGCCCAGGGCGTAGGCCTTCTCGTTGGTCAGGCCGCCACCGCCGAACACTCCCACGCCATCGGGGCCGTACCTCTCGCGCACCCGGTCCAGGCGCGTGACGACCAGGTCCAGGGCCTCGTCCCAGCCGGCCGGGACGAGATCGCCGCCGGGCTCCCTCACCAGGGGGCGTCGCAGCCGGTCGGGGGCGGTGAGCAGGGCGGGGGCCGTCCAGCCCTTCTGGCACAGTGCGCCTCGGTTCACCGGGAAGCCGGGGGACGGCTCCACCTCGGCGCTCGGCCCGTTGGGGCGCAGCAGGGTGCCGCACTGCAGGGCGCAGTAGGCACAGTGGGTACTGACCCCGGCCCCGGGGCCCCGCGCCCGGTCAGCGGACATGGGAGGTCCGGGGGCGGGCCGGGCGGGGGGCCGGGGGCGCGGTGCGCTCGCGGTGCAGGTAGACCCGCAGGAGGATCAGCACGCACAGGGCGTAGAAGGCGAGGAAGCAGAGGAAGGCGGTGTCGCCGCCACCCCCGTCCTGGTACGAGGCCCGGAAGACCAGGTTGACGGCGACGCCGCCGAGTGCGCCGACGGCCCCGGCGATGCCGATGACCGCGCCCGAGACCCTCCGTGCCCGGGCGAAGGCCTGTGGAGCGCCGGCGCCGGAGGTGATGGCCTCCTCCGCTTCCCGGGCGAACACGGCGGGGATCATCTTGTACGTCGAGCCGTTGCCGAGGCCGCTGAGGACGAACAGGAGGGTGAAGCCGGCGACGAACAGGGCGAAGGAACCGGCCCGGGACGCGATCAGCAGCACGCCGGTGCCCCCGGCGAGTCCGGCGAAGGTCCCTACCGTGACGCGGGCTCCGCCCCACCGGTCGGCCATCCTGCCGCCGAACGGCCGGGCGAGGGACCCGAGCAGGGGGCCGAGGAAGGTGACGGAGGCGGCTTCCAGCGGGGTGGACCCGAACTGGCTCTGCAGGACGAGGCCGAAGGCGAAGCCGTAACCGATGAACGAGCCGAAGGTGCCGATGTAGAGGACGGATATCCACCAGGTGTGACGGCTGCCGGTGGCCTCGCGCAGAGCGCTCGGTTCCGCGCGCACGGCATCGACGTTGTCCATCCGCAGGGCCGACAGCACGGACACGATCACGATGAGCGGCAGGTAGAAAGCGATCACGTACGAGGGGTGGGTGTTCCCGGCCGTGGCGATGACCAGCAGGCCCAGTATCTGGACCACGGCGACGCCGAGATTGCCGCCGCCCGCGTTCACGCCGAGCGCCCAGCCCTGGTGCCGCTGCGGGTAGAAGATCGTGATGTTGGTCATGGAGGAGGCGAAGTTGGCGCCTCCCACGCCCGCCGTGGCGCCGATCAGCAGGAACACCCACAGAGGGGTTCCGGGCCGCTGGACGAAGACGAAGGCGAGGACCGTCGGCACGAGGAGCACGCCGGAGGCGAACACCGTCCAGTTGCGTCCGCCGAAGCGGGTCACCGCGTAGCTGTACGGCAGCCGCAGCACGGCCCCGACCAGGGTGGGGACGATCACCAGCAGGAACTTCTCGTCGGGGGCGAAGTCCAGGCCGATCTCGGGCGACATGAACAGCACGAGCACCGACCACATGCTCCATACGGAGAAGCCGATGTGTTCGGACAGGACGGATATCACCAGGTTGCGGCGGGCGGTCCGCCGGCCCGCGCGTTCCCAGAACTCCTCGTTCTCCGGCTCCCAGTCCTGGATCCACCGTCCGGAGGCGGACCGTCGGGTCTTCATGTCCGTGGGGTCTCCTGTGTCGGAGGGGTGTGGCTCAGCGTCCTGGAGATCCTGGCGATCACGGCGCACGGGGGTCAATCACGCCCCTGCTTGTTCGTCACGTCGCGGAATCACAGGCGGCCCGTCCCGTCACCGTGGGGGCTGTGGCGCCCCCGCCGGGAGCACCGGGGGCAACGTGCGGCACGATGGAGCGCCGTCGTAGGCAGATCCGTCGCCGTGAGCAGACCCACCCCACCTGGAGGAACCCGTGACCGCCGCCGCGTTCGCCGCCGCGCCCGAGCCGGAGATCCTCGCCGCGTTCGAGGCCGCCAAGGGCTTCATGCCGGTCCACGAGGGGCTCGCCCTGTACGCGGCCGCCACCGAGGCCGGTGCGCTGGGGCTGCCGCTGCTGGAGGTGGGCACGTACTGCGGGCGCTCCACGATCCTGCTGGCCGACGCGGCCCGGACGGCCGGGGTGGGCGCCCTGACCGTGGACCACCACCGGGGCAGCGAGGAGCAGCAGCCGGGCTGGGAGTACCACGACCCGAGCGTGGTGGACCCCGAGGTCGGGCTGATGGACACCCTCCCGACGTTCCGCCGCACTCTGCACCGGGCCGGCCTGGAGGAGCACGTCGTGGCCCTCGTGGGCCGTTCCCCGCAGGTCGCCGCCGTCTGGGCCGGGCCGCTCGGCCTGGTCTTCATCGACGGCGGGCACACCGACGAGCACGCGAACGGCGACTACGAGGGCTGGGCCCCGCACGTCGCCGAGGGCGGGTTCCTGGTGATCCATGACGTCTTCCCCGACCCGGCCGACGGCGGGCAGGCCCCGTACCGGGTGTACCGGCGGGCGCTGGCGTCGGGGGCGTTCACCGAGGTGTCGGTGACGGACTCGCTGCGGGTGCTGCGGCGCACGGGCCCGGGGGTCTGAGGCGTACGCCGGACTCGTACGCGTCCCGGCGTCTTCCTACCCGTACGGACAGCGTCCCGGCGCCCGGTACCCGGACGGATAGCATCGCCGCGTGCCGTACGACGACAGCGTTCCCCCCATCCGCCGCGCCCGACCGCTCCTGGTCGCCGCCGCGCTGGCCGCGCTCTGCCTGACCGGCGTCGCCGGATGCGGCGGCTCCCCGGACACGACGGACGAGGCAGGCGCGGGCGCCTCCGCCTCGCCCACGGTGACCCCCTCCGCACCGGCCACCGAGCCGTTGCCGCAGGGCGCCCTGACCGGCAGGACCGTGGTGATCGATCCGGGTCACAACCCCCGCAACGGCGAACACAGCGAGAAGATCGACGAGCAGGTCGACATCGGCACCGGACGCAAGGAGTGCGATACGACCGGTACGTCCACGAACGCCGGTTATACCGAGGCCCGCTTCACCCTCGATGTGTCGCATCGGCTGCGGACGTTGCTTCAGGCGCGGGGCGCGCGGGTCGTGCTGACGCACGACGACGACCGGCCGTTCGGGCCCTGCATCGACGAGCGGGCCCGGATCGGCAACGAGGCGAAGGCCGACGCGGTGGTCTCGGTGCACGCGGACGGATCGGCGGTGGGCAACCGGGGCTTCCATGTGATCCTGCCCGCGGCGGTGAAGGGCGGCGGGGCCGACACCTCGGCGATCGTGCAGAGTTCGGCCGACCTCGGGGCCCGGATCGCGGGGCACTTCGTCCGTACGACCGGAAGTGCGCCCTCCAATTACATCGGCGGCGGTACCGGGCTGGACACCCGTGCTGATCTCGGCGGACTGAATCTGTCGACCGTGCCCAAAGTCTTCGTTGAATGCGGCAATATGCGTGACCCGAAGGACGCGGCCCTGCTCACCAGCGCGACGTGGCGCCAGAAAGCGGCCCGCGCGATGGCGGACGGCATCGCCGACCACTTGAAGGGGTAGGTCTGCGGGGATATTGGGGGGATAACGGTTCGCGGACCGGGCACGGGGGCGACCCGCCCGGGCAGACGATAGATTCATCCGTACGATGGGGTGCCACCCCGAGCTTCGTGCCGTACCCGCCGCACCGGCGGCAGCGACGACCGCCCCGACGAGACGACCGACTAAGGACACTTCACGTGAATATCCGCTCCCTCACTCGAGGCGACGGCGTGGTGATCGGAGCAGCGGTCGTGCTGTTCATCGCCTCTTTCCTCGACCTCTCCGGCTACGACTGCCCCTCCGGCGTGGACTGCTCGCGTTTCAGCAGCCCGAACGCCTGGGACTCGCTCGGGCTCCTGATGAGCGTCTTCATCGCCGGCATCATCGGCGCGGCGCTGGTGATCGTCGGCCGTCTGACGCCCGGCCGCAAGGTCGTGGGGTTCGACCTCGGCCAGTTCGGGGCGGCGTTCACCGTCTTCGCCCTGTGGACCGCCTTCTGGACCACCATCGACGTCAGTGACGCCGGCGCGGGCCTGATCCTCGGCCTGCTGGCGACCATCGTGCTCGCCGCGGGCGCGATCGCCGGCCCCCTGGTCCCCGCGCTCAAGGCGCCGATCGTCGGTGCCCCGCGCCCGGCGCAGGCCGTGCAGCCGCCGTACGGTGGCCAGCCCGGCCAGGGCTACGGCTACCCGGGCGCCCAGCAGCAGCCCTACGGCGCCCAGCCGAGCCAGGGGTACGGCTACCCCGGGGCCCAGGCCGGTGGCCAGCACGGTCAGCCCGCCCAGGCCGACCCGGCGCAGGCACAGGTGCAGGCCGCCCAGGCCCAGCAGGCGGCTCCGCAGGGCGGCGCCGCCCCGGCGGGCGACTTCACCCCGTTCTGGTTCGCCGTTCCGGTGGCCCGCCCGCTGTACGGCGAGGACGGCGCGCCGAACCCGATCGCCGAGCTGGCGCCGGGCACCTGGTACCTCGCGGTAGAGCAGCGCGGTCAGGGCCTCATCGCCCAGACCCAGGACGGCCGTCGCGGTGTGCTCCAGGACACCACGGGCATCCAGCGCGGCTGACCCGTACGCACCGCACCGCGGCCCCTCGCCCTTCCCGGCGGGGGGCCGTTGTCGTACAGTCCCTCCCGCACCGCCACCACCTGACGGGACGTCACCTACGGCCGGAGGCAACGGAATGCGGCTCGGACTGGCACTCGGATACTGGGGCCGCGGCCCGTACGCCCACCCGCGAGTACGTGGAGGTGATCCGCCAGGTACTGGCCCGGCGGGCCCCGGTGGAGGTGGCGGGCCGCTTCCACTCCCACCCGTACGCCGGCCCGGACGCCACCGGCCTCGGCAGACCGCTGAAGCCGATCACGCACCCGCTGCGGTCCTCGCTGCCGGTGCTGCTGGGCGCGGAGGGGCCGAAGAACATCGCCCAGACGACGCGGATCGCGGACGGCTGGCTGCCGCTGTACTGGTCACCGCTGCGTACGGAGGTGTACGAGGCCTCGCTCGCCGGGCTCCGGGACGGGTTCATGATCGCGCCGATGGCCCGGGCCCAGGTCTGTGACGACGTGGCGGAGGGGCTGCTGCCGGTGAAGGCGATGCTCGGCTTCTACATCGGCGGGATGGGGCACGCGGCCCGCAACTTCCACGCGGACCTGATGGCGCGGATGGGGTTCGAGGAGGAGGCCCGGCGGATCCAGGAGCTGTTCCTCCAGGGCCGCAGGCAGGACGCGGTGCGGGCGGTGCCGGACGTCTTCGCCGACGAGATCTCCCTCGTCGGCCCGCGCGCCCGGATCGCGGAGAAGCTGGCCCAGTGGCGCCAGGGCCCGGTGACCGACCTGCTGGTCACCGCGCCGGACCCGCACACGCTGCGGGTCCTGGCGGAGCTCAACAACTAGGCGCCGTGTTCACCGACCGACGGTCGTGCTCACCCGAACGAGGACCGGTCCAGCCAGAAGTCCAGCAGCTTCGCGTCGCCGAGCACCTCGACCCGCTCGCTGGTCGGCTCCAGGCGGCGATTGAAGACGAGCATCAGATCGGTCAGCGAGCCGCGCAGGGCGACCGTCGCCTTCCCGTGGTCGTGCCGCCAGGTGAAGCGGTCCTCGCCGAACTCGATGAGCCACTCGGCCCCGGGTACGTCGGTGGCGTGCAGGTGCAACGAGCGCCCGCCGCCGCGCAGTTCGTCCGCCTCGGGGTCGCCGCCCTCCTGGGCGAAGGAGACGATCCGCAGCCACTCGTCGATGGTGTCGGCGGCCACCTCGGGGGCGACCGTGTACGGGACGCGCGCGGCGAGCGCCGCGTCCGCCCGGTGCACGGCCGTCTCGTGCGTCATGCGCCGCGCCCAGAACGCCGTACGCCGCTCCCACGCCCAGGTCCACACCTCGGCGTCCGGCCCCGCCTCCCGCAGCGCGGCGACGGTGGCTTCCGCGCCCTCGGCGAGCCAGGTGTCCAGCGCGGCGGGGTCGTCGCTCCCGGGCCCCTGGAACCCCGGCAGAGATCCGCGCCGGTCAGCGTCGAACGCAGGGCGTCGGTCTGGGCCAGGATCTCGTCGCAGTAACGGTCGTGAGAAAGAAGCGTCATGCCGGGGACCCTATCCGCGGTCCGCGAGTGGATCACACGATTGACCGACCGCGCGGGAACAGGCACCCGGCGCTCGTTTCCGGCCAGCTGCGCGGTGGCTGTGCCCTCCCGGCAGGGCACATCACGGTGAGTGACGAACCTGGGCACTTCCGGCCAGACTCACCCCGCACCGCAAGGGGCCGCCACCGGATACCACCCCACGGGTTTCACGCTGGGTAAAGCGGTAACCAGCAGTCCATGTCTCCCAGAACCCGTTCAGGCAGCAGTTCAGCGGCGAGGATCATCGCCGTGGTGGCCGACATCCTGGCTTTCATCATCATTCTCTGGATCCTGATGTACCTGCTGGACGCCAACCGGGGCAACGACTTCGTGCAGTGGGTGCACGACGCCGCCACCTGGCTGGCCGGCTGGTCCTACGACCTGTTCACGTTCGACGCGGCATGGGCACGGGTCGTGGCCGGTTACGGTCTCGCGGCCGTGGTCTACCTGTTCATCGGACACGCGGTGGCGGGCCGGCTCCGCCGCTGATCCCGGTGCTGAGCCGCTGGACCCGCCCGCTGTCGGTGCGGGTTCAGCGGCAGCAGTCCGGCCCGAGTCCGACCGGCAGCCGCTCTCCCCCGAAGACCGCGGTGGTCGCCTCGTCCCCCCCGAGTGCGGCCACCGCCAGCAGCAGGGAGCCCGCCGTCCAGGTGGTGAGCTCCTGCGGCCAGAAGGCCCGGTTGCCCTCGAAGACGTACCCCGTCCAGTACAACCCGCCCTCGGCACGCAGGTGCTGGATGGACTGGAGGATCTCCAGGGACCGGTCCGACTCCCCCGTCATCCACAGGGCGAGGGCGAGTTCGCTGCTCTCGGCGCCGGTCACCCAGGGATTGGGCAGCACACAGCGCACCCCGAGGCCGGGGACGACGAAGCGGTCCCAGCTCTCCTGGATGCGGGCGGTGGCCTCGGCCCCCGTGACGGCTCCACCGAGGACCGGGTAGTACCAGTCCATGGAGTAGCGGTTCTTGTCGAGGAAGCGCTCGGGGTGGCTGCGGATCGCGTGGGCCAGTGCCCCGGTCGCCAACTCCCAGTCGGGCTGCGGCTCCTCGCGCCGCTCCGCGATGGCCAGCGCGCAGCGCAGCGCCTGATGGACGGAGGAGGAGCCGGTCAGCAGCGCGTCGTTCACCGGCGTACCGTCCGCCTCCCGCTTCCACCCGATCTGCCCGCCGGGCTGCTGGAGCCGGAGCACGAACTCGATCGCCGCGAAGACCGTGGGCCACATCCGGTCGACGAACGCGTCGTCCCCGGTGGCGAGGTAGTGGTGCCAGACGCCGACGGCCACGTAGGCGCAGAAGTTGGTCTCGCGGCTGAGGTCGGTGGGCTGCCGCGGGTCGCCGTCGTGGTAGGCGGCGTACCAGGAGCCGTCCGCGTTCTGATGGCGGGCCAGCCAGTCGTAGGCGCGCTCGGCCGCCTCGTGCTCGCCGGCCGCGTCCAGCGCCATCGCGGCCTCGGTGTGGTCCCACGGGTCGAGGTGGTGGCCCCGGAACCAGGGCAGCGCCCCGTCCTCGCGCTGTACGGCGACGAGCGCGGCTACCGTCTGGGCGGCCTGAGCCGCCGTCAGAACGCCGGGCAGGACAAGGTGTTCGGTCTGTTCGGGAGTGCTCACGCCTCGGCCTTCGGAAGATGCGGCTTGGTGGCGTAGGCGACGAAGCTTTTGCCCACGACCGGGTTGAGGAGCTGCTCGGCGACGCGGGTGGCGAGCGGCTTCTTCATGATGTCCCAGACCAGCAGCTTGTGGTACGCCCGCACCGGCAGCGCACGGTCGTTGTCCACGCCGAACGCGCACTTCAGCCACCAGTACGGCGAGTGCAGGGCGTGCGCGTGGTGGGTGCCGTACGGCTTGAGTCCGGCCTCGCGGATACGGGCGAGGAGCTGGTCGGCCTTGTAGATGCGGATGTGCCCGCCCTCGACCTCGTGGTAGGCGTCGGAGAGGGTCCAGCAGACCTTCTCGGGGCCGTAGCGCGGGACGGTGACGGCGATCCGGCCGCCCGGCCTGAGGACCCGGACCATCTCGGCGAGGACGCCCTTGTCGTCCGGGATGTGCTCCATGACCTCGGAGATGATCACGACGTCGAAGGAGTCGTCGGGGAAGGGCAGGTTGAGGGCGTCGCCCTCCATCGCGGTGGCGGTGGCGCCCGCGGGGGCCTCCCCGGCCTCCTTCATCGCGGCGAACCACTTGGCGACCTCGCGGATCTCCTCGCCGTTCTGGTCGAGGGCCACCACCTGCGCGCCGCGCCGGTAACACTCGAAGGCGTGCCGGCCGGCACCGCAGCCCAGGTCGAGCACTCGGTCGCCTGCGGCGAGCGGGAAGCGGGTGAAGTCGACGGTCAGCACGGGGGCCTGCCTTCGAGGTCGGAGGTACGGGTATCAGGTAAGCGGGTCCGCAGTCACCTGCGGGTACAGCGCGGTCACGTGCGGGGACGGCGCTGTCACCTGCGGGCTCCGCGGGCGGCGATCGCTCGACGGTACAGCTCGGCCGTTCCGGCGGCCGCCCTGGCCCAGGTGAAGTTGGCGAGCACCCGCTCCCGGCCCGCCGCGCCGAGCCGGGCGCGCAGCTCCGGGTCGGCCAGCAGCCGGGCGAGCGCCCCGGCCAGCGCGTCCGCGTCGCCGGGGGCCACGGCGAGGCAGGTCTCCCCGTCCCGCCCGGAGACCTCGGGGATCGCACCGCCGGTGGTGGCGACGAGCGGGGTGCCGGTGGCCATCGCCTCGGCGGCGGGCAGCGAGAACCCCTCGTACAGCGACGGCACGCAGGAGACCTGGGCGCTGCGCACGAGGTCGACCAGCTCGGCGTCGCTGATGCCCTTGACGAACTCGACGGCGCCCGAGAGCCCGTGCCGCTCTATCGCCCGGGCGACGGGCCCGTCCTCGGCGCGCTTGCCGACGACCACGAGGTGGGCGGCGGGGTTCTCGGTACGGAGCTTGGCGAGCGCGTCGACGAGGTGGACCAGGCCCTTGAGCGGGACGTCGGCGCTGGAGGTGGTGACGATGCGGCCGGGCACCTCGGCGACGGAGGGGTCGGGCGACCACAGGTCGGTGTCGGCGCCGATGTGGACGACGCTGATCCGGTCCGCGCGCACGCCGAGGTCCTCGACGATCTCGTCGCGGGAGGAGCCGGAGACGGTGAGGACGGTGTCCAGCTTGCGGGCGACCCGCTTCTGCATCCGGGTGAAGGCGTACCAGCGGCGTATCGAGGCGCGCCGGCGGCGGCTGGTGACGGCCGCCAGGTCGAGCCTGCGGTCCACGGTGATGGGGTGGTGGATCGTCGTCACGAGCGGGGCCCCGAGGTCGCCGAGGAGCCCGTAACCGAGGGTCTGGTTGTCGTGGACGACGTCGAACTCGCCGCGCCGGGCCAGCAGATGGCGGCGGGCGCGCAGGCTGAAGGTGAGCGGTTCGGGGAAGCCGCCGGTCCACATGGTGGCGACCTCGGCGAGGTCGACCCAGTCCCGGTACTCGCCCCACGTCGGCGTACGGAACGGGTCGGGCTGCCGGTAGAGGTCCAGGCTGGGCAGCTCGGTGAGCGGCACGCCCTCGTCGAGCACGGGGTAGGGCTGCGCGCCGATGACCTCGACGCTGTGTCCCAGCCGGGCCAGCTCACGCCCGAGGTGGCGGACGTAGACACCCTGGCCGCCGCAGAACGGGTTGCCCTTGTACGTGAGGAGCGCGATGCGCAGCGGCCGGTCGCCGGCCCCGGCGGCGGAGCTGCTGTCGCCCGTGCGGGGGCCCGTCTCTATGGCCTCAGCGGTCACACTCGGCCCCCTTCTGACTGCGTGTTCGCCGGAGCGTAACCGGTAGCGCTAATCTAGAACAAGTTTCAGACTTGATCGTTCGACGTGCATCGAATCTACCGGGAGGTAGCGACGGTGTGAGGCCCGGAACAGGTGATTCGCGCCACGACGGACGCCCTGGCATGCTGTGCGCGCCCGGTGCGGAACGCAGGGAACGAACCGGGGATCACGGCGATCGTGAACGGGGAAGGCATGACCACGCACGGATCGTGGATGGGGGCAGCATGACCGCGGACGCCGGACCGGCAGCGCATCCGCCGACGGAACGCGCGGCGCCTCCCCTGACCGAGCGGCAGGAGGCCCGCCGCCGCCGCATCCTGCACGCCAGCGCCCAGCTCGCCAGCCGCGGCGGTTTCGAGGCGGTGCAGATGCGCGAGGTGGCGGAGGCGGCCGGGGTCGCGCTCGGCACCCTCTACCGCTACTTCCCCTCCAAGATCCACCTGCTGGTCGCCACCATGCAGGACCAGCTCCAGCACATGCACTCCACCCTCCGCAAACGCCCCCCGGCCGGGAACGACGCGGCCCAGCGGGTCGCCGAGACCCTGATGCGCGCCTTCCGCGCCCTCCAGCGCGAACCCCACCTGGCGGACGCCATGGTCCGCGCCCTCACCTTCGCGGACCGCAGCGTGAGCCCGGAGGTGGACACGGTCTCCCGCCTCACGACGGCGATCATCCTGGGCGCGATGGGCCTGGAAAACCCGACGCCCGAGCAACTCTCGGCGGTCCGCGTGATCGAACACACCTGGCACTCCGCGCTGATCACCTGGCTGTCGGGCCGGGCGTCGATCGCCCAGGTCAAGATCGACATCGAGACGGTCTGCCGCCTGATCGACCTGACGGCGGAGCCGGGGCGGGGCTGAGGCCCGCGTACGGAGTCCGGCCCCCACGCGGTTCAGACGGGCATGACCTCGACGTCGTACGACGGAATCCACGGGTTACGGGTCACGAGGACCAGCCCATGGGCCTGTGCCTGGGCGACGAGAATCCGGTCGAAGGGGTCGTCGTGGACCATCGGCAGCCGCCCGGCCCGCACGCCGTGCGCGGCGGTGACGGGCAGACTCGGAAACGCGAGGTCGCGCACCCGTTCGGCCAGATCACCCGGACCTTCGATCAGGCCGAGGTGCTGCTTGAGGGTGATCTCCCACGGCGACACGGCACTGATGTGCACGGCGTTCGCGGTGTCGAGCAGGTGCTTGACGGGTTCGGGCAGCTCCGGCGCATCGTCGAGCCACCACACGATCACGCGGGTATCGAGGAGGAGTCGCATCACGCCATCCCGAAGACAGCGGCGACCCTGGGATGCGGATCATCGAAACGGGCAGGCACACGCACCTGTTCCCGCAGCGCACCCCGCCCGGCCCGCCGGACGGTGGGCCGCACCGAGGCGGCAACGAGCAGCGGCACCGGCACCACCGGCACACCGCCCCGGCTGACCACGGTCGGCCACCCGCCGACGAGCTGGACCAAAGTGCCGCGGAATCGGGGCCCCGTACAGCGTGCCGAACGCCTCCGAACCCTGCGCCACAGACTCCTCACGACGCCACCACGGGGTCGCCGGCCGCGGTCGGCCGCGCACCCTCCCGCACCAGGAGCGGTTCCGCGGCATCCATCCGCAGGCCAGGCCCGTCATCCAGGCCGATCACGACCGCGAGCCCGCCCGAGGCGTACCGCTCACTGCGCACGCTCCGGACGGTGCACCAGGCGCCCCAGACCCGTACGGACTGACCGGGGCGGACGGTAGCGGCGGCGATCTCGGCCTCGGCGGCCAGGGATTCGGCGCCCACGGATGCAGGCGCGGCGCCGGGTGCCACCACCTCCGCCCAGACCGTCTTGCCGATCCCCGCCGACCGCTCGTCGACGCCCCAGCGGTACGCGAGCGCCTCCACGAGCATCAGCCCCCGCCCGCCCGTCTCCAGCTCACCGGGCGCCCGCACCACGGGACGGCCTCCCCCGGCGTCGCTCACCTCAAGCCGGAGCGAGGCGCCCCGCTCCCGGCACACGATGCGTACGCCGATCATCCGGTCCCCGGGGACGGCGACCCGCAGGGCGTTGGTGACCAGCTCCGAGAGCACCAACTCCCCGACATCGGCGGGCGCCTCCCCCGCCCGCCACTCACCGAGCTTGGCGCGCAGAAGGGCGCGGGCCTCGGGGACGCTGCTGCGGCGACGGGCCAGCCGAAGGCAGGCCTCACGAGTTTCGGACTGCTCGACCATGATGCTCCCCAGTGGATGGACGACGGGACGGCAAGTGCCGCTTGACGGAGCGGCGTTGAGATGTCTCACGACAGAGCGTGCCCGCACAACTCGCAACCGCGCAACGTTGAATGGATTTTTCGTGCTCAATTCACTCTTTCGGGCATACCGTGGCCGCCGCCGTCGCCGGACTGATAAGCAGTGGGGTATGCCACCCGTAAAGCCATCCACCGTTCTCGGACGCCAACTCGGCGACGAGCTGCGCCGCTTCCGTGAGGCCGCAGGCTTCTCCACAGCGGACGCGGCCGAGGTCCTTGACTGCACCAAGGGCAAGATCAGCCGCATCGAGAACGGTCACGTGCCGGTCCGTTCGCCTGACCTGGCCGCGCTCATACACGCGTACGGCGTGACGGACCCGGAAGCCCGTGACCGCCTGGCGTCGCTCGCTCGCAGTGCCAACAGGCGCCGCCGTGAGGGTTGGTGGCACCAGTTCGGAGACGTATTGGGTGACACGTACCGCGACTACATCGAGATGGAGACCATCTGCGACAGCATCAAGACGTTCCAAGTGCAACTGGTTCCGGGGCTGCTCCAGACGCCCGCCTACGGAAGGGCAGTGACCGTCGCCTCCCGTGCATGGCAGACCGCTGAGGAGGTCGACCAGTTCGTGCAGGTACGCATGGCACGGCAGGAACGTCTGACCGGGGATGACCCCATGGAATTCTGGGCCGTCCTCGCGGAAGGGGTACTTCGCCAACAGGTGGGCGGGCCGACTGTGATGCACGACCAGTTGCAGCACCTGGCGGACCTTGCCGAGCGCCCGAACATCACGGTCCAGGTACTGCCGTTCTCACGCGGGGCGCACCCGGGTATGTTCGGCCCGTACTTGATGCTCAGCTTTCCCCGGGTCTCCGCACTCGACCTCGTCCTGACGGAAACTCCGACCGGCAACATCTGGATCGAGCGGGAATCCGACGTGGCTCGGTACCGTGGGCTCTTCGACGACGCCCGCACGTCCGCGTTGCCGCCGACGGAATCGCTCAGCATGATCCGACGTATCGCCGAGGAGCACAGACCATGACACAGGACCGCCCCACCCCGCCCGATCTCGCTGAGGCAGCCTGGCGCACCAGCAGCTACAGCGGCGGGCAGGGCGAGTGCGTGGAGGTGGCCCCGAACCTCCCCCACCTGATCCCGGTCCGCGACAGCAAGCGCCCCACCGGCCCCGTCCTCACCTTCGGCCACACCGCCTGGCAGGCCTTCGTGAACGACCTGGCGTAGGCCTCGGGCCGGCCTGAGACCCTCAGGGGCCATCCGCCCCTCCCTCCGGCCGCACCGCCTCCCGAACACCCACCTCCCCTCCGGCGGACCGACCACTCGGCCGGAGGGGAGCAGCCGTTTACGCACCGGTGGCGACCTGGCCGCTTTCCACATTGCTGCCGTGAAGAACGCCATGACACCATCCCGTACGTGACTGACCACGGGGACGACATACCTGAGCCCGGCCGCCGGTCCAGGCTCGCCGAGCTGGCCGACTGGACCGTAGCCGGAGCGGGGGAAGAAGAGACACCACCGGTATCCGAACCGACGCCTGCCGAGAACCCGGCGGATCAGCTGTCGGTCGCGCGGCGCGAGTTCGCGAGACTGCTGGGCGAGTTCCGGCGTACGGCGGTGCTGGTGCCGTTCGACGCGTACGGGAGTCTGTGGACGGCGGACCAGAACGGCGTCCGGTGGATCTGCGCGTTCTCGGACGAGGAGGCGCTGGCCAGGTTCGCGCTCGCACAGGGGGACGGCGCACGGGAGTGGACGTACCGCACGATCCTCGGTGCGCGCTTGCTGGACGTGATGGTGCCGATGCTGCCGGGCCCGGCGGGAGTCGCACTGGACGCGGGAAGTACGGACGGTGTGCTGTTTCCGCCGGTCGCGGGCATTGTGCCCGACCATGTGGCGGTCGATCTGGGGGAGACGGGATGAGCGGGGACAGCGCGAATCTGAACGTGTCGGCGGCGGCTCTGGCGCAGATCGCGCAGGGTATCGACCTGGCGCACAGCGAGTTGAAGGGACTCGGCTCGATCGGCAGGGCGTCGGCGGGCCGAGGGTTCTCGGATCTCGCCCTGTCAGGGCTGGAGCTGGGGCACGGCGGGCTGACGTCGGAGTTCGAGACGTTCTGCAAGCGGTGGGAGTGGGGCGTACGGACCCTGTCCCAGCGGGGCAACAACCTCGCTGCGGGGCTGGGGTTGTCGGCGGGCTCGTTCGCCGAGCAGGAGCGGTACGTCAAGGACTCGCTCAAGATCGTGGTGAACTCCGCCAACGGGAACCCTTACCTGTCCGAGGACGAGGTCAAGGGCATGAGCTGGGACACGATCAGCACCCAGCGCGCCTTCGACGACCCGGACTGGAGCGTGGACTCCTTCAAGGACGCGCACGGCGAGGTGAAGCAGCAGTGGAAGGACACCGGGTACGACGTGGGGGACGCGCTGCTGGACGCCTCGGGGGTGGACCCGGCGCAGCGTGAAGAGATCGACGCGTGGGGCAAGGAGCACCTCGATCCCTCATCGGAGACCTTGGCACAGGCCGAGGAGCCTCGCTTGGGGGAGAGCCGCTGATGGTGGATCTGGGTGGGGCGTTCGACAAGGTCGTCGACGGGACCGTACGGGGCCTCGACAAGGGCAAGGAGCTCCTGGGCAGGGGCGTCGACGCGGCGACGGACAAGGTGGGGGCGGAACTCGACAAGGTCGGGGCGCACGGCTGGGCCGACAAGGTCGAGGACTGGGGCGACGCGACCGCGTCGTCGCTCGGGGCGGAGGTCGGGGAGAAGCAACTCGGGCAGAGCGAGGAGGCCGACGAGCTGATCCATGGGAAGCCGGAGAAGATCACGGCTGCGGTGAAGAACCTGCGGGACTTCCAGAAGGCCTTCGACCTCGTCGGCGGCGGGCTGAAGAAGCTGGACTCCGGCAACTGGCGAGGGGAAGCGGCCGACACCTTCCGGTCGAAGTTCCAGGCCCTGCCCACCGACTGGCTGCGCGCTGCGGACGCGTTCGAGGACGCGGCGAAGGCGCTGGAGACGTACGCGTCGGCCGTGGCGAGCGCCCAGGGCAAGGCGCGTGCGGCGATCGCACTGTACAAGGAGGGCACCCAGGACTCCGAGAAGGCGGTCTCGGCGTTCAACAAGAAGGTCGACGCCTACAACGCGGCCCGCACCAGCGACGAGCCCCTCCCCCACCCCGGCACGTTCTCGGACCCGGGTGTGTCCAAACGGAAGCGCGCCCAGGAGGACCTGGAGGACGCCAGGCGGTCACGGAACGAGGCCGGCGAGCGGGCGAAGGGCGCGGTCACGGCGGCGATGGCGCACGCGCCGAGGGAGCCGACGGGCCGGGACCGGTTCAAGGACGAGCTCTACGACCACGGCCTTTCCCAGGGGGTCGAGATCGCCCA
Source organism: Streptomyces sp. NPDC088706 (assembly GCF_044752765.1). Classification (NCBI taxonomy): domain Bacteria; kingdom Bacillati; phylum Actinomycetota; class Actinomycetes; order Kitasatosporales; family Streptomycetaceae; genus Streptomyces; species Streptomyces sp. NPDC088706. Next base: position 538,262 of record NZ_JBIVLW010000001.1, read on the forward strand.
TCTCGGCGGGGGCATCCTGAAGGGCACGGGCGGCCTGGTGGGCTTCCTCCGCCAGACGAATCCGATCGACCCGTACAACCTGACCCACCCGGCGGAGATGTACAAGGGCGTCAACATGACGCTCTCCGGCCTGACCAGAACCGTGGCCAACCCTGACCGGGCCCTTGAGAACGCGTGGGACGCGGCGAAGAGCGACCCGGGGGAATTCATCGGCCGCCTGCTCCCGGAGGCGGCCGGCACGAAGGGCGCCGGAACGCTGAGGGGCGGCCTGCGGGCGGGGCTGCGGAAGGGGGCGGTGCATGAGGGGCCGCCGAAGCCCCCGGGGCCTGCGCGGGAAGGGGTCAACGACCCGGCCAATCCTTCCCGTACGGAACGGGCGCCGGAGGACGACCCGTCCGACCCGGTGGACATGGCAACCGGCGCCATGTATCTGCCGCAGACGGACATCGTGCTGCCCGGCACGCTCCCGCTCGTGTTCCGCCGCCGTGTCGCCTCCGACTACCGGGCAGGGCGCTGGTTCGGCCCGTCCTGGTCGTCCACTGCGGACCAGCGCCTGGAGATCGACTCCGAGGGGATCGTCTTCCTCTCCGAGGACGGCTTGCTGCTGTCCTATCCCCACCCGGCGCCCGGCGTTCCGGTCCTGCCCAGCCACGGTCCCCGCTGGCCACTCGACATGGACACCAGCGGCGATTACACGATCACCGATCCCGACTCGGGCCACGTCCGACACTTCACGACGCACGACGACGGCACCGAGGCGTTGCTCGCCCAGCTGGACGACCGCAACGGCAACTGGATCACCTTCGAATACGACGCTTCCGGGGCTCCGACATCGATCGTGCACCACGGCGGTTACCACCTCAAGCTGACTGCGAACGGCGGGAGGATCACCGCTTTGCACCTGGTGGGCGGAGCCGAGGGCGGAACCGATCAACAGGTTCTCCGCTACGGCTACACCGACGGCCACCTGACCGGCATCATCAACTCGTCCGGCCTTCCCCTGCGGTTCACCTACGACGAGCACGGCAGGATCACTTCCTGGACCGACACCAACAAAAGCAGCTACGAGTACGCCTACGACGACCAGAACCGGTGCGTCGCCGAAGGCGGCTCAGCAGGCCACATGGCGCTGAACCTGGAATACGGCGAAGCCGACCCGGCCACGGGCCATCGCGTCACGACCGCGACGACGCCCGCCGGAGCCGTCCACCGCTACCTGATCAACGAAGCGCACCAGATCATCGCGGAGACCGACCCGCTCGGAGCGACCACCCGCTTCGAACGTGACCGCTACAACCGGCTCCTGTCCCGCACCGACCCTCTCGGCCGAACCACCTGCTGGACCTACGACACCTCCGGGCAGCTGACCACCGCGGTCCGCGCGGACGGCCGTGAGATGACAGCCGAGTACAACGATCTCCGCCTCCCGGTCCGCTTCACCAACCCTGACCGGACGGTGATCCGCCAGGAGTACGACAAGCGCGGCAACCGGATCTCGGCCATCGACCCGTCAGGCGCGGTCACTCGCACGACATACAACACGTCCGGGCATCCGACTTCCGTCACGGACGCGTTGGGCAATACAACCCGCATACGGTGCAATGCGGCCGGGCTGCCCATCGAGATCACCGACCCCCTCGGTGCGACCACGCGCATCGAGCTGGACCCCTTCGGCCGCCCTATCACCCAGACCGACGCGCTCGGTGCGGTCACCCGGCTCGTGTGGACTCCGGAGGGCAAGCTCGCCCAGCGCACGGACGCCCATGGTTCCACCCAGTCCTGGACGTACGACGGCGAAGGCAACTGCCTCACTCACACCGATGCCATGGGATCGGTATCCCGTTTCGAGTACACCCACTTCGACGTCATGACGGCCCGTACCGGTCCTGACGGCGTGCGCTACGAGTTCGCCCACGACCATGAACTCCGCCTCACCCAGGTCCTCAACCCCCAGGGCCTGAGCTGGAACTATGCCTACGATCCCGCCGGTCACCTCATATCCGAGACGGACTTCGACGATCGAACGCTCACCTACGAACGCGACCCGGCCGGCAGGCTCACCGCCCGCACGGATGCCTTGGGCCAGACCACCCGTTACGAACGGGACGACCTCGACCCCATCGTCCGCAAGGACGCGGCAGGCTCCGTCACCGCCTTCGCGTACGACCTGACCGACCAACTCGCCGAAGCGGTCAACGCTGACGCGACCATCACGTGGCTCCGTGACCGGTACGGCCGCCTCAAGTCGGAGACCGTCAACGGTCGGACCGTGTCGTACACCTATGACGCGCTCGGCCGGCGCACCGGCCGCACCACGCCCAGCGGGGCGACGAGCACATGGACCTACGACGCCGCAGGCCGCCGCTCCTCCCTCACCACGTCCGGCCGGACGCTCACCTTCGAGAGGGACGCGGCGGGAAGAGAAGTGGCCCGTCACCTGGGGGACCACCTCACCATCGCCTCACAGTTCGACATCGTGGGGCGCCTCACCACACAACAGGTCACGGATGCGGACCGCAGTATCCAGCGCCGTGACTACGCGTATCAGGCAGACGGCCACCTCATCGGCCTTACCGACCAACTCTCCGGCAAGAAGACGTTCGATGTGGACACAGCGGGCCGTGTCACCGCCGTCCGCGCAGCGGACTGGTCGGAGCGATATGCGTATGACGCGGCGGGCAACCAGGCGGAAGCCGTCTGGGCAGCCTCTCATCCAGATCAAGAAGCCACTGGCACCCGTGACTACTGCGGGACGAACATGACGCGCGCAGGCAGGGTCCGCTACGAGCATGACGCACTGGGACGCATAACACTGCGTCAGAAAAGTCGGCTTTCACGCAGGCCCGCCACCTGGCACTACACGTGGGGAACCGACAACCGCCTCACCGCTGTCACGACTCCGGACGGCACACATTGGCGTTACCACTACGATCCGCTCGGCCGCCGCACCTCGAAGCAGCGTATGGCCGACGATGGTCACACCATCCTAGAAGACGTCACGTTCTCCTGGGACGGCGCTACCCTCTCCGAGCAGACCACTCGGGAGCGCACCGCCGCCGACTGCATTGTCCTATCTTGGGACCACCAGGGGCTCCACCCTCTCACGCAGGTTGAACGCCGATTCACAGCGGACACACCTCAGCAAGTAATTGATCAGCGCTTCTTTTCCATCGTCACCGATCATGTCGGCACTCCGAGCGAGCTCGTCGACGAATCGGGGAATATTGCCTGGCGCTCGCGGAGCGTCTTGTGGGGAACAACGACCTGGGCGAAAAATAGCGTTGCCTACACGCCGATCCGTTTCTCAGGGCAATACTTCGACCCCGAGACGGGATTTCACTACAACCATTATCGCTACTACGACCCGGCATCAGGGCGCTACGCATCCCCTGACCCGCTGGGAATTAATCCGGCACCAAACCCCGCCACATACGTCAGCAATCCTCACAGGATGACTGACCCGACGGGGCTATCGCCTTGCCCGGACCCCATCGATTACATGGGGGACAATGCTATACCGGCCGGCCAGCCGGTGACCCACGGCCCAACTGGGACACTGATCGGCTCCGACGGGTCAAGCCTGCGCAATTTTGAGAACGTACTGAACGAGGGCGAGCATGATGTCGTGGCACACGGCAGTCGGGACGGATTTTTGGAGATGCCGGGAGGTAACGTAAACGGAGGGCAGATTGTCGATGCGGTGACAAATAATCCGAACTATGGTGGCGGCCCCCTGAGACTCATGGTGTGCCATTCGGGTGCAGATAGTTCCGGGATTGCTCAACAGATCGCCAACGAGCTCGGGACCACTGTGCGAGCGCCGACCGAGAGGGTTGGCACTAGCCCTATCCTAGGTACGGGGCAAGTGCCGCGGATCGACAATGATGGATACTGGAGGATATTCCTCCCCATTTCAAGAGGGTGAACCGAATGGAAATGATCGGATTTTTCCGGGAGATGGCACCCGGAAGCAGTTTGGAAATATTTCGCGAATCCATCCAGGGCAAAGCGAGGGACCAGGCGGCATACCCTAAGACAGAGGTGCAGGGGTACCTTGAGTCCGGTCACCCGATTTTTGACATCATGGAAACAACACTGGACGTCATGGAAGGATCATTTAGGGTGCCTGGCGGCTCGTCACTGGTATCCGATGGGCGGTTTGTATGGCGCGCGGATCTGTCGGCATACGTTGAAACGTACAATATTGATCTGCCTCCTCACTTCATTTCTTTTATCGTTGAGAACGGATTCTCTGTGCCCCCTGCAAGTCACCAAACCCTTCTCTCGGTTTCCGCTGCCGCAGAAAAGGCTTTGGGGTTCCGGGTGGATGGAGGTGCCGGGCCAAGCGTCAGTACGTGACGGGCCGGTTCATGGAGTAAGCACAGATGGCGTCGAGGCGAGGGGCTGCCCGCGCACGGCAGCCGATTCGGAACACCTTGAGAAGTCCGTTCCTCCGTCACTCCTCCGGCGGGAACACCACCTCCCCCGACCCCACCAGCGTCAGCATGATCGCCTCGACCGGGCAGCCCTCCGCCGCTGCGAGGACCTGTTCCCCGGCGTCGTGGTCCTCGGTGCGCGGGTGGGACTGGCGGGCGGTGTCCAGGTGGAAGGCGTCCGGGGCGTGGTGCACGCACATGCCGGAGCCGATGCAGACGGAGCGGTCGACCTCCACGTGCCAGCGGTCGCCCATCAGGCCTCCCGGTAGCCGGCGGGGAGGTGGATCATCTTGTGCTCGAAGAACTCGCCGTAGCCCTCGGGGCCGAACTCGCGGCCCAGGCCGGAGTTCTTGTAGCCGCCGAACGGGCCGAGCATGTCCAGGCTGAAGGTGTTCACGCTGTACGTGCCGGTGCGGACGCGGCGGGCGATGTCGATGCCGCGTTCGGTGTCGGCCGTCCAGACGCTGCCGCTGAGGCCGTACGGGGAGTCGTCGGCGGTGCGGACGGCCTCGGCCTCGTCGCCGTACGGGATCAGGCAGATCACCGGGCCGAAGATCTCCTCGCGGGCGATGCGCATGGAGTTGTCGACCGAGCCGAAGAGGGTCGGTTCGACGTACCAGCCGCGTTCCTGGGAGGGCGGTATGTTGCCGCCCGTGAGGATCTTGGCGCCTTCCTCCTGGCCCAACTTGATGTAGTCGAGGGAGCGTTGCTGTTGGCGTTGCGCCACCAGGGGGCCTAGTTCGGTGGTCGGGTCCAAGGGGTCGCCCACCCGCAAGGCGCCTGCCGCTGCCGCGAACGCCTCCGCCACCTCGTCGTACCGGGAGCGCGGGGCCAGGATGCGCGTCTGGGCCACGCACGCCTGGCCGTTGATCATCCAGGCGAACGGGACGATGCCCGCGACCGCCGCCTCCAGGTCCGCGTCCGGCAGGATCACCGCCGCCGACTTGCCGCCCAGTTCGAGGGTGACGCGGGTGAGGTTGCGGGAGGCCACCTCCATCACGCGACGGCCCGCCGCGACCGAGCCGGTGAAGGAGACCTTGTCGACGTCCTTGTGGCCCACCAGGTACTCGCTCACCTCCCGGTCGGCCGGGAGGATGGAGAGGACCCCGGGCGGCAGGCCCGCCTCCGCCGCCACCTCCGCCAGGAGGTAGGCGTCCAGGGGGGTTTCCGGGGAAACCTTCAGGACCGCCGTGCAGCCTGCCAGGAGTGCGGGGGCCAGTTTGGCCGCAGCCGTGAACTGGGGGACGTTCCACGGGACGACCGCTGCCACCACCCCGACCGGTTCGCGGCGGACCAGGAGGGGACCCAGCACCCCGTCGCGTCGCTCCTCGTACGGGAACGTGCGCGCCACCGTGATCGCCGAGTCCCAGACCATCATCGCGGCGAGCGCCTGCACCATCACGCTCGCGCTGTACGGAGTGCCGTTCTGGGCGCTGATCAGGCGCGCGAACTCCTCGTGGCGTACCGCGAAGGCGTCCTTGATGCGGGTCACCACCGCGATCCGCTCGTCCAGCGTCATCCGGGGCCACGGGCCCTCGTCGAAGGCGCGGCGGGCGGCGGTGACGGCCCGGTCCACATCACCCTCGGACGCGTGCGGCACGCGGCCGATGACCTGTTCGGTGTGCGGGGAGATCACCTCGATGACATCGGTGCCGAGCGGATCGGTGAACTCCCCGCCGATGAACAGCTGGCCGTGTTCCACAAGCTCCGTCATGGCTGTCGCCTCCCGCTGACCCGCCCACATCTGGCTGACTGCTCGTCAGAACTGATACCAGTTCCTGTTCCAGGAGTCCACGGCGCGGACCGTACCTGGGGGACTAGAAAGTGGTAGACCCGGGGCTACCACTGGAACGGGTTCTCGTTACAGTGGGCTCAGCGCACGCCGCCGAGCAGAGAGGGGAAGCCCATGACGCAGGTGACGCAGGTGACCGACCACGGCGGAGGCGTCCACAGCATCAAGGTCCCCATCCCGGACAACCCGCTCGGCCACACCCTGGTGCACCTTCTCGACACCGGCCGGGGTCCGGTCCTCATCGACACCGGCTGGGACGACCCGGCCTCCTGGGACACGCTCGTGGCCGGGCTCACCGCCCTCGGCACCGCCGTCACCGACGTCCACGGCGTCGTCATCACCCACCACCACCCCGACCACCACGGGCTTTCCGGCCAGGTCCGCGAGGCGTCCGGGGCCTGGATCGCCATGCACGAGGCGGACACCGCGATCGTCCGGCGCACCCGGGACGCCGAACCCGGCACCTGAATCGACTGTCTCGCCCGCAAGCTCGCCGCCGTCGGCGCGCCCGACGAGCACCTCGCCCCGCTGCTCGCCGCCCGCGGCAGCGGCCGTCCGCGGACCCTGCCCGGGCTGCGCGCCGCTCTGCCGGACCGCGAGATCGTGCCCGGCGAGCTGCTCGACCTCGCCGGGCGACGGCTGCGTGCCGTCTGGACCCCGGGCCACACGCCGGGCCATGTCTGCCTCCATCTGGAGGAGCGGCATCCGGCGAACCTGCCCGGGCACGGGCGGCTGTTCCCCGGGGACCACCTGCTGCCCGGGATCAGCCCGCACATCGGGTTGTACGAGGACCCCGACGACACCGCCGTCACCGATCCCCTCGGGGACTACCTCGCCTCGCTGGAGCGGATCGGGCGGCTCGGGGTGGCCGAGGTGCTGCCCGCGCACCAGCACGCCTTCACCGGTGCGGGCGGGCACGTACGGGAGCTGTTGGACCACCACGAGGACCGGCTGACCGGGCTGCTCGCCCTCCTCGCCACGCCGCTGACCCCCTGGCAGCTGGCCGAGCGGATGGCGTGGAACCGGCCCTGGGAGCAGATCCCGCACGGTTCGCGGTCCATCGCCGTGTCGGAGGCCGAGTCCCATCTGCGCCGGCTGGTGAAGCTCGGGCGCGCGGAGGCGGTGACCGGCAGCGCCCCGGTGACGTACATCGCGGTGTGAGCCGCCCTGGGCCGCCCCGAGCCGCCGTGAAGCCGCCCTGAGCCGCCCTGAGCGTCCTGCCCCCCTGCCCCGTACGGCGTCAGCGGTGTGAGCCTCCCGCCCGGCCGGCCCTGCCGTGCATGGCGAACGGGGTGAGCCGTCCTGGGCCGCCCCGCCCCGCCTCGCGGTGTGAAGGCCCTCCCCGGCCCGGTACCCGGCGACGACGCGAGCGGTCCGCCGCCCCGGGGCGGGACCTTACGGCCCGGTAGAGTGGGCAGGTCGTCATCATGCCCGTACAGGGGGAAGCCGGTGCGAACCCGGCGCTGAACCCCAGCCGTGAACCGTCGCCCGACGGCAGCCGGAACGTCCTGTCCGTGGAGCGTGAGCGGCCAGGGGCAGTGTGACCACGGGCCCCAGGGCCACCGGGAACCCGGTGGCCAGGGTCACCGGAACCCCGGTGGCCGGCACCGTCGAGGTATACGGGGCCGGAGCCCGGTGCCCTCGTGCGCCCGGGGAAGCCGGCCCCCGCAGGAGAGGCACAGCCCGCCATGACCGTACGCCGCAGCGCAGCCGCGCTTGCGACCACCGCCGTTCTTCTGGGCGCGGCCGCACCCTTCGCGGCCGCACCCGTCGCGGTCGCCGCACCGAGCCCGTCCCCGTCGGCCGAGCTGCCGCCCGGCCTCTACGGGACCACGGACCCCACGTACGACGGGGTGTGGCGGCAGTCGCTGGCCTTCCTCGCGCAGAAGATCGAGTACGTCACGCCGTCCACGCAGGCCGTGGACTGGCTGGTGGGGCAGCAGTGCGGCAGCGGCGCGTTCACCTCGTACCGGGACGCCGCCAAGCCCTGTGACGCGTCGACGGTGATGGACACCAACGCCACCGCCGTAGCCGTGCAGGCCCTCGTCGAGATCAACCAGCACCGCGACGCCGCGAACAACGGCTCGGACTGGCTGAAGTCGGTGCAGAACGCGGACGGCGGCTGGGGCTACAACCCCGGCGGCCCGAGCGACGCGAACTCCACGTCCATCGTGATCGGCGCGCTGGCCCGGACCGGCGTCCCGGTCAGCGAGGTCACCACCGCCGACGGCAGCACCCCGTACACCGCGCTCCAGGCGCTGGCCATCCCCTGCGGGGACAAGGACGGCGGCGCGTTCGCCTACCAGCCGGGCAAGAAGGGTGAGCTGACCGCCAACCTGGACGCCACCGCGGCCTCGGTGCTCGGTCTGATGGGCAAGGGCATCGCGTCCGGTACGTCCAACGCGGTCAAGGACCCCGCCTGCGCGAAGGGTGACGACCTCAGCCCCGAGCAGAGCGCCCAGAACGGCTCCTTCTTCCTCGCGGACACGTTGAAGAAGTCGCCGTATCTGGAGCAGGCCCCGATGCCGGGCGCCGAGGACACCGAGCCGCAGCCCGACTACGGCAACACGGCGGACGCGGTCGTCGCCCTCGCCGCCTCCGGGCACAAGGACAAGGCCGAGGCGTCGGTCGCCTGGCTGCGGAAGAACGCCACGGGCTGGGCGAAGCAGGGCGGCCCGGCCGCCACCGCGCAGCTGATCCTCGCCGCGCACGCGACCGGTGCGGATGCCCGCAGCTTCGGCGGGGTCGACCTCGTCAAGCAGCTCAACGCGACCGGCCCCTCCCCCGCCGCGACCGCGCTCCCCTCCCCGACCCCGACCGGTCCGCAGCCCTCCAGCGGCACCAGCAGCGACGACGGCGGGCTGGGCCTCGGGTGGCTGATCGGTATCGGTCTCGTGCTCGGCGCGGGCATCGGCTTCCTGCTCAGCATGCGCCGGAAGAAGCAGCAGCCGTGACGGGTGCGGGAGCCCGGCAGCGACTCCTGTCGCCCGTCGGCGCGCTGCTCGCCGCGCTGCTCGCCGTCCCGGCGGTCCTCCTCGGGGCGGGCGGCGCCGAGGCCGCCGGGTACCGCTACTGGTCCTTCTGGGAGGGCAGCGGCAAGAACTGGACGTACGCCACCCAGGGCCCCTCCCTCCTGCGCCCCGACGACGGTACGGTCCTGGGCTTCAGGTTCTCCGTCAGCGAGGACTCCGCCGACGCCGACCAGCCGCGCCGCGCCCCCGACTTCGGGGCGGTCTGCGCGGGTACCCCGGCGAAGGACGGGGCGAAGCGGGTCGCCCTGGTGATCGACCCCGGTACGGCGGCGGACGCCCCGGACGGGGAGAAGCCGCCCGCCCCGCGCACCGCCTGCGCGCAGGTCGCGCCGGACGCCAGCAGCGCCGAGGCGCTCGCCGCGGTGGCCAAGCCGCTGCGGTACGACAGCAGCGCGATGATCTGCGCGATCTCCGGCTATCCGCGGGCGGGCTGCGGCGAGCGGGTCTCCGGCGACGGCGACGCTGATGGTGACCGCGACGCTGATGGTAACGGCGACGGTGACGCCGACAGCAACAGCGACGGCGACGCTGACGGCGGCAGGAAGGGCGGCAGCGAGCAGCCGTCCGCCTCGGCCCCCGCACCGGACGACGGGAGCGGCAGCGGTCCCTCCGCCGGTCTCCTCGTCGGCGTCGGGGCCGTCCTGCTGCTGGGCATCGCCGCCGTGTTCCAGGCCCGCCGGCGCCGATGACGCCCGCCTCGGGGACGGCCCGGCTGCTCCGGCGTGCCCTGCGCGCGCCCGAGGCTGCCCGCTCCAACGCGCTGCCCGCCGGGGCGTGGTGGCTGTGGGCGCTGGGGCTGGCCACCGCCGCCTCCCGGACCACCAACCCGCTGCTGCTCGGCCTGCTGGTCGGCGTGGCCGGGTACGTGGTGGCGGCCCGGCGCACGGACGCGCCGTGGGCCCGTTCGTACGGGGCGTTCATCAAGCTCGGGCTCTTCGTCGTGGCGCTGCGGCTGGTCTTCTCCGTCTTCCTCGGCTCGCAGATCCCGGGCTCGCACACCGTGCTGACGCTCCCCGAAGTGCCCCTGCCCGACTGGGCGCAGGGGGTCCGGATCGGTGGCCGGGTCACGGCGGAGCAGCTGGTCTTCTCCCTGTACGACGGGATGAAGCTGGCCGCCCTGCTGATCTGCGTCGGCGCGGCGAACTCGCTGGCCAACCCGGCACGGCTGCTGAAGTCGCTGCCGGGTGCGCTGTACGAGGCCGGGGTCGCCGTCGTCGTGGCGATGACGTTCGCCCCGAACATGGTGGCCGACGTGGTGCGGCTGCGTACCGCGCGGCGGCTGCGGGGCCGCCCGACCGGTGGCGTCAGGGCCGTCGCGCAGATCGGACTGCCGGTGCTGGAGGGGGCGTTGGAGCGGTCGGTGGCGGTGGCCGCCTCGATGGACGCGCGCGGGTACGGGCGTACCGCACAGGTGCCGCCCGCCGTCCGCCACACCACGAACATCCTCACGCTCGGCGGGCTGCTCGGGGTGTGTGCGGGCACGTACGGGCTGCTGGCCGCCCAGGGGGCCCGGTACGGGCTGCCGGTTCTGCTGGCGGGACTCGTCGCGGCGATGGCGGGGCTGCGGCTCGGCGGCCGGCGTTCGGTACGTACCCGCTACCGCCCGGACCGGTGGGGGGTACGGGCCTGGCTGGTGGCGGGGTCGGGTGCGGTGGTGGCCGCCGCGATGATCTGGGCGGGTTCCGCCGATCCGGAGGCGCTGCACCCCGGTGTCGTACCGCTGACCGCGCCGGTGCTGCCGCTGTGGGCGACGGCGGCCGTGCTGGTCGGGCTGCTTCCCGCGCTGGTCGCCCCCGTGCCACCGACAGCCCGGGACGGCCGAGGCGCCGACAACCAGACCCATCGCACCAAGGAGCAGGCGTGATCAGGTTCGAGCAGGTCTCCGTGCGCTACGACGGGACGGACCGGCCCACCCTGTCCGGCCTCGATCTGGTGGTCCCGGAAGGGGAGTTGGTGCTGCTCGTCGGGCCGTCGGGGGTCGGCAAGTCGACGTTGCTCGGTACGGTCTCGGGGCTGGTGCCGCACTTCACCGGCGGGGTGCTGTCGGGGCGGGTCACGGTGGACGGGCGCGATACCCGCACCCACAAACCGCGTGAACTGGCGGATCTCGTCGGCACGGTGGGGCAGGACCCACTGGCCCACTTCGTCACGGACACGGTCGAGGACGAACTCGCCTACGGCATGGAGTCGTTGGGGCTGGCGCCGGACGTGATGCGCCGCCGGGTGGAGGAGACGCTCGACCTGCTGGGCCTGGCCGAGCTGCGTGACCGGCCGATCGCCACGCTGTCGGGCGGCCAGCAGCAGCGGGTGGCGATCGGCTCGGTGCTCACCCCGCACCCCAAGGTGCTGGTCCTCGACGAGCCGACGTCCGCGCTGGACCCGGCGGCGGCCGAGGAGGTCCTGGCCGTGCTGCAAAGGCTGGTGCACGACCTCGGGACGACCGTGCTGATGGCCGAGCACCGGCTGGAGCGGGTGGTGCAGTACGCGGACCAGGTCGTCCTGCTGCCCGCACCGGGCACCGCCCCCGTGATGGGGCCGCCCGCCGAGATCATGAAGGTGTCGCCGGTCCGGCCGCCGGTGGCCGAGCTGGGGCTGCTGGCGGGCTGGGACCCGCTGCCGCTCTCGGTACGCGACGCCCGGCGCGGGGCGGGCGACCTGCGGGCCCGGCTGGCGTCGGTGGAGAAGCCCGCACCGCCGGAGCCTGCTGTGAGCCCTTGTGTCACACCGCCCGTGTCCCCCGGCCCCCGTCCCGGGAGGATCGCCCGGCTGCTGGGCCGTACGCGGGCCGCCGAAGCGCCCGCCCCCGCCGCCGACCCCGTCACCCGGGTCGAGAACCTGGGCGTGCGGCGCGGCCGGATCGAGGCGCTGCGGCGGGTCACGCTCACCGTGGCCCCCGGTGAGACGGTGGCGCTGATGGGCCGCAACGGGGCCGGCAAGTCCACGCTGCTCGGCGCCCTCGTCGGCATGGCCGAGCCCACCTCGGGCTCCGTACGCGTCGGCGGCCTGGCCCCGGCCCGTACCGGTCCGCGCGCCATGATCCGCCGGGTCGGCCTCGTCCCGCAGGAGCCGCGCGATCTGCTGTACGCGGACACGGTGGCCGCCGAGTGCGCCGCCGCCGACCGGGACGCGGGCGCGGCGCAGGGCAACTGCCGGTCCCTGGTCTCCGAACTGCTCCCGGGCGTCGGGGACGGCACGCACCCCCGCGACCTCTCCGAGGGGCAGCGGCTCGCGCTGGCCCTCGCCCTGGTGCTCACGGCCCGCCCGCCGCTGTTGCTGCTGGACGAGCCGACCCGGGGCCTGGACTACGCGGCGAAGGGCCGGCTCGTCGGCGTACTGCGGTCGCTGGCGGCCCAGGGCCATGCGATCGTCCTGGCGACGCACGATGTGGAGCTGGCGGCGGAGCTGGCCCACCGGGTGGTGATCCTCGCCGACGGGGAGGTCGTCGCGGACGGCCCGACCGGCCGGGTGGTGGTCTCCTCCCCCGCCTTCGCCCCGCAGACGGCGAAGATCCTGGCCCCGCAGGAGTGGCTGACCGTCTCCCAGGTGCGCGGCGCGCTGGAGGCGGGCGCGTGAGCGGTACGCAGAGGATGCGGGCTCCTCGGCCCGTGCGGCTCGGGCCGAAGTCGGTCGCCGCGCTGGTGCTGGTCAGCGCGGTCGGGGTGGTCGCCTTCGGGTGGCCGCTGCTGGCCGGTGCCGGGTCCGGGCTCGCGCACGCCCAGGACGCGCCGTGGCTGTTCGCCGCGCTGCTGCCGCTGCTGGTCGCGGTGGCGGTGGCGACGATCTCGGAGTCCGGCATGGACGCCAAGGCCGTCGCCATGCTCGGTGTGCTGGCGGCGGTCGGGGCGGCGCTGCGCCCGCTGGGGGCGGGCACGGCGGGCCTGGAGCCGATGTTCTTCCTGATGGTGCTGAGCGGGCGGGTGCTGGGCCCCGGCTTCGGCTTCGTGCTCGGCTCGGTGACGATGTTCGCCTCCGCCCTGCTGACGGGCGGGGTGGGGCCGTGGATGCCGTTCCAGATGCTGTCGATGGCCTGGTTCACGATGGGCGCGGGTCTGCTGCCGGGCCCGGACCGGCTGCGCGGCCGGGCGGAGCCGGCGATGCTCGCCGTCTACGGGGCCGTGGCGGCGTTCGCGTACGGCACGGTGATGAATCTGTACGGCTGGACGCTCATCACCGGCCTGGGCTCGGGCATCTCGTTCGTGGCGGGCGACCCGCTGCACGAGAACCTGGTGCGCTTCCTGGCCTACTGCGCGGCGACCTCGCTCGGCTGGGACCTGGGCCGGGCGGTGCTCACCGTCGTGCTGACCCTCACGGTCGGCCCGACCCTGCTGAAGGCGCTGCGCCGGGCGACCCGGCGGGCCGCGTTCGACGCGCGCGCCGTGTTCGGGGAGCCCGAGGGACCCGAGAAGCCCGAGAAGCTCGAGGGACCCGAGAAGTTCAAGGGACCCGAGAAGCCTGAGAAGCCCGAGGGGTGAACGGCGCCCTGGGCTCCTGAGGACCGGGGGGCCGCTACAGCCGCTGGATGATCGTCCCCGTGGCCAGCGCCCCGCCCGCGCACATCGTGATGAGCGCGAACTCCTTGTCGCGGCGTTCCAGTTCGTGCAGGGCCGTGGTGATCAGGCGGGCGCCCGTCGCACCGACCGGGTGGCCGAGGGCGATCGCACCACCGTTGACGTTGACCTTCTCCAGGCCGTCGAGGTCCGCCTCGAACTCCTGGGCCCAGCTGAGCACGACCGAAGCGAACGCCTCGTTGATCTCGACCAGGTCGATGTCCTTCAGCGACATGCCCGCCTTGCCGAGCACCGCCCGGGTGGCGTCTACGGGCCCGTCCAGGTGGAAGTGCGGGTCGGAGCCGACCAGGGCCTGGGCCACGATCCGGGCCCGGGGCCTGAGCTTGAGGGCGCGGGCCATCCGCTTCGAGGACCACAGGATGGCGGCGGCCCCGTCGGATATCTGGGAGGAGTTGCCGGCGGTGTGGACCGCGCTCGGCATGACCGCCTTCAGCCCGGCGAGCGCCTCCATCGAGGTGTCCCGCAGCCCCTCGTCCCGGTCGACGAGGCGCCACATGCCCTGGCCGGCCGCCTGCTCCTCCTCGGTGGTGGGGACCTGGACGGCGTACGTCTCGCGCTTGAAGCGTTCCTCGGCCCAGGCCTCGGCCGCGCGCTGCTGCGAGCGGAGGCCGAGCGCGTCGACCCTCGCGCGGGTCAGGCCGCGTTTACGGGCGATGCGCTCGGCGGCCTCGAACTGGTTGGGCAGGTCGATGTTCCATTCGTCGGGCCAGGGTTTGCCAGGACCGTGTTTGGAGCCGCTGCCCAGCGGCACCCGCGACATCGCCTCGACGCCGCAGCTGATGCCCACGTCGATGACTCCGGCGGCGACCATGTTGGCGACCATGTGCGACGCCTGCTGCGAGGAACCGCACTGACAGTCCACGGTGGTCGCGGCGGTCTCGTAGGGCAGGCCCACGGCCAGCCAGGCGTTGCGGGCCGGGTTCATGGACTGCTCACCGGCGTGCGTGACGGTGCCGCCGACGATCTGTTCGACGCAGTCGGCCTGGATGCCGGTGCGGCCGAGTAGTTCACGGTAGGTCTCGCCCAGCAGGTAGGCCGGGTGCAGATTGGCGAGCGCGCCTCCACGCTTGCCGATCGGGGTGCGTACGGCTTCGACGATGACGGGTTCCGCGGCCATGAGCTCGTCCTCTCCTCGCGCTTCCGTCGGGGGCGTCCCGGCGCCCACGGAAGGAACTAGTACGCGTTCTAGTTCTGCAAGCAGTCTCGGGAAGCGGCACCGACTGCGCAAGGGGCGCGCACCGACCGCGTACACCCCTTGCGCGCGCCCCTGCTTCGGGGGTGCCGACTGGGCGGGACGGCGGCGGGGAACAGATCCGGCCAGGGCCCTTGCGACTTGTAGAACTCGTTACTACCTTGCGGGCACCTTCTGATGGAGCGTCAGAGAGTCGCGGCTGTCCGACGGTTCGCCGCAAGATCCGGAGTGGAGAGGTACCCATGCGCTGCCCCCATCTGCCCGACGGGTTCGACTTCACCGACCCCGACCTCCTCCAGGCCCGCGTCCCGCACCCGGAGTTCGCCCTGATGCGGCAGACCGCGCCGGTGTGGTGGTGCGCCCAGCCCGCCAACATCTCCGGCTTCGGCGACGCGGGGTACTGGGCCGTCACCCGACACGCGGACGTCAAGGACGTTTCCACGCATCCCGAGTTGTTCTCCTCGAACACCAACACCGCGGTCATCCGCTTCAACGAGACGATCAGCCGCGACCAGATCGAGGTCCAGAAGCTCATCATGCTCAACATGGACCCGCCGGAACACACCCGGGTCCGCCAGATCGTCCAGCGCGGCTTCACCCCGCGCGCGGTGCGCTCGCTGGAGCAGGCGCTGCGGGCGAGGGCCCGCTCCATCGTGGAGACCGCGCACGCGGCGGCCGGCCCGGACGGGTCCTTCGACTTCGTCACCGACATCGCGGTGGAGCTGCCGCTCCAGGCGATCGCCGAACTCATCGGCGTACCGCAGGAGGACCGGTCGAAGATCTTCGACTGGTCCAACAAGATGGCCGCGTACGACGACCCCGAGTACGCGATCACCGAGGATGTCGGCGCCGAGGCGGCGATGGAGATCGTGGCGTACTCGATGAACCTGGCGGCGGCCCGCGAGGAGTGCCCGGCCCAGGACATCGTGAGCCGACTCGTGGCGGCGGAGGGCGAGGGGAACCTGACCTCCGACGAGTTCGGGTTCTTCGTGATCCTGCTCGCGGTGGCCGGCAACGAGACCACCCGTAACGCGATCAGCCACGGCATGCACGCCTTCCTCACCCACCCCGAGCAGTGGGAGCTCTACAAGCGGGAGCGCCCGAGGACGACCGCCGAGGAGATCGTGCGCTGGGCGACCCCGGTGGTCTCCTTCCAGCGGACCGCCACCCAGGACGTGGAGCTGGGCGGTCAGCGGATCAGGAAGGGCGAGCGGGTCGGCCTGTTCTACTCCTCCGCCAACAACGACCCCGAGGTCTTCGACGCCCCGGAGGCCTTCGACATCACCCGCGACCCCAACCCGCACCTCGGCTTCGGGGGCGGCGGCCCGCACTTCTGCCTCGGCAAGTCGCTGGCGGTCATGGAGATCGACCTGATCTTCGACGCGATCGCCGACGTGCTGCCCGGTCTGCGGCTCCTCGAAGACCCGCGGCGGCTGCGCTCGGCCTGGCTGAACGGGATCAAGCAGCTTCAGGTGAGCGCGTTCTCCGATTCCTGACGCCGGGCCTCCCGGGCGGCTCCCTGCTCCGGCAGCCTGAACCCCGCCGGCCGCTCCTCCTGGGTCACCAGCTTCCGCGGGCCCGACAGCAGATACGTCAGCCCGAAGCCCAGCGAGACGACCAGCGCGCCGCCGGCCGCGTCCAGCACCCAGTGGTTGGCGGTCGCCACGATCGCCGCGATGGTGAAGAGCGGGTGGAGCAGGCCGAGCGCCTTCATCCACAGCTTGGGGGCCAGCATCACGATGACCACCCCGCACCACAGCGACCAGCCGAAGTGCAGCGAGGGCATCGCCGCGTACTGGTTGGTGACGGTGGTCAGCGTCCCGTAGTCGGGCTTGGCGAAGTCCTGCACCCCGTGAACGGTGTCGATGAAGCCGAGGCCGGGCATGAGCCGGGGCGGGGCCAGCGGATAGAGCCAGAAGCCGACGAGCGCCAGCAGGGTGGCGAAGCCGATGGCGGAGCGGACCCAGCGGTAGTCGGCGGGACGGCGCGCGTACAGCACACCGAGGATCGTCAGCGGGACGATGAAGTGGAAGGTCAGGTAGTAGTAGTCGAAGAACTCCCGCAGCCAGGTGATCCGCACGACCGTCTGGTTGACCCAGAGCTCGATGTCGATGTGCAGCCACTGCTCGATGGCGTGGATCTGCCGGCCGTGCTCCTCGGCGACGGGGCGGCCCGCGGTGGCGGCGAGGCGGACCTGGGCGTACGCGGAGTAGACGACGCGGATGAGCAGGAGTTCCAGCAGGAGGTTCGGGCGGTGGAGCGCCCGGCGCCAGATCGGCAGGAGCGGCACGCGTCTGAAGCGGGCGGCGACGGGTTTGGCGTAGTCGGTGGGGATCGGGTGCTGCCAGTACGGCGAGGTGCGCAGCAGGAACGGGGCGAGGCAGGCCGCGCCGAGCGCCGCGAGGAGCAGCGCGTTGTCCCGTACGGGGATGACCAGGCCGACGTTCGGGAGCAGCATCTTGCCGGGGAGCGTGAGGACCAGCACCACGACGGCCGGCCAGACCAGTCGGTCGGAGGCGCGCTTGCCGACCCTGCCGACGACGGTGAGGAGCACCCACAGCAGCTGGTGCTGCCAGGCGGTCGGCGAGACGGCCACGACGACGCACCCGGTCACGGCCACGGCGAGGAGCAGCTGCCCGTCCTGGGCGTAGCGGACCGCGCGGCGCACGCCGACGAAGGCGACCGCCGCGGCCAGGACGAGGAACAGGGCGATCTCCGCAGGCCCCTCGAAGCCGAGCCGGAGCAGCGCGCCGTGCAGGGACTGGTTGGCCAGGCTGTCCGGCCGCTCACCGAGCCCGGCGCCCGCCGCGTGGTGCACCCAGTACGTCCATGAGTCCTTGGGCACCGCGGCCCAGGCGGCGGCCGTGCAGAGGGCGAAGGCGGCCACCGTGGTCACCGAGGCCCGTCGCTTCCCGGTCAGCCAGAGCAGTGCGGCGAAGAGCAGGAGTGTCGGCTGCAGGGCGGCCGCGAGGCCGACGAGGCCACCCTGCAGCCGCTGGTCCCGGGCGACGGAACAGGCCAGCAGCACCAGGAGGACCGGCAGGATGCTGGTCTGGCCGAGGTGGAGGGTGTTGCGGACCGGCAGTGACAGCATGAGCAGGGTGATCGCCACGGGGACCGCGAGCAGTGCCGTACGCCTGCCGACCGGTGCGGGCAGGGCGCGGGCGGCGACCACGCCGAGGGCGGCCACCAGGAGCAGGGACCCGAAGGTCCACGCGATGCCGAGTGACGCCTGGGCCGACGCGGTGAGGGGCTTCAGCACCAGCCCGGCGAAGGGCGTCCCGGTGAACCGGCCGGTGTCGTACAGCGAGCCCGTCACGTGCAGGACACCGTTCGCCCCGATCCAGGTCTCCAGATCGGTGAGCCGGTCCCCGGGCGGCTGCCGCAGCACCACCGCCATCTGCCGTACCGCCAGCACGGCCACGACCAGCCAGAGCAGGACCCGGGCCATCCCGGTCCTCGTCTCCGCGTCCGCCACCGCGTCACCGCGCACACTGTGCTCCGCGTTTGTCACGCTGCGCCGCCCCTCCCACCGTTCCATGCCCTGCCCCTTCGACTCGGGGCAGTGCCGGATGAAGCCTCGCATTGCCCTACGAGGTAGACACAATCAACCCCCTCTTTGCCTGACTGTCATCATGCTTTCGTCCGGAAGAATGTCTGTCCGGAAAGACGATCAGGTCAGCAGGGCCGAGGAGCCGTGAGTGGCCGGGGAGCTGGGAGGAGGACTCCGTCAGACCGGCGGGGCCCTCAGGCCCGGCGGTCCCGGTCCCGGCGGTCCCGGTCCGGGTGGTCCCGGTCCGGGTGGTCCCGGTCCGGGTGGTCGATGTCGTGGTGCCGGTCCGCCGCGTGGTCGCGGGGCGGTGCCGGCATGTGCGGGCGTTCCCTGCTCGACCCGCTGACCTCGTGGGTCAGCTCGGCGACGAGCTTGACCAGGTCGGTGGGGCGCTCGGGCCCCCACCAGTCGCCCAGCAGTTCCGCGAGGGAGTCCTCCCGAGCCTGGGAGAGCCGCACCACGGCTTCGGCCCCCGCGTCGGTGAGGATCATCTGGAGTCCCTCGCGGCGGGCCAGTCCGCGCCCCTCCACCTGGCGGGCCGCCTCGGTGATCACGCGTAGCGGTACGGGGGTCACCTCGGCGAGCCGGGCGGGCTCGACGGTGCCGTGCCGCTTGATCCGCAGCAGCAGCCAGCTGGCGGCGGGCAGCAGGTCGTACCCGGCGCGCGCGGTGATCTTCTCGTAGATCTCGCGGCGCCCCTCGCGGGTGGCGAGCACCGACAGGGCGCGGGCGCACTCGTCGTACGAGGAGCGCTCCACCGGGTTCGACGCGAGCGTCTGGCTGGTGTCGGGGGCGGTCACCGAACCGCGGAGCTTGTCCTCCCGGAGGAACCAGGCCAGTACGAAGGCGATGAGGACGACCGGGGCCGCGTACAGGAAGACGTCCGTGATGGAGGTGGAGTAAGCGTCGAGGATCGAGGGGCGCAGGTCGGCGGGGAGCATCTGGATGGCCCGCGGGTCGGCGGCCAGCCGGTCGGCGTCGACGCCCGGCGGCAGGGACCGGCCCGCGAGCGCGCTGTCGAGCTGGCCGGTGAGCCGGTCGGTGAAGACGGTGCCGAAGATGGCCACGCCGAACGAGGCGCCGATCGAGCGGAAGAACGTGGCGCCGGAGGTGGCGACGCCCAGGTCCTGGTAGGAGACCGCGTTCTGCACGACGAGCACGAGGACCTGCATGACGAGACCGAGCCCGGCGCCGAAGACGAAGAAGGACGCGCTCATCGCCCAGGTCGAGCTGGACTCGTCGAGCCGGTGGAGGAGCAGGAGCCCGGCGGCGGTGAGGGCGGTGCCCGCGAGGGGGAAGACCTTCCAGCGGCCGGTGCGGCTGACGATCTGGCCGGAGCCGGTCGAGGTGAGCAGCATGCCGAGGACCATCGGCAGCATGTGCACACCGGACATGGTCGGCGTGATGTCGTGGACCACCTGGAGGAAGGTGGGCAGGTAGGTCATCGCGCCGAACATCGCGAACCCGACGATGAAGCTGATCACGGCGACGAGGCTGAAGGTCCTGATCCGGAAGAGTTTCAGCGGCAGCACCGGTTCCACCGCCCGGCGCTCGGCGGCGACGAACGCGACCAGGAGGACGACGGCGAGCACCGCGAGCGCGATGATCCGCACCGATCCCCAGGCCCAGGTCGTGCCGCCGAGGGAGGCGACGAGGACCAGGCAGGTGGCGACGGAGGCGATGAGGAAGGTGCCGAGGTAGTCGATGGTGTGCTTCTCCCGGTGGACCGGGATGTGCAGCACGGCCGCGATGACGAGCAGCGCGACGACGCCGATCGGCAGGTTGATGTAGAACACCCAGCGCCAGCTGAGGTGTTCGGTGAAGAACCCGCCCAACAGCGGCCCGAGAACGCTCGTCACACCGAAGACCGCACCGAACAGGCCCTGGTACTTGCCGCGTTCACGCGGTGTGACGAGGTCTCCGACGATTGCCATGGACAGCACCATGAGCCCGCCGCCACCGAGTCCCTGGAGGGCGCGGAAGCCGATGAGCTGGGGCATGTTCTGGGCGACTCCGCAGAGGGCGGAGCCGATCAGGAAGATGACGATCGCGGTCTGGAAGAGCTTCTTGCGGCCGTACTGGTCGCCGAGCTTGCCCCACAGGGGTGTCGCCGCCGTCGCCGCCAGCATGTACGCGGTGACCACCCAGGACAGGTGGTCCATGCCGCCGAGCTCGCTGACGATCGTCGGCAGCGCCGTGGAGACGATGGTCTGATCGAGTGCCGCGAGCAGCATGCCGAGGAGCAGCGCGCCGATCGCCACCAGGACGGTCCGGTGGGACTGTCCCTCGCCGGGGGCCGTGGGCTGCGGGCTCAGCTGCTGGGCCATGGGCATCTCCTCGATCCGCTGATCCAGTACACCCCCATCCTGGCCGTTGTGCCCTGTTATGGCCTGCCGAGCCCCGTTACCGGCCGACGGGGCACCGGCGGGCCATCGGGCTTCACCGGAGCGGGCTGCATAATCGCGGGCAGTTCAAGGGGAGGGGACCCACGATGACCGCGGACGCATGCCCGGAGTGCGGCAGACGGATGGCAGGCGCGGCCGGTACGGAGCACCGGGTGCCCTGCCGGTGCGGTACGGATACGGGCGCGACGCGGCTCACGGGGGATGAGCTGCGGGCGGCCCGTTCGGCGGAGATGGCGGCGGCGGAGGACTTCGACCCACTGCGGATCAGGCCGTACGTGACGTTGGGGGACGGCTCGGGGGACGGCGGGCCGGCGCGGGGCAGCGGGGACGGCGGGCCGGCGCGGGGCAGCGGGGACGGCGGGCCGGCGCGGTGCCGCTGCCCGTGGGCGGCACATCGGGAGCCGGAGCGGTCACGGGGTCGGGCGCGGACCTCAGTACGGGATCGAGCCCGGGCTCCCGTACGGGCGCGGACTCCCCTACGGGCGCGGACCCCCGTACGGGCGCGGGTACGGGCGGCGCGGACTCCCGTACGGGATCGGGCCCGGTCTCCCGTACGGGATCGGGCCCGGGCTCCGGCGCGCACCCGGCGGCGGACGAGAGCAGACGGCGTACCGCGACCATGGGCGCGGGTCCCGGCTTCGGCGCGGGACCGGCCTTCGGACTGGGCCCCGGCGCCTCGGACCTCGTGCAGCCGCGCCGCAGGCGCCCCTTCGCGGCCCTGGCCGTGGGGGTGGCCGTGGCGGCGGTGATCGGCACGGCCGCCTTCGCCGGGGGGCTCCTCGGCGGGGACGGGAGCCAGGACGAGGCGCTGCCGGAGGCGACCACGAGTGTCCCGGACGCGGAGGACGAACCGGCGGCCTCCGTCGCCCCGTCCCCCTCCGCCTCGGCCCCTCCGTCCCGTACGGCGTCGGCCTCGCCCACCCCCTCGGCCTCCGCCTCCCCATCCGCGTCCACGTCCGCCTCACCTTCGGAGAGTGCCGAGCCGGGCCCGGCCACCTCCGCCCCGGCGGCACCGGCCCCCGGCACCCCGTCCGCGTCGGCGAGCGGCAGCCCGGCTCCCCCTCCCCCCGCACCGCCCGCGGAGCTGGCACCCTCCTCGCTGCGGCGCGGTGACCAGGGGCCGCAGGTGGCGGAGTTGCAGAACCGGCTCGGGGAGGTGTGGCTCTACCACGGCGACGCGGACGGGAACTTCGACGACCGGGTGGAGAACGCCGTGCGGATCTACCAGTCGTACAAGGCGATCCAGGGCGACCCGGCCGGCGTGTACGGGCCGAACACCCGAAGCGCGCTGGAGGCGGAGACGACCGGGAGGGGGCGCGGCTGAACGGCCGCGCCGGACCTCCGGGCAGGACGGACCTACGGGATTGGCTTTCCGGCCCAGGTCTTTGTATATTCGTGGAACAAAGTAGCTCCGCCCGTCCTCCCTGACCGGCGGGCGGGGCTGCTCTTGTACCGCATCACCATCCCCCGCACCCTGGAGCCAGCCGATGTCGGCCACCGTCCTCACCGCACGCGCCCTCCTGCTGGACATGGACGGCACCCTCGTGAACTCCGACGCGGTCGTCGAGCGCTGCTGGCGCCGGTGGGCCCTCGAGCACGGACTGGACCCCGAGGCCGCCCTCAAGGTGGTCCACGGCCGCCAGGGGTACGCCACGATGGCCGTCCTCCTCCCGGACCGCCCCGTCGAGGAGAACTACGCGGACAACCGCGTGATGCTCGCCGAGGAGACCGCCGATGTCGACGGCGTGGTGCCGATCGGCGGCGCTCCCGCGTTCATGGCGGCGATCGCCGGCCTCCCGCACGCACTGGTGACCTCGGCCGACAGCGCTCTCGCGGCGGCCCGGATGACCGCGGCCGCACTGCCGATGCCCGCCGTCCGCGTCACCGCCGAGCAGGTCGGCGCCAGCAAGCCGGACCCGGAGGGCTTCCTCAAGGGAGCGGCGGAGCTGGGCTTCGACGCGGCGGACTGCATCGTGTTCGAGGACTCCGAGGCGGGCATCGCTGCGGGGCGGGCGGCCGGGATGCGCGTCGTGGGCGTCGGCCCGCGCGCCGCGGCCCTGTCGCCGGACGTCCACGTCGAGGACCTGACGCGGATATGGGTGGAGGCGGTCGAGGACGGCTCGATCCGCCTGCACATCGGCGCGGCCTGAAACCCCGCCCGCCTCAGGGCGGGATCACCCCCGGTGCAGCCGCCCCCGCGCGACCAGCTCCAGCACCGCCGTGACGGCCACCACCTGCACCGCCAGCAACGCGACCAGGACGAAGAGCTGCACGGCACCCGCCTCGACCGGTGAGGCGCCGCCCAGCAGCATGCCCACGAACGCCCCCGGCAACGTCACGAGCCCCACCGTCCGCGTCTGGTCGAGTACCGGCAGCAGGGCGTCCGAGGCGGCGGGCCGCACGATCTCCAGCCGGGCATCCCGGTCGAGCATCCCGAGGGCCACCCCCGCCTCCACCTCCCCGTGCCGGGTGGCGAGTTCGTCCAGCGCGCGCCGCCCGCCGAGTACGGTCGCGGTGAGCGCCCCTCCGATGAGGATGCCCGCCACCGGGATGAGAGCCAGGCCCCGGACCGGCACGAGCCCCGTGAGCAGCAGCAGCCCGACCACCGGGAGCGCCCCCGCGGCGATCGGCACGGCCGCCCACCACCAGGTGCGGTTGCGGGTGATGCGGCGCCCCGCGGTCCAGGAGGCCACGGCGAACATCAGCGCCACGAAGGCGAGCAGCGGGGCCAGGTAGCGGGCCACCCAGCCGATGAGCAGGGAGACGGCGGCGAGTTGGACCGCGGCCCGCACCCCCGCGACCAGGATCTCGCGCGAGCGGCCCAGCCGGGCGCGGGCGGCGACGGCGGCCGCGAAGACCAGCAGGACGGCGAGGACGACCCCCAGGGTTGGGGTCACGGGTAGCAGCACGCGGCAACGATAGAACCGGCCGACACCCCCTCCGGACACCGACAGCCCCCCGGCCCGTCCACCTCCGCACGCCGACGACCCCCCGACCCATCCACCTCCCCACGCCGACGCTCCCCCCGGCCCATCCACCTCCGCACGCCGACGGCTCCCCCCCGGCCCATCCACCTCCGCACGCCGACGGTTCCCCTCCGCGCCCCACCCGGCCCTCGGGCCGACTCCCTTCGCACGCCCGGCGGTTGATTCACTCCCTCACATCCCGTCACACCCCTTGATGTGACGTGCACATGTCGTCACCCTGTTACCTGGTTCCCACCCCACGGAAACCTGGCGCCGCCACGCTGGCCGGGTTCGCCATGCCCCGCCCACGCCCCCCCACTCCAAGGGAGTTCGCATGTTCGGTGTCTACGCGCGTCGCACCGCCGTCGCCGCTGCTACCGCCACCCTCGCCGCCACCTCCGTACTGCTCACCGCCCCCACCGCGCAGGCCGCCCTCCCCACCCCGGTCAGCGCGGCGACCGCCCGGGCCTACCTCGGCCAGCTCGCCGTCGGCGCCGAGGGCTCGTCCAGCGGGTACAGCCGCGACAAGTTCCCGCACTGGACCACCCAGTCCGGCGCCTGCAACACCCGCGAGGTGGTCCTCAAGCGCGACGGGACGAACGTCCAGCAGGACGCCTCCTGCGCCGCGGTCAGCGGCAGTTGGTACTCGCCGTACGACGGCGCCACCTGGAGCGCCGCCTCCGACGTCGACATCGACCACATGGTCCCGCTCGCCGAGGCCTGGCGCTCCGGCGCGAGCAGCTGGACCACCGCCCAGCGCCAGTCCTTCGCCAACGACCTGGCCCGCCCCCAGCTCATCGCGGTCACCGACAACGTGAACCAGGCGAAGGGCGACAAGGACCCGGCCGAGTGGATGCCGTCGCGCACGGCGTACACGTGCACCTACGTCCGCGCCTGGGTCCACGTGAAGCACCAGTACGACCTGAGCGTGGACGCGGCCGAGAAGAGCGCCCTGCAGACGGCCCTGAACGGCTGCTGACAGGCCCGATCGGCCACCGACCCCCGGAACGCGTGCACCCTCCTCGATCGTTCTGTACGTTACGGAGCCGGTCCGCGACGTCCGTGCGAGGAGGCAACACATGGCCGAACTGAGTCTGGGACCACTGCTGCGGTATGTCGACTGGGAGTCCGGGTCCACCGCGACCGTCTGGGTCGAGGCGAGCCGCCCGTGCACCGTGGAGGTGCGGTGCGCGGACGGCGCCTCGGGTTCGTCCCCGACCTTCGTGGTGGCCGGGCACCACTACGCCCTGGTGGTCGTGGAGGGGCTGACGCCCGGCACCACGACCGCGTACGAGGTGCTGCTCGGGGACCTGCGCGTCTGGCCGCCCGAGGGCTCCCGCCTTCCGCCCAGCACCATCACCACGCCCCCGGTGGCGGACGGAGCGTCGGCCGTGACGGACGGGCACGACGTCCGGATCTCGTTCGGCTCGTGCCGCTGGGCCGCGTCCCCCGGCGACGGGCAGGACCCCGTGGGCCCGGACGCGCTGGTCACCCTGGCCGCCCACCTCGCGGGCGACCCGGCCGCCGAACGCCCCGACGTCCTCCTCCTGCTCGGCGACCAGGTGTACGCGGACGAGACGTCCGAGGCGACGCGGCGCCGGCTGGCGGCCCGCCGCGATCTGCGCGAGCCGCCGGGCGCGGAGGTCGCGGACTACGAGGAGTACACCTGCCTGTACGACGAATCGTGGCGCGACCCCGAGGTGCGCTGGCTGCTCTCCACCGTGCCGAGCTGCATGATCTTCGACGATCACGACGTCATCGACGACTGGAACACCAGCGCCGCCTGGCAGAAGGACATCCGCGGCACGCCCTGGTGGCACGAGCGGATCGTCAGCGGGCTGATGTCGTACTGGGTCTACCAGCACCTGGGCAACCTCTCCCCCGCCGAACTGGCCGCCGACCCCCTCTACGCCGCCGTCACGACCTCCCGCGACGGCACCGAGACGCTGCGCCGCTTCGCCGCGGAGACCGACGCGGATCCGGCCCTGACCCGCTGGAGCTACCAGCGCGTTTTCGGACGAGTACACGTGCTGATGGTGGACACCCGCGCGGCCCGCGTCCTGGACGAGGACCGGCGGGCGATGCTGGACGACGGCGAGGCCCGCTGGCTGCTGGAGAGGGCGCTGGAGGACCCCGGCGCGTACGACCACCTTCTGATCGGCAGCTCGCTGCCGTGGCTGCTGCCCCCGCTCGTCCACGACGCCGAGACCTGGAACGCGGCCCTGTGCGCGGGCTCCCGCGGCGGTCGATGGGCCCGCCTCGGGGAGAAACTGCGCCGGGCGGCCGACCTGGAGCACTGGGCCGCGTTCCCCGATTCCTTCGGCCGGTTCACCGAACTGCTCCGCCGGGTGGGAAGCGGGCCGGACGCTCCGGCGACGGTATGCGTGCTGTCCGGGGACGTGCACCACGCCTACATCGCCGAGCCGCACTGGCCCGCCGGCACCCCCGGCGGCGCTCCGGAGGCCCGCGTCCTCCAGCTGACGTGCTCGCCCGTGCACAACTCCGTCCCCCGGTCGATCCGCCTGGGGTTTCGCTTCGGCTGGAGTGGGGTGGGCCGGCGCCTCGGGCGGCTGCTGACCCGGCACGGCCGTACGGAACCCTCCCCGGTGACCTGGAACCGGGCGGGCGGCCCCTGGTTCGGCAACCAGCTGATGACACTGACCCTGCGTGGCCGGAACTCCGCGCTGACATTGGTCCAGGCCAAGTCGACCCCTGAAGGGAACCAGCTGGTGAGCGTCCTTGAGCGTTCACTTACCGAGGAGCAGTAACCGATTTTCAGCCACACGCCGGAATGTTGAACTTGCAAGTACTAGTGAGGTTTCCCTAACCTGAGGCGCTCAGTCGGTTCACGTCCCCACCCAGACCGAAGGAGCCCACCCCCATGTCCCTCCGCTTGAACGGGGCCC
The DNA here is from genome assembly GCF_044752765.1 of Streptomyces sp. NPDC088706. Classification (NCBI taxonomy): domain Bacteria; kingdom Bacillati; phylum Actinomycetota; class Actinomycetes; order Kitasatosporales; family Streptomycetaceae; genus Streptomyces; species Streptomyces sp. NPDC088706. The sequence goes on from NZ_JBIVLW010000001.1 coordinate 565,112, forward strand.
AGCCCTATGCGCTCGGCCTCTACCGCTTCGCCATCGGCCTGATCTTCGCCATCCACGGCGCCTCCTCCCTCTTCGGCCTGTTCGGCGGCCGTGAGGCGGAGGCCGGAGCCTGGCCGGGCTGGTACGCCGCCCTGATCCAGCTGGTCTGCGGCACCCTGGTCGCCCTCGGCCTCGGCACCCGGGCCGCCGCCTTCCTCGCCTCCGGCTCGATGGCCTACGCGTACTTCGTGGTCCACCAGCCCGAGGCGCTCACCCCGGTGGGCAACGGGGGCGAGGCGTCGGCCCTGTTCTGCTGGGCGTTCCTGCTGCTGGTCTTCACCGGCCCCGGCGCCGGGGCCCTGGACCGGCTCTTCGGGGCGCGCACCACGCGCGAGCCCGCCGACGGCCCCCGGCGCGAGCAGGCCACGGCCGTCTCGGTCTGACCCACCGGTACGCCGGTGCTCCGGGTTTCCCGGTACGCCGGTGCTCCGGGTTTCCCGTACTCCGGAACTCCGGAACTCCGGAACTCCGGAACTCCGGACGGGACGGTGCCCCGCTCCCCGCGCGGTGTTCGCGCAGGGGCGGGGCACCGTCCCGACTCCTCCCCCCGCTGTCCGGGGGAGGAGTCGGGTCCCCTCAGGACGAGAACGGCACCGTGAAGCAGGCCACGCGCTTCCCCGCGCCGCCCTGCGCGTCGTGAATGATCACCGACCGGGCGCCGCCGTCCCGGAAGCCCCAGTCGTGCCGGGCCTCCGCCTCGCCCTCACCCTTCCGGTCGGTGCGGAAGTCCAGCCACACCTCGTTGACCGGGTCCGCGGTGGCTGAGGTGCGGTGCTGGTAGTGCGGCCCCGCCGACGCTGGGTCGGCGGCGCAGGGCGAGGTGTGCACGTGCATCCCGTACGCGCGGTTCGGGACGAGGCCCCGCAGCCGGGTGCCGACGCGGGTGGTGGTCCGGTCGGCGTACTGCGTGACCTCGATCCGCGCGGCGGCCGGCACGAGTCCGGTGTTGTAGGTCAGGGCATCGGACGGGACGTAGGAGCCGGGCGGGGAGAAGACCCCGTCCACCCGCATCCAGAACCCGCCGCTCCGCGAGGCACCACCGACCAGCCCCGCTTCCCCGGTGCCGCTCGCCTTCCCGGTGCCGTCCGGCTTCCCGGTGCTGCTCGCCTCTCCGGTGCCGCTCGCCTCTCCGGTGCCGCTCGCCTCTCCGGTGCTGTGCGCCGTGTGTCCTCCGTCGTCCGGAGCGGGCGTGCCGTCCGCCGCGCCGTGGGCGATGGAGACGCCGCCGGCGAGCACCACCAGGGCAACCGCCGCGACCAGCACCCGCCTCCGTACCGTCCCCGGCACCCTCGACGTCTGCTCCGCTCCTGACGCCCCTGACGCCCCTGACGCCCCTGCCGCTGCCGCTGTCCGATCCATCTGTGCCGTCATGTGCTGCTGCTCCTCGCTCGTGGGGGTCGCTGTCGCCTCCCTAACGCGCGTACCGTTCATGAGGTGTACGTGAGCGGCCCAACATCACCCGACCCTGAGCGATATGTGCGCAACCCTCACGCGTACGCTGTGCAGCTGAACCTGCCGCCCATGCCGCTCCCCTGCGACGTCGCGGCGTTGACATGATCGGGGAGTAGACGGGTGCTCGAGAGCGTGGTCGCACTGACCAGCAGCCCATGGATCTACGTGGTGGTCGCCGTCTCGGTGCTCCTGGACGTCTTTCTCCCCCTGCTGCCCAGCGGTGTCCTCGTGATCACCGCCGCCACCGCGGCCGCCGCGGGCTCCACCGGGGTCAGCGGTGCCGGTGAGGCGACCGGTCAGGTGCCCTCCCTCGTCGTCCTCATCCTCTGCGCGGCCACCGCCTCGGTGCTGGGCGACCTCGTCGCGTACCGCCTCGCCTGGCGCGGTGGCGACCGCTTGGACCGGGCGATCGCCCGCTCACGGCGTCTCACCACGGCGCAGGAACGTCTCGGCGCGGCGCTGAGCCGGGGCGGCGGGGCGCTCGTCGTCATCGCCCGGTTCGCACCCGCAGGCCGCTCGATGGTCTCCCTCGGGGCGGGCGCCGCCCACCGCAGGGTGCGGGACTTCCTGCCGTGGTCGGCCCTGGCGGGCCTGACCTGGGCCGGCTACAGCGTGGGGCTCGGCTACTTCGGCGGCCGGTGGCTCGGCTCGACCTGGTTCGGGACGGCCGTCTCGGTGCTGGCCCTATTCATCGCGGGCGCATTGGCCGCGTTCGTCGTGAAGCGCCCTGCCGCCGAACGGGGAGCGTCGGCAGAGGCGCGGGACACGTCGGCGGAAACGCGGGGCGCATTGGCGCAGGCGCGCCAGGACTCCCCCGTACCGGCAGACGCATCCGCCTTCCCTGCCAGCGCCTCCCCGGCTGTCCCGGAGCCCTTCTACGGCACCGTGCCCGGCCAGGCGAACGGCCCCGCCCCGGTCACGTCACCGGCGCCGGTCTCCCCCTGAACATCCACGTCCCCGTTCCCGTCCACATCCCCGTCCACGTCCACGTCCTTCGCTGCGGGCCTCAGGCCTCGACGGCGCTCCGGGTGGCACTGCCGCGTATCTCCAGGCCGTCCAGCAGCTTCATCGTGGCCTCGGTGATCTCGTCGACGGCACGGTCGAACACCTCCCGGTTGTGCGCGGCGGGCGCCCGGAAGCCGGACACCTTGCGTACGTACTGAAGGGCTGCGGCCCGCATGTCCTCCTCGGAGGCCTCTTCGGGGAGGGCGGGCGGTCGAAGGGTCTTGATGCTGCGGCACATGACTCCAGTGTGGACCGCACCACTGACAACGGCCCGGCACGGCCTTCACGGCCGGCGCTCACCGCACTCCCGCTCGATGGCGGGGATCTCGTAACTCCCGTCGAGCACCGCGGCCCCCGGCGTGTACAGCCGCAGCATCGGCCGGAAGTCCCCGGCGGGCGCGGGAAGCCAGTTCGCCGCCCGCACCGGGTCGGCGGGCCGGTGATGGGACAGGTACAGGGTCAGCGAGCCGTCGTCCGCGGGCACGAGGCCGGGGGTACGGTCCCCGACCGAGTACCGACCGGCCGGGTTCTCGACCAGGTAGTAGTCCGGGGTGCTGTACATGGTCACCGACCAGAACGACTCCACGGGCGGCGGCTCCGGGAAGCGCAGGACGTAGGAGTGCGCCCCGTTCAGCTGCCGGCCCTCGCTGTCCTGGAAGGTCTGGGCGTACACCGCCTCGTACCCGTGGTTCCCCCAGAGCCCGATCCGGGCCGCCACCGCACGGGAGAGGTAGGAAGCCTCCCGGTCGGCGATCCGCCATTCCGGCGAGTCGACCGTGCCCACGCCGAAATGGTCCAGGTTGTAGTCGAAGAGGTGCGGGTTCGTGTTCCAGCTCCCCGACCTGCCGCCCCCGCCGCCCGTCCCGGCGCGACTGACCCCCTCGACCCGGGCCCGCCCTCGCTCCGACCCCTTCGCCAGCGCGTCGACCAGAGCCGGGGCGGCGTCGGCGTACGGCGAGGGCCCCTCCTCCAACAGCCCCAACGGCTGGAACCGGTCCTGGTACGCCTGGTCGGCCGAGGACGGCGGGAAGTCGGCCATCCACACCCGCAACTCCTCGAAGAAGCGCAGCTCCTCAGGTACACCGGGCTCGGGCGCGGGCAGCCCGGTGCGGTGGGGCCTGCCGTCCAGCGGGGTGAGGGTGAGCAGCTCCTGGAGCGCACGGACGCGCGGCAGATCATCGGAGCCGTCGCAGGCGTAGCGCCCGGCGAAGGTCACCACGGAGGTGGGCGCGTCGACGACCCCGCGTACGCCGTCGGGCACGCTCCCCGACCAGCCGGGCGGCACGATCAGCCACTCGCCCTCGCCGGTGCCGGTGGCGCGGCGGCCGAGGTACGCGAAGTTGTTCGTCCAGGCGTCGACGAACTGGAGGACGTAGTACGCGCCGCCGGAATCGGGGACGTGGAGGCGCAGCGGCCCACCGGACAGGTCGAGCTGGGCGATCGAGTAGACGGTGTCGTTGTTGACGGAGACGAACTCCGTCCGGTGGTCGGCGAGGTGCCCGGAGTGGGCGAACCGGTTGAAGGGTGCCGCAGCCGACGTACCGAACCCTTCGCGTAGCGAGGTCCCGACCATGGCGAGGTCGTAGACCAGCGGATACCCGTAGACGTACGCCTCGGCGGCGAGGTCCACGAGGTCCGTCCCGGTGCTGTCGGCCACGTCAGAGCGCCGGCTCGGAGCGGTCGGTGCACAGGGCCCAGATGATGAAGACGTCGATGGCGATGGTGATGACGGCCCAGATCGGCGTGTACGGGAGCCACATGAAGGTGGCGATCAGGTTCAGGGAGACGAGGGCGATGCCCACGGCGCGGGCCCAGGTCGCGCCCTTGAGGACGCCCCAGCCGACGAAGATCAGGAGCACGCCGAGGACGAGGTGGATCCAGCCCCAGGCGGTGGTGTTGAACTTGAAGACGTAATCGTTGACCGCCGCGTACACGTCGTTGCTGACGATCCCCGCGATGCCCTTGATCACTCCGAGGACACCGTCGACGAGGAGCAGGAAACCGGCGAACAGCGTTCCGCCGCCGGCCCACGGGTTGCCGGCGTCGGAGGCGGCGGGGCGGGCGGGGCCGGGCGTCGGGGCGGTGGGCTGGGACATGGGGACTCCTTTACCGGGACAGGCGCGGGCGCCTGCCGTGCTGACCTGCGCTGATGGTGCGTGCAGATCAGCTCCGACGTTCCCTGCGACCTGTCCGGCCAGCCACCTGGACGCACCCGTTCGGGTGACGCCACACGGAGTGCTGACCGTGACGGTGTGGCAGGTACGTCCACCGGGCGGCGGCTCGACGGACGGCTCTCCGGGTCCGTACGACGACTCCTCGCGAGCTCACGCCCACGCGGCGAGCTCACTCCTACGCGCGGGCTCACTCCCAGGTGTCGAGGTCGCCGCCGCGCCATTCGATCAGTCCTGGCCGGTCCAGCTCGACGGCCTTGTCCGGTCCCGGCGCGAACCCGGCCGCCCGCAACAACGCGGCCACCTCACCCCGCCCGTGCGCCAGCCCCACGATCTGCCCGTGCACGGTGACCCGCCGCCCTCCGGTCGCGGAGGGCGGATAGACGATCACCGGGGGATGTGCGGCCATGTCTCCACGGTGCCCCGGAGGCCGAGGGAGCGCATCCCGGGAGGAGCCACCGGTACCGCGCGGCGCTTCACGCTGCGCCGGGACCTACTCGCCCTTGGGACCGAACCGGAGTCGGAGGTGTTGCTGCGCGCGTTGCCCGCGGCCTGCTGCGACCAGAGCGGTTCGCCCTCGGGCACCAGGTGGCGCGCGGCCGTGGCCAGGGCCCGCCCGAGGCCCCGGTGACGGGCGTCCTCGTCGAGCTCGACGGCCACTTACCAACGGCCGCTACGGCCGACCGGCCGGCACATGCGGGCGGGACGTGGGCCGGCCCGCGATACTCAACGGCGCCGCCCCGTAAACCCGTCGGCACAGCCGACACACGTGGTGGCCGCCGGGCGCACCTCAAGCCGGGCGGCCGGAATGAGTTCACCGCACGACTCGCAGCGCCCGTAGTCACCGGCCTCCAGCCGCTCCACGGCCAGGTCCAGTTGGGCCAGATGCTCACGCGCCTGCGCCAGCAGGGCGGCGACGTGGGCCCGCTCGAAAGCGGTGCTCGACCCCTCGGGGTCGTGTTCGTCATCGACGGCCACCAAGGCGTTCGCCTCGACGATGGCCTCGAAGTCACGGCTCAGGGCGGCCACCCGCTCGCTCGTGTCGGCGTGTTCCGCCACGAGCCATTTCCGTACCGCTTCACGCTCGGGCCGGACGGACGGGTCACCACGGGTGTTCGGGGTCACCCCCTGCACAACGCCGGACCGGGGACGCCCATTCCACCGCCCCTTGCAACCGCGACTCCGCTACGAGCCCTCGCTGAAGCGGACGGACCAGGCGTACCCGCTCAAGGTGTCGTGCGGGACCTTCCGGACCTCTCGGACCTGGCAACCGTCGTGGGCGTACTTCAGCGCGAACCGGTCGAGACGCTGCGCGTCGGTGAGTTCCTCCATGGACAGCGGCGCTCCGACCACGAGGTCCTCGTGGAGGACCTCACCGTTCGTCATGCCGTCCGAGCAGACCGAGCAGTGATGCGTTCTGGGTAGGGCCATACCGCCAGTGTGCGCCTCACCGGGGCACTCCGTTCACCACAGCGGCCGGACGCCGGGAAGGGCGGCTCCCGGAGCGGATCACTCCGCCCCACCGAACGGCGGAGGCACCGGCCGTGACGGTCGGGGCCCTGACACCTCGCACTGGTGGGCGCGGACGGTTTCGAACCGCCGACATCTGCTTTGTAAGAGCAGCGCTCTACCCCTGAGCTACGCACCCGTGGATGAGGCAACAGCGTACATGGGCCGGGCCTCCGGCTCATAAACCGGTTCGAGGACAGGCGGGGCGGCCCGAGCCGCAGGTACGGGCGCGGGCGGGGGGATAACCCCACCCCGGAGACGGTAGCCGCCCGGATGCCGGCATAGCGGTCCCGGTGCATACGGTTGCAGTACGCCGGCAGCGACGACCGGTGGCATCGTCCGACTGTGCTTCCTGGGGGACCGATCACCGTGGACATCCGTACCTGCGCACCGACCCGCAAGCACCGCAGGGCCTCCGGCCGGGTTCTCGCCGTGGCGAGCGGGGGCGTGCTTCTCGCGCTGGGGCTCACCGGGTGCGCGAGTGCCGATGTCGATGACGCGGCCGTGGAGCGCAAGGCGTTCGCGCTGGAAGGGCGGACATTGACCATCGACGCCGAGGGCTCGACCGTGACCCTCGTACCGGCCGATGTGGAGGAGGTCGAGGTGGAGCGGCAGGTCGACGGGTGGGTCGTGCTGGGCAGCGGGCCCGATCCCGTCTGGTCGATGAAGAACGACACCCTGACGCTCCGGGTGGAGTGCGACGCCATGATCAACAACTGCGCCGCGCGCCACGAGGTGAAGGTGCCCCGCGGCGTGACCGTGACGGCCGCCGCGGACAACGGTCGGGTCACCGCGGTCGGGTTCGACACCCCGTTGCGGCTCTCCGCCGACAACGGTGACATCGTCGTACGGGATTCCGGCGGGCCGCTCGACCTCAGGAGCGACAACGGGTCCGTGCTCGCCGAGCGGATAGGCACCAAGTCCGTGGTCGCCCGTGCGGACAACGGGGAGATCCGGCTGGGGTTCAGCGGCGTGCCCGATCTGGTGGACAGCGTGAGCGACAACGGGCGCGTCGTCATCGAGCTGCCGCGGGGCGGAGAGGAATACGCCGTGCACGCGAGCGCGAGCCACGGCCAGGTCAGCATCGGGGTGCCGCGGAGCGACAGCAGCTCTCATGTGGTGAAGGCCCGCAGCGACAACGGGGAAGTGGAGGTTCGATCCGCGAACTGACGGGCCCGTGTGTTCGTCCTTACCTGGTGGGAGAATGTACCGGGCAGGGGCGGAACAGCACGGGAGAGGGATGTGACGGCGACACACGCGCGGCCAGAGGCAGGAGCGGGTGGGAGTTCCGCCGTCGGGAGCGTTTCCGGTGCCCGGGGCGGCGGTGCGCGGGGGGCGGGTGTGTCCCAGGGGCTCGGTGGCGGTCAGGGGCTCCGGGATGTTCTGGTCCTCGTGCTGCTGCCCGTGCCCCTGCTCGTCGCCGCGCTGCCCGTAGCGTTCGCCGGGGGCGGTACACGGCGGTGGTTCGGCGGGCGCGGGGAAAGCCAGCGTGCCGAGGCCCAGGCGGCCAGGGACGCGGCCGCCGAGGCCTTCTACGAGCTGGACACCGCGCAGCGCGATCTCAAGATCTCCATCGAGACGATCAACGCCGTGGACAACTCCTCGCGGGGCCGCAAGGCGGCGGAGGACTTCGCCGCGCTGGGGCGGCGGATCGACGACGTCAGTCACGCCTACATCACCGCCGTCGACGCCCACGACCTGGACCGGGACGATCTGGAGCCCTCCGTCGCCTCCCGCGCCCGCACCGAGCTGACCCGGGCCAAGGACGATCTCGTACGGGTCAAGGGTGAGCTGGACCGGTTCGGGCAGGGGCTCGGGTCGCTGCTGGGCAGTGCGGAGACCCAGCTCGCCCGGCTCGCCCCCGCCGTGGAGCGGGCCCGGCAGGCGCTGCTCGGGGCGAGCAACGCGCTCGATGCGGTGCGGGCGTCGGGGCTGCGCGCCGATGAGCTGGCGGCCCGGCTAGCCGCTCTCGCCCCGGAGCTGACCAAGCTGAACCAGGGCGCGGGCAGGCACGGTGTGGCCGAGACGCTCCAGCGGGCCGATGTGGTCCTGCGCGATGCGGAGGCCCTGCGGGCCGAGGCGGAGCGACTGCCGGAGCGGGCCGCCGAGATCGACCGGCGTCTGGTGTCCCTGCGGACCCGCGCCCAGGCACTGACGACGCGGGCGGGCTCGGTGGAGCCGGTCCTCAGCGAGCTGCGGCGGCGCTTCTCGGCCGCCTGCTGGCAGGACCTCCAGCCGGTGCCGGAGCAGGCCGCCGTCAACGTGACGCAGGCCGAGGAGAAGCTGGCCGAGGCGGCGAAGGCCCGGGCTGAGCAGCGCTGGGCGGACGCCACGTCCCGGCTGTCCACGGTCCGCGCCCTGCTCAACGCGGTCGACGAGGCGGTCTCCGCGGCCGGGGACCGGCTGCAACGGCTGGACGCGGTGGCGAAGGACCCGCAGCAGGAGATCGAGCGGACCCGATTCGCCGTACGGGACGCGCAGCGCCTCGCCATGGCCGGCCGGCACACGCCCGACCCGCGGCACGCCCGGCCGCTGGACGACTCCGTGGCGCGGCTGGAACGGGCCATCGCCGGTCTGGAGGGCCGTCACCCCGACTACTGGCACTTCCTGACCGAGACCGAGGCCGTGCGGCAGACCGCCGCCCGGGTCGTCTCCGACATCCGCGAACAGCGCGGCGGCGGGGCCTGAGTCCGCGCTCTCCCGGGAGGCCGTAGCCGTCGGGCCCCGATGGCTCTAGCCTGAGGCCATGCCTCGCTACGAATTCCGCTGCCGCACCTGCGGCGACACGTTCGAACTCAGCCGTCCCATGGCCCAGTCCTCGGACCCGGCCTCCTGCCCCGCGGGCCACGACGACACCGTCAAGCTGCTCTCCGCCGTGGCCGTGGGCGGCGCCGCCGCGTCCGCACCCGCACCGTCCGGCGGCGGCGGCGGTGGGGGCGGCGGCTGCTGCGGCGGCGGTTGCTGCGGCTGAGCCCGGCCCGCCCGGCGGCTGAGCCCCGCTCGCCCGGCCGCTGATCCCGGCCCGCCCGGCCGCTGAACCCGGCCCGCACGGCAGGCTGAGCCCAGCTCGCCCGGCCGCTGAACCCGGCCCGCCCTGCCGCTGAACCCGGCCCGCTTTGCCGCCGAGCCCGGTCCGCGCGGCGGCTGACCCCAGCTCGCCCGCCGGCTGAGCCCGGTCCGCGCGGCGGCTGACCCCAGCTCGCCCGCCGGCTGAGCCCGGCCCGCCCAGCCGCCGAGCCCGGCCCGCCCAGCCGCTGAGCCCGGCTCGCGCGGCGGCTGCGAGCGGCGGGAACCGGCAGGGTGGGGGAAGGCCTGGCGCTACCTCTTGCGTGAGAGCGTCAGGCCGTCCGCCACCGCCAGCAGCACGCTGTCCATACGGGCGTCGGCGCTCACATGGTCGTTGAACTCCTTGATCGCCGCCGCCGATCCGGTCGCCTCCGGGTCCGTGACTCCGCCGTGGAAGAGCACGTTGTCCACGGCGATGACACCGCCCTGCCGCATCCGGGGCACCAGCTCCTCCCAGTACGCGATGTAGCCGCCCTTGTCGGCGTCCAGGTAGGCGAAGTCGATGTGCGGCTCGGCGGGCATCGCGCGCAGGGTGTCCAGGGCCGGGGCGATGCGCAGGTCGATCCGGTCCGCGACGCCCGCCTTCTCCCAGGCCTCACGGCCGTACGCCGTCCACTCCTCCGAGATGTCGCAGGCGATCAGCGTGCCGTCGGCGGGCAGTGCCTGGGCCATCGCCAGCGCGCTGAACCCGGTGAACGTGCCGACTTCCACCACGTGCCGCGCGCCCACCAGCCGGACGAGGAAGGCGAGCAGCGGGGCCTGCTCCTCGGCCGACACCATGCCGGCGTGGTTCGGGAACCGGGCGTACGTGGTCTCCACCAACTCCCGCTGGACCGGGTCCAGCGGTGGGTTGTGGGCCAGCATGTACGTGTACAGCTCGTGCGTGATCGTGGTCTCGTTGCCCTTGGTCATGCCCCCAGCCTTCCCCAACCAGCCCCCTCACGCAGCCGAAGCCGCCAGGAAGCGGCGCAGGATCTCCTCCCCCGCCGCCCCGCCCCGCTCCTCCAGCGCCACGACGTGCGGGGCCCGCCAGTCGTTCTCGGCCAGTTCGCCATGGCCGGGGCGCCAGCCGAGGTCGGCGGCGAGCAACAGGTCCGCGTCGAGGAGGGAGTCCCCGGCGGCGAGCGTGCGGGTGGCGCCGGAGCGGCGGGCGACCTCGTTCATCGCGGCGCTCTTGGTGAGCGGCACCGGGACCGCGTAGATCTTGCGGCCCTGGAGCGAGACCGTCCAGCCGCGCTCCTGCGCCCACACCGCCAGCTCCTTCACCCACTCCTCGGGCAGCAGGGAGCGCTCGACGACCAGGTACGCGAAGAGGTTCTCGGCCACCCGCTCCTTGAGCAGCCAGGCCGGGTCGGCGGTGGTCGCCAGGTGGGCGCGGATCTCGGTGAGCGGGGCGCACTCGTCCGCGATCCGGGCCGCCACCTGGACCTGCCAGTCCCGGTCGGAGACCCCGTCGACCAGGATGTGCCCGCCGTTGGCGCAGATCGCGTACTGCGGGGCGGGGCCGGGGAGGTGGATGCGGTGGTACTGCTCGCGGGTCCGGGTGGTGGTGGGCACGAAGACCGTGGAGCCGGCCACGTCGGTGAGGAGGGCCGCGGCCGTCTCCGTCATGTACGAGAGGGGCTTGTGGCCGTACACCTCCACGCAGAGCAGCCGGGGTGCCTGTGCGTCCGGCATCGACAGGTCGAGCGAGGCCGCCGAGTAGATGAGGGTGCGATCGAGGTCGCTCGCCACCAGCGTGGCCGGGCCGGTGGACGGCGGAGTCGTGCTCATGCGCCCTGCACCGCCTTGCCGTCCGCGCCCGTCGCGCCCCGGGTGAACCGGGGGTGGATCAGACCGACACAGCTGTACGGGAGGTCGTCGACCTCCTCGACCGGGACGCCGCGCTGCTCGGCCAGCAGGCGGATGTGCTGGAGGTCCGCGCCCGCGCCGCGCTTGGCGAGGATCTTCCAGGGGACCCGGCGCAGCAGCACCCGGGTGGTCTCGCCGACACCCGGCTTGACCAGGTTGACGTCGTGGATGCCGTACTCCTCGCTGATCCGCTCGACCGCCGCCCAGCCCTCCCAGGTCGGGGCCCGGTCGGCGGCGAGCAGCTCCTTGGTGTCGGCGTCGACGTGGCCCGCCACCTCGTCGAACCGCGCGGTCACCGCGGCCAGGAAGTCGCCGGAGACGTCGGATTCCGCCAGCTCGCGGTAGAACTTCGCGCCGTGGAAGTCATCGGGGCCGACCAGGTCGGCGCGGAGCACCGTACGGGAGATGAGGCCGGACACCGTGGAGTTGAGGCAGGCCGAGGGGATCAGGAAGTCCTCGCGGGTGCCGTACGTCCGCACGCAGCCGCCCGGGTCGGCGAGCACGGCGATCTCCGGATCGAAGCCGGCCGGTCCGCCTGATGCCTCGAACTCCTCGACGGCCGCCGCCAGTTCGCGGGTGATCGCGCCCTTCCCGGTCCAGCCGTCGACGAAGACCACGTCGGCCGGGTCGTGGTGGGCGGCGAGCCAGCGCAGGGCGGTGGCGTCGATGCCCCGGCCCCGGACGATGGAGATGGCGTAGTGCGGCAGGTCCAGGCCGTGCCGGTGGCGGGCCCAGTGGCGCATCAGCACCCCGACGGGCGTTCCGGCGCGGGCGAGCGAGACGAGGACCGGGCGCGGGCCGCGTTCGGCGAGGACCGTCTCGGTGACGGTGCCCACCGCGCGGGCGATGCGCGCGGCGGAGGTGTCCAGGGCGGCCGTGAACAGGGCCTGGTACGCGGCGCTCGGCTGGTACTCGACGGGCAGTGACTCGGCGTAGTGCGCGCCACCGCTCTGGATCGCCTCCTCGCGCTCCTCGGTGGGCGCCTCCAGCTCGGTGTCCGAGAGGTCCTGGAGCAGCCAGCCGACGTCCTCCGGCGCGTAACTGGAGAAGTCGGGGCCTCGGAGGGGCTCGGGCAGCACGGCGGGCTCCAGCGTGTGGTGGGGGGTGTACGAGGGGACGACTGCGAGGAGGACCTGGCCGGTGTGGGCCGCGAGGCGGGCCAGCAGGCCGTCCGGGGCGTGCAGTTCGGTGGTGTCGGCGATGGAGTCGACGACGGCGAGGACCGCGTCGAAGCCCGCTCCCGCCACGTTGTACGCGTACCGGTCGCCGGGGCCGTCCGCCGGGTCGTCGTGGGCCGGGAAGACGAGGCGGGTGCGTATCGCGTAGCCGGGGTCGTCGACGGCGAGGACCGGCGAGCGGGTGGTGGTGGAGTAGCGGACCTCGGCGTCGGCACCCAGCAGCGCTTCCAGGGCGGTGCCCAGGCGCAGCGGCGCGTACATCAGCTCCTCGAAGCCGAGGACGAGCACCCGGCCGTGGCGGGCGCCAACACCGAGGGCGGCGGCGATCCGCTGCGCCATGTCCGGGAGGGCCGCTTCGAGCGCCGCCCGGTGGGCCGGGGTGAAACCGTGCCGGCCGCCGTCGGGGACGGCTGCGGGCCAGTCCAGATCGACCCGGGTGACGGGGGCGGACGCGGTGGTACGCGGCTCCGCGGCCGCCCGCCCGGCCTGTTCCACCTGTTCCGCCTGCTCCCCCCGCCCCGCCTCTTCCGCCCGTCCTGCCTCTTCCGCCTGCTCCGCCCGTCCCGCCTCTTCCGCCTGCTCCGCCTGCTCCGCCCGCCCGGTCTGTTCCGCCTCCTGCGCCGCGACCAGGGCCTGGCCCCGTTCCAGTACGCCTTCGGGGAGCGTGACCGTGCCCGTGGAGCGGGTCACCAGGTCGACGCGGGCACCGATCTCGGCGGCGAAGGAGGTCAGCCGGTCGCGGTCGCCCGCCGAGCGCATGTCGACCAGCGCGACGATGACGTACCGCTCGCGCGGGTGCAGCTCGTGCAGCGCGCGGATGGTGTTGAGCACGGTGTTGCCGGTGGAGAACTCGTCGTCGACCAGCACCAGCACGGACGCGTCGGGGCCCCCCGCCAGCAGCTCGGGGTCCTCCGGCAGCAGCAGGTGCGAGGTGGCGTGCGAGTGGGCCTCCTCGAACCCGCCCGCCTGCGCGACGCCCGCGACCGGGCGCCGGGTGGAGTGGAGGTACGGGGCGTCCCGCAGGCCGTCCGCGACGGCGTGGCCGAGGCCGGTGGCCGTCTCCGCGTACCCGAGGACGACCGCGCGGCGGGCGTCGCGCGCGCCGAGGAGCGCCCGGACGCGCTCACCGAGCCCGTACCCGGCTCCGTAGACGACGGAGGGGTACTGGGGCACATGCTTGCCCAGCACGTTGGAGACGAGCAGGTGAGCCCGCTTGGGATTGCGCCGCAGGGCGAGGCCCAGCAGCTCCTGGAGCTCCCCGTCGCCCTCCAGGGCCACTCCCAGCCGTTCGGCCACCCAGTTGCCCGACCACACCACGTCCACGGCCTCTTCTCTCCTCGCGCGCTCGCTCATCGACGCGCTCTCACTTCGACGCGCTCTCACTTCGTCAGGCCGGCGGCGAGCAGGTCCACGAACCCGATGTCCTCGCTCACCACCCCGAAGACCTCGGCCCGCCGGAGCGTGCGCTCGGCCCAGGCCCGGTGGGGCTTCACTTCATTCATCTTGTTCGTATACGCCGAGCGCAGCACCCCGCCGCCCTCACGCTCGGGCCGTAGGATGTCCCGCGCGTCGGTGAACTCCTCGTGACTGACCACGGACAGTGCGTGGACGGGCGCCACGTGCGACGGGTGGATGCAGGTCTTGCCGAGCAGGCCGTTGGCCCGGTCCAGCTCGATCTCCCGCAGCAGGCCGTCCAGGTCGTGCTCGATCAGGGCCGTGCGCAGCTCCTCGGCGCTTCCCTCCAGGAAGGGGCTGCGGCGCAGCTGGGGCTTGAACATGCGCTCCTGGCGGCGGAAGTACTCCCAGACCGGGCCGGTGATCGTGAAGCCGGTGCCGTCGGCCCGGCCCAGCACGTTGACCACATCGGCGATGACGGAGCCGACGATCTGGACGTCGTACGCCGTCATGTCGGGCGCGCGGCGCAGTCCGTAGGCGGAGCAGAAATCGGTGACGCCGAGCCGCAGGGCGAGCACCCGGTCCCGGTACTTGTCGACGGAGCGCGCGATTCCCTGGAGGACCTCGCTGCGCGTCTCCAGGTGGAGCAGCTCGGGCGATTCGAGGACGGGCATGGCGAAGAGCCGTCGGCCACAGGAGGCCTCGGCTTCCTCCAGGGCCTCCAGGAAAAGGGCGCCACGTCCTTCGGTGAATTTGGGAAGTACAAAACCGGACAACATCTGGACCGCGGCGCCGAGACGGTTCACCAGGTCGGTGATCTGGCCCGGCTCGCGCACCCGGACGAAGAGGAGCGGCAGTCCGGCGCCCGTCGCGTCCCGCTCCGCGAGCGTCCCGAACTGTCTGACCAGGTTGGCCTCGGCGCCGACCACCTCGGAGTCGTCGATCGAATCCTCCAGGCACAGCACCATGGAGACGACGCCGCGCCCGGCCTGCTTCATGACGTCGTCGGCCAGGGTGGCCCGGGTGGCCGGGGAGTAGAGCGTGGCACCCAGGGCGACGGAGAGCAGGCTCGCGGGCGAGTCCGCGCTGAACTCGCACGGCTGCCGGAAGAAGAGGCCCTCCCGGGCAGCGGGCGACAAATACCCGAAGTGACGCATAGGTTTCCCCCGAACTGCCGGACCGGCCGGATAACGCGTGGCCGGTAATAGTACGTATGGACGGGTGTCCACAGTTCCCTCTGAACGTGAACTTCCGGTTACCCGGCCGTCACCGGGAACCCCTTCGCGGTACCGTTCCGCCTTCCTCCTTCCCCGCCCACGGCCCGGCACCGACAGAACGGGGCACGGCTTTTGCCGCCCCCCACGTTGTCCGCACGTGCTGCCAGCAGGCAGGATGACGCCCATGACGCACACGATGCTGAAGGGCTCGAACGTCCCGGTCGACGCCGTGGCCGTACGGGCCGTGCTGCGCTGGACCCCGGGGGCCGGCGTTCCCGACGTGGACGCCTCCGCGCTGCTGCTCGGTGCCCTGGGCCGTGTGCGGTCCGATGAGGACTTCGTCTTCTACAACCAGCCGCGCCACCCCTCCGGTTTGGTCCGGCGGCTGCCGAAGCGCAGTGTCGCCGAGGGGCTCACGGACACGATCGAGGCGGATCTCGGCGCGCTCGACGCCTCGGTGGACCAAGTGGTCATCGCCGCTTCGTCCGATGGCGACGCCTTCCAGCAGGTGCCGGACCTGCGGATACTCCTCTTCGACGCGGCGTTCGCCGACGGGGAGCCGCTGGCGGTCTTCGATGTGCGGCCGGAGACCGGGGAGGAGACCGCGATCATCTGCGGGGAGCTCTACCGGCGCGGTGAGGGATGGAAGTTCCGGGCGGTCGGCCAGGGCTATCCGACCGGGCTGATCGGTCTGGCCACCGCCTTCGGGATCTCGGTCGACGATTCGGAGACCGGGGACGGGGGCGGGTCCGCGGAGCCGGCCACGGCCGCGCAGGTCGCCTCCCAGGCGCCCGCCGCCTCCACGTACGCCGCCACCGGGCCCGCGGGCCGCACGCACGCGGCCTCCGCACCGGGGCCCGACTCCCAGGCCACGGTCCTGCACCGGCAGCCCGCATACGGCTACCCGCCGCCCACGGCACCCCCGGCCGTGCCCCCCGCCGTGCCCCCGGTGCCCGCGCCGCAGCCCGCCGCGCACGCCCAGCCCGCGTACGGCTACCCGCAGGGGACCGGTGCGCCGCCCGCGTACGGTTATCCGCAGCCGGCGGCCGCTGCCGCCCACGCACCCGACCCGCATTTCGTGCTGCCTCCGCAAGGTCCGCAGTTCATCCGGTCCTGAGGCCTGGAGTCCTGGGGGGCCTGGGGGGCCTGGGGGCCTGCCTGGGGGCCTGGAGGCCTGGAGGCCTGGAGTCCTGGAGGGCGTCCTGCCGATCAGGTCCGGGACTTGTAGCCCCGCCCCCACTGCATGCCGTAGCCGTAGAGCCGGTCCAGCTCCGACTGGAAGCCGTAGACGAACTTCACCTCGCGCCGCACGATCAGCTCGTCCTTGATGTTCTCCACGGTGAACACCGCGCAGGAGCGGGCCTGTGGAGCTCGCTCGTCCAGTTCGATCTCGATGCGGGGGCCGTTGCCCGGGTAGAGCGTGATCGTGGCGTGCGTCCGGTCGAACGCGGGTGTCCGGTCGTAGATGTAGACGAAGAACAGCAGCCGCTTGAACTGGTCGCGCTGGTCGAGGTTGACGTAGACCGTCTCCCCGGAGGGGGCGCCGAAGCGGTCGTCGCCGCTGAGGCGGATGTAGGGCGGGCTGTTCAGATCGCCGATCAGATTGCCCAGCGGCTGCACGACCCCCTTGGTGCCGTCCTTCAGCTCGTACATGCAGCCGAGGTCCAGGTCGACGTTGACGACGCCCTGGGTGTGCGCCTGGACCACCTCGGGCTGGAAGAGCTTGAGGGGGCGCCGCAGCCGGCCGCTCTGGCGCGAGCGGCCCTCGATGTCCGAGGTGCGCATCCGCCAGGACAGGTTGACGCGCAGGTTGCCCGAGAGGGCGCCCTGTTTGCTGAGCGAGACCGTGGCATGGCGTTTCGAGAGCACGATGGCGCTCGATGTGCCGTTGCCCGAGTCGAACTGTGCCGCGCGCCCCGGCCACAGGCCGTCGAAGAAACCCATCCCAACCCCCACCTGTCGACCCTGTCGACCTGCCCTGTCGCTTCGCCTGCTGTCCCGGACCCCCGCACACCGCTGCGGGGCGGCCACCGGGCCGGATCCGGGAGATCCCGGAGAGCCGTCGCCGTGTGGCCGCCCCGCAGAGAGCGTTCCTCAATCCCTACCGGGTCACACCCCGGAGTGGACTTCCGCCTTGGAACCCGGACTTCCTCCGGCGCCCCCGGCACCGCCCGATGCGGCGATGGCCTTGTTGCGGCGGAGCGAGGACCAGAACGAGAGGCCGATGAGGACGACACCGATCAGACCGGTGATGATCTCGTTGATCTCGTACTGGATGGTGACCAGCAGGATGACGGAGAGCGCGCCGATCGCGTAGTGCGCGCCGTGCTCCAGGTAGACGTAGTCGTCCAGCGTGCCCTGGCGGACCAGGTAGACGGTGAGCGAACGGACGTACATGGCGCCGATGCCGAGGCCGAGGGCCATCAGCACGATCTCGTTGGTGATGGCGAAGGCGCCGATGACGCCGTCGAACGAGAAGGAGGCGTCGAGGACTTCCAGGTAGAGGAAGAGGAAGAACGCGGCCTTTCCGGCGAGGGCGACCCCGGTGACGGGCTTGCCCTTCTTCCTGGCCTCCTCCTCGGCCTCGTGCTCGCGCTCCTCCTCCTCTTCGAGCTTGCCCTCGAAGAACCCGGAGAGCCCGCCGACGACGAGGTAGGTGATCAGACCCGCGATACCCGAGAGCATGACGGTCGACGCCTTGTCCACATGCCCGCCACCGTGCTGGTGGGCCTGGGTCGCAAAGGTCATGGCGGTGATCATGAGGACGATCAGCGCGACGCAGACCGACAGCATGTCGACCTTGCCGAGCTTGGCGAGCGGACGCTCGATCCAGCCCAGCCACTGGATGTCACGGTCCTCGAAGATGAAGTCGAGGAAGATCATCAACAGGAACATGCCACCGAAGGCGGCGATCGACGGATGGGCGTCCGTCACCAGTTCCTTGTACCGCTCGGGGTCGTTGAAGGAGAGATCGATGGCCTCGATGGGTCCGAGCTGGGCGCTCACGGCCACGATCACGACGGGGAAGACCAGCCGCATGCCGAAGACGGCGACCAGGATGCCGATGGTGAGGAAGATCTTCTGCCAGAAGGCGTTCATCTTCTTCAGGATTCCGGCGTTGATCACCGCGTTGTCGAAGGAGAGCGAGATCTCCAGGATCGTCAGAATGGCGACGATACCGAAGGCCTGCCACCCCCCGTAGAAGAAGGCTGCGACCAGGCCGAGCGCGGTAATCGCGAACGACCAGCCGAAGGTTTTCAGAACCACTGATACCCCATCGTGTCTATGTAAGGGTCTCCCCCGGTGTGTACGGGGCTCCCCCGCGCCGTGCGCGGCGTTACGAAACGTTGACGCCGAAGTCTAGAGCGATGCCCCGCAGACCTGACGCATACCCCTGACCGACCGCACGGAACTTCCACTCGCCCTGGTATCGGTAGAGCTCGCCGAAAATCATCGCGGTCTCCGTGGAGGCGTCCTCGCTCAGGTCGTAGCGCGCCAGCTCCTGGCCGTCTGCCTGGTTCACCACGCGGATGAAGGCGTTGCTGACCTGTCCGAACGCCTGGCCCCGGTTGTCGGCGTCGTGGATGGAGACCGGGAAGACGATCTTGTCGCAGTGGGCGGGGACCTGGTCGAGCCGGACGATGACCGACTCGTCGTCGCCGTCGCCCTCACCCGTCAGATTGTCACCGGTGTGCTCGACGGAGCCGTCGGGACTGGTGAGGTTGTTGTAGAAGACGAACCACTCGTCACCGAGCACCCGGCCGGACTGGCACAGCAGTGCGCTGGCGTCGAGGTCGAAGTCGGCTCCGGTGGTGGAGCGTGCGTCCCAGCCGAGCCCGACCAGCACCTGGGTGAGGTTGGGTGCGACCTTGGAGAGGGAGACGTTGCCTCCCTTGGCGAGCGTGACGCCCATGTGTGTCCTCCCCGAGTCGTGGAAACGCTGCCGGGCGCTTTCGGCGCCCGTGCCGGGGCGCCGCGAAAGCCCCCTGAGCACGTCCGGCGCCGCACAGGATGCGGCGCCGGACGGGGTGGTGCGTGAGCGCTGAGCGCCCGGTGGTGCCGGGTCTTCCGTCCGGAGCGGACGAGCTCGGAGCGGAGGACCGGGGGAGCCTGGGTCCTCAGACGTTGACGCCGAAGTCCTGGGCGATGCCGCGCAGGCCCGAGGCGTAGCCCTGGCCGATGGCGCGGAACTTCCACTCGGCGCCGTTGCGGTAGAGCTCGCCGAAGACCATCGCGGTCTCCGTCGAGGCGTCCTCGCTCAGGTCGTAGCGGGCGAGCTCGCTGTTGTCGGCCTGGTTCACCACGCGGATGTAGGCGTTGCGGACCTGGCCGAAGCTCTGCTGGCGGCTCTCGGCCTCGTAGATCGAGACCGGGAAGACGATCTTGTCGACGTCGGCCGGGACACCGGCGAGGTTCACCTTGATGACCTCGTCGTCGCCCTCGCCCTCACCGGTGAGGTTGTCACCGGTGTGCTCGACGGAGCCGTCGGGGCTCTTGAGGTTGTTGAAGAAGACGAAATTGCCGTCCGCGGCGACCTTGCCCTCGGCGTTCGCCAGCAGCGCGCTGGCGTCGAGGTCGAAGTCGCCGCCGGTGGTGGTGCGGGCGTCCCAGCCCAGACCGACGATGACCGCGGTCAGGTTGGGCGCGGCCTTGGTCAGCGAGACGTTGCCGCCCTTGCTGAGGCTGACTCCCACGAGTCCTCCAGTAGTTTTCTCAGGGGCCGGCAGACACCAGCGTCCCCGTCGTTCGTTGGCATCGGATCAACGATTGGATCCTAGTGACCGGTTCCCGGCCAAAACAGGCTTTTGACCGGGCGCCACCAGGAGATCGTGTCAGAGCGCTTCGAGCGCCTTGACGTAGTCGTTCAGGTCCCGGGCGTCCGGGAGGCCGTTGACGACGCTCCAGCGGACGGTGCCGGCCTTGTCGATGATGAAGGTGCCGCGCACCGCGCAGCCCTTGTCCTCGTCGAGGACGCCGTAGGCCCGCGAGGTCTCGCCGTGCGGCCAGAAGTCGGAGAGCAGCGGGTATTCGAGGCCCTCCTGCTCGGCGAAGACGCGCAGGGTGTGGATGGAGTCGTTGGAGAGCGCCAGCAGCTGGGTGTCGTCGTTCTCGAAGCGGGGCAGCTCGTCGCGGAGTGCGCACAGCTCACCCGTGCAGACCCCGGTGAAGGCGAACGGGTAGAAGAGCAGGACCACGTTCTTGTCGCCCCGGAAGTCCGAGAGGCGCACGGTCCGGCCGTGGTTGTCCTTGAGTGCAAAGTCCGGGGCCTCGGTGCCGACCTCGATCGCCATGGAACAGGTATCCCTTCCGCCGCCGCGCTCTTCCCGGCTTCCGCCCGTACGTGTCCGTCGGTACGTGTCCGTCCGGGTGACCACCCACCCTACGCAGGGCCGGGAGGGCACGGACGAAGGCCCCCGGCAGCGCGTGAGCGCCGTCCGGGGGCCCGGTGGTGTAGCGAGTGGTTCAGCGCTTGGCCTTGGCCCCCTTGGGGGTGGCCAGACGGCTGCCCGTCCAGTCCTTGCCCGCGCTGATGCTCTTGGTCTGGGCGAGACCGGCCGTCTGGGCAGCCTCATTGATGTCGCTCGGTTCGACGTAGCCGTCACGGCCGGTCTTCGGCGTCATCAGCCAGACCGTACCGCCGTCCTCGAGCAGACCGATGGCATCCACCAGCGCGTCCGTAAGGTCGCCGTCCTCGTCACGGAACCAGAGCAGAACGACGTCTGCGACGTCGTCGTACTCCTCGTCGACGAGTTCCTGGCCGGTAGTGGCCTCAATGCCCTCACGGAGCTCCAGCTCGACGTCGTCGTCGTAGCCGATCTCCTGGACCACTTGTCCGGGCTCGAACCCCAGGCGTGCTGCCGGGTTGGTCCGCTCCTCCGCGTGGTCCGCGGTCGCGCTCACGGGTTGCCTCCTGATCATGTCTTCGGAAAATGCTGCAGCCACGCGCGTACGCGGGGCGTAGGCCGTAGTCCACACGGGCCCGGCGAATCGCGCAAGTACCCGGCGTGCGAGACCGCCTAAACGGTGACGTTCCCTGCCACGTCACCGCAAGCTCCGGCATGCCTCTCCCGGGGCCAGGGCCTGTCCCGGCGGGGCTCCGCGAGGTCGCCCCATCCGTTTACGTCCTTCCTCAGCTTATGCCGTTTCGCTCCGCCAATCGGAGTCGAACAGCCTTTGGGAACGCTTGGACGGGTTGGGCGTAAGGTTGCGGTTTGCCCGTACCCCACCACGTACCGCCCACACGCGTGCCCCGCCGGAGAAATGTCGGAACCTCGTGGTTACCCCACGGTAGAGATGACGTTCGGGTCCTCGCGGTAGCACGATGGAGGCGGCGCACACACAGTTGTCCCGGGGGTACGTTCCCCGTAACAGACCCCGCAGAGCACCACCGAACAGCGAAGGAACAGTGTGGCTTCCGGATCCGATCGCAACCCGATCATCATTGGCGGCCTTCCGAGCCAGGTCCCGGATTTCGATCCGGAGGAGACCCAGGAATGGCTCGACTCCCTCGACGCCGCCGTCGACGAGCGAGGCCGTGAACGGGCCCGCTACCTGATGCTCCGCCTCATCGAACGCGCCCGCGAGAAGCGCGTGGCCGTGCCGGAGATGCGCAGCACGGACTACGTGAACACGATCGCCACGAAGGACGAGCCGTTCTTCCCCGGCGACGAGGAGATCGAGCGCAAGGTCCTCAACGCGACCCGCTGGAACGCGGCCGTGATGGTCTCGCGGGCGCAGCGCCCCGGGATCGGTGTCGGCGGCCACATCGCCACCTTCGCCTCCTCCGCCTCGCTGTACGACGTGGGCTTCAACCACTTCTTCCGCGGCAAGGACCAGGGCGACGGGGGCGACCAGATCTTCTTCCAGGGACACGCGTCCCCGGGGATCTACGCGCGCGCCTTCCTCCTCGACCGGCTGAGCGAGGCCCAGCTCGACGCCTTCCGCCAGGAGAAGTCGAAGGCGCCGAACGGGCTGTCCAGCTATCCGCATCCGCGGCTGATGCCGGACTTCTGGGAGTTCCCGACCGTCTCGATGGGCCTCGGTCCGCTCGGCGCGATCTACCAGGCGCGGATGAACCGCTACATGGAGGCGCGCGGCATCGCCGACACCTCCAAGTCGCACGTCTGGGCCTACCTCGGCGACGGCGAGATGGACGAGCCCGAGTCGCTGGGCCAGCTCTCCATCGCCGCCCGGGAGGGCCTGGACAACCTGACCTTCGTCGTCAACTGCAACCTGCAGCGGCTCGACGGCCCGGTGCGCGGCAACGGCAAGATCATCCAGGAGCTGGAGTCACAGTTCCGGGGTGCCGGCTGGAACGTCATCAAGCTGGTCTGGGACCGCTCCTGGGACCCGCTGCTGGCGCAGGACCGTACGGGCATCCTGGTCAACAAGCTGAACACCACGCCGGACGGGCAGTTCCAGACGTACGCCACCGAGACCGGGGCGTACATCCGCGAGCACTTCTTCGGTGACGACCCGCGGCTGCGGGACATGGTCAAGGACATGTCCGACCAGCAGATCCTGCACCTGGGGCGCGGCGGGCACGACCACAGAAAGGTCTACGCGGCCTACGCGGCGGCCAAGGCGCACAAGGGCCAGCCGACCGTGATCCTCGCGCAGACGGTCAAGGGCTGGACGCTGGGTCCGAACTTCGAGGGCCGCAACGCGACCCACCAGATGAAGAAGCTCACGGTCGAGGACCTCAAGCGGTTCCGCGACCGGCTGCACATCCCGATCACCGACAAGCAGCTGGACGAGGGCTACCCGCCCTACTACCACCCGGGCCGCGACTCGGAGGAGATCCAGTACATGCACGACCGCCGCAACAGCCTGGGCGGCTATGTGCCGACCCGGGTGGTGCGTGCGAAGCCCCTGCCGCAGCCCGAGGAGAAGACGTACGCGGCTGCGAAGAAGGGTTCGGGTCAGCAGTCGATCGCCACCACCATGGCGTTCGTCCGCATCCTGAAGGACCTCATGCGGGACAAGGAGATCGGCAAGCGGTTCGTGCTGATCGCCCCCGATGAGTACCGCACGTTCGGCATGGACGCTTTCTTCCCGAGTGCGAAGATCTACAACCCGCTCGGCCAGCAGTACGAGGCGGTCGACCGCGATCTGCTGCTCGCGTACAAGGAGTCGCCGACGGGGCAGATGCTGCACGACGGCATCTCCGAGGCGGGGTGCACGGCCTCCCTGATCGCCGCCGGTTCGGCGTACGCGACGCACGGCGAGCCGCTGATCCCCGTGTACGTCTTCTACTCGATGTTCGGTTTCCAGCGCACCGGTGACCAGTTCTGGCAGATGGCCGACCAGCTCTCGCGCGGATTCGTGCTGGGTGCGACCGCCGGACGCACGACGCTGACCGGTGAGGGCCTCCAGCACGCGGACGGCCACTCGCAGCTGCTCGCCTCGACCAACCCGGGCTGTGTCGCCTACGACCCGGCCTTCGGGTACGAGATCGCGCACATCATGCAGGACGGGCTGCGCCGGATGTACGGCGAGGCCAACGAGGACGTCTTCTACTACCTCACCGTCTACAACGAGCCGATCCAGCACCCGGCCGAACCCGAGAACGTGGACGTGGACGGCATCCTCAAGGGTGTCTACCGCTTCAAGCAGGGCGAGGCGGGCGAGATCCCGGCGCAGATCCTGGCGTCCGGTGTGGCGGTCCCGTGGGCCGTCGAGGCGCAGCAGATCCTCGCCGAGGAGTGGAACGTCAAGGCGGACGTCTGGTCGGCGACCTCCTGGAACGAGCTGCGGCGCGAGGCCGTGGACGTGGAGCGGTACAACCTGCTCCACCCGGAGGAGGAGCAGCGCGTCCCGTACGTGACGCGGAAGCTGGACGGGGCCGAGGGTCCGTTCGTGGCGGTCTCGGACTGGATGCGTTCGGTGCCGGACCAGATCGCGCGCTGGGTGCCCGGTCCGTACCAGTCACTGGGCGCGGACGGGTTCGGCTTCGCCGACACCCGTGGTGCGGCGCGCCGGTTCTTCCACATCGACGCGCAGTCGATCGTCCTCGCGGTGCTCACCGAGCTCGCGAAGGAGGGGAAGATCGACCGGTCGGCCCTGAAGACGGCGCTGGACCGCTACGCCCTCCTGGATGTGGCCGCGGCCGATCCGGGCGCGGCGGGCGGCGACGCGTAGCCGTAGAGCCGCTGTACGGGGGCCGGGGGGCGGTGACGCGTGTGCGTCGCCGCCCCTCGGCGTACCCCGGCGCCCGCTAGTTCTCCCAGATCTTGAACGCCCGTACCTGGTACGGGGAGCTGGGCAGCCATGTCCCGCCGCCCGGGTACGTCTCGAACTCCGCCGTCTCCGCGCATTCGGCCGACTGGTAGGTGGTCACGGGCCGCCCGGTGCGGTTGGCGAGGGACTGGGCGTCGCCGCCCTTGGGGAGCGGGGTGCAGCTCTCGATGTCGACGGTGGACAGTTCGTACGTCTGCCGGGCGCCCGTGAAGTCGGGCTTCTTCCAGAGGCAGAGCCTGCCCGCCTCGCAGGCGCCGAGCCGGACGCCCGAGGACGGGTGCGCGGCGGGCGCCCGGTCCTGGGCCGCCCGGTCCTGGGCGAGCGCCTGCGGGACGAGTGCGGTGAGTGCGGTGACGGCCAGGCCTGCGGCGAGCGCGGTCGTGCGGTTCGTACGCCTGGCTGTACGCATGGCTGTACGCATGGTGGATCAACCCCCGTGGTCGTGCGCCGCGCCGGATGGTGGCGCGCTGCGCTGTCCCGACCAGCCTGACCAGCACGGCAGGGCGGGGGGAAGAGAGGAAGGGCCCACGCCACCCTGATAGGCGACAGCCCCGCCGAAAGGGTTCGGCGGGGCTGTGACGTGCGCTGTGTTGACGCGTACCGGGGTTCTGGACGTGGCCGACCCCGGCGCCCGCCTCGGCGTTCGCGCCGCGCTGGGTGAGGGTGGCGACCAGGGCCGCGACGACGGCGACGGAGCCCGCGACGGTGAAGGCCAGGCCCGTGCCGGACATGAACGCGTCGTGGATGACGCCGCCGATGGTGTCGCCGGCGTCCGGCGTCATGCCGGGGGCCGTGGCGAGCGCGTCCACCGGGACCATGCCTAACTCGGCGGCCTCCTCCAGCTTCGGGTCGGGCGTGCCGGGCAGGCCCGCGTCCGTCCAGTTGCCGGCGAGCTCTTCACCACCCAGGGGTACGAGCAAACCACCGTCGACGAGACCGTCGAGGCGGTCGACGTCTCCCGGCGCACCTTCTTCCGCTACTTCGCCGACAAGGAGGACACCGCCTTCGCCGTACTGGAGATGGTCGAGTCCCGCTTCCTCGCGGAGCTGCGACTTCCCTGCTCGCCGCCCATATGCGGCGCGGGGTCGCCCTGGAGAACCAGATCGCCCAGCTGATCGCGGAGCGGGAGGGGCTCGACGTGATGAGGGACCCCCGGCCGCGGGTGGCCGTCGCCGCGTTCTCCGGGGTGATGTCCCTCACCTGAATCCCGGTCGTCCGCGTGCGTCTCCTAGTCTGTGGCGCGGTGACTTCTTTCGACTCCTCCCCCACGTCGACCGCATGGCGCGCGCTGCTCGCCGTCGCGGTCGTGTTCGTGATACTGGCGACCACGGGCTGGTCCGCCGTACGCGATCACCACGCTGACGAGCCACGCGAGCTCGCCCTCGCCTCCTGGGCGCGGGACCGGATAGCCGGCCGCTCACTGCCCGAGGTCGGTGCGCCCGCCTACCGCACGGCCCACTTCTTCGCCACGCTCACCTCCGGGCAGCAGGTCGCCCTCGCCGACAAGTACCCCTCCGTCGTGGGGAATCTGAACGGCGTCCCGGTCACCCTGCGTTACCGCGCCAACCGGCTGGCCCTGAAGCAGGCGGTGTCCGTGGAGACGCGGCGTACCCACGACGAGGCGCTTTCGGCGGGTGGCCGCAGCGAGGCGGCCGAGCGGGTGGAACGCTTCCGGTCGATGCTCGCGCAGCACCGCCGGATCCTGGCCTTCGACCCGTCCGGGCGGGGGCGCGCCGCCGAGGTGTTCGGCGACCTCGACCGGGCCTCCCGGGTCTCCGTGGTCGTCCCGGGCGTCGACACCAGCCTCCTCACGCTGGAGCGGGACCGCCGCGTCAATTCCGCGCCCGTCGGCATGGCGAAGTCCCTGTACGGGGCGGAGCGCGCGGCCGCCCCCGCGACCCGTACCGCGGTCATCGCCTGGGCCGACTACACCGCCCCGGCCGGTCTCGGCATGGACGCGGCACTCGGCGGACTCGCGGCAGACGGTGCCGTACGGCTGAACGCACTGGTCGGGGCGTTGCCCGGGACGTCGACGGTCTCCCTGTTCTGCCACAGCTACGGCTCCGTGGTGTGCGGGGTGGCCGCCGGCGACACCCCCGGCCGGGTGGCCGACATCGCCGTCGCCGGGAGCCCCGGGATGCGGGCCGAGAGCGCCGCCCGGCTGGACACCGACGCCCGGATCTGGGCGATGCGGGACCAGGACGACTGGATCCGGGACGTGCCGCACCTGGAGTTCGGCGGGATCGGCCACGGCGCCGACCCGGTCGACCCGGCCTTCGGCGCCCGGCTCGTCTCTGCGGCCGGGGCCGCCGGGCACAGCGGCTACTTCGAACCCGGCACCCAGAGCCTCGCCAACTTCGCCGCGATCGGTGTCGGCGCGTACGGGTCGGTCCGCTGCGCGACGGCCGACGGCGCCTGCCACCGTGGTATTCCCGGTGAGCCAGAGGGCCAACGCGCGTAGAGCCGCGTGACAAGCCGATTAATCGCGACTTACGCCGAGGGGGGACGTGCGGGCCTGTGCCGCATACGATGAGGCACATGGGTGATGTGCTGGCCGGAATTCATGCCACCTGGGAGTTCGACACCGACTCCGTGCTCATCCGCTTCGAACGGGGTATCCGCACGCCGAAGCTCCTGCAGAGCCTGCGGGAGCGCCGCATCCCGCACGCTGCGGTGTCGTCGGTGACGCTGACCCCGGGCAAGCGGGACACGGTGGTCCTGCGTGTCGTCCCGCGACCGGGTGCCGACCCGCTCCTGGAGGCTGCCGCGGGGCAGCTCAAGGAGGGGTGCGACCCCTACCGCCTGGTGCTTCCGGCGGAGCGGGAGTTACTCGCGGAGTACTACGCGGACGAGCTGCGGTCCTGTCTCGGCCCCGACTCCGACGAGCCCGCCGACCGTTTCCTGGTCGCCGCCCCCGAGGCGCCGATGCAGTTCAAGGCGTACGACGGGCGGGCCGGCTTCGACGGGGAGCGGATCTCCTTCCGGTGGTTCCGGACGGGGGCGTCCAGCGCCAAGTGGAAGGCCGGTGACCAGACCTACCGGGTGAGCGATCTGGCCGGAATCGAGTGGCGCTCCCCCGAGGCCATCGACGGTCACCTCCGCCTGGTGCCCCGCGCGGCCGAGGTCCGCCGCGCCGCGGCGGACCAGGATCCGGCGGCGGTCCTCTTCGGCCTGGGGTACGGGCCGGTGCACGAGTCGCTGCCCTTCGCCGCCGCCGTACTGGAATCCGTCCGGACCCGGACCGCGCCGGCCGTCCCGGCCCCGGTCCTGGTGAACGCCGGGCGGCGCGACCCCGCGGACATCGCCGAGCGGATACATCACCTCGGCGAACTGCACCGGGCGGGCCTGGTGACGGACGACGAGTACTGCGCGAAGAAGGCCCAGCTGCTCGCGGAGCTGTGAGACCCGGTACGCCCCTCGGGCCCCCACCCGCGCCCGCCGCGCCCCGCACGCCCCTCGAACCCCCACCCGCGCCCGCCGCGCCCCGCACGCCCCTCGAACCCCCACCCGCGCCCGCCGCGTCCCGCACGCCCCTCGAACCCCCGCCCGTACGCCCTCGAACCCGCTCCACCACCCCGTACCCCGGTATGAGTCGGCCCCGGCCCGGTCGGGCCCCCGGTATGACGCCCCGGCGCCGGTCCGCTGCCTAGGCTGACCCAGTCATGTCCACTTCCTCCGCCGGGCCCCTGCCGCCCGCCGACGGCCTGTTGAGCGCCGCCCGCCGCAATCTGCGCGAGCTCGCCCACGGGCTGTCCCACGCGTCCCACCCGTCCACGCCATCGCTGGCCGACGCCCCGAAACTGTGGCAGCGGCTGCTCCCGTACGTCGTGGTCCTCGGGCTGGCCGCGATCTTCGTTCCGGTCACCGTCACCGTCCTGACCACGCAGTACGGCGTGCCCGGCCCGCTGGCGGGGGCGCTCGGGGTGGCCCAGGCGGCGCCGCTGCTGATGCTGTCCCACCGCCCGCTGCAGGCGTGGTGGATCGTCTTCCCCGCCGACATCCTGGGCGCCCTGCTGCTGCTGTTGCAGCCCGCCGATCCGAGCGACGTCTGGCCGTGGACCCCGCCGGTGATCATCGCCTACCTCTTCCTGCTGCTGGCGCTCGGTCTGCGCGAGACCCGGCGGACCGTGATCGCCGTCTGGGTGGTGACGGGCACCGCCGGAGCCGTCCTGCACCTGATCGCACCGGACCGCAGCAGCAGCGGCAGCGCCGTGCTGCTGACGATCCTGGGCGCGGTGGTGCTGGTGATCGGCGGGGCGGTACGGGAGCGGGGCGTGGCGCAGCGCCGACTTGCCGAGCAGGAGACGATCAGCGAGGCCGAGCGGGCCCGGCGCACGCTGCTGGAGGAGCGGACCCGGATCGCGCGCGAGCTGCACGACGTGGTCGCCCACCACATGTCGGTGATCACCGTGCAGGCCGGCTCCGCCCCGTACCGGATCAGCGGGCTGCCGAAGGCCGCCGAGGAGGAGTTCACGGCCATCGCCGCGGCCGCGCGGGAGTCGCTGGGCGAGATGCGGCGGCTGTTGTCGGTGCTGCGCAGCGACGGCACGGAGGGCGACCGGGCGCCGCAGCCGGGTCTGGACCGGCTCCAGCAGCTGGTGGAGGCGACCGTACGGGCGGGGCTGCCGGCGGAGCTGGCGCTCAGCGCGGAGCTGGGCGGGGACCGGGGCGACGGACCGGGCTCGGGGCTGGGGGAGGTGCCTCCGGCGGTGGACCTGTCGGCGTACCGGATCGTGCAGGAGGCCCTGGCCAATGTGGTGCGGCACGCGCCGGGGGCCCGTACCCGGGTCCTCGTCGCGCCGGACGACGGGGACCTCCTCGTGCTGGTCGTCAACGGGCCTGCCGCCACCCGCGGTTCGCCGCTGGAGACGACCGGGACCGGGCACGGGCTGGTCGGGATGCGGGAGCGCGTACGGTTGACCGGCGGCACGCTGGACACCGGCCCGCTGCCCGACGGCGGCTTCCGGGTCGCGGCCCGGATGCCCCTGCCCCCGGCCGCCGCACCGTCCGCCCCACCAGCCACTGCCCTGCCCCCGGAGGAACTGTGACCATCCGCGTGATCATCGTCGACGACCAGGCCATGGTGCGGGCGGGATTCGCGGCGCTGCTGGCGGCGCAGAGCGACATCGACGTGGTCGGTGAGGCGGCGGACGGCCGGCAGGGCGTGGAGGTCAGCCGCCACCGGCACCCGGATGTGGTCCTGATGGACGTCCGGATGCCGGAGATGGACGGACTGGCCGCCGCCCGCGCGCTGTTGAACCCGCCGGTCGGGGTGGTGCACCGGCCCAAGGTGCTGATGCTGACCACGTTCGACGTGGACGACTACGTGTACGAGGCGCTCCGCGCCGGGGCCTCCGGGTTCCTGCTGAAGGACGCCCCGCCCGCCGATCTGATCGCGGCGGTACGGGTGGTGGCGGCGGGCGACGCCCTGCTGGCGCCCTCGGTGACGCGGCGGCTGATCGCGGACTTCGCGGCGCAGCGGCCATCGGGAGCGACGCGCGGCGGGCAGGCGCTGCGGCTGAACGGCCTGACCCCGCGCGAGAGCGAGGTGCTGGGGCTGATCGCCCGGGGGCTGTCGAACCAGGAGATCGCGGGGCATCTGGTGCTGGCCGAGCAGACCGTGAAGACGCACATCGGGCGGGTGCTGGCCAAGCTGGACCTGCGGGACCGGGCGCAGGCGGTGATCTTCGCGTACGAGTCGGGGCTGGTGACGCCGGGGCGCGCGGGGGCGTAGGGGCGTAGCGGTTCTCCGGCGGATCAGGGCCCTGGCGCCGGTCATGATCCGCCGGACGACCCCTGGGCGGGTCCCTCGCACTGCCCGTTCGGTCCGTCCGGGTATGCCCCGGGCTCTGCCCTCGTCCCTCTTCCGCATGCGCGGCCGGCCTCCTATGCATGAGGGGGAACCTCACCCGAGGAGGCCCTCGCCCGAGGCGAACCCTCCTCCGTCCCCCGGAAGGACCGCATCATGCGCGCGCAGGACCCCGGCAGAACACCTGACGCGGGCAAGCCGCGCCGTCCTGCGTCCCCCGCCGTGACGACCGCGACGGACCCCGCGGTGTCCGGCCGGGCCGCCCCCGCACCCGGCTCGGTCCCCGCTCTCCAGCGGAGCGTCGGCAACGCGGCGGTGGCCCGCATGCTCCAGCGCGAGGCGCACCGGCACGACGCGGGCTGCGGCCACGAGGAGCCCGCCGAGCCGGTCCAGCGGTCCACCGACGTCCACGACGTGCTCCGGTCCCGGGGGCGCTCGCTGTCGGAGCCGGTCAGGGCGGACATGGAGAACCGGCTGGGCGCCCCCAGGGGCACCTTCCGGTCGGTGTCCGTCCACGACTCCCCGCGCGACATCGAAGTGTCCCGGTCCATCGGCGCGACCGCGTTCACCTCCGGGGACCACGTCGTCGGAGACGTCTCGAAGCCGCAGACCCTGGCGCACGAGCTGCACCACGTCCGCCAGCAGCGAAAGGGCCAGGTGCCCGGTACCGAGACGGGGAACGGTCTGAAGGTCTCCCACCCGAACGACCCCGCAGAGCGCGAGGCGGAGGCGGTCTCGGCGCAGGCGATGGCCGACCCGGCCCCGGTCCAGCGGGATGCGGAGCCTTCCCCGGCCGGGACGCCGAGCGGCGCCCCCGCCGACGGGGCCGTGGCGATCCAGCGGAAGGTCGGGTTCGAGTTCGAGACCAACATGCTGGTGCGGGCCGGTGACAAGCCGGTGATCTCCAAGAACGAGAAGGTCTTCGAGGCCGCTTCCGGCGACTGGTACATCACCCCTGACGCCAGTGCGCTGGAATTCGTGACGGTCCCCTTCGAGGAGGAGGGCGAGGCCCCGGAGCTGGGCCGGATGACCCAGGCGGTCGGCGAGATGGCCGAAGCGTTCAAGACGCTCCACACCTCGACGAAGCTGGCGAGTCTCATGGACGGGAACGCCGAACTCGGCGAGGTGCTCTCGGAGTCGGGCACGGTCCACCAGCACCAGGGGAACGACGTGTACGTGCCGGGCGCGGACCGCCTGTACCCGCCGCTGGCGAAACCGCAGGCGACCGGGGGCGTCAGCCTGGAGAAGATGCTCACCCTGTTCCAGGCCCTGGCCGGCCAGGAACTGCCGCTCACCTCCCCGTCGAACCCCGAGGACGTGCACATCCTCGGGGACGATCCGGAGAAGCGGACCGACACGACGACGCTCGGCGGCGCCAACCCGAAGCGGGACGCGGCGATCCTGGCGGACGCCCAGCGTCTCACCGACACGTACTGCGCGGACCTGGACCCGGCCGGGACGCGCGAGCTGCGGGGGCTGCTGGCCACGGTGTACACGTACCTGCTGGCCGGGGCGCAGCAGTCCGGGCGGCAGGACCAGGCGAAGTACTTCCTGCCGCTGATGAGCCGGATGAGCTTCTCCGCGATGTACGCGGCACTGCCCGAAGAGGCGCAGTCCCACTTCGATCCCGCCCGCGTGCTGGCAGTGGCCTCTCTCGCGGCGGGTGACCCCGTCTACCAGCACGGCTTCGCCGACCACGGCGCGGGTGACAGCAAGAAGTCCTTCGGCCCGCAGCGCGGGAAGTGGCTGGAGAGCATCGCCTCCGGTGGCCCGGACCTGATGTCCGCGGGTGGCGGCACCGACGTGACGGACGGGATGAAGGCCAGTTCCCCGGCCATGGGCCAGCACGACCGCCTCGATCCCGGGCACGCGGACGGCGCGGCCGGGCTGGTGCAGGTCGAACTCCGCCGGCTGCCCGGCCAGGTCCCTCCGGAGGAGTGGCTGCCCCTCGCGGCCACGCTCTTCGAGATGTTCCGCAAGGTCCAGGAGGCGGAGGTCTGATCCAGCACCGGTGACCGGGGACGCCCCCGCCCGCAACGGTCACGGGCGCCCCCCTCGTAGCGACTACTCCCGCGCCGCCGACGTGCTGCTCATGTCCGGGTAGCGGTCCCCCGCCACCTGGCCCGCGATCGGCTCCAGCAGAGCCAGTTCCTCCGCCGTCAGCGTCAGCCGGGTCGCCGCCACGTTCTCCAGCAGGCGGCTGCGCTTACGCGTGCCGGGGATCGGGACCACCGTCAGGCCGTGCACCTGGGCCCGCTGCTGCACCCAGGCGAGGGCCACCTGCCCGGCCGTCACTCCATGAGCGGCGGCGATCTTGTGGACCGGCTCCAGCAGGGCCGCGTTCGTACGGGCGTTGTCGCCGGTGAAGCGGGGCTGGTGCTTGCGGAAGTCGCCCTCGGAGAGGTCCTTGCCCGCGTCGGCGAACGCCCCGGTGAGGAAGCCGCGCCCGAGCGGCGAGTACGGGACGAACGTGACGCCCAGTTCCGCCGCCGTGCCGACCGCGCTCTTCTCCACGTCCCGGCTGAAGAGGGACCACTCCGACTGGAGGGCGGCGATCGGATGCACGGCGTGCGCCTCGCGCAGTTCGGCACCGGTCACCTCGCTCAGTCCGAGCTGCTTGACCTTGCCCTGCTGGACCAGCTCCGCCAGCGCGCCGACCGATTCGGCGAGCGGGACGGCCGGGTCACGGCGGTGCATGTAGTAGAGGTCGATGACCTCGGTGTTCAACCGGCGCAGGCTGGCTTCGACGGCGGTACGGATGTACGCGGGGTCGTTGCTCACGGCCCGGTACCGGGGGTCGTCGGTGCGCACCAGGGCGAACTTGGTGGCGAGAGTGATCTCGTCCCGGTGGGCGGCCACGAACGGGGCGAGGAACTCCTCGTTGGCCCCGCGCCCGTAGGCGTCGGCGGTGTCGAAGAGCGTGACGCCCTCCTCCAGCGCCGCGTCCAGGGTGTCCCGGGCGGAGAGCTCGTCGGTGTCACCGTAGAACTCGCTCATGCCCATGCAGCCGAGGCCCTGGACGCCGATCCGCGGCCCACCGGAGCCGCCCAGCTCCACGGTGGCGATCTTGTTCGTGTCGTCAGTCATCAGGCACTGTGCCTTTCCGGCGCCCGGCGGGCGCCCGCATAGAACTCGATCTTGTGGTCGAGGACGGCGAGGGTGTCATGGAGCTCCGCGATCCGCGTGATCACATCGCGGCGGGTCGACTCCAGCAGCTCCTGGCGCTCCTCGAAGGTGGACTCGCCCACGCGCAGCAGCTCCGCGTACCGCACCATGTCGGCGACGGGCATCCCGGTCATCCGCAGCTTGCCGACGAAGACCAGCCAGTCCAGGTCGCGGTTGGTGAAGCGGCGCTGACCGGTGTGCGAGCGGTCGACGTGGGGCATCAGCCCGATCCGTTCGTACCAGCGCAGGGTGTGCGCGGTGAGCCCGGTGAAGGCGACGACCTCGCTGATCGTGTAGCTGTCCTTGCCGGCGGGCCGGGGATGCGGCCTGGGCGCGGCCCTACAGGCTGTCGCGCCCGAGGGGGGCTGCGGCTGGGTGCTGGTCGCGGGAGTGCTCGGGGCCGTTCCGTCGATCACCGTCATGCCCTCCACGCTAAATCCCTGGAGTGCACTCGAAGCAAGTGGAAAGTGGCGCTCAGAGCTCTTCGTCGGCCCGGGTGAGGGCCTCGGTGATCAGGCGGGTGGCGAAGTCGCGGTCGTCGGCGATCCGGTTGATGTGCTCCGCCAGCAGGAAGACGGTGGCCTCCAGCGGGGTCATCTCCGCCTCGGTCCACTCCCCGTACTGCTTGCGCCACAGGCTCGGGCTCAGACCGATACCGGCGGCGGTGACCAGACCCGCCATGGTGGGGATCGCTTCGGAGCCGATGCTCCGGGGCATCATGCGCATCGAGGCCACGAGCGTGGGCACCACATACTCGATGACGTCCTTGCCGTGGTCCTCGTGGGCCTTCCGCAGCCACGTCATGTACAGGTAGATGAGCGTGCAGGCACCGTCGAGCAGATCATCGACGCCGCCGGGCCCCAGCGACGCGGTGAACTGCGCCACCAGCTCACGCTGTTCGGCCTCGTCGCCGCTCGTACCGTCGTGGATGCTCTTGAGCCGGGAGTCGATCATCATCAGCACCGCACCCACATCGCCGGCGGGAGCGTGCTCGGGGCCGTAGGGCGATGACACAGGTGACACATGAGCCTCCTCGTACGGCTGCGGTGCGCAGCGCCTCGCTCCCGCAGAGTAGTCGGCCAGGTGGACGGCAGTTGGTGACTTCGTCACCTTTCGGACGCGGTACGGGCGCGACTCCCGTGAACGTTAGGCTCGGGTCCATGGAGAGCTTGCGGATCATCGACACCTGGCCCGTCCCGACCGCGGCGGCCGCCGTCGTACGGGCGGACGGCACCGTCCTCGGTACGCACGGACCGACCGCCCACCGCTTCCCCCTCGCCTCGGTCTCCAAGCCGCTCGCGGCCTACGCGGCCCTGGTGGCGTACGAGGAAGGGGCCGTGGAACTGGACGAACCGGCCGGGCCCGAGGGCTCCACGGTCCGCCACCTCCTGGCCCACACCAGCGGCCTCGCCTTCGACGAGCACCGGGTGACGGCCCCTCCCGGCGAGCGCCGGCTCTACTCCAACGCGGGCTTCGAGGTGCTGGGCGATCACATCGCCAAGGCGTCCGGCATCCCGTTCCCCGAGTACCTGCGCCAAGCGGTCCTGGAACCGCTGGGCATGACGTCCACGACCCTCGACGGCTCCCCCGCCCGCGACGGCGTCTCCACGGTCGACGACCTGGTCCGCTTCGCCGCCGAGGTGCAGGCCCCCCGCCTGCTCGACCCCCGTACGGTCCTGGAGGCCCAGAGCGTCGTGCACCCGGGCCTCAAGGGCGTCCTGCCGGGCTACGGCCACCAGAGCCCGAACGACTGGGGCCTCGGTTTCGAGATCCGCGACGCCAAGTCCCCGCACTGGACGGGCACTTCCTCCTCCCCCGCGACCTTCGGCCACTTCGGCCAGTCGGGCACGTTCCTGTGGATCGACCCGGTGGCCGGGCTCGCCTGCGTGGCACTGACCGACCGGGCCTTCGGGCCGTGGGCGGCGGAGGCCTGGACCCCGTTCACGGACGCGGTCCTGTCGGAGGCCGCGGGCTGAACCGGGCGCGGACGCCCGTCGACTTCCTCCGGTCGACGCACTCGAACCAGACGGTCTTGCCCTGGCCGTCCCACCGCTTCACCACGCCCCAGTCGTCGGTGACGGCATTGACCAGAATCAGCCCCCGCCCGCCGTCGTCGAGCTCGTCACGCCTGATCGCGAGCGGCACGGCCGTGCTGTTGTCCGCCACCTCCACCCGTACGCCGTCCCCGGTCGGCAGCCGGAAGATGAAGGTCTGGCAGCGGCGCCCGGGCACGTGCCGCACCACGTTGGCGACAGCTCGGTGAGCGCGAGTTCCGCCGCCGGGGCGAGGTCGAGCAGGTCCCAGTTGGTGAGGTAGAGCCGCAGGATGCGGCGCAGGTGGCGGGCGGAGTGCTCGCCGATGGCGAGGTCGGCGCGGTAGATGGGCTCCCCGGGATCAATTCGGGGGATGGATACACGGTTCATGCCTTCAGCGTGCGAGCGGATGGCTACGCTCGGCTACGCCGTGAACCGAACGCCACAAGGCGTTGCACATCGGAGGTCCGCGCTGTGCCGAACATCCAAACGCTCGACCCGAGCGCTTCCCCCCTCAACTACTTCGGCTCGGAGCTGCGCCGGGTGCGCGAAGCACACGGCCTGAAACAGGCTGAGTTGGGCACGATGCTCTACTGCACGGGCTCGCTGATCGGCCAGATCGAGACGACGAAGAAGGTCCCCACCCGCGAGTTCGCGGAGGCCCTGGACCAAGCGCTGGGCACCGACGGGCTGTTCTCCCGGCTGGTGAGCCTGGTCCTGCGCAGCCAACTGCCGAGCTGGTTTCGTCCGTACGCGGACATGGAGGCGAAGGCGGCGTACATCTCCACATTCCAGTCGCAGGTGGTCTATGGGCTGTTGCAGACGGAGGCGTACGCGCGGGCAGTGCTCGGCGTCGAGCACCCGCGCCAGGTGGACGAGGTGGTCGCGGCCCGGATGGAACGCCAACGAGTCCTGAAGCGCGAGAACCCGCCCGTGCTGTGGGTCGTGCTCAGCGAGGCCGCACTACTCCTGGAAATCGGCGGGCGGGACGTGATGCGCGAGCAACTGGCCCTCCTGCTGGAGTTCCAGGACGACCCGTGGGTGAACATCCAGGTACTGCCGTTCACTGTCGGCCAGCACACAGCGATGATGGGATCGTTCAATCTCCTCCGGTTCGACAACGACCCGGACCTGTTCTACGTCGAGAGCTACGACCAGGGCCATATGACCGCCAACCCATCTGTGATCAAGGAGCGTTCGGTCGGCTACGCTCGGCTGCAAGCCACGGCCCTCTCCCCCGAGGACTCGGCGACGGTGATCACTCGTGTGATGGAGGAACGCTATGGGAACCGGTCATGACCTCACTGCCGCAGAGTGGCGCAAGTCCTCGTACAGCGGGAGCAGCGGCGGCGACTGCGTCGAGTGCACCGTGACCGGCGGCGCCGCCTGGCAGAAGTCCTCCTACAGCGGCAACACCGGCGGCGACTGCGTCGAAATGGCCGCCGCCCCCTGCGGCTCCGTCCCCGTCCGGGACAGCAAGAACCCCACCGGCCCCGCCATCACCATCGGCGCCCCCGCCTGGCGGGCCTTCGTGGACGGGCTGTGCTGAGGCGCGTTCACCGAGCAGCGGTGGCGGTACGGAGGCGAGTCGCCCCCGCACCGCCGCTATAGCTTTCAGAGATCGCCGGCCGCCCGCTCCCGCCGCCGCCCCTTGACGAGAACGACGGCCAGAGCCACCACACAGAACGCTCTGAACACCCCTCCGAGCACTCTGAGGTGGACCGGAGACCCCGAACTCGCCGCTGTCCAGAAGCCGAAGATGGCCAGCAGCACAACGTAGGCGGGCGACTCGACGACTGCCCGTTTCCTGGTCACGGCCAAACCCTCCCCCTCATGGCTGCACGGGTCGGCGAGTCGTTCCCCTGCCACGCCGCTTCCGCCGGTCCCTGATCCTCTCACCGACGAACCCGGCAGCCGCCCCGCCGGAGACCGGCAGCAGGGCCTGACTCGCCCAGCCGTCCCCGGACAGGGCGGTCGGCGCCGCGGCCACGCCAAGGACGGCGATGACGATCAGCACATCGGACAACCTCACCGTTCGCCCCCTCACGCTCCGGACAGTGGAAGCGCCACCCGTCGCCCCTGCCCGAACTCCTCGGCCTCATCGTCGCTGACGACCGCGAACGCGCCTGCGGGGACCCCGGGCAGCGTGGCCACGCGGGAAGCCGCCGCCAAGAGTTCCTCGTCAGCGGCTCCGGTCACGAAGAAGACGTAGGCGTCCTCGTATTCCTCGCCCTCGTCATGGACTTCGATACCGCCCTCGTCCTCAAGATCGGCCAGGAAGTCCTCGACCTGGTCGATCCAGGGGTACGGGGAGGAGCCGTCCGGCAGGTCCGGCGTCGGCAGCATCGGCACGTGTATCTCGACAATGGTGGTGGTCACAGGGGACATGCTGCCCCACGCCCCCTGTACCCGCCGCCAGGCGTCCGGCTGGCCCGGAGGCATTCGTCGACGAGTTGCATGAGACTGAGAGCCCGTTGGGTTGTCAGTGGTGCCCCATACGATCGTTCTGCTAGCTGTTCCAGCAGGGATTACGGAGATCAGGGGGTACACGGTGGGGACGTCACCGGTGTCACTGGTGCAGGTACGTGCGCCCGAGCCAACGATTGCACCGATCAGCTCACTCGCACAGCGGGTCCTGAGCGGCGACATTGTTCTACCGAAGTTTCAGCGGGCTTTCGTCTGGACCCCGCAGCAAATCCTGTACCTGCTCGACTCGGTGCGCCGGAACTACCCCATCGGCAGTCTGCTCATGTGGCGGACCACGGCGAAGCTGGCCAGCGGACACGAGATCGCCGGCCTGGACACCGTCACGCAGCATGAGGGCGCTCATGTGCACTACGTGCTCGACGGTCAGCAACGCCTCGCCAGTCTGGTGGGTGCGTTGCACG
Organism: Streptomyces sp. NPDC088706; assembly: GCF_044752765.1. NCBI lineage: Bacteria > Bacillati > Actinomycetota > Actinomycetes > Kitasatosporales > Streptomycetaceae > Streptomyces > Streptomyces sp. NPDC088706. Next base: position 603,130 of record NZ_JBIVLW010000001.1, read on the forward strand.
GCTCTGGGCCGAGCTGGAGTATTGCGTATGACCTTGAGCGCGAGGAGTTCCTGCACCTGACAGAAGAAGCACCGACCGGACCGCACATCGTGCCCGTGCGCCATCTCACCTCTGTCGGTGCGATGCTGTCGTGGATCCGGCAGGAGAACCCCAATGGCGAACTCCAGCTTCGTGCGCAGGCATTGAGTGAGCAGCTCGCGCACTACCAGGTGCCGATTGTCACGCTCCTCGATGTGTCCGAGGAGGATTCGGCTCGTATCTTCGAACGGATCAATAGTACGGGCACGTCCATGGACATCGTGGACCTGATTCGGGCCGGGACCTGGTCCGAGGACTTCGACCTCAAGGACGAGATCGAACAGTTGCTCCAGGTCCTCGACGCCAAAAAGTACGGGCGGGTGGATGCGAAGACGATGCTGCGTACGATCGCGGCGGCGGCCGGGTTCGGTTTCTCCACCAAGTCCATTCACGAGTTGCGAGGTATTGATCGGCAGCAGCTCCAGGCGGCCGTCGCGGATGCCGGGAAAGCAGCTGCGCGGGCGGTGGACTTCCTCTCCACCCAGATCTGCACCCCTCAGGCCGAGGCGCTGCCCTATTACAACCAGTTCGCGGTTTTGGTCGAGCTGTTCAGGCAGCTGCCCAAGCCGAAGGCCGCACAGTACGACGCGGTGACTCGGTGGTTCTGGTTGACAGCGAGCGGGGAGTACTTCAGGGGCTGGCGTGAGTCCCAGATGGGGCCGGACCTGACGGCAGTCACGGAGTTCGCGGCGGGCCGGTCAACGGAGATCGAGACGGGAGCGGCGCCTCCGCGCAGCAACCTGTGGCAGCGTTCCCAGTTCTCCCGGCAGAACGCGCCCAGCAAGCTGCTGGTCCTGCTCATGTCGTACGAGAAGCCTCTGGACCTTAACACGGGTCGCGTCATCGACGTGGCCGACGCGTTGTCTTGGCAGAACGGCAAGCAGTTCCACCATTTCTTCCCGCGGGCGTACTTGAAAAAACAGGGAGTACAGGGGGGCCAGGACAATGTCTGCGGCAACCTGATCATGCTGAGCGCGATCACCAACAACTGGATCTCCGACCGCCGCCCCTCCGCCTACCTCAAGGACCTGGCCGACTGGAACGGCGAGGAAGTGCTGAGGGAGCGGCTGCGGACGTGCCTCATCGAGGAAGACGCATACCAGGCCGCGTTGTGCGATGACTACGACGGATTCCTGCGGGCCCGCTCGGAAACGCTGCACCGGCGGCTGACGGAGCTCATCGGATCGGCGGCGGGCAGCGCCGAGAGCGGGGGGACGTCCGGCCCGTCGCCTCATGTGGACCCGGACCCCCCGGAAGCCGTTGGCTCGGAGCCTCTCGACCGCGACTCGGTGGACTGAGGGGCGCGGCAGTGGTACGTATGCGGGACGTACCCGCCCGGGACCGACCGCGCGAACGCCTCTTGGCGCGGGGCGCAGAGGTGCTGTCCGACCGTGAGCTCCTGGCGCTGTTGCTGGGAGGCGGCGTCCCGGGCCAAGACGCGGTGGAGCTGGCCGGGCGGCTGATCACCCGGCACGGCGGGCTGTACGAACTGTCCAGGCTCCCCGCGCACGAGGTGGCGGCGAGCCTGGCCGGAATCGGCCCGGCGAAGGCGGCACGGGTCGCGGCGGCGTTCCAGCTGGGCCGGCGGGTCGCGTCCGCGTCGCTGTCCTCCCGCCAACGGGTCGGCTGTTCGGCCGACTTGGCGAGAGTCACGGCTCCCCTCCTCCACGGGCTGGTTCACGAACGCGTCGTCGTGATCGTGTGTGACACGGCGGGCACCGTTCTCCGTACGAGCGTCCTGACCGAGGGCGCTTCGGACCGCAGCCTGCTCCCGGTCCGCGACGTCCTCGCCTTGGTCCTCGCGGCGGGCGGCGCGTCGTTCGGTGTGGCGCACAACCACCCCACCGGTCGCACTGACCCCAGCGAGGCCGACCGCCGCGCCACGAGCCGCCTTGCGGCGGGGGCTGCGGCGGTCGGCCTTCGCTTCCTGGACCATGTAGTGGTCACGGATGGGGGGTGGCGGCGGGTATCGCCCGAGTGACTGCGCCTACAACCTCCCGGAAAAGGCCGCATCGAGAAGCGAAGGCCGGAGAGACGCCAATGCAGGCTCAGCGTGGGCCGCAGTCACACGCTGGTTGACCGCGTCAAGCGTTGTCGCCACCCGGTCCTGAATTTTGCGCGGCGGCAACTTGAATTCGATTCCTTCGAACCGCTTGACCCCTAGAGTTCGATTCCTGTCAGCAGCTCCAGGCGAACAAGCCGAGACCTGTGCTAGCCCTTGGCGGCTCAAGAGGTAGTAGCGCAGGTAGCTAACGTTTACCCGATCACCGGTAGGCACATAGAACAAGAAGCGATTCGAAGCGACGTGGCCAGCTTCGATCGCGCTTGTCACACTGATCGCCCCCTCCCAAGCCTTAATATTGCTGAGAGCCAGCGCATCTTTAGGGAAAGTATAGAAGCGGAGCTTTCCGAGATCATCACCAGGAACAGGCGGGTAATGGATAATTCCTCTACCGAAACCGCGCATGCCGATGGCTCGATAGTTCTCATCAGGGAGGACTTCGAACTCAGTACGCGTGAGCTTTACCACATCACCCATGCGCACCATGTCGACCTCGGATTCCAAAACCGCATGAACCAATGATTCATGGAGTTTCGCTTTGATCTCAGCTGCCTTGCTGCGCAACGACTGCACGGCCGAAATCCGGCCCATCGCCGCGTCAAGCTTGTCGGCGACGCGGCGCTGCTCAGCCAGGTCGGGCAGTGAAACCTTGGCGTTTTCAAAATTCTTTGGCGAAACGGTTTGATTCCGCGTGACGGTACCCGTCGAGACCGCCCTGACGAGCACCTTCCCAGATTCACTCTGGAAGAAGTAGTTCAGGTAACGAAGGTCCACTTCCCCGATCGGTCGATAACTGAGAAATCGAGCCGATCCGACAAACCCCTTTTCCTTCTGAGTCGAAACAGCAACCGCCCCTTCCCAGGCCATGATATTGCTCACGATAAGGCGATCAGGGTGGACTTCGAAATACTTGAGTTTACTCAACTCGCTGCCTGCGCAAGGATCGCGATGAAAGATCCCATTTCCAAACGACCTGATGCCAATCTGGCGATACTCCGCACCAGAATCCACTTGAACGGGGATCCGTTCCAGCTGGAGCACATCCCCAAGGCGAACTTCACTTAGAAACATCATTAGTCCCCAGTTCCTCACGCAGCCCCTTCAGCAGACCCAGGATCTCGGTCTCTGTCTTGATCAGCTCGTCCACCAGCTCTTCCGGCGTTCGGTGCGCCAGTTCGTCGCCGACATGTGGGTTCACAAGGTCCAGGTTGTAGCCGGAGGCGATGATGTCCGATGCTGGGACCACCCACGCCTGTTCGTTCACCTCGCGGCCCTCACGTTCCTTGCCGCCCCACCAGTCCACGCATGGCTGGTACTCCTCGATCCGCATCGGCTTCGTCTTCGTGTAGCCGCGGCGACCGTCCGGCAACAGAATTTCGTAGAACCAGACGTCCTTCGTCGGACCGGTCTTCTCGAAGAAAAGAATGTTGGACGGGATCTGCGTATAGGGCGCAAAGACGCCCTGCGGGAGGCGGACCACCGTGTGAAGGTTGCACTCCTTCATCAGCTTCTTCTTGATCTTCGCGCCAATGGAGTTCTCTCCCGTTGCGAACAGACTGCCGTTGGGCAGGACGATCGCGCACCGACCGCCGTGCTTGAGCTGGTCGAGGATCGAGTAGAGGAAGAGCCAGGCCGTCTCTTGGGTCCGGAAGCCATCGGGGAACGTCTTGACGACCGTCGACTCCTCCTCGCCGCCGAAGGGCGGGTTCGTGAGAACCACATTCACCTTGTCGGCAGCGTTGGAATTCCGCATCTCCAGGAGCGAGTTGGCACGCCGAACGTGCGGCGCGTCGATCCCGTGCAGCAGCAGATTCATCGAGCCCAGCAGATACGGCAGCGGCTTCTTCTCGATGCCCCGGATGTCCGCGTGCAGCTTCCTGCGCTGAGTGGCCGTACGAACCTGGTCCTTCAGGTTGTCGTACGCCTGGACCAGGAAACCACCCGTGCCGCTCGCCGGGTCGAGGATCGACTCGCCGAGCTGGAGGAAGGACTGCTGGACCATGAAGCGGTTGACCGGGCGCGGGGTGTAGAACTCACCCGAGTCGCCGGCCGCGTCGCGCATCTCCTTGAGGATCGACTCGTAGACGAACGCCATCGTGTGGATGTCATCGGTCGAGACGAAGTGGATCTGGTTGACGATGTCGACAAGCTCCCGCAGCAGCGTCCCCGACTGCATACGGTTGACAACATCCTTGAAGATGGTCGAGATGACGTTGCGCGGGTCCTCCGAGTCTTCACCGACCAGCCCGGCCAGGTGCGGGATGAGCTTCTCGTTGACGAACGACCTCAGCTCGTCACCGCTGAAGTCCCGGTCGGTGGCCCAGTCCTCCCAGCGGTACGGCTCCTCAATGGCCCGCCGGTAGCCGTCCGGGTCCAGCGCCTCGCCCTCCTGCTCGACGCGCTCGTCGAACGCCTTGAGGAAGAGCAGCCAGGACAGCTGCGGCAGCCGGTCCAGGTCGCCGTTCATTCCGGCGTCCTTGCGCATGGTGTCGCGCGCGGACTTGATCAGGGACGCAAGACGTGTCCGGGATGTGCCGACGGACTTCTCCGCCGTCTTCTTCTTGGTCGCTGCCATGTCAGCTCAGCCGGTCTTTCTGTTCGGGTCGGGAAGAGGTACGTGCTTCGTCGACGAGGGATGCCGCCCACAGCTCGCGCACCAGTGCCAGTGCTGCATCGAGCGTCGGTGGGATCTCAGTCATGAGTTCCTGCGCCAGCTCCGGGTAGCTTTCACGCCAGCGGGGCGGGGGGTCAGGAAGTTTGTTCGGGACCTCGTGTGTGGCGCGTACCGCGAAGACATGTCGTACGACCTCCACGAGTGCCGCGTCACCTACTAGTCCGTCCTCAGTCAGCAGCACCAGGTCGACCAGGTCCTTGACCCGTGTATTGGGGCGGTTGCCATAGTCACGGGTGAAGGCGTGCAGCTTTTCAGCGAAGTGCTGTCGGCGATCGACGGCCTCGATCGCACGCTGCGGAGTTCCGGCGAAATCGAGGGTGTTCGGTAGTGGGAGGCGCTCGGTCCGAGCGATCTCCTTGCCCCGGTCCACCAGATCCACCCGGACGCCCGCGAACAGCTTCCCCGCGAGGTGGGCCTCGACGGAGAACCGCCAGCCGCCCCGCCCTGCCGTATCGGCGGTCAGAGAGACGGGTGCACCGACTCGGAACCGGAAGCCGTCACCATCCAGGTCGACAGCCAAGGCATCGATCAGCAATTCCCGTGCCTCGTTCCCGTCTGCCTCCGACCCATCCTCGGGCCGCAGCGCCAGGTCGAGGTCCTTCGTGGTGCGGGCACGTCCAGTGAGCCTGAACTCCATCACCGCCCCGCCCTTCAGGACCCAGCCGCCGGCCGGGTCCTCTGCCAGGCGTGCCGCCATGCGGTCGAAAACGACGAGGCGCCGTCGGCGGGCCAGGTCGGTGCCGGTCCGGTCGGCCTCCTGCTTCAGCCGGGCCTCCAGCGCGCGGCGCAGGGCCGTCGCATCACCGTAGCGAGCGGTCACGACACCGCCCCGAGCGCTCGCTCCACGCCCAGCTCCGCACGCGGGCCCAGGAGCTGGGCGGCATCCAGCAGCTTCCGTCGGGTCACGATGCCCTGCTCCAGCGCCTCGGACACAGCCCCGTCGAGGACATCCTGGTCGTCGCCGCTCGCCGCGCATTCCACCAGTGCGCGGAGCGGAGTCGTTACCCGGTACCCCATCCGGTCCTCCACATCCGCCTCGGCCAGCTCCACGCGGTGCAGGATCACAGCGTCAGACTTCTGCCGGAAGCCGCGCTCCACGGTGAGGTGGATGCGGGACGGGTTAGCCGTGCCGAAGTCATGGACCGCGAGGGCGGTGGCATGCGAAACCACCGCCCTCCCCTTGCTCCACAGCGACCAGCGCACCAGTTGCTCGTCACCTTCGCCCGGCAGGTCGGAGAACTCCCGGAAGCGGTAAAGGGCGCGGTCGACTACCAGCCAGTTACCGTGCTGGGCGTGGTAGCGCTGGGCCTGGTACGAATACCCGGCGTCCAGCGCCTGCGCGGCAGTGAAGTAGCCACGCTGACCGGCGGCAGTCCGCCAGAGGGTTGCGCGGCTGTCCGTACGATCTCTTAGCACTACTCCACTTTAACACCTTCACGAAACTCAAAGACTGCTTTAGTTTTATGTCTGATGTTTACATAGATCTAAAGCAGCTTTACAGTTACACGACGTTCAGGAGTCGAGTCGCCAGCTGGTCGATCGCCTCGTGCGCCTGGCGGGCGCCGCCGAACCGTGCCGTCAGGTCCACTACCCGGCCCATCGAGTCGAAGGGCGGCACCTTCAGCGTGTCCACCTTCAGCTGCGGTGAGCCGTCTTCGGCGAACTTCACCAGCATCGCCTCCAGTACCTCGCGGGCCTGCTCCCCGAAGGAGTCCAGGAACTCCCCGTGCTCCCGACGGAACCACGTGAGCCGCTCGTCCCGGCTCACCACGGCGAGTCCCTCCCAAGCCACACTGACCAGCAGGTCCACGGGGTCCACGTCAGGCTTGCCCAGCTCCTCAGGCAGCTCCTCCACGTCGATGTCGGCCTCCCGTAGCGCCTCCATCAGAACGGCACGGCTCTTGGCCTGCGCCCAACGCGTACGCAACTGAGCTGGGTCCAGGTCGAGTTCGAGCACCTGGTTGTGCACCCACTGCTCGACGCTCACCAGCCGCATCGTCACTCCGTCGTCCGCGAGCTGGTAGCGCCGCTCACCCACCTTGTACACGACGACATCACGCACCCGGTACCGCTTGCCGCGCGCCTGGATCCGATCGACCTCGTCCGGGTCGGTCACCAGATCTGCGTCGTCACCATCCGGGCCGAACGAGCCACCGTCCTGCTCCTCGTACTCGGCCTGCGGCTCGGCGACCGACTCGCAGCCCTCTTCGTCCGGTTCCTCGACGAGCGGGGTGATGTCCTCGACGGCCACCAGCTCTCCCTGCTCGTCGGCCGTCTCCTGGAGCAACTTCAGCGGCGGGCCGTCGAATGCCTTGTCCTCGAAGAGCCGGGTCGCCTCCACGAAGTCGATGATGTCGAAGGACTCTTTGCCGATCTCCGGACACAGCCGGGTTCCACGCCCGATGACCTGCTTGAACTCGGGCATAGAGGCCATCCGCCGGAACAGCACCACGTTCCGCACGGCGGGCAGGTCCACACCCGTCGACAGCAGCTTGGAGGTCACTGCGATCACCGGCTGGCTGGAGTCCGCCTTCCGGAACTCCTCAAGGGACTCCCCGACGTGCGGCGCGTCGGCGCTGGTGATGCGCTTGACGAAGTCCGGCAGTACGGAGACCTCCTTGGAGGCGATGTTGTGCAGGGCGGTGCGCATCCGCCCTGCGTGCTCGTTATTCTCACAGAAGACGAGAGTCTTGCCCAGCCTCCCGTCCTCAGCGTTCTTGCGGAGGTAGTCGATGAGGTATTGCGCCGCCGTCTCGGTCCGCTCGAGGATCACCATGACCCGCTCGAACTCCTTCGGTCCGTACAGATGGTCGGGGATCTCCCTGCCATAGACATCCTTCTTGCCCGGCTCAGGACGGTAACCCTCCACGTCCACGTTCAGCCGGACCCTCCGCACCCGGTAGGGCGAGAGGAATCCGTCCTCGATGCCGTCCCTGAGCGAGTACGAGTAGACGGGGTTACCGAAGTAGTCCAGTGTGTCGGTCTTCTTCTTCCCGTCCTGGACCGGCGTGGCGGTCAGCCCGATCTGAACGGCGGGCTCGAAGTGCTCCAGCACCTTGCGCCATCGCGAGTCACTGCTCGCGCTGCCTCGGTGGCACTCGTCGACGATGACGACGTCGAAGTAGTCCGGCGGGTACTCCCGGTACAACTCAGCATGATCGTCGCCCTGCTCCAGGGACTGGTACAGCGCGAAGTAGACCTTCCGGCCACGTTTGGCCTCTCCCCCGCCGATCTTGTGGACGTCGTCCTCTCCAAAGACCGGCAGGAAGTACCGGTCCTTGGGGTCGTCGATCAACATGTTGCGGTCGGCGAGGTAGAGCACGCGTGGCTTACGTCCGCCGAACGCACCCGGGGCCTTGGACAGCCGGGCGAACAGCTGAAGGGCGAGCATGGTCTTACCCGTCCCGGTGGCTAGCACCAGCAGGATGCGGCGCTCGTTGCGGGCGAGAGCGGCGAGTGTCCGTGTGATGGCAACCCGCTGGTAGTAGCGCGGGCGCTTCACCGTGTTGTCGGTGTTGCGGAGGGTGTAGTCGTACGGCGCGGACATCAGCTCCTCGCCCGCCGCTGTGCCGCGGACCCCCTGATCACGCAGAAAGCGTGCCCACAATTCGTCGGGGGAAGGGAACCGCTCGACGTGCCTGATCACCGGCTTCTCAGCAATGAAATCGATCTCCACGATGTTCCGCCCGTTGGTGGCGTACGCGAAGGACAGCCCCAGCTTGCGCGCGTAACGGCGCGCCTGCTCCACCCCGTTCTCCTCGCTGAGGCGGTACCGCTTGGCTTCCACGACTGCGATCGGCACATCGGGGACATACTCCAACACGAAGTCGGCTGCGAGCGCGGCTCCCCGCTTGTGACGCCTACGGGTCGGCACCAGTCGACCGTCGTTGATCCTGTACTGCGGACGGATCTGCTTCTCGCTCCAGCCCGCAGCCCTCAGCTCGGGAACAACGAAACGCTTACAGGTCTCGTCCTCATTCATCTTGTACGCCTCAATCCCCATGGCTAAAGGTTTACTCCATGGGTCTGACAACGGACCCGCAAAGCCGGATCCTGATCCGAAGCCACATCGCCGTCAGCTCCCGAGCTTCCAGACCACCAGCTCCGCCCCCGTCACGGCGACCGCTTCCAAGCCCTCCGCGTCCGTGATGCGAGCCGCGTCCCCCGGCCGCAACTCCTCCCCCTCCAGACCGACTCGGCCCCGGACCACATGCACGTACAGGCGCACCGCGTCCGGCAGAGCCGTGCGTTCGCCCTCCGTCAGCCGCCGTAGGTGCAGCATCGCGCCGGCCGCAGGCAGGGCGTACGGGGTCGAGTCCGCGATGCCGGGGACGACCGTGTACGCGGGTTCGCCCCCCGATTCCAGGGGGGCCAGCCACATCTGGAGGAAGGTCAACGGGGCCTGGCCTTCGTTGCGTTCGACGTGGCGGACTCCGGCGGCGGCGCTCAGGTGGGCGACGTCCCCGGGGCGTACGACGGAGGAGTGGCCGGCCGAGTCGCGGTGGGTCAGCTCGCCCTCGACCACCCAGGTGACGATCTCCGTGTGGCTGTGCGGGTGCTCGTCGAAGCCCGCGTCGGGGGCGAGGTGCTCCTCGTTGCAGGCCAGGATCGGGCCGAAGCGAAGGTTGTCGGGGTCGTAGAAGGGGCCGAAGGACAGGGCGTGCCGGGTCTCGATGCCGGCGTCCGGCTCGCCGCCCCGGTAGCGGTCCTCGGACCGGTGTACGGAAATCACCCGGCCACGGTAGCCCGGTGAACCGCCCGTCCGGGGGCGGCGGCCACCGGACGGGCGCACATAGGTGAACCGGGACCGGCATCCCGTCCGCAGCTGCCCGGACGCTCCCGTACCCACCGGTAGGAGGGACCGTCGCCCCGGCCCACCGATCCACCGGCCCGATAAGGCAGTCTTGTCCTCGTGCCCCGACCCGATCCTGAGCAGTCCGCCGCCCATGACGCCCACCTGCATGCCGCGACCCTGAAACGGCTGGAGCAGTCCTCCGGCCGGCTGGCCGCGAACGCGATTGCCCGCATGGACGAATCGCTGCCGTGGTACCGGGCGATGCCCCCGGAGAACCGGTCCTGGATCGGCCTGGTCGCCCAGGCCGGTATCGCGGCGTTCACCGAGTGGTTCCGGCATCCCGAGACCCCGCAGGCCATCTCGACCGATGTGTTCGGCACCGCCCCGCGCGAGCTGACCCGGGCGATCACACTGCGGCAGACCGTCGAGATGGTGCGTACGACGATCGAGGTCATGGAGGCCGCGATCGAGGAGGTGGCGGCGCCGGGCGACGAGTCGGTGCTGCGGGAGGCGCTGCTCGTCTACGCGCGCGAGATCGCCTTCGCCACCGCCCAGGTCTACGCCCAGGCCGCCGAGGCCCGGGGCGCCTGGGACGCGCGGCTGGAGTCGCTGGTGGTCAACGCGGTGCTGTCCGGCGAGGCGGACGAGGGGGCGGTCTCCCGGGCCTCCGCGCTCGGCTGGAACTCGCCCGAGCACGTCTGCGTCATCCTCGGCACCGCGCCCGACGGGGACAGCGAGCTGACCGTGGAGGCGATCCGGCGGGCCGCCCGGCACGCGAAGCTCCAGGTCCTCACCGGCGTCCTGGGCCACCGGCTCGTCGTCATCGCGGGCGGCAGCGACAACCCGCTCCAGGTCGCCAAGGGCCTGATCGGGCCGTACGCGGCCGGGCCGGTGGTGGCCGGGCCCGTGGTGCCGGACCTGCTGGCGGCCACCCGGTCCGCGCAGGCGGCGGCGGCCGGGCTGAAGGCGTGCCTGGCGTGGCAGGACGCGCCGCGTCCGGTGCTGGCGGACGATCTCCTGCCGGAGCGGGCGATGGCCGGGGACCCTGCCGCGCGGGACCAGTTGGTGGAGGAGATCTACAGACCGCTGGAGGAAGCGGGCTCGGCGCTGCTGGAGACGCTGAGTGTCTATCTCGAACAGGCGAGCAGTCTGGAGGGGGCCGCGCGGATGCTTTTCGTCCACCCCAACACCGTGCGCTACCGGCTACGACGTGTGACCGACGTCACCGGGTGGTCACCCTCCGATGTGCGCTCCGCGTTCACGCTGCGGATCGCCCTCATCCTGGGGCGCTTGGCCGCGGCGGATCCTCAGTCCTAGACTTTTGTCGGACTTCAACAATTCCCCTGACGGTTCTTCGTCCCTGTCCCCACGGGCCTAGGGAGCCGTCCACAAGAGAGAGTGTGAGGGTGCTCGTACTCGTCGCTCCCGGCCAAGGCGCTCAGACGCCCGGCTTCCTGACTCCCTGGCTCGACCTCCCCGGTGCCGCCGACCGCATCGCGGCCTGGTCCGACGCCATCGGGCTCGACCTTGCCCACTACGGCACGCGGGCCGACGCGGACGAGATCCGCGACACGGCCGTGGCCCAGCCGCTCCTCGTCGCCGCCGGACTGCTCTCGTCGGCGGCCCTGGGCGCCGCTCCCGACGTCGTCGCGGGTCACAGCGTCGGTGAGATCACCGCCGCCGCGATCGCCGGTGTCATCGACGACGAGGCGGCACTGCGCTTCGTCCGCACCCGGGGGCTCGGCATGGCCGAGGCCGCCGCGGTCACCGAGACCGGTATGGCGGCCCTGCTCGGCGGCGACCCCGCCGTGACGGTCCCGCACCTGGAGAAGCTCGGCCTGACCCCCGCCAACGTCAACGGGGGCGGCCAGGTCGTCGCCGCCGGCACCGCGGCCCAGCTCGCCGCTCTGGAGGCCGACAAGCCCGAGGGCGTACGCCGGGTCGTCGCGCTCAAGGTGGCCGGCGCGTTCCACACGTACCACATGGCTTCGGCCGTGGAGAAGCTCCGCGCGGCCGTCGGGGACCTCACGGTCACCGACCCGACCGTGCGCTACGTGTCCAACGCCGACGGCCACACGGTGGCCACCGGCACCGAGGTCATCGCCCGGCTGGTCGGCCAGGTCGCCAACCCGGTCCGCTGGGACCTGTGCATGGAGACCTTCCAGGAGCTCGGCGTCACCGCGCTGGTCGAGCTGAGCCCTGGCGGCACGCTCACCGGGCTCGCCAAGCGGGCGCTGCCCGGTGTGAAGACGCTCGCGCTCAAGACCCCCGACGACCTCGACGCCGCCCGCGCGCTCATCTCCGAGCACGCAGGCGCCTAAGGAGCCCGAGAGCATGTCGAAGATCAAGCCCAGCAAGGGCGCCCCGTACGCGCGCATCCTCGGGGTCGGCGGCTACCGCCCGACCCGGGTCGTGCCGAACGAGGTGATCCTCGAAACGATCGACTCCTCCGACGAGTGGATCCGCTCCCGCTCCGGCATCGTCACCCGCCACTGGGCCTCCGAGGAGGAGACCGTGGCCGCGATGTCGATCGAGGCGTCCGGCAAGGCCATCGCCGACGCGGGCATCGATCCCGGGCAGATCGGCGCGGTCGTCGTCTCGACCGTCTCGCACTTCAAGCAGACCCCGGCCGTCGCCACCGAGATCGCCCACAAGATCGGCGCGGGCAAGCCCGCCGCCTTCGACATCTCGGCGGGCTGCGCGGGCTTCGGCTACGGCCTCACGCTAGCCAAGGGCATGGTCGTCGAGGGCTCGGCGGAGTACGTCCTCGTGATCGGCGTGGAGCGGCTCAGCGACCTGACCGACCTGGAGGACCGCGCGACGGCCTTCCTGTTCGGTGACGGCGCGGGCGCGGTCGTCGTCGGCCCCTCCCAGGAGCCGGCCATCGGCCCGACCGTGTGGGGCTCCGAGGGCGACAAGTCCGAGACCATCAAGCAGACGGTGTCCTGGAACGACCTGCACGCCGGCGACGCCTCCAAGCTGCCGCTCGACTCCAAGGGCGAGATCAAGTTCCCGGCCATCACCCAGGAGGGCCAGGCGGTCTTCCGCTGGGCCGTCTACGAGATGGCGAAGGTCGCCCAGCAGGCGCTGGACGCGGCCGGGATCGCCCCGGAGGACCTGGACGTCTTCATCCCGCACCAGGCCAACATGCGGATCATCGACTCGATGGTGAAGACCCTCAAGCTGCCGGAACACGTCACGGTCGCCCGTGACATCGAGTCCACCGGCAACACGTCCGCCGCCTCGATCCCGCTCGCTATGGAGCGGCTCCTGGCGACCGGTCAGGCGAAGAGCGGCGACACCGCGCTCGTCATCGGCTTCGGGGCGGGTCTCGTCTACGCCGCGACGGTCGTTACCCTCCCCTAGGCACACCGGACCTTTTGGTCCGTCAGCACGAACCCTGAAGAAACCCACCGAAGGAGCGCCAAGATGGCCGCCACGCAGGAAGAGATCGTCACCGGTCTCGCCGAGATCGTCAACGAGATCGCCGGAATCCCGGTCGAGGACGTCCAGCTGGACAAGTCCTTCACCGACGACCTGGACGTCGACTCGCTGTCCATGGTCGAGGTCGTCGTCGCCGCCGAGGAGCGCTTCGACGTCAAGATCCCCGACGAGGACGTCAAGAACCTCAAGACGGTCGGCGACGCCGCCGACTACATCCTGAAGCACCAGGGCTGATCCCAGCCCGGCTGTGTCGCCACCCGGCGGTGGCGCCGCTGATTCACGACCCTCTACACGTGGAGAAGATTTTCCAGTGAACTCGACCAATCGCACCGTGGTCGTCACCGGTATCGGCGCAACCACTCCGCTGGGTGGCGACTCCCCATCGACCTGGGAAGGTCTGATGGCCGGCCGGTCCGGCGTCAAGCCTCTCGAAGGCGAGCGCTTCGCCGAACTGCCCGTCCGGATCGCCGCCCTCGCGGCCGTCGACCCGGGCGACGTCCTGCCCCGCCCGCTCGCCCGCAAACTGGACCGCTCGGCGCAGTTCGCGCTGATCGCGGCCCGCGAAGCCTGGGCGGACGCGGGCTTCACCGCCAAGGCCGGCGAGGACGAGTCGATCGCCCCCGAGCGGCTCGGCTCGGTCATCGCCTCCGGTATCGGCGGCGTGATCACCCTGCTCGACCAATACGACGTGCTGAAGGAGAAGGGCGTACGCCGCGTCTCCCCGCACACCGTTCCCATGCTCATGCCCAACGGCCCGGCGGCCAACGTCGGCCTGGAGGTCAACGCCCAGGCCGGTGTCCACACGCCGGTCTCCGCCTGCGCGTCCGGCGCTGAGGCGATCGGGTACGCCGTCGAGATGATCCGCACCGGCCGGGCCGACGTGGTCGTCGCCGGCGGCACCGAGGCGGCGATCCACCCGCTGCCGATCGCGGCCTTCGCCAACATGATGGCGATGTCCAAGAGCAACGACGAGCCGGAGAAGGCCTCGCGGCCGTACGACACCGGCCGTGACGGCTTCGTCCTCGGTGAGGGCGCGGGCGTCGTCGTCCTGGAGTCGGCCGAGCACGCCGCCAGGCGTGGCGCCAAGGTCTACTGCGAGGTGCTGGGCCAGGGCCTGTCGGCCGACGCCCACCACATCGCACAGCCCGAGCCGACCGGCCGGGGCATCGCGGCCGCGATGCAGAACCTGCTGGACTCCAGCGACCTCAAGCCGTCCGAGGTGGTTCACCTCAACGCGCACGCCACGTCGACGCCGCAGGGTGACATCGCGGAGATCAAGGCGCTGCGCAAGGTGCTGGGCGACGACCTGGACCATGTCGCGATCTCGGCGACGAAGTCGATGACGGGGCACCTGCTGGGTGGCGCGGGCGGTATCGAGACCGTCGCCACCGTGCTGGCGCTGCACCACCGGACCGCTCCGCCGACGATCAACGTCGAGGACCTGGACGAGGCGATCGACGCGGACATCGTGCGCGGGGAGCCGCGGGTGCTGCCCGAGGGGCCGATCGCGGCGATCAACAACTCGTTCGGGTTCGGTGGGCACAACGTGGTGCTGGCGTTCCGGTCCGTATAGCCCCGGCCTTTACGGGTGAAGCCCGCTTCCCGGCTGTCGGGAGGCGGGCTTCCACACGTTCGAGCCCCTCCGGCGATTGAGGAGCGGGGTCCGGGGCAGAGCCCGGGAGCTAGACGACCTGGTGCAGCCAGCGGACCGGGGCGCCCTCGCCCGCGTGGCGGAAGGACTCCAGCTCGTCGTCCCACGGCTTGCCCAGGAGGGAGGCGATCTCGGCCTCCAGGTCGCTCTCGCCTCGCGTCGAGCGGGCCAGGGCGGCGCGCAGGCGGTCCTCGGGGATCAGGATGTCACCGTGCATGCCGGTGACGGCGTGGAAGATCCCCAGGCCGGGCGTGGAGCTGTAGCGCTCGCCCTCGGCGGTGGGGCAGGGCTCGGCGGTCACCTCGAAGCGCAGCATGTCCCAGCCGCGCAGGGCGGAGGCGAGCTGCGACGCGGTGCCGGCGCGGCCCTTCCAGGAGAACTCCGACCGCCAGGTGCCGGGGGCGGCCGGCTGTCTGATCCAGTCCAGCTGGACCCGCACACCGAGGACGCCCGCCACTGCCCATTCGACATGTGGACACAGCGCGCGCGGTGCGGAGTGAACGTACAGGACTCCACGTGTCGTCACCGGAACCTCCCGTGTGGGACGAGGTACGCCTTCCCCAGCGGCCTCGCGCCCGTACCGCCTCTTTCCGGCCGGCTCCCGAGGTTGTCATCAGTAAACAGCATCGGGAGTTAATCTCCAGAAAAGGGACAGTGTGTGACGGGACGTAATGTACCGGAGCCACCCGTGTGACGGGGGTGGGAGCGGCGCCACTGGTTCGACGGGGAAAAGCTACCGTGCGCCGGGGCCGTCCGTGTGACGTACCGTCGGTCCCGGGCCCCTGATTCGCCGGCTTTCACCCGCCAGGGCGCGCACGCCCGCGACCTGGGGATCGTGGGCTTGCCGGCGGCATGGCCAGGGGCATGGACCAGAGGTTGACCGGAGGGGATCCACCGATGCCGGAGCGTACGACACGCCCTCGGATGCGTACCGCAGGAGCGGCGCTCACAGCGCTCTCGTTCATGGGCGCGGCCGCGCTGGCCGGGTGCGGCGGTGACGGTTCGGGTGACGGCGTGTCACGGAACGCCTCCGCCGCCTCTTCGCCCGCCGCCTCGCCGTCGCCCTCCCCCTCCGCCTCCGCCTCCGGCTGGAACCCGGATCCGGGATCGGTCGCGGCGGTCGGGGACTCCATCACCCGGGGCTTCGACGCCTGCTCGGCGCTGGCGGACTGCCCGGAGGTGTCCTGGGCGACCGGGAACGACAGCCTGGTGCGGAGTCTCGCCGTACGGCTGCTCGGGGCGTCGAGGGCGGCGGACCGCAGCTGGAACCACGCGGTGTCGGGGGCCCGGATGGTCCAGCTGCCGGAGCAGATGGCGCTGGCGGCGAAGGAGCGGCCCGAGCTGGTCACGGTGATGATGGGCGCGAACGACGCGTGCCGGGACTCGGTGCGGCTGATGACGCCCGTGGCGGACTTCCGGGCCTCGTTCGAGGCGTCGATGCGGCAGCTGCGGACCGGGGCGCCGAAGGCGCAGGTGTACGTCTCCAGCGTGCCGGACCTCAAGCGGCTGTGGTCGACCGGGCGGCTCGACGAGACCGGCAAGAAGATCTGGAGCCTCGGCATCTGCCAGTCGATGCTGGCCGACGCCGACGACCTCGGGCCCGCGGCCATGGCGCGGCGGGACGCGGTGCAGGACCGGGTGGTGGCGTACAACGGGGTGCTGCGGGACGTCTGCGCGAAGGACCGGTACTGCCGGTACGACGGCGGGGCGGTCTTCGACTTCCGCTTCACCGGGACCCAGCTCAGTCGGTGGGACTGGTTCCACCCGAGCCGCGACGGCCAGGCCCGGCTGGCGGAGATCGCCTACCGCAACATCACGGCGGCCGAGCCCCCCGCGTAGGGTCCGGCACGCGTTCCCGGTGCGCCGAGCCCCCGGGCCCGTCGCGTCGGCCCCTCCGGCGGGCTCACCACGGGTGGCGCGAACCCGCTCCCTCTGTTCACCATGGGGAGCGTGACGTGCCAGTCGGCGACCGAGGGTGGTTGATCATGACGACAGTGGAGCGGAGGCCCGGTACTCCGACCGCCGAGGAGACCGCCCCACTCGTCTCACCGGTCGGTTCCCACAACGAGTGGGACCCGCTGGAGGAGATCATCGTCGGGCGGCTCGACGACGCGACGATCCCCTCCAGCCATCCGGTGGTCTCCTGCAACATCCCGCCGTGGGCGGCCCGGCTGCAGGGGCTGGCGGCGGGATACAGATACCCGCGCCGGCTGATCGAGCCCGCCCAGCAGGAGCTGGACGGGTTCATCTCGCTGCTCCACTCCCTCGGCGTCACCGTCACCCGTCCGGACGCGGTCGACCACCGGCAGCGGTTCGCCACCCCCGCGTGGTCCTCACGCGGCTTCTGCAACACCTGCCCGCGCGACAGCATGCTGGTGATCGGCGACGAGATCATCGAGACCCCGATGGCGTGGCCGTGCCGGTACTTCGAGACGCACTCCTACCGCAGGCTCCTGAAGGACTACTTCCGGCGCGGGGCCCGCTGGACCGCCGCGCCGAAACCGCAGCTCACCGACGAGCTGTTCGAGAGGGAGTTCCGTACGCCCACGGCGGGTGAGCCCATGCGGTACATCCTCACCGAGTTCGAGCCGGTCTTCGACGCGGCGGACTTCGTCCGGGCCGGGCGCGATCTGTTCGTGACGCGCTCCAACGTCACCAACGGCATGGGCATCGAGTGGCTGCGCCGGCACCTCGGTCCCGGGTACCGGATCCACGAGATCGAGAGCCGCTGCCGGACGCCCATGCACATCGACACGACGTTCCTCGTGCTGGCGCCCGGCAAGGCGCTGATCAACCCGGACTACATCGACGTCGACCGGCTGCCCGCCGTCCTGGACTCCTGGGACATCCTGGTCGCCCCCGAACCCGATCCCATCGACGACCGGCTGCTCAAGATGACCTCGCTGTGCGGCAAGTGGCTCAGCATGAACATCCTGATGGTGGACGGGAAGCGGGTCATCGCGGAGCGGCACCACACCGGGATGCTGCGCGCGCTCGAACAGTGGGGCTTCGAGCCGATCCCGTGCGACCTGATGCACTACGCGCCGTTCGGCGGTTCCTTCCACTGCGCGACGCTCGACGTGCGGCGGCGCGGGACGCTGGAGTCGTACTTCGACTGAACCGGTCCGCCCCTGCCGAGCCCCGGGTGTCGGGGTGTCAACGGGCGACGCCCAGGGTGACGCCGAGGCCCACCAGGACCGAGCCGATGGACCGGTTCAGCGCCTTCTGGCGGCGCAGCATCGCCCCGCGCAGCCGGGAGTGCGAGAAGTAGAGCGCGACCAGCGCGAACCAGCCCAGGTGCGCCACGGACATCAGGAGCCCGTAACCCGCCTGCTGCCAGAGGGCGGTGCCGGGGCCGACGACCTGGGTGAAGGTCGCCACGACGAACAGGGTCGTCTTCGGGTTGAGCGCGTTGGTCAGGAAGCCGCTGCGCAGCGCGCCGAAGCGGGTGAGCCCCGGCCGGTCCGTCAGGTCGACGTCGAGGTCGGCGCGGGCCAGGAAGGTGCGTACGCCGATGTAGATCAGGTAGGCCGCACCGGCGAGCTTCACCGCGGTGAACAGGGCGGTGGAGGAGGCGATGAGCAGCCCGACGCCGAGCATCGTGTACGTGACGTGGACCAGGACGCCCGCCGCGACCCCGGCCGCCGCGAGGACGCCGGTGGTACGCCCGTACAGATAGCTGTTGCGGACGACCATGGCGAAGTCGGCGCCCGGGCTGATGACGGCGAGGACGGTGATGGCGGCGACGGCCAGGAGCTCGGTCATGTGGTCCCCTCCTTCGTGGTGGTGACGTCCGCGGCGGCGGGAGCGGGGTCGGTGTCGACCAGGTCGCGGGCGAGGAGGGTGGCCCCGGCGACCGCCCCCGGCATCAGGAACACCGCGACGAACGGGACCAGGAACGCCAGGGTCAGCGGAACGCCGAAGCCGAGCACCAGCAGCCGGCGGCTTCGCAGCGCGGCCAGCCGGTCCCTGAGGACCATGCCCCGGCGCTGGAGGGCCACGCCCGTCAGCTCCTCGGCCAGGAAGTAGCCGGAGACGCAGAAGCCGATCGCGGGGACCACGGTCTGGCCGACGACCGGGATGAAGCCGCAGGCGAAGAGGATGATCCCGTAGAGGGCGACGCGCAGCAGGATGCGGACGGAGTCGCGGGCGGAGATCCACAGTTCGCGCCAGAGCGGCAGCCCGGACTCGTGGACCTCGCCGCCTTCGCCGCGCTCGACCTCCTCGGAGAGCGACTCGTAGAACGGCTGGCCGACCAGGAGGGTGACGGCGGTGAACGTGATGACCGCGAGGAAGAGGCCGAAGACGAAGACGAGCGCGGTCAGGGTGGTGCGCAGCAGGCCCTGCCAGCCCGAGGACCAGTCGTCGGCGAACGGGGTCGCCCAGGCGACGAAGTCGTCGGCGCCGTAACCGAGTCCGACGAGGGCGCCGGCGTACACGACGAGGGTGATGAGTCCGGGCAGCAGCCCGAATCCGAACCATCGGCCGTGCCGGGCGACCCAGCGCTGGCCCTTCATCAAGTAGCCGAATCCTGCCCCGAGATCGTTCATGGGCGTCAGCGTACTGGCGTGCGGAAAGCGGCGAGGACCGCACCCCGGTGGGGGATGCGGTCCTCGCGCGCAGGAGCTGCGGTCCGCGCGGACGCCGGGCCGACGCGGACGCTGGGGTCCGCGCGGACGCCGGGGTCAGGCGACGGAGAGCTCGACCTTGATGTTGCCGCGGGTCGCGTTCGAGTACGGGCAGACCTGGTGGGCCTTCTCGATGAGCGACTGGGCGGTGGCGGTGTCGACGTTGGGGATGGTCGCGCTGATGGCGACCTCCAGGCCGAAGCCGCCGGCCTCGGTCTTGCCGATGGAGACCGAGGCGGTGACCGTGGAACCGGAGATGTCGGCCTTCTCCTGGCGGGCGACGACGCCCAGCGCACCCTGGAAGCAGGCGCTGTAGCCCGCGGCGAACAGCTGCTCCGGGTTGGTGCCGGCGCCGCTGCCGCCCATGGCCTTCGGCGGGTTGACGACGACGTCGAGCTGGCCGTCGTCCGAGGAGACGCGGCCGTCACGGCCGTTCTCGGCGGTGGCGACAGCGGTGTAGGCGACGTCGATCTTCTGGATGGTCATGATGTGAGGATTCCTCCTGTTGGTGCGCCGCGACTCGCGCCCACGATCGCGGCGGCCTGGGGATGAGCCTATCGGGTGCCCCTCCCCGGCCGGGCGTGGGTCATGCGTGGTCGGCACGGGTCGGCGTGGCCGGGCTCGGTCAGGCGTGGTCAGGCGTGGCTCAGACGAGCGAAACGATCATCTTGCCTGTGTTCTCACCGCGCAGGAGCCCGACAAACGCGTCGTAGCCGTGTTCGATGCCTTCGACCTTCGTCTCGCGGTACTTCAGCTCACCGGAGGCCAGCCAGCCGGAGACCTCTTCGACGAACTTCTGCTGGAGGTCGGCGTGGTCGCCGACGAGCATGCCCTGCAGGCGCAGCCGCTTGCCGATGATCAGCGCCATGTTGCGCGGGCCGGGGGCCGCCTCGGTGGCGTTGTACTGGGCGATCATGCCGCAGATGGTGGCGCGGCCGTGCACGTTGAGCGCGCCGATCGCGGCTTCGAGGTGGTCGCCGCCGACGTTGTCGAAGTAGACGTCGATGCCGTCGGGGGCGGCTTCCTTGAGCTGGTCGCGGACCGGCCCGTTCTTGTAGTTGAACGCGGCGTCGAAGCCGTACTCCTCGGTGAGGAGCTTGACCTTCTCGTCGGAGCCCGCGGAGCCGATGACCCGGGAGGCGCCCTTGAGCTTGGCCAGCTGGCCGACCTGGCTGCCCACGGCACCGGCGGCGCCGGAGACGAAGACCGCGTCGCCCTCCTTGAAGGAGGCGACGTCGAACAGGCCCGCGTACGCGGTGAGTCCGGTCATGCCGAGCACGCCGAGGTAGGCGGAGAGCGGGGCGAGGTCGGCGTCGACCTTCACCGCGTGCTTCGCGGGCACGTCGGCGATCTCGCGCCAGCCGAGGCCGTGCAGGACGTGGTCGCCGACGGCGAAGCCCTCGGCGTTCGAGGCGATGACCTCGCCGACCGCGCCGCCGTCCATGGGGTGGTCGAGCTTGAAGGGCGGGGTGTACGACTTGACGTCGTTCATCCGGCCGCGCATGTACGGGTCGACGGAGAAGTACTGGTTGCGGACGAGGATGCGGCCGTCGGCCGGAGCGGCCACCGCGGCCTCACGCAGTGCGAAGTCCTCGGCCTTGGGCCAGCCGTGGGGGCGGGCGACGAGGTGCCATTCGCGGCTGGACGCGGGAAGTGCAGACATGGGCTCGGGGTCTCCTCAATGTCCTACGGGGGAAGCCGTGCAAGGTTTCCTGCGGGGAAGCCCTGCAATAAAGCTTCATTACGTGAAACAACTGTGCTCCTGAATATTTCATGTTGTCAAGTAAATCGGTACGCTGGCCTCCATGGCCACCCGCACAGACCCCCTGACCCTCGAGGTCGTCGAGCTCATCGGCACCGTCGTGGCGCGCTATCACGAGGAGTACGACCGCGCCGCCGCCGAGCACTCCCTCACCGGGGCACAGGCGCGGGTCCTCGGGCTGCTCGCGGTGGAGCCGACGCCGATGCGGAAGATCGCCGTCAAGCTGAAGTGCGAACCGTCGAACGTGACCGGCATCGTCGACCGCCTGGAGACCCGGGGCCTGGTCGAACGCCGCCCGGACCCGGTGGACCGCCGCGTGAAGCTGGCCGCCGCGACGGAGGCGGGCGTGCGGACGGCCCGGGAGCTGCGGGACTCGCTCAACTTCGCCCGGGAGCCGCTGGCCGGGCTGTCGGAGGCCGAGCGGACCGTGCTGCGGGATCTGCTGCGGCGGATGCTGGGCGAGGGCTGACCCAGGGCCTGTGTGCACCACCACAGGAAGCGGGTGCAGGTCGGCGACGGTGTCGGCGCGGATCGACGGAGGAAGCTGGCCAGGTGAGGAATCCTGTGTGGAACCTCGGATTCCGAGGACAGCCGGTCCGATACGCCTGACCTGCGGGAAGATGGGTGGCATGACCGCTCCCACCCCCTTCGGCCCCCGTGAGTTCCAGCTCGTCCTGCTCCGCCGCATGGCCGACCACCAGTCCGGTCTGGTCGAGGAGGCGCGGCAGGAGCTGAGCGCCTCGCTCGCCGACATGCGGGAGGCCAACCGCCGCTGGCAGGCCATGGTCCGCGCGCCCCGGGGGCGGGGATCGCTGCGGCGCTACCGCTCGGTGCTGGGCGAGCCGGAGCTGACGCTGAAGCGGCGGGTGGGCGACCTGGAGTGCCAGGCGCTGCTCTGGCCGGTGCCGCTCTGGCCGGACCTCCGGTTCGAGGTGATGGCCGCACCGGGCGGGGCCGTGTGGAACGAGTGGCTCGTCCGGGCCCCGGGGGCGGCGGGCCCCGAGCTCACCTCCGTACCCTCTCTGCGCCCCTGGTCGTGCACCGTGGACGAGGTGGCCCGGGCGTTTCCCCCGGCGCGGCCGATGGAGGGCAGCGCGCCGACCCGGTGGGCGCTGGCCGTCACCGACCCGGGCGGCGGACGGGCGTACGTCGCCGAGTTCACCTGGGGGCTGTTCCAGCGGCTCCTGCCCGGCTGAGCCCCCGGGTCGAGCGGGGGGCAGGCCGGACGTACCACCTGGCGGGCCGTCAGCCGGCGACCCTCGTACGGCGCAACCCAGCGCGCGCGCCCCGGCCCGGAACGCGACGATGCGATGAGAGGCCGGCTGCCGCCGGTACCCCCATCCGCGCTCTCGGGAGAACCTGCCGTGACCGTCAGCCTTGAGCAGTTGCAGCGTTGCCACGTCGCCGTCGATCTCGGGGCCGCGAGGACCCGTGTGTACGTGAAGGGGCTCGGGCTCGTCGTCGACGAACCGAGCGTCGCCGCCGTCAACACCCGTACCGGATCGCTCATCGCGGTCGGCGTGCTCGCCGAGCAGATGACCGGCCGCACCCCCGAATACATCCGCGTCGTCCGCCCGGTCTCCGGCGGCTCCGTCGTCGACATCGAGATGGCCCAGCGGATGCTGCGCCACCTGCTCGGCGACAAGCTCCGCCGCCAGCTGCGCCGCAAGCCCCGGCTGCGTGCCGCAGCCTGCATCCCGCACGAGGCCGATCCGCTGGCCCAGCGCGCCACGGTGGAGACCCTCGTCGGACTCGGTGCCCGGCGCGTCGAGCTGGTGGACACCCTGATCGCGGCGGCCGCGGGCTGTGGGCTCCCGGTGGAGCAGCCGACCGCCACCATGATCATGGCGTGCGGTGCGGCCACCACCCAGATCGCCGTCCTCTCGCTCGGCTCGATCGTGACGGCCGTCCGGCTCCCGGTCGGCGGCAACGCCATCGACGAGGCGGTGATCCAGTACCTGCGCCAGCACCACGCACTGCTGCTCCCCAGCCAGTCCGTGCGTCCGCTGCAACTGGCGCTGCACGGCAACGGCCTCCAGCTCACCGGTCCCGCCCTGACCGAGATCCACGGCCGGGACGTGGCGACCGGTCTGGCCCGCTCGGTGCAGGTCGACACCGCCGCCGTACGGAAGGCCATCCACGCCCCGCTCACCGCCGTCCTGGACGGGGTGGGCAAGGTGCTCCGCGAGTGCCCGCCCGACCTGGTGGCCGACCTCGCGGACCGCGGGATCATGATGGTGGGCGGCAGCGCGCTGCTGCCGGGGCTCGACCAGATGCTGCGGGACGCGACCGGCATGCCGGTGCACATCGCCGAGCGCCCCGACGTGTGCTCGGTGCTCGGTCTCGGCGCGATGCTGGACGGCAAGATCCAGCCGATGGTCCTCAACCCCACGGCGGGCTAGGGCGTGTCCGGCGGACCCGGTCACGATCCGCCGGACCCGCCCGAGGGCTTGTCGCCCGTGGACCGGCTGCCGATCCTGCTGGAGGCCGTCCTCAGCATCGGCAGCGACCTCGGGCTGCGGGCCACCCTCCAGCAGATCGTCGACACCGCGACCGCCCTGACCGGGGCCCGCTACGGCGCGCTCGGCGTGCTGGAGCCCGACCAGGACCGGACCGAGGCGCTCCACACCACCGGGATGACCCCGGCGGAGCGGGAGCGCATCGATCACCTCCTCCCGGAGCGTGGCGCGGGGCTCCCGCCCGCGGGCGGCGGCGCGGGGCTCCTGCCCGAGGGCGGCGGGGCGGCGGGCGGGCCGCTCGCGCGGCCCTTCCTCATCGCTCCGATCCAGGTGCACACCGAGCTCTTCGGCCACCTGTGCCTGGCGGAGAAGAGCACCGGCGCCTTCACCGAAACGGACCGCGCGCTGCTGCACGTCCTCGCCTCCCAGGCCGGCATCGCGATCGGCAACGCCCGGCTCTACGAGAGCGCCCGGCAGCGCGAGCGGTGGATCGAGGGCGTGGCCGCGGTCACCACGGCCCTGCTCACCGGCAGCGACGCGGCCGACGCCCTGATGACCGTGGCCGAGAGCGCCCGGGTGCTGGCCGGCGCCTCGGCCGGGGTGATCCTCCAGCCGACCGAGGAGGGCGGGATGGAGATCGTGACCGCCTCCACGCTCGACGACCCGGCGGGTCTCGTCGGCACGACCATCGCGCCCGGCTCCCCCGTCCTGGTCCATCTGCTCGGCGGCGAACCGGTCTTCATCGACGACTCCGCCACCGACCCCCGGATGACCACCGACGTACGGTCCCGGTTCGGGCCCAGCATGATGTTGCCGTTGCAGAGCGGCGGTCGGCTCATCGGTACCCTCGCGCTGCCCCGGCGGCGCGGCGCACCCCCGTACACGGCGGTCGACCGGCTGCTGGCGACCCAGTTCGCCTCGCAGGCCGCCCTGGCGCTGGTGATGGCCGACGCGCGGGCGGACCGGGAGCAGCTCGCGGTGTACGAGGACCGCGACCGGATCGCCCGCGACCTGCACGATCTGGTGGTCCAGCGGCTCTTCGCCACCGAGATGATGCTGGAGTCGACGCGTCGGCGGACCACGGGCGAGAGGCCCGGCGACCCTGCGGAGGAAGGGCCCGGCGACCCTGCGGAGGAGGGGCCCGGTGACCCTGCGGAGGAAGGGCCCGGCGACCCTGCGGAGGAGGGGCCCGGCGAGCTGATCGGCCGGGCCGTGGACGAGCTGGACTCCACCATCCAGGAGGTCCGCACCGCGATCTTCGCCCTCCAGCAGCCGCCCGCCGAAGCCCCGAGCACGTTCCGCGGCCGGGTGCTGCGGGAGACCGGGGGCGCGTCGGCGCTGCTGGGCTTTCCGCCGTCGGTGCACTTCACGGGGGCGGTGGACGCGCTGGTGGGCGAGGAGGTGGGGCGGGAGCTGCTGACCGCGTTGCGCGGGGCCCTGGCCGCCGCGCACCGCAGGCCCGGCGTCTCGGCCATCGAGGTGGAGGTGGACGCGACGGTCCGGTCGCCGGACGGGCGGAGCGCGGTGCGGCTGGTGGTGACCGACGACGGGCGCGAGGAGGAGGGCGGCCAGTCGACGACGGTGACCTGGCAGGCGCCGATCTGATCGGGTGGGGGCCGGATGGGCCCGCGCGGTCAGGCGCTGAGGCGATCTGAACCGGTGGGGGCCCGCACGGTCGGCGGGCCGGGCGGTCGGTGCGGCGGCGACCCGATCCGGTGAGGACCGGGCGGTCGGTGCGGCGGCGAACCGATCCGGTGAGGGCCGCGCGGTCGGTGCCGCGCCGAGCCGTTCCGTTGGGGGCACGCGCGGCCGGCGCCGGGCCGCCGCTGTGACGCGCCGAGCCGTCGCGGTCAGTGCTTCGGGGCAGCCCGCAGGGCGATGCGGGTGGTGGAGTGGGCGACGCCCGCCTCCCGCTTCAGCCGGCGCAGCAGGGTGTCCAGCGCCACCGGGTCGGCCGCCGTGGCGCGGATCAGGTAGTCGTGGCCGCCCGTCACGTGCACCACCTCCGTGATCCCGGGCAGCATCAGCACCGAGCGCTCGAACTCCTCGTTCGTCGTGTCGAGCCGCAGCGTCACATCGATGAAGACGACCAGGCCCGAACGGGTGTCGGCGGCCGGGTCCACGATGACGGTGAAGCCGCGGATCACCCCGTCCCGGCGCATGCGCCGGACCCGGTCGCCGGCCGCGTTGGCGCTGAGCCCCACCCGTACGCCCAGATCCCGGTACGAGATCCGGGCGTCCTCCTGGAGAATGCTGAGGATTTCCCTGTCCAGCCGATCCATACCGCGATTGTCCCAGCTTGCGGCGATATCGGCTGAGGGAGCGCCCTGTCGCCCACCCGGTGCGGTCCGGCACCCCCTGCGGTAGGGGGCTTCCGATGGTGACGCTGCCCTCATCGGCAGACGGGGTCCGGCGGGGCCCGCCCCCAAGCCCTAGGCTTCCCGGCGTGACCCTCCTTCTTCCCGCGCTCCAGTCCCCCACCGGCCCGGCAGCCTCCCGGGAGGCCGTCCGCTTCGGTGATCTCTCCCTGACCTACGGCCGGCTGGCCGACGCATCCGCAGCCCTCGCCGCCCGGATCGCGGACGCGGGCCGGGTCGCCGTCTGGGCCACCCCGACGCCGGAGACGGCGATCGCGGTGGTGGCGGCGGTGCGGGCCGGGGTGCCGGCCGTGCCGCTCAACCCCCGTACCGGCGAACGCGAGTTGGCGCACATCCTGGCGGACAGCGAGCCCACGGCCGTACTGGCGGGCCCCGACGAGGTGTTGCCGCCCGCGCTGGAGAAGCTGCGACGGGTGACGGTCGACGCGCGGACGGAGACTCAGGCCCCGGAGGGGTACGAGGTGCGCGAGGGCGCAGCCGAGGCCCCCGCCCTGATCGTCTACACCTCCGGCACCACCGGCCCGCCCAAGGGGGCCGTCCTGCCCCGCAGGGCCATCGCCGCCTCCCTGGACGCACTGGCGGACGCCTGGGGGTGGACCGGCGACGACGTCCTGGTCCACGCGCTGCCGCTGTTCCACGTCCACGGCCTGATCCTGGGCGTCCTCGGCCCGTTGCGCCGCGGCGGCTCCCTGCGCCACCTGGGGAGGTTCTCCCCCGAGGGCGTGGCCCGTGAGCTGGGGTCCGGGGGCACGATGCTGTTCGGCGTACCGACGATGTACCACCGGCTGGCCGAAGTGCTGGACGCCCCGGCGGGCGAGGCGGAGCGGGACGCGCCGGCGGGCGGCGTGGAGCGGGACGCGCTGGCCGGGGCGCTCGCGGGGGCGCGGCTGCTGGTCTCCGGTTCGGCGGCGCTCCCCGTGCACGACCACGAACGCATCGCGGCGGCGACCGGGCGGCGCGTGATCGAGCGGTACGGGATGACGGAGACCCTGATGAACACGGGGATCCGGGCGGACGGCGTGCCGCGCCCGGGGACGGTCGGCCCGCCGCTCGCCGGGGTCGAGCTGCGTCTGGCGGAGGAGGACGGCACGGTGCTGGAGGAGCCGGAGGCGATCGGCGAGATCCAGGTCCGGGGCCCGAACCTGTTCACCGGCTACCTGAACCGGCCCGACGCCACGGCCGCCGCGCACACGGCGGACGGCTGGTTCCGTACGGGCGATGTCGGCACGGTGGACGAGGACGGATACGTGACCATCGTCGGGCGCAAGGCCACCGACCTGATCAAGAGCGGCGGCTACAAGATCGGTGCGGGCGAGATCGAGAACGTGCTCCTCGCCCACCCCGGCGTCCGGGAAGCGGCCGTGACCGGCGAGCCGGACCCGGACCTCGGTGAGCGGGTCGTGGCGTGGGTGGTCGCGGCGAACCCCGACTCTCCTCCCCCGGCTGAAGAGTTGGCGGACCATGTGGCGGCCCAGCTGGCTCCGCACAAGCGCCCGCGCACGGTGCACTACCTGGACGCACTGCCCCGTAACGACCTGGGCAAGATCATGAAGAGGTCGCTCCATGTCCGCTGAGCCTTCGGCCCGGATGACGGCCCGGGAGACGATCGCCCTGCTCACCGGCGCGGCAGGCTTCACCGAGCACCGCCCGCCGCCGCGTACCCTGCCGCAGGACGGCCCGCTCGGCTGGGCGGGGTACGACGCGGCGCGGGAGCGGGCGGCGGAACGCACGGGCGAGGACGAGTCCGTGGTGTACGGGACCGGGGTCGTGGGCGAGCGGGAGTGCGTGCTGCTCTCCTTCGAATTCGGCTTCCTGGGCGGCTCGTTGGGTCAGCTGACGGGTGACCGCCTGGAGGCCGCGTACGGACTGGCCCTGACCCGGCGCCTCCCGCTGGTCGCGCTCGTCGCCACGGGTGGCAGCCGGATGCAGGAGGGCATGGTCGCGCTCACCCAGCTCCAGCGGGTGGCAGCCGCTTCCGCCCGGCTGCGGGCGGCGGGGCTCCCGCAGATCGCGGTGGTCCGCGACCCCACGACCGGCGGCGGCTGGGCCACGGTGGGGGCGGGCGCGGATGTGGTGCTGGCCCTGCCGGGCGCCCAGGTCGGGTTCGCCGGGTCCCGGGTGCGACCGCCGGACGCGGACCCGTACGCGTACAGCGCCGAGGGCCAGTTCGCGGCGGGCCAGGTGGACGCGGTGGTCCCGGCCGGGGAGCTGCCGGGCACGGTGGGCCTGTGGCTGCGGGCGCTGGGGTCGGGTGCGGCGGGGGCGCTCGGGGGGCATGGGGCGGCTGCTGTGGGCACGCACGAGGCGACCGGCGCTGCGGGCACGCACGAGGTGACCGGCGCCGTGGACGGGTCGGACGCCGCTGCGGGCGGGTCCACCGCCGCCCCGCTCCCCCACGCCCAGGGGGCGTCGGCCGCCGGGCTGCCGGAGACCGGCCGGGAGGCGGTGGAGCGGGCCCGGGCTGCGGGGCGGCCGCGCGCGGAGGCGTATCTGGCCGACTACTTCGCCGTACGGCTCCCCCTCCACGGGGACCGGTGCGGCGGCAGCGACCCGGGACTGCTGAGCGGCTTCGGGCTGCGCGCGGACGGGCAGCCGGTCGCGTACGTCGCCCAGTGCGGGACCCCGACCCGCCCGGCCGGGTACCGCGCGGCGGCCCGCACGATCCGGCTCGCGGACCGGCTCGGCGTCCCCGTCCTCACCCTGGTCGACACCCCGGGCGCCGCCAACGACGCCGAGGCGGAACGGGCGGGCGCGGGCGCGGCCATCGCGGACACCTTCGCGGCGATCGCGGCGGCCCGGGTCCCGGTGACGACACTGGTGATCGGCGAGGGCGGCTCGGGCGGCGCGCTGGCCCTCGCGGCGCCGGGCAACACCCACGTCACGGCGGACAGTTACTTCTCCGTCATCGCCCCCGAACTGGCGGCGGCGATCCTCAAGCGGCCGCCGCAGGAGACGGGCGCCACGGCCGACCAGCTCCGCCTGCGCCCACAGGATCTGGTGGAGTTGGGGATCGCCCGCTCGATCGTCACGTAGGGCGGCTACGGCTGCGGGTCCCGGGCGTCGTAGCGGGCGAAGCCGCGCCACTTCAGGGCCAGCAGCGAGACCGCGACCACACAGGCGGCGCCTCCGCCGACGACGGCCACGGCGGGCGAGGTGAGGTCGGCGACCGAACCGGCCAGGAAGTCGCCGAGGCGGGGCCCGCCCGCGACGACGACGATGAAGACGCCCTGGAGCCGGCCCCGCATGTCGTCGGGGACGGCCGCCTGGAGCATGGTGTTGCGGAAGACCATGGATATGGTGTCGGCGCACCCGGCGAGCGCCAGGAAGAGCAGCCCGAGCCAGAGGTGGCGGGTGAGCCCGAAGACGGCGATGGCGGCGCCCCAGCCGGCGACGGCGAGCAGGACGGCGAGGCCGTGCAGCCGGATGCGGCCGAGCCAGCCGGAGAACACTCCGCCGAGGAGCGCCCCGAAGGCCGGAGCGGCGACGAGCAGTCCGGTGGTGCGGGCGTCACCTCCGTACCAGAGAACGGCGACGACCGGGAACAGCGCCCGGGGGTGGGCGAGCACCATGGCGCACAGGTCGGTGAAGAAGGTCATCCGCAGGTTGGGCCGGGTGCCGAGGAACCGCAGCCCGTCCAGTACGGAGGCCCGCTTCGCCGCCTTGCCGGAGCCGTCCGCCTCGCTCCGGTCGGGCAGCATCGAGGGCAGCCGCCACATCGCGTAGAGGGAGGCGGTGAAGGTGACGGCGTCGACGGTGTACGCGGCGCGGTATCCCCACCAGCCGACGATCAGCCCGCCCAGCATCGGCCCGACGAGCGCACCCGTCGTCGTGGTCATGGAGCCCAACGCGTTGGCGGCGGGCAGCTGTTCGGGCGGCAGCAGCCGGGCGATCATCGAGGAGCGGGCCGGGGCGTTGAGCGCGAAGCAGACGGCCTGAAGGGCGACGATCGCGTACAGCAGGCCGACGTGCTCGATCCCCACGAAGGTGGCCGCCATCAGGACGAGGGCCAGGAGGAACGATCCCGCGGCACTGAACAGGCCGAGCTTGCGCCGGTCGACGGTGTCGGCGACGGCCCCGCCGTAGAGCCCGAACACGACGAGCGGCACGAGCGAACAGAACCCGATGAGCCCCACGGAGAACGCGGACCCGGTGATGTCGTAGACCTGGAGCGACACGGCGAGGGCCGTCATCCCCTGCCCGATCCAGGACACGGTGTTCCCGAACCAGAGCCGGCGGTAGTCGGGTGAGACCCGCAGGGGGGTGAGGTCGGCGAATATCCGGGGGCGGTGGACGGGCGGCTCGGTCGTTTCGGTCACAGGGGATGGTAGTCACGCCCACCCCTGTTCATGGGTCCGGATTCCGCCCCACGTGAACACCTGGGCGAGTCGCCGGCTTGTCCTGGAGCCGAGGCGTCCGCCGGGGGCGACGGGACGCGACAGGTACGCGGGGGGGGCGCCCATGGCGTGCTCGAAGAGATGTCCGCAGTTCGGGTCCGCCTCTGCCCCGGTTACCCCGCGAGTGCGGTCGCGGTGGCGCGGACGAACGCCTCCGGGTTGTCCAGCATGATGTTGTGCCCGCAGTCGGGTATCGGCACCACCGCCACGCCCGCCGCCTGGAGCAGCTCGGCACCGGCTAGCGGACCGCTGCTTTCGGGCAACACATACGTACGCGGAATCTCCAATTCGGCAAGCAGTGTGCGCAGGGACGGAACAGTCCCGCGCGCCAGGTGAACGGCGCTGCGGTGCAGCGCCTCCAGTCCTGCCAGTCGCATCGTGGACCACCAATGGGCGCCGACGGCGTCGCATACCTCCGTCCAGCCACCCGCCAGGAACTCCGCCTCCGTGAATCCGGCAATTCCCGCGCTCCCCGGACC
This sequence comes from Streptomyces sp. NPDC088706, assembly GCF_044752765.1. NCBI lineage: Bacteria > Bacillati > Actinomycetota > Actinomycetes > Kitasatosporales > Streptomycetaceae > Streptomyces > Streptomyces sp. NPDC088706. Next base: position 633,934 of record NZ_JBIVLW010000001.1, read on the forward strand.
GGGAGCGGGGAGGACCGGGTCGAGATTGGCGTCGATCAGGACGAGTCGGGAAACCAGACGCGGGTGCCGTGCGGCCAGGACGATGGCCACCGAGCCACCCATGCTGTGCGCGATCACCTCGGCCCCTGCCACGCCGGCGGCCGCCATCGCCGCGGCGAGCGCGTCGGCATGCGCCTCCAGGGTGTAATCGAAACCGTCCGGGCGATCGCTGATCCCGAAGCCGAGCATGTCGATCAGCAGTGAACGGCGCCCCGCCAGCAGGGGGTGGACCGCACTCTCGGTGAAGTAGGCGGGTGATGTGGCGCCGAGCCCGTGGACGTAGACGCGGGAGGGGTCCGCGCCCGGCAACTCGACCCACCGCATCCGGTCACCGCCAGGTGTCACACTCGCGCTGCGCACAGCCTTGATCTCCCGTTCTCGAACTCGTTGGAATGTCGAGGCTACTTGCCGGTACGCCGCGACTGTCGTTTTCGGCCCCCGTCGCCGCAGGACGGGCGGGCCGGAACGGGCTGGGTCTTGACGCCCGCAGGGTCCAGTGCCGTGATCGGAAGCCGGTCCCAGGCGGTGACCTGCGAGAATCCCACTACCGCCGACACCAGCCGCATGCCTATTGTTCATGATTCGGGATTTAGGCCCAGTCCTGGACCTGCGAATTCACGACATTCGTCCGATGAGGAGTAAGCGTGCACCACCCCTCCCTGACCACTGCGGCGGACACGGAACCCATCGCTCTGAGCGACGAAGCTCGTTCGATGTACATCGGATTGCTACAGCAGGCAGGGGCGGAAAGGGATGAATCACCGGGCTCCGGAACGGCGGAGGAAAGCGATGGAGCGGTGGCGCGGGAACTCATCGCCTCGGGGCTGGTGGCTCAGTCCGGACTGAGCCCCAAGCAGCTCAGTGTGGTGGATCCCCAGATCGTCGAAGCGCGCATGGGTGCCGCGCTGCGTTCGAAGGCCCTGCTTCTGCTGGAGCAGGCCGCCGACCTTTCGGAATTCCTCAGTCCGCTTATCGCTGTTGCCCGGGAATCCACCGTTGCGCATTCCGGTGAGCCGATCGTCCACCTGGAGGGGAAGGCGGTGATCAGTTCCTTCATCAGCAACACCGTGAACCAGTGCGGCGAGGAACTCCTCACCGCACAGCCGGGCGGTGGCCGCGCGAAGGCCACCCTGTCGGCGATACGGGCGGAGACGGTCTCCCTGCTCGACCGGGGAGTATCCGTACGTACGCTGTATCAGCACACAGCATGGCATGACCGCCCGACGCGGGATTACGTCTCGGAGGTGACCGAACTCGGTGCGGAGGTGAGGACGTTGGACGAATTCTTCGACCGGCTCGTCATCGCGGACCGGCGCATCGCCTTCATCCCCGCGGATGCGGGCAGGGATCGCGCGGTTGTCATCCGTGACCTCGCCATCGTGCGGTTCCTGTCGGATCTCTTCGACCGGAATTGGCTGCGGGCCAAGGTGTTCGTGGGATCCCGCACCCCGCAGGAGTCCATGGAGATCAGCTCCGCGTTGCGCGAGACCATCATCCGGTGCCTCATCGACGGAGACAGCGACAGCCAGATAGCCAAGCGGATCGGATTGAGCACCCGCGCGTACGCCTCGCATCTGGCGAAGCTGAAGGAGGAGTTCGGCGTGGAGACGCGCTTCCAACTCGGGTACTCCCTGGCCAGGAGGGAGAAGGGCGACTCATGAGAATTCCCCCGGGCGCGGCGCCTTGCCACGGGTCACGCGGAGACCGTGTCCTTGGCGCGGGCCGGCTCGGTGGTCGCGGTCGCGCACGGCGGCGGTGCGGCCAGGGCGCCCGCCGGACGAACAGGGTCAGTGCTTAGAGCCAGCGCCATCGCGTGATAACCGACCACGGTCACCACCGTGCCGAGTGCGATGCCGCTGACGGAGAAGTCGTCGGTCACGCTGATCGACACCCCGCCGATACCGACGATCAGGCCCGCCGAGATGGGGACGAGGTTGGCCGGGACAGCGAAGTCCACGCCTGCCTTGATCCAGATCTTGACGCCGAGCAGTCCGATCATGCCGTAGAGCACGACGGTGATCCCGCCGAGTACTCCGCCCGGGGTCGCGGCGATGAGTGCGCCGAACTTGGGGCACAGTCCGAACAGGAGAGCCGTGACCGCGGCCATCCAGTAGGCGGCGGTCGAGTACACCCGGGTGGCCGCCATCACTCCGATGTTCTCGGCATAGGTCGTCGTAGGCGCGCCCCCCACGGAGGAGGCGACAGCGGTGGCCAGTCCGTCCGCGAAGATCGCTCTGCCCAGGCTGCGATCGAGGTCGGCCCCCGTCATCTCACCGACCGCTTTGACATGCCCGGTGTTCTCCGCGACGAGCGCTATCACCCCGGGCAGGACGAGCAGGATCGCGGAGGTGGTGAAGGTCGGTGCGGTCAGGGTGGGGAGACCGAACCATTCGGCGGAGGAGACACCCGCGAGGTCCACCCGGAAGTGCTCGGTGATCTTCCCCGAAGGCCCCGCGGAGGTGATCGGGCCGGACAGCCTGTCCAGTACCCAGGACAGGGCGAAGCCCAGGACCAGGCCGATGAACACGGCCAGCCTGCTCCAGAAGCCGCGCAGGAGCACTCCTGCCGCGATGACCACGGTCATGGTCGTCAACGCCACCCACTGGTCCTGCGGCCAGTAGATCTCGGCCACCACCGGAGCCAGGTTGAGTCCGATGAGCAGGACCACCGCGCCGCTGACCACGGGCGGGAACACGCGGTTGACCGCCGCGGGCCCGGCGAGATGGACCAGCACGCCGACGAGAGCAAGCACCAAGCCGGCGACCAGGATGGCACCGGTGACGGTGGCAGTGCTGCCTCCGGACGCCTTGATGGCCGCGACGGCGCCGACGAAGGACGCGCTCGTGCCGAGGTAGCTGGGAATTCTGCCCTGGACGACGAGCAGGAAGATGATCGTGGCGACCCCCGACATCAGGATGGCCAGGTTCGGGTCCAGACCCATGACCACCGGGAAGACGAAGGTCGCACCGAACATCGCCACCACGTGCTGAGCTCCGAAGCCCAGGGTGCGGGGCCAGGACAGCCGTTCGTCGGGCATGACCGCCGCCCCCGGCAGGGGGGCGCTTCCGTCGCCGTGCAGACGCCAGCCGAGGCCGAGTCTCTCTGTCAGCTTCACCAGTTGTCCCTTGTCGAGGATGGCGGTACCGGTCGGCGTCGTGGTCATCGGAGCGGCCGGCCGCTGACCGTGACCTGGGCCGCCACCTGGGCCAGCCGTCGGTCCACGGTCGGCACGTCCTCGCCCGTCACGATCCCGAAGCCGGCCCGGCCCAGGAACTCACGGGGCGGCAGCCGAAGCTGTGCGCCCGGTTCCCGTACCTGCCGGACGGTGCGCAGCCACGCGGAGTCGGCGAGCTCCCCCGCCACGCTGATGCCTTCCAGCACCAGGTCCCGCGGGGGGTAGAGGAACTGGATGCCCACCAGCTGGTCGGTGGGCTGCACGGATCGCGGTGCGGTACCGCAGGCCACGGAGGCGGCGATCTCGCCCGCGGACAGGCCCGGCGCCGACAGCTCCGCGAGGTACGGGATCAGTTCACCGCCGAGCCGGCCGTTCACCTCGATGACCTTGGGGCCGTCGGCGGTGAGCATGAGCTCGGTGTGGGTCACGGACCGGTCCACGCCGAGCGCCAGATTGGCCCGTTCCACCACGTCCCGCACAGCGCGCTGGGTCGCCGGATCCAGCACCGGACCGGCGACATGCCCGACCTCCTCGAAGAAGGGCGGGTAGCCGGTCCGCTTGAGTGCGGTGACGTACGGGTGCACCTCACCGTCGAGCACCCAGCTGTCGACGCTGATCTCCTCGCCGACCAGGAACTCCTCGATCAGTACCTGCCGGTCGACGACCGAGCTGAACTCCGAGTCCTGGGCCAGCATGACCGCGGCGTGCAGATCGGCCTCGGAACGCACCACCTGCACCCCGATACTGGCCGCCTGGGCGCGGGGCTTGACGACCACGGGGTAACCGAGCTCCGATGCCGCCCGGAGAGCGTCCTCGGCGGTGGAAACCAACCGGAACCTGGCGGACGGCACGTTCTGGGCGGCGAAGACGGTCCGCTGCACGGCCTTGTCCCGGCAGGCTCGTGCCGCCTCGACGGGCATGGTGGGCACACCCAGTTCGGCGCCGACCGTGGCGGCGAGCACGACGAGCTTCTCCTCCCAGGTGAGGACGCCCGTCACGGTGCGTCCGCGCACGAGGTCACGGACGGCCGCGCCCACGGCCTCGGGGTCGTCGAGGTCGGCGACGCGGTGGTCGGTGACGAACGGACGCTGCCAGTCCACCTCGCCGCGGTTGAGGAGCAGCACGTCGCAGTGGTGTGCCAGCCCCTCGAGTACGTACTGTCGGAACTCCTGGTAGCCGGATCCGATGACGAGCACGGTGTTACGCACGCTGAGACTCCTGTTGGTCGGATAGGACCCGGCGGGCGGCCGGGGTGAGGTCAGACGGCTGCCGGCGTCGCGGCGCGCGGACGCTCGCGGTGCACCACGGAGATGATCTGGTCGAGCACGGCGGGTTCGATGAAGTCGTGCTCGGCGTCCAGCGCCTTCAAGGTGGCCGGGAGCCGGTGTGCCTCGCCGAGTTCACTGGTGATCACGATGTTCGGCAGGACGGCATCGCCGATGTGGTAGTCGATCGCGCGGACCAGGCAGAGGTTCGCCGCGATGTCGCGCTTGAGCGCCTCGGTGAGGGCCCGCACCGGGAACTGCAGCGCCATCCTGCGGATGGCTCCCGGGTCCGCAGGGAGGGAGGAGGGCCAGTCGCCGTGTGCCATCGAGATCAGGCAGTCGTAGGTGTTGAGCCCGGATCCGGCGATCGACAGCGTGGTGGCGCCGGATACGCGCGGGTTGATCTCCAGGACGTGGTACTCACCGTCGACGTAGATCATGTCGAGATCGATCGCCCCGGTGATCCCCAGCGTCTCGCACAGCCGCACGAGCGAGGCGGCGACCGGCCGGAACGCCTGGTCCGCCTCCTCGCGCGGTGCCACGTACCGCAGTCGGCCGAAGGTCGCCGCCGGCCCGTCGCCCGCGGGGCCCATCCAGAGCATGGGCTGGACCACGTAGCGCCCCGGGGCTCCGACGATCTCCACGGAACACAGTTCGCCGGTGACGAATCGTTCCAGCATGAGATTGCCGTCGTAGGGGCGGTCCAGGTACGCGCGGAGGTCCGCCGCGTCGCGCAGCACCTGCATGCCGTTGCCCAGGCAGTCCCACAGCGGCTTGGTGATCAGCGGGAAGCCCAGTGCCCGGGCCCGGTGCAGGACGACGTCCCGGTAGGCGGGGACCACCAGGTTGCGGTCGTTGAGCAGGTCCCCGTCGGTGAGGATCGCCGGCGGAGTGGTCAGTCCGTGCGCGGCGACGAGCTGCTTGGTCTCCCACTTGTTGGACAGGAGGTTCACGGTTTCCAGATCGTGCATGATCATCGGGATGTCGTGCCGGGCGAGCTCCCGCTTGACGACGGCGTCGCGCAGAGCGTTCTCGTCCGGGATGGACAGGGAGATCACCGCGTCGGGGCGCCACTTCAGGAGTGTGTCGACCAGCGCCCCGGGGGATATGGCGGGGTCCACCTTCTCCGATTCGCCGGGGAAGTCGCCGGGACCGCAGTGCCCGTCGGTGTAGTAGATCTTCACGTGGATCGCGTCACGTGCGAGCCGGTCCCGCAGCTCGTTCAGATAGGGGTCTGCCTGCTGGACCTCGATGGAGCGCAGGAAGGCGATGCGTGACATGTTCAGTTCTCCAGATCGACGGAAATTCCAGCGACCACGTCGTCGGCGAGCTGGTTGGCCTCAGCGGACGAGCTCGCCCTGACGATCACGTGCCCGATGCGCGTGAACCTCTCGTAGTCGTTGCCGATCCGGTCGCCGGGCGCCGCGTAGGACTGCAGGGCGACGACTCCCCTGACGGAGTGGGCGCCGCTCAGGCCGCTGAACACTCCGTGCTTCGCGGTGCTGATGAAGCGGATGGCGGCGGCACCGGTCCGCAGCGGGCGGGTGTCCGGCCGCAGGCCGATGGCGGCCTGGACGTAACCGCGCGCCTCGCTGACGCCGGTCGCGTGCTCGACGACCTTCATGATGTGTCCGCCCGGCGGGCGCGCCCCGACCTCGATGATCCGGGGGCCGGCCGGGGTCACCTTGAGCTCGGTGTGCGCGACGCCGTTGCGCACACCGAGAGCGGTCAGCCCCTGTTCGACGACGTCGAGGATCGAGGTCTGCGCCGCGGAGTCGAGCTGGGCCGGCACCGTGTGTCCGGTCTCCTCGCAGATCCCTCCGCCGGTGGTGAACTTCTGGGTGATCGCCAGATGGTCGAAGGCGCCCTCGAACGCCACGGTCTCGATGCTGAACTCCGGTCCGTCGAGGTACTCCTGGACCAGCACCGTCGTGTCGAGCGCGATGCCGTAGGGAAACTCGTGCGACCACCGCTGTGCCCGCTTGAACGCTTCCGGCAGCTCGTCCAGGGAATCGATGACCGCGACGCCCACCGACCCCGCGTTCTCCGCCGGTTTGACCACCAGCGGGAAGGCGATCCGGCCGGCGCTGATGCCCGCGACCGCGGCATCGAGCGACGTCGCTGCGATGCACCAAGGGCTGGGTACGGCGTACTTGCCGAACAGGTCCGCCATGTCCCGCTTGTTACGTACCGCGTCGGCCCGATCCGCGTCGTGGCCGGGCAGTCCCAGCCGCGAAGCGAGTCGTGTGGCCAGCGGAGAGAGGAACTCCCAGCCGACGAGCACCCCGCAGATGCCGTGGGTGGTGCAGTAGAGCTCCAGCTCCTCGAGAGCCGTCCACGGGGAGCGGAAGTCGGTGAAGACCGTGCCGGCGAGTTTCTTCTTCAGGGCGTCGGTGTAGCGGTCGTACACCTCCGGGTGGGTGGCCAGGTGGACGGACACCCCCAAGTCGCGGGCAGCGTCGACGACGTCTTCCGCCGCACTGCTCTCCGCTCCGAAGAGCAGGACACCTCTGGTCACGATGGGTTACCCCGGTTTCGGGATCGATGGGATGGATGTGCGGGCGGTGCGGGTGTCGCGTCAGCCGGCCGCGCCGGAGGGGACAGCGTCCTGTCCGGTCGGCTGCTCCTGCGGGGTGCGCTGCTGCGGCAGGCTCCGGACGGCGGGGATGGCGATCACGCTGAGCGCGCAGAGCACCAGCCAGGGTGTCCTGGGTCCCGCGCTCAGCAGCGTGGTGAACAGCCACGGGGCCAGTGCCATGCCGAGCGTCCAGGAGAGCTGGAACACCGCCAGGTAGCGCCCGAGGGCGTGCGGGGGCGCCAGCGCGACGCTGAGCTCTCCCAGGCCGGGCGAGGCCAGGATCTCTCCGGCCGTAAAGATGATCATGCCCAGGAACAGGCCGGCGATGACGGCCCCTTGAGGCATGCCGTCCAGCAGGGCGTAGATGCCGAAGGCCACGGCGTCCAGCGCGGAGGCGACGGCGATGACCTTGGTCAGGGGGTGGCGTTCGATCAGCCGAGTGGCCATCGACTGCGCGCCGATCACCAGCGCGCTGTTGACGATGAGCAGTACGCCGACGAGCCAGGTGGGGGCGGAGAGCGCGTCGACCACGTAGATGGCCAGCAGGAAACTGAGAACCATCGCGGCCAGGACGAAGACCACGTTCACCGCGACCAGCCGCAGGTAGACATGGTCCCGAAGGAGCAGGCGGTAGCTCGCCTTGGGCGTCCGCTCCTCGGAGTGCGAGCCCGCCGCACCCTGACCCGGTTCCCGCGGGTGCCACGTGGCGATGAGCAGGCAGGCCACTGCGTAGGACAATGCGCAGCCGATCACCAGGGCGCGCAGGCCCGCGGTCCCCGAGGTGCTGGTCGCCAACGCGGCCACCGCACCACCGACGCCCAGCCCGACGTTCCGGATGACCCGGATCAGGCCGAACCACCGGGTGCGGTCTCCCTGGTGGGCGGCCATCGAGACCAGGGCGCTGTTGGCGGTCCAGAACATCGCGGTGCCGAACTGCACCACCACCCCGGTCGCCACCACCTGCCAGGAGTTCTCCACGAAGAGGAACGCGAAGAAGGCCGCGGCACACAGGGCGTTGCCGATGATGACGACGCGTCGCGCCCCGTACCGGTCCATCAGGGGCCCCACCACGGCCGGCGCGGGAAGCGTGATCAGTCGGGAGAGGGTGAGCGCGGTACCGACCGCCACCGCGGACATCGTGGTGGTGGCGGTGAAGTAGACCAGCTGGAAGGCGAGCAGCAGACCGTTCCCGGTTCCCTGGATCAAGCTCGCCAACAGGAAGTTTCCCGAACCGCGAATCTCGGGGAACCCGAACCGGGACAGTCTGCTCGCGGGGGGCGAGGCGGCGGCCGAGGGCATGGCGAAGGCCTTTCTGGTGACAGGAGGGATGGGCCGGGCCAAGCTCGGCGTGACCGCCGCCGTTCCCGGCGGGTGCGGAAGTTACGGGGCCCCGTAGGCCTTGCGGAACTTACCGGTGATGTACTCGCCCGAGCGCACCGGCAGGTGCTTGGGCGGATTCTCCGGACCGGTGCAGGTCGGAATGCACTCGATGACCGCGTCGAAGTTGGGCTGGTGGAAGAAGGGGATCGAGTACCGTTCGGCCCCGGCGAGCTCCGCGGGCGGGTTGACGACCCGATGCACCGTGCTCACCCACTGGTTGTTGGTCCAGTTGGCCATCAGGTCACCGATGTTCACCACGAACGAACCGTCGATGACAGGAACGTCGAGCCAGGCCCCGGTCTTCGACTGGACCTGCAGCCCTCCGGTGCCGTTGTCCTGGTACAGGATGGTGAGGCTGCCCCAGTCGCTGTGCACACCCTTGCGCAACTGGCCCGGCTCGGGCGGTGTCTCCTGGGCCGGGTAGTAGTTGGCCGTCATGTTGGTCATGTGCTGGTCGATCTTGTCGTCGAACCAGTCCTCCGGAAGACCGAGGCCGAGGGCGAAGAGCCGCATGATGTGCCCGGCCAGGTCCTCCATCGCCGCGTAATAGGCCTGGTAGGCGTCGAAGAAGCCCGGCAGCGCAGGCCAGCGGTTCGGGGAGCGCAGCGCGGGGTCGACGTGCGCGGGCAGGGAGCGCGCCCCGTCACGCTCGCCGAGACGGTTGATCGTGTAGGTCTCGGAGATGTCCGGCAGGGCCCGCTCCCGTTCGACCGCCGCGTCCTCGTTCGAAGCGGCGAGACTGCCCTGCCGGCCGAAGCCCCGCATCAGCGGATCCCCGGGATCCGCCAGCAGTTCGGCCTTCTCCCGGGCCGGCAGCGAAAAGAGCTCCCGGGTGGCCCGGTACATGTCGGAGATGGCCTTCTCCGGAACCCCGTGTCCGACGATGACCAGGAATCCGCTGGTGCGGCACACCTTGTCGACGGCTGCGGCCACTTGCTTCCGGGAGTCGGCGGATTCCGAACGGGATCCGCTCAGGTCGATGACCGGAACATATCCGTCCACGACGGTGATGAGCGCGGTTTTATCGCGTATCTCTTCTTCCATGACTGACATCGCTACCACCTCTCCTGTCAACCCCACCGGGGCGGCGGGGGCTTCCACTGCTGGATCATTTCGAACAATTCCGCGGAATCGTTTACGGAGGCGAGCGTGCCGGCTTCCTCGGGACGGAGGAATCCGCTCACCGACATCCGGTTCGTCATTCGCAGGAGGCGGTCCCAATAGCCGTCGATGTTCAGCAGCACGACGGGTTTGTCATGGTGACCGAGCACCAGCCAGGCCCATACCTCGAGGATTTCCTCGATCGTGCCCACGCCGCCCGGCAACGCCACGAAGCAGTCGCCCAGATCGGCCATGAGTTGCTTGCGTTCATGCATGCTGTCGACGATCCGCAGGTCGGTGAGTCCGGGATGGGCCACCTCCGCGTCCACGAGGGACTTGGGAATGACACCGGTCACCTGCCCACCCGCGGCCAGGGCGGAGTCGGCCACCACTCCCATCAGGCCGACGGCTCCGCCGCCGTAGACGATCTCGTGTCCGGCGCTCGCCAGCTCCCGGGCGAACCGTTCCGCGGCTTGGCGGTAGACGGCGCGGTTGCCCAGTGCTGATCCCGCGTACACAGTGACGCGCATACGATGACTCCTCCGCCTGTCAGGGGCTGACGCGGCCGCAGCGCTCGTAGGACGCGTGGGTCAGCGGCATGAGGCGCGCGAACTCGGCCTCCATCTGCTCCGCCACGATCTCGATCTCGCGCTGAGGGTGGGACACGTAGGTGGCGTCCTCACGGTTGGTACGGAGGCCGAGGAAGTGCATCAACGACCGCGCGTTGCACGTCGCGTACACGGTCGAGAACGTGGCCACCGGAAGGACCATCCGGGCCAGCTCACGGGCGATCCCGGCATCGAGCATCTGCTGGTACTCGCGGAACGCCGCCCGGTAGGCCGTGCTCGCCGACAGCGACAGCAGCTCGTAGTCCTCCTCGCTGCCGGGCACGTACTTGTAGTGCCCCGGCTTGCCTTCCTGCTTGAGCAGCCGGTCGCTGTCCGGCACGTAGAAGACGGATTCCAGGTTCTTGTAGCGTGCGCTCTCCTCGTTGAACGACCACATCCGGTGACGCATCATGTGGCGAATCACGAAGATGGGGGCATTCACCAGGAATGTCATCGAGTTGTGTTCGAACGGGCTGCCGTGCCGGCTGCGCATCAGGTACTGGATGAGCCCGGCCATATAGTTGTCGCCGCGCTCCTCCCGATGAGCCTCCTCACCGGCGGTGGAAACACGAGCCGCCCGCACCACGCCGAGGTCCGATGCGGTGTGATCGACAAGCTCGACGGAAATCTTGCTCCGCAGCTCGATCTCCGGCCCGATCGCACCGTCATCGGTGAATTCGGTCGGGGTGAGTGAACTGATCGTCATGGTGACGTTCCTCCTGGAAATTCCTATGAAAACGATCTACGACAGCCACTGAGGCACTCGGAGTCCGTCGGCGCTGCGGGGCCGGTGCGTCCCAGCGGCTTCAGCGCTACGGGGCCGGTGCGTCCCAGCGGGCGTCAGCGCTACAGGGCCGGTGCGTCCCAGCGCCATCGGCGCCACAGGGCTGGTGCATCCCAGCGGGCGCTACGGAGCCGGTCATCCCAGCGGGCGCTACGGAGCCGGTGCATCCCAGCGGGCGCTACGGAGTCGGTGCATCCCAGCCGTGGTCAGCAAGGTCGGCGGCGATCTGTACCGACGTCGACGCGTCCGCCGGCGCCTCGCTCTCGCCGACGGCTCCCCCTGCCACCAGCAGCGCACTCACCACGGCCACGCTCGCGGCCGCCAGGGCGGTACTGACCAGCCGTACGTATCTCTGCTGACGCATCTTTCGGTCCCCCTCGAATACTTCGCACGGGGGCTGTCCCCCCGGGTTTGATTTTTCGCCAAACAGAGGGGCGCAATAAGGTCACACCTGTGCAGTGCACAGATCGGAACCCAACTCCGGCGCCAGCACGGGGCCCCGGAGCAGAGGGGTGAGTTCAGCGGGTCGTCATGGGGAGCCGCGTCCGCACCCGGCGCACAGACCGTGGGACAGCGCCCGACGCGCGGATGGGCCGCGGACAGCACCTGCCCGCGCTTTCCGGCAGGCCGGTCACCACGGGCGTGAACTGGGGGCGGGTGGGCGACCCCACCACCCGTCCCGTCAAGAAGCCGACCAAAACCCCCAGGTCACAGGCCTGTAGAGGTCGAGGGGCTGGCGCGACGCCGCACGAGCGACTCGCCGGTTCGAGGCTCTCGCGCCTTCGAACGTTGCGTTTCCGCAGGTCATAACGTTTCTCTGACCTGCGGTAGTGGGCGGGTGGGACTCGAACCCACGGCCGACGGATTATGAGTCCCGAGGGGATCGTCCAGGATGATCAACCCTGAGACTCACCCGTCCTTACTTGCCCGGTCAGCAGCCTCCCATCGTCCAGCTGAGTAAGCTCCGACGGGCTCGGACCGCGTTCGTCCGAGCCCGTCCGCTCACGCATCGCTCACGCAGGCCCAGCTGCCCTTGAGTCTCCTGATCCGCGTCCACTCCGGAGCGTCCCCCTTCAACGAAATGGGATCGGGGCGCTGCCGCCTGGCATACGAGCCTGTGAAGCGAACCAACGTCTCTGACGCCGCCGATCACCGCGGCCAGCCTGCTGGACTCCCTTGGGCCGATCATCGTCCAGGCCGCCAGCCCTTCCCGCTGGCCTAGTCCACATGTAGTCGGCTATGGAGCTTGGATCCGGCTGCACCGAATACCTCACTCCGGCGCAGGCTCGCGGCTGGGAGTACCCGCTGAACAGCCTGGCTACTACCGGATGCTGCGCTTCGGCAACTGCTTGGTGATCCGTGCGCACAAGGGCATCAATTTCGCTGTGCGCATCGACGCCGCCCCACTCAACACCCCCGATCACTTGTCAGCGCCTCTGACCGCAGCCGCCCACCTGGCTCCTGTTCGCCCGATCCAGGTCGAACAGGGGCCAGGCCGCGTAGGGTGATTCCTCATACCAGTCCGGGAGTTCCGGGCACGAGATGCACGCAGGGGTGGGGACAGGCAATGCAAGGCACCGGGGACATTGACACGAGGAACGTCCAGATCACGCTCGCCTCGGGCGACGTTCTCGACGACCACCTGGCTCTGACTGAGTGGCTCCGCCACGAACGGGGCCTCCAGGGACGTATTCGCATTGCCCATGCCGCCCCCGCCGAGGGCGAGCTCGGCGCCGGCCTCGATCTCCTGACCGTCTCGCTGGGCTCCAGCGGCATCGCGACCGTCCTTGCCGGGTCCCTCGCTACATGGTTGCAGAGCCGCCGCACTCCGACCGAGGTGCGCATTACCATCACCCGGGGTGACCGCACCCTAGAACTCGAGACCGGCGACACCTCCGAGGCCGAGGCCCTGATCCAGCGTTTCCTGGGCGACGACGCCGATGGCGTCTGACGACACCGCCGTCCTGATCGGCGTCTCGCGGTACCGTGATGCATCTCTCCCCGACGTGCCCGCGGCGCTCAACAGCCTCCACGCAATGCACCGGCTACTCACGAACCCCGACCTGTGCGGCTGGTCCGAGGACCGGGTACTCGTGGTGGAGGATCCCGCCGGAGCTGCCGAGCTGGCGCTGCAGCTCCACCGCCTGGCTGAGGAGACTACAGGCACACTGCTGATCTACTTCGTCGGCCACGGGGTCGTCACCAAGACCGGCGCGCTCTGCCTGACCACCGGCCATACCCAGCTCCGCTACCCCGACCTGACCGGCCTGGAGTACAACAAGATCCGCAGCGCCCTGCTCGACTCACCAGCCCAGGTGAAGCTGGTCATCCTCGACTGCTGCTACTCGGGCCGTGTCATCCACGGCCTGGCGGGCGCCGACGAGAGCCACCTCGCGGACGCCGCCGACATCCGCGGTGTCTACACGCTCACGGCGGCCGACCAGGCCGCCCACGTGCCGCCGCCGGAAGAACAGAAGACTGCCTGTACGTCCTTCACCGGGGCCCTGCGCGACATCGTCCGAAATGGCATCCCTGGCGCCCCACCGATGCTCGCCCTGAGCGACATCTACCCGAACCTCAAGCACACACTCAAAGCATGCGGTCTCCCCGAACCCAATCAGCGTGGAACGGATACCGTCGAGTCCTACCCCTTCAGTCGCAACGTCGCATATACCGGAGGCACGGGATTCCGGCTGGTACCCCGGGAGCACGAGGACCTGTTCCTCAAGATCCTCGCCGCGCAGCCGCGCCACGAACTCACGCTCCCGAGCATCGACAAGCTGGAGGACTGGCCTGGTGTCTGCCTCCTCCACCAAGGGCCCGGAGACGACCCGGAGATCGTTTACGTCGGGAGAGGCGATCGCTCACTCGCCTCCCGTCTCAAACAACACTTGAGGAAGATCGACGGACGCTGCTACGTCGACTCCCGCGACCTCTCGTTCAGCTACCTCAAACTGGACGACGACCTCAGCTACGTCGCACCGGAATCCCTCGTTATCCGGCGACTTCGCGCCCAGGGGCTCACTCCGCCCTGGAACCAAAACGGCTTCGGCAACCGGGACGCCGGACGGGCGAGAGACTTCACCCGGCTCGACAGCCACCACTTCGACGTTCTCCATCCGATTGACCTGTCGTGGCCCCTTCGCACTGACGGTCCGGCCCTTCATCTGACGCCGCATGAGCTGGCCATCTACCTGAAGGAAGAACTACCTTACGTTTTCCGCTTTGCGCACCAAGGGGCCGACATCGACGGGATTCGGCTTACCATCCCCGAGGGCCCTCTCTCTGCCGACCGCGCATTCCGCCTGCTCGCCGCCTACCTGGGTGACAATTGGCAAATCAGCGCCCTCATGGGACGGGTCCTGATGTACCGAGAGCAGGAGGCTCGATACCCTAGCGCCATCCGCTACTACGTGGGCAGGGACGCGATGGGGGCTGTACCCGACGTCTACGAAGTCGCCGATCCCCCCGACGACGAGTACTAGGCCCCCTACTTGGTCACCTGCGGCCCGAATAAAGATGGCCGCGCCGTGGAGTGCGGCCTGGTGCATGATGCCAAGGTCATTGGTTCACATGCTCAGGCCGCCATAGCTTCAGGCGGACCGTTCTCTGCTCCCTGAATACCGCGGAGTCGAAGCGTGGTGGGCGTCCGCCGCATGAGCCGCCTCGCAGTCGATGACTGACCTGATCCACCGACTGCTGGATGACCGTCTGGTGTACAGACCACGGCGGTGATAGCAGATCGCGCGAGCGAAATACGCGCGATCCACTCAACACGTCCGGCCTGGTACACGGGTGCCCGGGGCCAGTACGCGACACGCGGCGCCTTAGAGGTCGTCCTGCTCTGTTCCGGAGCTGGAACCGTGTACCTGCGATGCCTTGCCAAGCATGCTCTGTGTCTCTCCAGTGCCGGCCGAAATCGTGATCTGCAGGCCAACCATCTGGAGATCGTTCTGCCCCGACTTCGCGGGGTCAACGAGCGACGCCACCTCGCGCAACATATGCCAGAGTTGCTCCCGCTTCACAGGGTCAGTAACCGACGAGAGAGGGATGCTGATGACCGTGGTCTCAAACGATGGCTCGGACGGCCTGCCATCCTGAACCGGGATAGTGACCGCGGCGTTGCCAGGAACCGGCGAGCCGCACTCACTGATTCGCTCGGAGGTCACCCCGGCAGCGGCCGCACTACTGTGAGCGGCGTCAGCTTCCTCTCCGTGCCGTTGCCCCGGCGGTGTCAGGAGCAGTCGCGGCCGGAGCTGCTGCTGCAGAGTTGCTGCCTGGATCTGCGCCGCGCTCGCAGGACGGATCTCCACGCCGTCGCTGTCGGTCAGCATCCATTCATCGGACGTGACCAGCTTGAACAGCGCCAGACGCATCTCTTCGTCCGTTTGAATCAGCGGCCAGGTCGGATCGCTGTAGGGGTGCGCGAACAGCTCCTTAGGGGTCAGGTCCCGCCCATACTGACCCGACGTGATGAGCTGCGCCACATACTCGGCGGAGAGCTGGTTCATTTGGACGGCCCGGCCGTCCGCTACCAGGGCAGTCCATACATGACGACCAGAGAGCGATGTCTGCGGCTCCGGTAGCGTCTTGTACTGCACTGCGAGGCCACTGTCAGTCCTCAACACAAACGCATAGTGCTGGTACGCCCAAACGACAGCCTCATCCAGCTTCCGACTAGCTTGGTCACGGCGCGCGCGTGCTTCGACAAGCTCTTCGCTGTCCTCGCCTAGTTGAGCGACAACCTGATTCCAGGCTAGATAGTCGCGGGCGAAAGCCTTCGCCCGGTCCCGTCGTTGGGTGGTGGCCACAGCCATCACCATCGAAGCCGCAAAAGTACTGGGCAGCCCTGGGGATATTCCGTACGCGACGTCGATGTCAGCCCGAGTTGCCTGGTCTCGACCATTGAGCAGGGTCCAGCGACGCGGGTCGAGGACAACGAGCCTCGTCTGCTGAGAATCCAGTCCAGAAAAAGCGGCGGCTGCAGAAGCTTCATGTTCAGGGCGCACCAACTTGTGGAGAGCGGTGAAGCTGTGCTTCTCCGCCAGTGCTTGCGCACGCACCCATACCATGTCTACCGAACCTTCGCCACTGACCATCGACAGAGCATTTGCGTGGTACATGTTAAGCGTCTGCTTGATGGACAGATAGAAACGCTCAGGCCCCCTGCCTTGCCGGCTCCGCTCAAGGGCACCAAGCCCTCCCTCAGCCGGGCTCGCCACGAGGGCGTTGAACACTTCTTCAGCCGCTGAATAGTCAACGCCAGGCCCCGCAACCGCGGCCAACAATTCAGCCTTGGTTGCTCCCCGGACCGCGCGAGGCCGAGGTACCAGACTGTAGGCTAGGCACGCGGTACCCATCCGCAATGCCGGCACTGGCTGTCCGGCATCAACTCCATTAGCCTTCAGCGCGGCATCAAGGACAAATGCTGTACCGCCGCCGGCGCCAGTGTTGACGATGTCAGTGGTTGCCACAGCTCGATAGCCCTGAATCGCCCGGTCATTACCTGCAAGCACACCACTCGAGAGAAGTGCTTCCAGTGCGCTGGTGTGAAGCGGTATATCACCCACGCCGATGAGGGCAGGAGCCCAGCGCCCCGATTTATGCTCGTTACTCCAGAAAAGAGCCGTACGAGCAAAGATCGAAACAGTCGAGCGCACTCGCTGGAAGGCTTGAACGACGGTCCACTCCTTACTTACCAGAGCGAAAAGATCCGGGTGGAACGGGTAGGCTTCAGCAACCCGATCTGATAGCCCAGCCAGAGTGCGCTTGCTACCGAGCGGCGTGTATACCTGATCTTTCCACGCCCCCTGCTGACCAGCAGCCGTGAAAGCAGCAGCTGTAGAAACCTCTGCATCATCAGTCTTGGCCTGAATAAACAGACGACGGCGAATGATCTGCGCGAAGTCGGACGGCTCGGTTACCGTTACCGTCTCCCCATTCCGCTGCAGTCGCGGACTCAAATAGTCGCGAAAGGCTACGGCTGCCGGATGATAGCCGCTCCGATCTTCCTCACTCTTGATCATGACGATCACAAGAGCCACGCCGGGTTGATCATCCACAGCGTCGGTCAGGGCATTCAGGAATGCCTGCTCGCCAGGCATCCCACCGATAGCGCTCTCATCGGTGAGCGCCATGGCGTAGTCCATGAGTTCGTCGATGAGAACCAAAACCGGTCGATCAACCTCGGCAAAGGCCGCCTGCAAGGTCGCCTTGTTCGCCCCCAGATTACTGTAATGCTGGTAGCGTGCCATCCTGTCCGGGTTTTCCGCGAACAACAGCCACAGGAAGCGGCCAAATAGATCCGTAGCGGGGCCAAAGCGAGGATCCGTCTTTCCCGGCGACATCCCGTCACAGGTCAAAATGACCGGAAGCACTCGGGACAGGTCGACCGCGTTCCGACCTGCACTGGCCTCCACGCTCACCGCCTGACCAAGCTCGGATGAGAAGAAGACCTCAGGACGACTAATCATGTGCCAGATTCCGACCAGTGCGTGGCTCTTACCGCCACCCATCCCCTGATCGAGATGAAAGCACGCCTGCGCTTCGAGATGGCTCACGCCAAGACGGCGCGCGACTCGGCCCAGGAACCCTACAAGCTTTGGAGTTGGCTGGGTGATGTCCGTGTAGTAGGTGGAGTCTGCGTACGGCACGGGGACAGTCTGATAGACCGCCTTCGCCAGACTCATCTGCAGCTCGCCTACTGACCCTTCAGTCTGGCGAACCTCGTCCCGCAGCGTCAGAACCTCGGCCCAGTGAGCGACGGGAGGGGTAATAGCGGTCACGTCATCTCCTAGAAGAGGCTGATCTGATTGCGGCTGTGCGGCACAACAGCTGGTGCTGTGGGCGTGGTCGCGGCGGATGCCTGCACCGTGCCGCGATTCCGTTTGATGGCGGCGAGGGCAACCGCGACGGGGTCCGAACCGGGGAGTTTGGCAGCAACCCAGTCGACAACTGCCCACAGATGTGCGTCGGTCGGTGACAATTCTGCGTCAGCAACAACGGCTGCAACAGCCTCAGTGCCTGACGACCACCGGGCCGCCATCGCGCGGATCACCTCGTACACGCTCGATGACGGTGTGACCTTCTCTGGGGCATCGTGCCGCAGCCGGTACCCCGCCTTGGTCTCCAGGAGAATCGGGCCCCGCAGATCCTCAAGACGAAGGTCGTCCGACTGGGCGAAGAACCGAGCTTCGCCCTTCGGTACGTCCGCGCGCCCATAAAGCTCATGCCAGAAGACCGCGAGGCGTGTGTGCGGGTCGAATGTCTCCAAAGGCAACTCATCAAGCCGCAAAGCGACTGCGTCCCGCACCGCCCGACGTGCCAGAGTCATGTAGTGCTCAAGCGCGACCCGCTCGCCACTTGGGGTGATCACCCGCTCATAGCGGCCGACAATCGCGAGCGCCGCCCCGTATGAGGCCATGAGTTGGTCCTCCAGCGCAAGTCCATCGATGTCCCAACCTCGACAGCGGGCTTTGACGTCAGCAACCACGTCCGCGTCGACCTGAGCAGCGATTCCGATTGGCCGGCGACTCGGTGCGACACGGGCACCGATCGACACAGTGACGGAGATCGTGGCTACGCCCGTGACCGCGGTCTCCGTCCTCGAAGGCCACGAAGACGTTACGACGAACCCGGCATCTGTCAGCGCAGTGAGCAGCCTCTTCCAAGCTTCTGGGTCCGAATGTCCAAAGATCACCGTCAGGTGTCCGTCAGACTTGAGAACGCGGCGCGCCTCGGTGAACGACCTGGCCAGCATCGCCTCATAACGCTTCTCGCTCGACCTGTGGTCTCCGGCCCCCTTGGCACCCCGGCCCTTCACAATGATCTCTTCGGCTTTGTCTTGCAGCCTGTCAGGACCATCTGCTCTGCCATCAAACAGTTCTGGCATCGCATTCCCCAGCGCACGCTTGAACCACACGTAGAAAAGATCCGACGAATCCGCATAGGCGATCATGTCGTAATACGGGGGGTCGCACACCAATGCATCTACAGTGGCATCTCTGAACGGCAGGGCCACTGCTGATGCCCGCCGAAATCGGCCAGGCCGACCCGACGCATGCGTCTCATCCAGGATCTTCTTGAGTGCATTTACCAGGCTGGCAGAGACAGAGGACCACGTGCCAGGCCCTCCCCCGGGTCCAGCTTCGAGGTAGTCAAATTGATGTTTCACAACTGACTGTGAAGAGAAAATATGATCAGCCTGGCAGCGGTTCTGCGCCGTCCCGCGCCCATTCCCATGGGACAACAGGCCGGCACCTCTGGTGCTGCGCCGAATCTGACGCATGATATTGCTTGCCGCGTAGCTCGCTAGCGCGGCAGCATAGTCACCTGATACAACACTGGACAGGTCTCGATGGATATCAGATATGACGCGCGCCGTAGTGGCGAACAATACTGCCTGGCGGTCATTCATTAGCGATCCGTACGTCGAGTAGCCGTAGCCACTTCCACGCACATTGTCCTTATTTCCATCCGGGATGGCTTCATCCGGCACAGCACGATGGCCGTTGATGGGAGAAAGAATCTCAGGATCAGCGGTGGCCGCGGCCGCAACCTCCTCGGAACGCGGCAACCGAAAGATTTTCTGATTATTTTCAGGGTCGGTCTCACCTACGGCCAGCATTGCATCCTCGTACTGGCCGGCAAATCCCTTTGCTTTGATCACATCGAGCGTGTGCACATGGCCACACGTCGAAAAAGGACAGCGCGCGGACTTACCCCGCTTGCCTTCCGGGGCTGTGAAAGTTCCCTTCTGTGACGGCACTCCCTTGTGGATCTCAATCTTCCAGGCGTCACCATCCCCAAATAGGCGCATGGCCTGCCCTTGGTCACCGGTGCGCACATATGGGTGACGTAGCGCCATTGAGGCGAGCAGCGGGAAACGTCGCCTGCAGCCGTCGCACGGAATCGTGACTGCCCAGAGATACGCCCATAGCAGCGCGCCTTCACGAGTCGGACTTCCCGGGTACAAGGGGGCGACTTCGACAGCAACCCGCCGGCCGACTTCAGCCAGCACAGACCGCACATCGGCCAGCAGTCGAGGCTCCTCCACTGAAATCCCGTCGAGAGCCAGGGTCTCTGATCCCTGCCCCTCTCCGGCCTGGGTCGACCTATCCGGTGCAGGCCATCGCCGACCAGAATCGCCGCCAAACAAGATCGGCGGCTCCTCACTCCAATCACGCAGGGGGTAATCGGCCAGCAGCCTGCCTGCCAAGGTAGCCACGGGTGAAAGGTCCGTGCCAACAGCGGTCGCCCCAGCTCTGGCCGCCTCAAGCGGAATGATGCCACGACCCGAAAACATGTCGAGCACAACAGGGGGCTTATTTGGATACTCAGCCGCAACCTGTTCACGCAATCGCGCCAACGCACCCGCTTCACCAGACTGCACTGCAAGCCTGACATCGGTCCGGTTCTGGGGCGTGTCTGGGAGCAGTGCGCAGAGCACTGCAGCTCGCGCTTGGGCAATTGGCCTCGACGCGAACCAGGTGAACAGAGCCTTTTCACTGCGGCCTGAGCCTGCCGGCGTGGTGACGGCTGCGTCCACCTCAGTGCAAGGAAACCAGGTGTCAATCATTCGTGCCGTTGCATCTGGCACAGCATTTGCATGCACCGTCATTGCGGCACCAGCAGTGCCCATCGTCGCGTTCACGACAGAGCCAGCAGTCACTACTGGTCTCCAATCAGTCTGTTGAGCTCAGAGAGCGGAATCTGAAAGCGTTCGACGCGCCGGTGCCTACTCAGGACAGCGGCGGGATCCTGCTGCCGCAGAACGACGAATGGACGAGTCGCGCAGGTAACGACGACGTAGAGCCAGTACGCATCCGTGCGCTGTTGGGCCTGCGCCCACTCGTTTTGTTCGAGCCAGATGGCCCTTAGGGGACCGCTCTGACCCTTTACCTCGATGAGCCGTTGCTCCCGGGTCACCCGGTGGCGGGCGTACAGGTCGTAGCCCAATCCGGAGCTCTGCCGATCATCAACGTCGTAACCCAGACGTTCGAGCTCTGTGACAACGGTGGTAATGGCAACTTGTTCCGCGTCCGGGTCGTACCCCAGCGTCTCGACCCGCGCTCCACCAGTGACACTCACCCAGCCGACCAGCCGTACGGAACTTGCGCTCACGCCGGCGATCTCGTCGAGCACGGCCTCCCGCGACGACTTCGCCACGGCGAACTGCTCGAGCAGAGCGCGGCGCTCGTCGAGCAGGCGGTCCGCGATCGACTCCTCAAATCGGTATTGAGTGGCGTCTAGTTGAGAACGGGCAGCAACAATCCAGGCCCTTCGCTCCTCTGTGAGGGCCTCAACCTGGCCGCGCAGGGTTTCCCGGGCGGCCTCATGGGCATCGTGACGAACCGCGGGCGGCAGGGAATCAGGGCCTCCTGGACCCGGGTCCTCGACGACTGGTGCGCGGAGCTTCATGAGCGAGTCCCAGGCGACGGGTATCGCCTGGCCAAGAGAACACCGGATGAGCAACGGAGCCTTGCGGATGATCCTGGTACGGCCGTCGTGAACCTGGATGTCTGCATCAAACAGGGTCAGCACGTACGAAGTCAGCGAACCACTGTCAACCAGCGTCGATCCGCGGACAAGATCCGCTTCACCGAGGGAGAGTGCATGTGCCACAAGCTCCTGAAAGGGCTCCTCTGTAGGACCGAGCACGATCACGTCATCCAGGCCAGCTGCACCGTCGTTGATCGCCTGCCGCACCGAGTCACCGGCCGCAGCCACATAGGCGTGCCACATACCACCCAACGCCTGAGGTAATGGTGCGACGGTCGCGGCCACTTCCCGGATGCCCTTGGCTGGTCCCGGCCCTACTCGCCAACTCTCGGTGCGAGCAACCTGCTCCACCATCGCCTCGACGATGATCGGGTTGATGGCCTCCAGCCGGTCTGCTGCAAACCGCTCCAAGGCTTCCGAGATGTTGGCTGGTGTGGCCAGACTCCGCTCCTCGGCGACGAGCGCCTGTGCCGAAGCGATCAGTGTCTGTGTGTCAGGAACGACAACCTCTCGGCCAGCCTGAGCATCCAGCATGGCTTTGCCCCAGTCGAAGCCGGCGCGATCGGCCGTGGCGTCCAGGAGGTCGTAGACCTTGCCTTCGAGAGACTTTCCCGCGTTCTCCAGGTTGGTCAGCATCACCTGCTGTACGCGGCCCTCCCTCGTGTGCGGAGCGACCAGGTGATAGACGTAAACGAGGTTCTCTTGTCCGATTCGATGGAGTCGACCCATTCGCTGCTCAAGACGGACCATCGACCAAGGTAGGTCCCAGTCAACCATCACGTGAGCGGACTGGAGATCAATCCCCTCACCGCCGGCATCGGTGGATACCAGGACTTGGAACTCACCCGCCAGGAAGTCTTCCTGCAGCACGTCTCGGGCTGCGTGATCGACGGATCCTTCAAGGATTCTCGAACTGAAGCCCGCTTCCTCGAAGCGTGCCTGGAGCCATCGCGCAGTGTCAGAGAACTCGCTGAAGACGAGTAGTTGACCCTCGCCCTGACGAAGTCCATGGCGCTCCATGAGCTGCATCAGATGGGACCACTTCGCTGGCGCTTGGGCGGCTTCAGCCCTGCTCAACGTTTCGAGGATGGCGGCGACTTCTGAGAGCTCGCGAGGTTTGTCCTTGGTTCGCGCGGACACGAGCGCCGTCTCTGCTCGCGCCCATGCTTCGTCATCATCTGCCGCAGCACCGAGACCGTGCGCTGTGAGGAGCCCCTCCGGAAGGACAGGCTGGGTACGCTCATGGGCGGCACCCATCAGAGCAGCCTGACGACGACGCAGCGTCGCAGCGACGGCAGACAGCGACGATGCAGCTCGCTTGCCGTAGATCGAGCGTGCCAACG
The DNA here is from genome assembly GCF_044752765.1 of Streptomyces sp. NPDC088706. Lineage (NCBI taxonomy): Bacteria > Bacillati > Actinomycetota > Actinomycetes > Kitasatosporales > Streptomycetaceae > Streptomyces > Streptomyces sp. NPDC088706. Next base: position 656,707 of record NZ_JBIVLW010000001.1, read on the forward strand.
TTGCGGAGTCCGCGTAGAAGATCTCTACGTAGTCCATGACCGCGTCGTACACCGCTGATTCATACGAGTTCAGATCCACCGAAATGGTTTCGGAGAACCGTTGCTTGAACAGCTTCGACCCGTCGTGTCCGACCAGGTCTTCCTTCATGCGACGTAGGAACGACAGCTTCGAAGGAATGAGCGACGTTTCGTAGTCAGTCTTGCGCGGCTCCCACGGGTACAGCGTGGGGTCGAGCAGATTCATCAGAGCGCGGAAGTAGTGCTCTTTGCCGCGATGCGGCGTGGCCGTCATGAGCAGTAGGTGGTGGGAGCAGTCGCCAACCTGGCGTGCCGCGGCGAGGAACTGACTGGTCGGAGTGAGTCGGTGGGCCTCGTCAAAGATCGCCAGGGACCAGGAACTGTGTGAGCCGGCTACCTTGCGGCGAACCTCACCGTTATGGGTGAAGAGGTCCAGAGAGACAAGCCAGGTGTCATAGCGCGGGTCCAGATCGGCCGGGTCTGCTGCGACGGCTGCAGTGATGCGCTTGGCCGTTACCCCGAAGAGGCGCTGGAGGTCTCGCTCCCACTTCGTGACCAAGTGTGCAGGCACGATGATCACGGCACGGCCCTGGATAAGGCCGACCCGACGCCCCTCGGTTAAGTACATCCCAGCCATGATCGTCTTACCGGTTCCGGGCTCGTCACCGAGCAGAAACCGAAGACGCGGCTGAGTAAGCATGTGCCCGTGGACAGCTTCATCCTGGTGGGCGAACGGCTTAAGGGGGCGAGTCGCCAACACTGCGGACCGAATACGAGGTACCGCGTGCTGCATCCAGCGGCCCCATAAGCCAGTCAAGGCCCTGTCTGGATCGCCGCCTCGATCATTAACCGGGATCAGGCCAGCCTCCAGCTGGGAGGCCGTCAGCAGGACGCGCTGGGGAGACCCAGTTGCGTCTACCACGAACAGCTCAACAGTGCCGTCACCGGCATGGTCAGCATCGCGAACGGTGACTAGCGCGCCGTCCACGCGCACCTGTCGACCCTTCTCAGGCAATGCGACTGCCATGTTCCCCCTAAGCGCCGTTCGAGCATCAGGCCACTACGTTCGGCGACCTGCCCCCACGACGAGCGCCCTGACCAGGGAGAGCCTAGCCGCGACTACCTGGTTGCGTACCAGTTCCAGTTGGGCTTGATTCCAAAGACGTAGCGACTCGTCCCGTTACTTCATAGATAGCGATCACATTGATGCCCGGCGGGCGGGCCACGGCGGTGACGCTCTCTCAGCAAGACGGCGGAGGAGCGTGTGGCCGCAGTACCGGAACCGTTGCCGCCGTCGGTGCTCCTGCGCTGACCGATCCGTGATCATGCACGCCATCCAGTCAGGTCTTCCGCCATCCCCGTGATTGCGTTGCAGGAGCCTGATCGTGTCCATATCCTCGTGACCAACGCGTCGACGGAGACGAGTAGCCACGGATCACGCGAGCAGAGAGAGCCGCCGGCAGCTGTGAAGGCGGACTCGCACCCATGGTGAAGACCCTCCCGAGCGCGGGGAGGAAAGGCCCTCGGGCCCAATGCCCCGCCGGTTTGCCCCCGTCATCGGACTGAATGAGGACGCCGCTGTCTGGCGGCGGCAAAGGCGTGGTGGCACCGCGAGTACCCTTCTCGCCCACGCTTCCAAGGGATCATGACGACGCCCCTGGAGGGCTGCGATGATCCACACCACTAGCCGCGTACTGGTTTCCGACCTACGGGCACACCGCGACCAGACCGTCACCGTCTCCGGCTGGGTGAACGCACTCCGGCTGCAGCGCAAGATGCAGTTCGTCATCCTGCGCGACCACTCCGGCATGGCCCAGGTGACCCACAAGCGCGACGGCGGCCGTCTCGAAGCCGTCATCGAATCGCTTACCCCCGAGTCCGCCGTCCGGATCACCGGTCGTGTCGTAGAGGCGGCCCAGGTCAACCTGGGTGGCCTGGAGATCGTCCCCGAGACGATCGAGGTGCTGAACCGGGCGGAGACGCCACTTCCGATCGACGAGCACACCGGCCCCGAGCACCGGCTCGACTGGCGCTTCCTCGACGTACGCAAGCGGGCCACCGCGCAGATGGTGTTCGCCGCGCAGACGACCCTGGAGCAGGGGCTGCGCGAGTACGCCATGCAGAACGGCTGCACGGAGATGCACACGCCGAAGCTGATGGGCACCGCCTCGGAGTCCGGCGCGGAGGTGTTCAAGCTCGGCTACTTCGACCGCTCGGCCTACCTCGCGCAGTCACCGCAGTTCTACAAGCAGATGGCCGTGGCCGCCGGCATCGACAGGGTCTTCGAGATCGGTCCCGTCTTCCGGGCCGAGCCGTCGTACACCTCACGCCACGCGACCGAGTTCACCGGCGTGGACGTCGAGCTGTCATGGATCGACGACATCGAGGACGTGATGGCGTTCGAGGAGCGGATGCTCGCCCACGCCATCGCGAAGGTCGCCGAGGTTCACGGTGAGGCGATCCGGAAGGTCTTCGGTATCGACAGCGTCGTGCCGGAGACTCCGTTCCCCAGGATCACGATGGCCGAGACACAGGAGATCCTGCGGGCCGACGGCTGGGACCCTGAAGGCGTCAAGGAGGACCTGGACCCGGAAGGTGAGCGCACCATCGCCGCCCGCATGAAGGAGCTCACGGGCCACGAGTTCGTGTTCATCACGCACTACCCGGCCAGCATCCGGCCCTTCTACCACATGCGTCCGGCGGACCGGCCGGACCTCACGCTCAGCTTCGACCTGCTCTGGAAGGGCCTGGAGATCACCACCGGGGCCCAGCGTGAGCACCGCTCCGACGTGCTGCTCAAGCAGGCGGAGGAGAAGAGCATGGACACCGAGCCGATGCAGGACTACATGAACATCTTCCGCTTCGGGTGCCCGCCCCACGGCGGCCTCGGCGCCGGCCTGGGCCGGATCCTGATGGTCATGCTCGGCCTGGACTCGATCCGCGAGGCCGCGTTCCTATTCCGGGGACCGAACCGCCTCACCCCCTGACCGTAGCCGTGCACGCTGCATAGGGTTCGGGACCGGTCGAGGCGCTGCCACCGAAGCCATGGACTTGCTGCTGTCGCTTGCTGTGTGGCCCCGTCGGTCCCGTCCCAGTGCGCCGCGCCTAGAGCTCCCGAAGTGCTGTCAGGACCTGCCCCAGCAGCAGCGGGTTCGTCTCCTCTTGGCCATTGCGCTGCTCACCGAGGGCCCCTACCGGCCGGGCCGGGATCTCGGCCCACACGAATTTCCCGGGGTGCGGGTGCCGGGAGTAGTAGCCCCAACGGCTGGCCATAGCTGAAGTGAGGAGGAGTCCGCGACCTCCGGTGGCGCTGTCGCTCGGCGCGCGGGGCATTGGCGGGCGGGGGTCGCTGTCGCCGACGAGTAGAACTACCCCTGCGTTGGCAGGCCAGAGCCTGAGCAGGATCGTGCCGGGAACTGCCGAGTCGGGGGCTGCGGTGCCTGGTGAGCGTGCGTGGCGGATGGCATTGGTGGCGAGCTCCGAGACGAGGAGACGGGCCACCTCGGTTCCTTCGGCCGGGAAGCGCCAGCTTCGGAGGACGTCGACCGTGTGGCGGCGGGGCCAGGCTACGGCGTTGGGTGTGGCCGCGAGCATGAGATCGCTGACGGCTGGGAGGGGCTGGCTCATGCGGGTGGCTCCCTCGGCGGCGTGGCCGGGTGGGGTGCGGTGTGCCGTGGATAGTGGGCAGAGACGGCCCCCGGGCGGCGGGAGGGGCGCCTCCCGGGGGCTCATCGGCTCTCAAGGGCTACTTCGTCGCGATCACGTAGACGCTGCCCCAGCGACGCTTCGGGTTGGCCATGGTGGAGTCGAAGGTCCACGGCTCGACGGTGGTGAAGCCCGCCTCGGTGAAGAGCTGGACGAGCTTCTCGTCGTCGTAGGCCCACAGGTGCTGGGTGTACGTGGGGTCATCGTCTTGGTCGCGGAAGACAAGGTTGACGAGATCGAGCTGAGTGTTGATGTCGCCGAGGCAGTTCCGCTTCGCGTACCAACGCTCGATCATCTCGGCAAAGGCGTCGAGGGAGCCCGGGTAGCGGCTGAGGGCAAAGGCGGCGTCGGGGACGCCCGTGATGATCTGGCCACCGGGCGCGAGAACACGGTGGGCCTCGACGGCGTACTGCTTGGCCGAGCGAGGGTAGTCGATGTGCTCCAGGAAGTGCTCGGAGAACAGCGTCTGGGCGGTGTTGTCGTGCAGCGGGATGCCCTCGCGGACGTCCCAGAGAAGGTCGGCCGGCGGGACAGCGTCGATGTTGAAGAAGCCGTCGATCCGGTGAGCACCGCCACCGATCTGGACATTGGCGGGCTTGTGGTCGATACGGCCGTTGGGCCAGGCGCGCCGGCTCGTGTGGTGGTAGCGGTGCAGTTCGATTTCGCGGGCGGCGGCGCGGAGGCCGCGGGCGAGCCCGTGAGTCGTGGCCGGGTCGTCGAGGAGAGAGGCGATCTGCTCGCCGAGGAGGTCGACCGAGGGCATGCCGGAGATGCACATGACAGGGCTCCTGATCATGAAGGGTCTGAGTGAGGTGGTGCTGTGGGTGACGTGGTGGACTACGCGGCGCTGGGCGCCGGAGCGGTCCACTGCTTGTTGCGCATCAGCGTGTACTTGATGTCCACCAGGCGCGGGGCGATGGTGAGGGAGAGCTCCTCAGCCGGGTGGAGGTGGCCGGTGTCGTCCTGCTCGGCGCGCCAGATGCGGTAGGCCAGGTTGGGGTAAGCCGGGTTGATGCCGATCTCGCCCTTGGGCATCGTGCCGTTGAACGGAGCCACGATGTCCATGTGGTTCCAGTAGTTCCAGGCTTGCAGCGCCTTGTACTGGTCGAAGTAGAAGTAGAAGTCGGGGTAGCGGCCGAAGGTACGCAGCTCCCGGTGGATGAGGTGGCCCAGGAGCGGGCCGAGCTGGGTGACGAGGGCGTCGAACTCCCAGCGGGTGTGGTGCCAGGCTTCAGGGATCTCGCCGTGGGTGAAGAGCCGCGCGGCCACGAGGTGGCTGATGCGCTCGACGAGGTACGTGGCGGCGTGCTTGGGGTTGATGGCGGGATCGACACGGCGAAGGCGCGCGGCCAACTCGTCGGGCCGGGGGCGGAACTTCGCGAGGTCGAACTTGCCGGACAGGGCAGGGAAGGAGGCAAACAGCAGCTCCTTGTAGAGCCAGTTGTTCAGCTCCCCCAGTTCCGCCAGGCGGCGGGTGTGGCGCGACGTGGAGTGGAGCATCAGGTACTCCGCCACCGCTTCGAAGTAGAGGTAGCCGAGGATCGGCAGGCGGGGAATGGTCTCGTCGAGCTGCCGGAGGAATGCTTCCGGGGCGATGGCTGTGCCCTGATAGGCCACGGCGGCGGCGGCGGCGAGGAAGGCGGCTGAGTTCTTGACGCGGGCCACGACGGTCTCGCGGAGCTGGTGACGCTCGTTCTTGCTGAGCAGGTACTCGAGGTGGCTGTAGATCTGCAGATGGATGACGCCCAGCCGGAGGTAGTCGATGCCGGCCAGCCCCCGGTACGACTCCGGCGGCGTGTCGATCTCGATGATCAGTGGGGTGGGCCTGCGGTCGGTGACGCCGAGCTTGGCCAGGAAGGCCGGTGCCTCCCTGGTCAGGACGTACGCGGCCAGGTTGTGCATGCGGAAGCCCTGCTCGGTGGGCGTGAGCGGGGCGCAGTAGATGCTTCCGACGAGGCAGCCGCCGGAAGGGTAGAGCATGCCCTCCTGGTTGATCTCCTCGAGCGCGTGGGTGACGTGGAGGAGGTGCAGCTTGCCTTCGCTGCTCAGGGCGTCGAAGAGGGAGTTGTGGCGCAGCAGCCGGCCGTTCGGGGTGCCCTCCGCGAGGCGCTGGTCCCATGCGGCGGCCTGGGCCGTGAGCGGGTCGACGGGATCGACGAGGCTGGGGATCAGGCCGCTGCCGTAGAAGGCGTGGGCATCGCCCCACAGGTGGTAGGTGTCGAGGAACTCCATGGTCACACCAGCCCTGCCTCGGCCAGCGCGAAGCGGACGGCCTCAGGACTGCTGGCCCCTGCCAGGTGGGCCTTCTCGGAGGTGAGGACCAGGTCGAAGGCCAGGCCGCGGTACTGGTCGAAGGCCGGCTCGCGGACGTGCCGGGCGTCCGGCCACCAGGTGGCCTTCGGGAGCCGGTACCGGTCGAGGGCGTCGGCGGCCTTCAGGATGTCCGCCAGCGACTCCACCTTCGAGTGGTCGTGCCAGTCGTAGGCGGTGAAGGCGTCGTACGGGACGTCGTGCAGGCGGACGGCGGTCGCCGCCTGCACGATCCGGCGGGGGCTGGCCGCGAGGCCGAAGTGGCCCCACACGGTGTCCGCGTTCGCGGCGAGCCAGGTGGCTGCCCGGGCGCCGTGCCCCTGGTCGTCCTTGTCGTGACGGCGCTGGCAGTCGTGGACGGCCGCGGCCACGACCACCGTGGCGGTGTCGGCGTCGTCGAGCCCACCAATCTCGGCGAGCACGGCGGTCAGCGCAGCGGTGCGCATGCTGTGGCGAACGCCATGGATCGAGGTGTACAGGCGCGGTGTCACCATCCATGCGGCCGGCAACGCCGACTGCTCGATCAGGGTCTGCGCGGCCGGGGCCAAGGCCAGCGGCGCCGACTCGGTGAAGTCGGGCCGGTTCTCCTCGATCCACTCGACGGTGGCCCGATCCATGTACTGGTGGAGCGGCAGCTGCCGACGGGCAGCCTGGTCGATCAGGGTTGCGGTTGCTGGGGTCGTGCTCATCTGTGCCCACCCCCTTGGTGGTCTCCGCGGTGACGTGCTCCTACCTGAGGGGCGCGGCCTGCTGCTCACGCTCCTTGCGCTCCTGCTCAGCGGCCTCGAAGGCAGCGGTGAAGTCGGCCAGCTCCTGCTCGGACATCAGCGTGACGCCCAGCTTCACGGCCACGTCCGTGATCCTGGCCTGCGCCTCGTCTCGGGCTGCGTCCGAGGCGCCGTCGTCGAGCAGCAGCTCGAATTCGGCGTGGTAGCCCCATGCCTCGCTCCACTTGACCGCGATCTCGACACCGTCAAAGCGGAAGTTGTGGCGGAAGTTGAATGCCTGGTGCATGGCCATCTCGAAGCCAAGGGCGTTGAACACGCGGACCGCGGCCGGTACGTCGGCGGGGGAGATCGCGAACTCGGTCTCCGCGAAGGCGGCACCCTGCCCGATCTTGCTGCCCTTGAGGGTGATTTTGGCGGTGCCGGCGGCCGTGTTGTCGGTGACCTTCAGCAGTTGGTCCGGCAGCACGTAGAAGTAGATGTGCTTGTCGTCGTTACCCAGGTCCTCGCCGTCCACCTTCAGGCGGGTGGCCAGCTGGGCGTGTGCTTCCTTGGTGAAGCGGGCTCGCATCTCGATCTCGACAGCCACGGGGTGGCGCCTCCTCGTTTCAGGCATGGCGAAGCCAGCCGGACCCTGCCAAAGGGGCCCTGTCCGGTTGGCCAGGCGCTGTGGAATTGACGTTCAGGATGGGGTGGGGCTGGGTGGTGTGGCCGGGTAGGGCCCAGCCACACCACTCGTAGATCTATGCCGTTTCAGCCCAGGTCGCCGAAGCGGGCCTGGACCACACCTGAGTGCAGGTACGTGGGCAGATGGACGCCACCCACCGACGGGCGGTTTGTGGCGACCTGCTCCTCCGTCTCGCTGGGGAAACCCTCCAGGAGACGGAGGCACTGCTGCACCCACTCACGCGACGCGGGCCAGTCACCCAGGTCGCGGTGGCGCACTGCCAGGGCGTAGGCAGTCTCGGCCGCCGCCCAGCGGTCACTCACCAGCTCGCGCTGGAAGATCGACTCCAGTTCGTCGGCGGACGCCAGGCGGGTCTGGTTGGTCATGGTGCCCTCTCAGATCAAACGTTCGTACCCCAGTGCTGTTCAACGCGTCGGCGTCCCACCGGTGACGCCGTAGTCCGCTGTCAGTACGTGTAGATCTCGGCCAGCGTCTTGTAGTCCTGCAGCTCGTCCTTGTCGAACCACAGCTCCACCTCCTGCTTGGCCTCCTCCGCGTTGCCGGAGGCGTGCACTAGGTTCGCGACTGCCTTGCCGGAGGCGATGCTGGCCGCGGCGCTGTAGTGCGAGAGGTCACCTCGTACGGTGCCGGCCGGAGCCTGGTTCGGGTAGGTACTTCCGACGATCTTGCGGACCGTGGCGATGGCGTCGTAGCCCTCCAGCACCAGGGCGATTACCGGCCCCTGCTGCATGAATGTGGAGGTGACGTTATAGACCTCCGATCCGAGCCGTTCTTCCAGGTCGAAGTAGTGGCGGCGAGTAAATTCCGCGTCCATCCACTTCATCTTGGTGCCGACGATCTTCAGCGCGGCGTCCTCGAACCGCGTGATGATCCTGCCTGCCAGGCCACGCGCCAGCGCATCGGGCTTCAGCAGGACGAGCGTGCGCTCTACGGTGTGTGCCTGATCCTCGGGCATTGTCTCCCTTTCGCCTTGCTAGCAACCGGAGATGACGGGCAATCAGCCGTCACCCGCTGAGGTTACCGGCGTCGGCGAACCGGCCAGGCCGGGCGGCGGTGTCCTGCGGCAGTCAGAGGCGGATACGGCCTCTGCGGGTACTGGATCAAGGAATCGAATCGAGCCAACTTTCCTGTCCCCCCTATCCAGATCGAGCACGCATCTAAAATGTCCCTGTGGTCGTCCGGCACCTGTGTACATCTCCGTCGGGCCCCGGATCCGGAATGTTGATCAGGTGATTTCCGCCCCGGTAACTCCGATTCTTCCGGGGCGCGCCTTGCACGACCATGAAGCGCCAGTGCAGTTGGAGTGCACCTTCAGCGCACGCGGGTTCCTGCACCGAGAGCGGCGACGACGAAGGGGCGGCGTGTGGAGGTCATCGAGCTCTGGAGCGGGCGGTACGCGTGCATGCTTCAGTCCGCGCTCCGGCTCACCAACGAACAGTTCGCTGCCCAGCTCGGCATCGCCGTCCGAACCGTCGCGGCCTGGCATTCCGACGCCGCCGTCGTACCGCGCAAGGAGATGCAGCAGCTCCTCGACTCAGCGCATGAACGGGCGCCGTCGACAGCCCGCCAGCGGTTCGCCCTCCTGGTCGCGAACGAGCGCAGGGCGGCGGCGCCCAGTCCGGCGGGCGCGCAGGCACTCCGGGTCGCCATTGCCGTGGTCACCCGCGACGACCAGGTCCTGCTGGTGTGCCGGCGACACGACGATGCGTCCGGCATCACGTGGCAGTTCCCCGCCGGCGTGATCAAGCCCGGAGGCAAGGCCGAGACCACCACGGTGCGGGAAACCCTGGATGAGACGGGGGTCCACTGCGCCGTACGTCAGCACCTGGGTAGTCGCCTACACCCTGTGACCGGCGTGCTGTGCGAGTACTTCCTGTGCGAGTACCTGGCAGGCGAGGCCGCCAACGCCGACGCCGCGGAGAACGCGGACGTCATGTGGGTTCCGAAAAACTCACTCACCCGGTTCATCCCCGTCGATACGATCTTCCCACCCATCCTGGCTGTCTTGGAGGAGCAGACGTGACGCAGCAGAACTCTGACGAGCGGCCGGGCATCGCCGCGGCCATCGTGGTGCACGAGGGACGCGTGCTCATGGTGCGGCGCCGGGTCAGCGAGGGCCAGCTCTCCTGGCAGTTCCCGGCTGGCGAGGTTGAGCCCGGCGAGGCCCGCGAGGACGCCGCCGTACGTGAGACCCAGGAGGAGACAGGCCTGACCGTGAAGGCGGTGAAGCTGCTCGGCGAGCGGGTTCACCCCGCCACCAGCCGACTGATGTCCTACACCGCCTGCGAGGTGGTCGACGGCCATGCACACGTCGCGGACACCGAGGAACTGGCGGAACTCGCTTGGGTCACCCATGCCGAGATCCCGCAGTACGTCCCCTACGGCCTGTTCGAGCCTGTGCAGGAGCACTTGGACGCCGCCCTCCATCGCTGACGCCGGCCATCCGGTGTCGGGATCCATACCGCAGGCGCGGACGGCGCTGGCACGGTACGCCGGGGGTTGCTGTTTTCGTCGAGGTGCGCGCCCACAGACACTTCGGATCTGCGAGCGGGCGGTCCACCGACGCGTCGTCTCGACCGGCGAGGGCCGCCGCGGTTGCTACGTCGATCGGGATTCCCAGTTCCGGTCTCCCCATCGGCCGCACCGTGGCCGCTCTCCTCGAACGGTGGCAGCAGCACGGCTTCCTCGTCCATCCCCCACCCCTCTTCCCATACCTCTGCTTTCGCCCTGACTCGGCAGACGGAACACCGGAGGCCTAACCCGCGTCCGTCGGCTGCGATCGTCGGGCGGGCTCGCCCACAGGCCTGAAGCACTGCCGGGCCTTCAAGCCAGCAGGTGCAGAGGCCACCCCTACGGCAACCCTTGCCGATTCAGTCGATGCGTGACCGGCGTCTACTTCCGGACCGCAGGTTGCCTGCGGTCCGGAAGCAGTCGTTCGTCAGGGCGGGCAGATGGGACAAGGACCGGTCCCCCACGATGGGAAAATGGGCAGAAGAGGAAACGTTCAATTCGCGCGCCGCAAGGACCCTGACGACCAGCCCAACGCGTCTAGGCCGCGGTGGAGTCACGACGCGCTTGGAGCACCCTGTACGGGGCGAGCTCGCGACGAATGTGTTCAGGGATCGGGCTGCCAGTGGCTGCCACTCGTGCGGCGATTTCCGCCTCCCTCTGCCAGCCAGTCAACTGGGGCAGATCGGTCGGCGGGGCGCTGCCCGATGCCACTGCCTGACGATCAGCCCGGAGCTTGGCCAGGTACGCTGCGCTGTTATCGGGGTCGACGTTCGGGACCGGATCGATGTGCCGGTGCAGAAGCTCGGCACGGCGGCGGGACCAGGCGCCAAGGATGTCGGTCAGTTCCACACACCGGTATTGGGCTGTGCGGTCACCTCCTTGCTGCTCGTAGAAGCTGTCTACGGCGCGAGCCGCGTCCCAGCGGACGGTTTCAACGGTCGCAGGGACGCCAGCGAGGGCATTGCCCCAAGACCTGATGGTCTCGGCAGCCTGCTGCTGTGTGGACATCAGGCGGCGCAGGCGACTGTCAATCGTTCCGGCGTGGTTGAGAAGCGCGGCGACCTCCTTGAGATTCAATTCAGGCGCCTCCGTCCTGGGTGAGAAGGGCGAGTCCGCCCATGAGCGCAGCCGTGTGACCGCCGCGGGTCGATCGGTCGAGGGGAACGACATTCGTGGCGGAGGTGGACTGTGCTGGGTGGTGGTTGAGGTCCGTCCAGGCGCGGAGCCAGTAGCGGGCCCGGCTTGGGAGCATCCCCTGGTGCGGTTCGACGGGCTACGACCTCGACCAGGGCGGCGATGCCGTGGTGCTGAATGAGGCGCTCAAGGTCACGCTGTTCGCCGACTCCGAGGTTCCAATGGGCCGGCAGCTCCTCGGCTTCGAGTGCGAGCGCCAGTTGACGCACGGGTTCACTGCCCAGGCGGCCGAGGGAGCTCGCGCGTGGCTGCTGTTCCTTGCGTTGCCTATGGTTTCTTGTGTTCTGGGGGTTCACCTCCGTCCCCCCTGGGGCTCGATTTGGGCCCACCATCGGGTTCATCGCCGACCCCCTGGGGGCTCGTCTTGAGCCCGGGCCGGGAATGAACCCGGGCCTGGAATCGGCCCCCCGGTTCTGGCCTCGAACGTGCCCAACCGCCAAGGACAGCTGGTATATCGTCTCGCCGCGCGGCCCATGGCTCTCGGGAAGGATGGCGAGCTCGCCCGCCTCGATCAGCTTGTCTACGGATCTGCGTACGGTTGAGCGGGAGGCGTTGGTGCGCTGCATAAGCATGGCCGTGCCGGCGTAGGCCGTACAGGCAGCGCCGGTGCACTTGTCGGCAATGGCCAGCAGCACCGTCCGGGCGATGCCCTGGGAAGTGGAGTGGTTCCAGACCCAGTCCATGGCGTCGAGGGTCACTGGGGTCCCCGCCCTTCGGCATGGAGGCGCACTGAAGATGTGTGGTTAGGCTTCGTCATGAAGGGCTCCGGTACGGCGGCGCAGGGCGGGCTTGGTCGTTTGCACCCCGCGCCGTCGGCCGGTTCTACGCGGCAGCCGCGCTGTTGGTCGCGTCCGGCTGGATCCCGAGGACTTCGAGAAGTTCGGCGGTGAGCACACGCTGTGCTCTGCCGAGGCGCAGGGTGCTCACCGGTAGTTCGCCCCGCTTGGCGAGGTCGTAGGTCGTGCTGCGTTTGAGCCCGAAGGCTCGCCCTGCCGTCTCAAGGTCGATGACGGGTGGCAGGGCCAGCAGTTCGTCGCGGGTGAGGGCCGCTCGGCTCACCGACTGGCCTCCGCTGAGACCTGGGCTGTCAGATCGCCCAGCACCTGCGCGTACAAGAGCGCGGGCTCACCTCGCGGAGCTCGTTTGCCCTGCTCCCACCGCCAGACCGTGGACGGATCGACCCCGCAGAGGGCTGCGATCTCGGTGAGGGACAGCCGTGCCGCTAGCCGAGTACGGCGTGCCGCACCCGATGCCGCATTTTCCCTGACGCGGGAAAGAATCAGAACGTCGGCTTTGATCATGGCCAAAACGTAACCCATGTTTTTCCGAATTCAAAGTTTCCACTGCCGCACGGAGATAGCGACGGGGAGCGAAGAATGCTGCATCGAAGCGCACGGTCGACGGCATCAAAATGATTCACCGAGTGGGCCTCATTAAGGGCCCGGCGAGGAAAGCGGACCAGCGGTTTCAGCGTGGTTTGAGCTTGCCGCTTCCTTGCCTATGATCAACGCCATGGGAGGCACTTTGCCCAGGTCAGAACCCCACATCTCTACGACAGCCACCTACCACAGAGACAGCCAGGAACCACGCTGGCGGCCCCGCTATAGATCAGTGTCACAAATTCGGACAGACAGGGAATAATAAGGGAAACCAAGGACAGTCAATGCCGGACAGCGGCGACTTCCAACAGTCACAGATTGCAGACCAGCCAGCAAGGAGACAACGAATGAAGGGCTCGACCTACCGTCGCTGCCATTGCCGGGATGGCGAGACGGGAAGACCCCTCGGCAGTAAATGCCCGAAGCTGAAGCAGCGGCGTCACGGCAGCTACTCGCTACGGCAGGAGCTGCCCCCGCATGAGGACGGCCGGCGGCGGTCGTTCAGTCGGGGTGGGTACGAGACGAAGGCCGCCGCGCAGGCCGACCTCGACCAGATACGGGCGCTGCTGGCACTGCCGGATGCGGACGACGAGGAGGGACGTCGGCACATCGCAGAGCTCCTGGAGCTCGTGGCCGACGAGAAGGGACCGCTTCCCGGCCTCGAAGAGACGAGGCGCCGGTTCGTGACCGGACAGAAGCTCACGTCCCGCCTGGCCGTGAGCGACTGGCTGGACATGTGGCTCGCGGGCAAGAAGACCCGCAGGACGACGACCAACGGATACAGCTCACACATCCGCGTGCACCTCCAGCCGCGGATCGGGCAGGTCCGCCTCGACCGCCTCAATGTCGGTCATCTCCACGAGATGTTCGACGCCATCGCGGACGACAACGAGGTGATCGCCGCCGAGAACCAGGCGCGGCGCGAGCAGGCCGCCCGCTGCAAATGGGGCAGAAGCAGCAGACCCCCGGCTGCGGAGCGGGCTCGACTGGCCGAGGAACGGGCGAAGCTCGACGCGATGAAGCCTTTTCGGAAGATCACCGGGCCCGCGACACGGCAGAGCATCCGGCGAACGCTGCGGGCCGCCCTGAACTCGGCGATCGCCCAGCAGTTCCTGGCCTCAACCCGGCCGCGCACGTGGAGCTGGAGTCCGGCAAGCGGCCCAAGGCTCTGCTGTGGACCGACGAGCGGGTGGAGCGGTGGCGCGAGACGGGCGTGAAGCCGAGCGCGGTCATGGTGTGGAGGCCAGCGCAGCTCGGCATCTTCCTTGACGCGGCCGAGGGCGACCGGCTGTACGCCTTCTTCCACCTGATCGCGTTCCGCGGGCTGAGGCGCGGCGAGGGCGTGGGGCAGGACTGGACCGACGTGGACCTAGAGGCCGGGCTGCTGACGCCGGCCAAGGAGATCGTGGCGGACAACTGGGAGCCGTACGAGTCCGCCCCGAAGACGGACGGCAGTGCGGGCACCATCGCCCTCGATAGCGGAACCGTCGAGGTTCTACGGGCCCACAGGGCGCGGCAGAACCGGGAGCGGCTGAGGTTCGGTCAGGCGTGGCAGGACACAGGGAAGGTGTTCACACAGGAGGACGGGTCCTGGCTGCATCCCGAGATGGTGTCCGACACCTTCCGCCGGATCTGCGCGACCACCAACCTGCCGCCGATCAGTCTGCGTGACCTACGGCACGTCGCGGCGACGCTGACGCATGCCGGGGGCGGGGACCTTCACACCATCAAGGAGACCCTTCGGCACTCGACGATCACGCTCACCTCGGACACGTACACGAGCCTGCTGCCCGAGATCGATAAGGAGGTGGCGGAGGCGGCTGCAAGGCTCGTTCCTCGGGCACGCGCGGCAGGGGCTCCGGACACCGCCGCTCACGCATCGCTCACGCACGAGGCCGGAAACGAGAAGGCGCCCCGACCCAGGAAGCCCGGGCGAGGCACCAAAGTCGCTGGTCACAACGTTTCTGCGGACCAACTGCGTGGTGGGGCGGGTGGGACTCGAACCCACGGCCGACGGATTATGAGTCCGCTGCTCTAACCGGCTGAGCTACCGCCCCGTTTCGGCGTGGCGCGTACAAGTGTGCGCCCCGTCTGCCGCAGCATAGCCGGTCATACGATCTCTCGCTTCGGATGGTCGACTTCGCCTGATCTTGAGGACGGCGCTGCGTGCTGCCCGGTTGCAGGCGGGATCAAGGAGACCCGAAAGAGTCACTCCGGGGTCCCTCCGAAGCCCGTGAGGGGACCGGACCCGGGGCCCGTCCGAAGCCTGTGAGGGGGATCGGCCGGGCACGCGAAAGAGGACCCCGAAGGGTCCTCTTCCGTTCCGCTCCCCCGACTGGACTCGAACCAGTAACCCTCCGGTTAACAGCCGAATGCTCTGCCAATTGAGCTACAGGGGATCGCGCTCCCCCGACTGGACTCGAACCAGTAACCTGCCGGTTAACAGCCGGCTGCTCTGCCAATTGAGCTACAGGGGATTGCTGCGTTGCCTCGAATCGTACCTGCCTGGCGGCTGCCGAGCGGCGCGCGTTCGCTGCGACACATACATTAGCGCAAGCAGGGGGGTGCTCCGCCAATCGGTATCGCCCGGGGTGATCTCGGGTGCTCGCGGGTAGGCGGGCTGCACACGTCGCACCAAGCGTAGGAAGGGTGGCAGCCATGCGGTACCGGCTCACGTTCATCGCCGGAGTGGCCCTCGGTTACGTGCTCGGCACGCGAGCCGGGCGCGAGCGTTACGAGCAGTTGAAGAAGTCGGCCCGGCGGTTCACGGAGAACCCCGCCGTGCGCAACGCCGCCGAGAGCGCCGCGCACAGCGGCCGGGACATCGCCGGGAAGGCGTACCACTCGGTCAGCGACAAGGTCGGGGACAAGGTGCCCGCCTCCGTGGCCGAGCGCGTCCGGACGCTGCGGGACCGCAGCAGCCAGAACGGTGAGGACGACTGGGGGACCACCAACACCTAGGAAGCTCCTCGGGTAGGCGGCGGTTACCGGGAACGTCCCGCGGTGCGGCAGAATCTGCGTATGGGCATAGTCGCGGGGCTGGACAGTTCTTCCGCCTTCACTCACATCGTCGTCTGCGACACGGATTCGGGCGGCGTGCTCCGGGAGGGGTACGCCGCCCATCCGGTCGAGGCCAAGGCCTTCGAGGTCGATCCGCAGGCCTGGCTGCTCTCCCTCGGTGAGGCGGCCTCCGGCGGGCTGCTCGAAGGCGTGCAGGCCATCGGCGTCTCGGCCCAGCAGCACGGGCTCGTCCCGCTGGACCGGCAGGGCAACCTCGTCCGTCCGGCGCTGCTCGGCAACGACCGGCGGGCCCAGGTGGCCGCGGCCGATCTCGTCGACGCGCTGGGCGGACGGCAGGCCTGGGCCGAGGCGGTCGGAGCCGTACCGCAGGCCGCGCAGCCCGTGGCGAAGCTGCGGTGGCTCGCGCGGGCCGAGCCGGAGAACGCGCAGCGGGTCGCCGCCGTGCTCCAGCCGCACGACTGGCTCGTGTGGCAGCTGCTCGGCCGGCCCGCCCGGCGGACCACGGACCGGGGCGCCGCATCGGGGACCGGTTACTGGTCGGCCGGGTCCGCCGCCTACCGGCCCGATCTGGTCGAGTTGGCCCTGGGTCACGCGGCCGCCCTGCCCGAGGTGCTCGGCCCCGCCGACTCCGCCGGCATGACGCCCGAGGGGCTCCTGATCTCCGCCGGGACCGGCGAGACGATGGCCGCGGCCTTCGGGCTCGGGGTCGCGGTGGGCGACGCGGTGGTGTCGCTGGGGGCCTCCGGGTCCGTGATGGCGGTGCACCACGAGGCGCTGGCCGATCCGAGCGGGATGATCACCTCCTTCGCCGACGCCACCGGGATGCACCTGCCGGTGGTGCACGTCTCCAATGCCGTACGGGCGCTGCGCGGGACGGCCGAGATGCTCGGGGTGGAGGGGCTGGAGGAGTTGTCCGCCCTGGCGCTGAAGTCCACACCCGGCGCCTCCGGGCTGGTGCTGCTGCCGTACCTGGAAGGCGAGCGCACCCCGCAGCTCCCGCACACCGCCGGCACCCTCAGCGGGCTGCGGCGTGAGTCGATGAAGCCGGAGCACCTGGCGCGGGCCGCGTTCGAGGGGATGCTCTGCTCGCTGGCCGACGCCCTGGACGTGCTGCGCGGGCGGGGGGTGGAGGTGCGGCGCGTGTTCCTGCTGGGGGCCGCCGCCGAACTCCCCGCCGTACAGGCGATGGCTCCGGCGCTGTTCGGCACGCAGGTCGTCGTACCGCAGCCCGCCCAGTACGCGGCGATCGGCGCGGCCCGGCAGGCGGCGTGGGCGCTCGGGGTGTCGCAGGGCACCCTCGACCCGCGCACTCCCCCGGCCTGGCAGGGCGCCGCCGCCCAGGTGCTGGAGCCGGGCGAGGAGCTGGCGGTCGGGCGGGCGGTGCGCCAGCAGTACGGGGCGACGCGGGACCAGGTCCACCCCGGCGCCTTCGGCGGCGCTCAGTAGGAGGACCGGCCCCTGTGGGTGGGCCCGCGTGCACCTGTACGCGGGTCCCGGCCTCGTCCGGAGTTCGGAAAACCGTTCGCCCTCCGAGTACGGCGTACGCGAAACTGGGTCGGCTTCTGTCCTCCGCCGACTCCGAGAGACACGCGTGCTCATAAAACTCCTGCGGGCCCATCTGGCCCCGTACAAGAAACCCATCGCGCTGCTGGTCCTCCTCCAGCTGCTCCAGACCTGCGCCACCCTGTATCTGCCCAGCCTGAACGCGGACATCATTGACAACGGTGTCGTCAAGGGCGATACCGGCTACATCCTGGAGTTCGGCGGTCTCATGATCGCCGTCAGCGTCCTCCAGGTGCTCTGCAATGTGGGGGCCGTCTTCTACGGCGCCCGGACCGCGTCGGCGCTGGGGCGGGACGTGCGGGCAGCCGTCTTCGACCGGGTGCAGTCGTTCTCGGCCCGGGAGCTCGGGCGGTTCGGGGCGCCCTCGCTGATCACCCGGACCACCAACGACGTCCAGCAGGTCCAGACGCTGGTGCTGATGGCGTTCACGCTGATGGTGTCGGCGCCGATCATGTGTGTCGGCGGCATCATCATGGCGCTCGGGCAGGACGTGCCGCTGTCGGCGGTGCTGCTGGCGGTGGTGCCGGTGCTCGGGATCTCGGTGAGCCTCATCGTGAAGAGGATGCGGCCGCTGTTCCGGACGATGCAGGAGCGGCTGGACACGGTGAACCGGGTGCTGCGCGAGCAGATCACCGGCAACCGGGTGATCCGGGCGTTCGTCCGCGACGCGTACGAGGAGAAGCGGTTCCGGGGTGCCAACACCGAGCTGACCGATGTGTCGGTGGCGACCGGGCGGCTGATGGCGCTCATGTTCCCGACCGTGATGACGGTGGTCAACCTGTCGTCCGTCGCGGTGGTGTGGTTCGGCGCGCACCGCATCGACAGCGGGGGGATGCAGATCGGTGCGCTGACCGCGTTCCTCGCCTATCTGATGCAGATCGTGATGGCCGTGATGATGGCCACCTTCATGTTCATGATGGTGCCGCGCGCCGAGGTGTGCGCCGAGCGCATCGAGGAGGTGCTCGGTACCGAGTCGAGCGTCGTGCCGCCCGTCTCTCCCGTCACCGAGCTGCGGCGGCACGGGCATCTGGAGGTGCGCGGTGCGGAGTTCCGGTATCCGGGCGCCGAGGAGCCGGTGCTGCGGGCGGTCGATCTGGTGGCGCGCCCCGGGGAGACCACCGCGATCATCGGGTCGACGGGGAGCGGGAAGTCCACGCTGCTCGGTCTCGTACCCCGGCTGTTCGATGTGACGGACGGCGAGGTGCTGGTCGACGGCGAGGACGTGCGGACGCTCGATCCGGTGCTGCTGGCGAAGACCGTGAGCCTGGTGCCGCAGAAGCCGTACCTCTTCTCCGGGACGGTCGCGACGAACCTGCGGTACGGGAATCCGGACGCCACCGACGAGGAGCTGTGGCACGCGCTGGAGGTGGCGCAGGCCAAGGAGTTCGTGGCGGGTCTTGAGCACGGGCTGGAGGCGCCGATCGCGCAGGGCGGCACCAATGTGTCCGGCGGTCAGCGGCAGCGGCTCGCCATCGCCCGGACGCTGGTGCAGCGGCCGGAGATCTATCTCTTCGACGACTCGTTCTCGGCGCTGGACTACGCGACCGACGCCGCGCTGCGGGCGGCGCTGGCCCGGGAGACGGCCGGGGCGACGGTGGTGATCGTGGCGCAGCGGGTCTCCACCATCCGCGACGCCGACCGGATCCTGGTGCTGGACGAGGGGCGGGTCGTGGGCAGCGGAACCCATCACGAGCTGATGGACGGCAATGAAACGTACCGGGAGATCGTGCTCTCCCAGCTGACGGAAGCGGAGGCCGCGTGATGGCCGGTCCGGGCGGACGGATGATGGCCGGGGGCGCTCCCACCGAGCGATCGATGGATTTCAAGGGGTCGAGCAAGCGGCTGCTGAGACGGTTCGGCCAGGAGAAGGCCTCGCTGTATCTGATGCTGGGCGCGGTGACCATCAGCGTGGCGCTGTCGGTGGCCGGGCCGAAGATCCTCGGGAAGGCGACCGACCTGATCTTCGCGGGGGTGGTCGGCCGGCAGATGCGGGAGGGCACCACCAAGGCGGAGGCGATCGAGGGGCTGCGCCAGGAGGGCAGCGGTTCGATGGCCGACATGCTCTCGGGGGTGGACTTCACCCCGGGGCAGGGCATCGACTTCGGCGCGGTGGGCGGTGTCCTGCTGGCGGTGCTGGTGATCTACGTGGCCGCAGGGGCGCTGATGCTGGTCTCCACCCGGCTGTCGATCCGGGTGATCAACCGGATCGTCTTCCGGCTGCGGGAGGACCTCCAGACGAAGCTGGCACGGCTGCCGCTGTCGTACTTCGACCGGGCCAAGCGCGGTGAGGTGCTGAGCCGGGCCACCAACGACATCGACAACATCTCGCAGACGCTCCAGCAGACGATGGGCCAGCTCATCAACTCAGCTCTGACCATCGTCGGCGTACTGATCATGATGGTCTGGATCTCGCCGCTGCTGGCCCTGGTCGCGCTGGTGACGATCCCGCTCTCGGTGGTCGTGGCGACGCAGGTCGGCAAGCGGTCGCAGCCGCAGTTCGTGCAGCAGTGGCGGGTGACGGGGAAGCTCAACGCCCACGTCGAGGAGATGTACACCGGGCACAACCTGGTGAAGGTGTTCGGGCGGCAGGAGGAGTCCGCGCGGGACTTCGCCGAGCAGAACGACGCGCTGTACGAGGCCGGGTTCAAGGCGCAGTTCGCCAGCGGGCTGATGCAGCCGCTGATGTTCTTCATCTCGAACATCAACTACGTGCTGGTGGCCGTCGTCGGTGGTCTGCGGGTCGCCTCGGGCACCCTGTCGATCGGTGACGTACAGGCCTTCATCCAGTACTCCCGGCAGTTCTCGATGCCGCTGACGCAGGTCGCCTCGATGGCGAACCTGGTGCAGTCCGGGGTCGCGTCGGCCGAGCGGGTCTTCGAGCTGCTGGACGCGGAGGAGCAGGGGCCGGATCCGGAGCGCGGTGAGCTGCCCGAGAAGCTGTCGGGCCGGGTGTCGCTGGAGAAGGTGTCCTTCCGCTACGAGCCGGAGAAGCCGCTCATCGAGGGTCTGTCGCTGGGTGTGGAGCCGGGGCAGACCGTCGCCATCGTCGGTCCGACCGGCGCGGGCAAGACCACGCTGGTCAACCTGCTGATGCGGTTCTACGAGGTGACCGGCGGGCGGATCGCGCTCGACGGGGTCGATGTGGCGAAGGTGTCCCGGGACGATCTGCGCTCCCGGATCGGGATGGTGCTCCAGGACACCTGGCTGTTCGGCGGGTCGATCGCGGAGAACATCGCGTACGGCGCTGCGCGCGAGGTCGGCCGGGAAGAGATCGAGGAGGCGGCCCGGGCCGCGCACGCCGATCGCTTCATCCGGACGCTGCCCGACGGGTACGACTCGGTGATCGACGACGAGGGTTCCGGGGTCAGCGCGGGCGAGAAGCAGCTGATCACCATCGCGCGGGCCTTCCTCTCGGACCCGGTGATCCTGGTCCTGGACGAGGCGACGAGCTCGGTGGACACCCGGACCGAGGTGCTGATCCAGAAGGCGATGGCGCGCCTGGCCCACGGGCGTACGTCGTTCGTGATCGCGCACCGGCTCTCCACGATCCGGGACGCCGACGTCATCCTGGTCATGGAGAACGGGTCCATCGTCGAACAGGGCACGCACGAGGAGCTGTTGGCCTCCCGGGGTGCCTATGCCCGGCTGTACGCGGCCCAGTTCGCCCAGGCTCTGGCGGAGGTGGACTGAGGCGTCGGCGCCCGGGGTCAGTCGAGGTAGCCGCGGAGCTGGTCGGCGAAGGCGTGGTCCCGCAGCCTGCTGAGGGTCTTGGACTCGATCTGGCGGATGCGTTCGCGCGTCACGCCGAAGATCCGGCCGATCTCCTCCAGGGTGCGGGGCCGCCCGTCGTCCAGGCCGTAGCGGAGCTGGACGACCTTGCGTTCACGCTCGCCGAGGGTGGAGAGGACCGCCTCCAGGTGTTCGCGCAGCAGCAGGAAGGCGGCGGATTCCACGGGTGAGGCGGCGTCGCCGTCCTCGATGAGGTCGCCGAAGGAGACGTCGTCCTCCTCGCCGACGGGGGCGTGGAGGGAGACGGGCTCCTGGGCCAGGCGCAGGACTTCGGTGACCCGCTCCGGGGTCAGGTCGAGCTGGGCCGCGACCTCTTCGGCGGTCGGCTCGTACCCCCGCTCCTGGAGCATCCGGCGCTGGACGCGGACCACGCGGTTGATCAGCTCCACGACGTGGACCGGGACGCGGATGGTGCGGGCCTGGTCGGCCAGGGCGCGGGACATGGCCTGGCGGATCCACCAGGTCGCGTACGTGGAGAACTTGTAGCCCCGGGCGTAGTCGAACTTCTCCACGGCCCGGATCAGCCCGAGGTTCCCCTCCTGGACCAGGTCGAGCATGGTCAGCCCCCGGCCGACGTACCGCTTGGCGACGGAGACGACCAGGCGGAGGTTGGCCTCGATGAGCCGGCGCTTGGCCGTGCGGCCCATGACCACGAGCCGGTCCAGGTCGACCGCGAGCCGCGAGTCCAGGTCCGGGGTGCCCGCGAGCCGCTCCTCGGCGAAGAGTCCGGCCTCCACCCGGCGCGCCAGCTCGACCTCGTCGGCGGCGGTGAGCAGCGGGATGCGGCCGATCTCGCGCAGATACTGCCGGAAGAGGTCGGAGGTGGGGCCACCGTTGTCCGTCCGGCTCCGCGCCTCCCGGGGTTCGGGGACGTGCTCCGCTTCCTCCATGACTGCCTCGGGTGCGCTCGCGGGCGGGCGGGCCGCGGTCTCCGGGGGGTTCCCCGAGGGATTCTCCGGGTGGTGGACGGCCCGGTGCTGCACCGGGATCGCCGACATGTGCTCGGTCGTGGTCGTCACGGTCCGGGTCTGCACGGGGGCGGCCTCCAGGTGATCGCTGCCGGATGACGCTGGAAGCCCCAGTGTGGGGCACGGCACAGGGTTGCCACGAGGGGCGTGCGGGGACTTTCTGATTCCGGTCGGTCACCGGGCGGTTACTGGTCCCGGAGGTCCTGGTGCGCGCTCAGAGCGCGTCGGCGCCCCTCGCCCGCAGGGACTGCGCGTACTGCTGGAGCACCCAGACCTCGTTCTGCGCGGCGGCCAGGTCGTCGGGGGCGACGTGGCTGCCGAGGCGGGCGAGGCTGCCCTGTACGTCGTCGATCCGGCGGTCGACGGCGCGCAGCCGGACGTGGACGAGCTGCATGCCGGCGTAGGTCTCGTCGATCGTCCGGCCCATGAAGACCTCGACGGCGAGCTCGGTGACGAGGCTGCGCACGGTGTTGTTGGGGGCCGCGTCCATGACGGCGACCAGATACTCGCGGTCGTCGCCGAGGCCGCGCTCGGCGCCGCCCGCCTCCGCGATGCACCGGCGCACGGCGGCGTAGGGCGGGGCGGTGAACTCGTCCACGCCGTAGGCGTCGAAGGCGGGGGAGACCAGGGCGGGCTTCTGGAGGGCGAGCTTGAGCAGTTCGCGCTCGGTGCGGTGGGCGGGGCTGCGGAGGTTGAGCGCGGGGCCGGAAGGGGCGGTGGGGGCCTGGACGGCCTGCTGGGGAGGGCCGCCGCGCCGGTCCTGGGGCCCCGGTCCCCGGCCGCCGCGCGCGTCGCCGCCCTTGTCGCGGGCCCAGCGGGCGAGCTGGGCGACGCGGCGGACGACGAACTCCTGGTCGAGGATGCCGACGAGCCCGGCGAGCTGGACCGCCACCTCGCGCTGCACACTGCTGGTCTTGATCTTGGCGACCACGGCGGCGGCCTCGTCGAGCGCGGCCGCTCGGCCCGCCGGGGTCTCCAGGTCGTACCGGCCGACGATCTGGCGCAGGGCGAACTCGAAGAGCGGGGTGCGCGGTTCGACCAGGTCGCGTACGGCGTCGTCCCCCTTGGCGAGGCGCAGGTCGCACGGGTCCATGTTGTCCGGGGCGATGGCGATGTACGTCTCGGCGGCGAACTTCTGGTCGTCCTCGAAGGCGCGCAGGGCGGCCTTCTGACCGGCCGAGTCGCCGTCGAAGGTGAAGATCACACGGGCGCTGCCGTTGTCCATGAGGAGGCGGCGCAGGATCTTGATGTGGTCGTTGCCGAAGGCGGTGCCGCAGGTGGCGATGGCGGTGGTGACCCCGGCGAGGTGGCAGGCCATGACGTCGGTGTAGCCCTCGACGACGACGGCCCGGCTGGCCTTGGCGATGTCCTTCTTGGCCAGGTCGATGCCGTAGAGCACCTGGGACTTCTTGTAGACGGGGGTCTCGGGGGTGTTCAGGTACTTCGGGCCGTTGTCGTCGTCGCGCAGCTTGCGGGCGCCGAAGCCGACGATCTCGCCGGCGGTGTCGCTGATCGGCCACATCAGCCGGCCGCGGAAGCGGTCGATGGGGCCGCGGCGGCCGTCCTGGGAGAGGCCGGAGGTGATCAGCTCCTTGTCGCTGAAGCCCTTGCCGCGCAGATAACGGGTGAGGTGGTCCCAGCCGGCCGGGCTGTAGCCGACGCGGAAGTGGGAGGCGGCGTCCTGGTCGAAACCGCGCTCGGCGAGGAACTTCCGGCCGATCTCCGCCTCGGGGCTCTCCAGCGCGCGGACGTAGAACTCGGCGGCGGCCTGGTGGGCCTCGATCAGCCGGATGCGTTCGCCGCGCTGGTGGGAGGGGTTGTAGCCGCCCTCCTCGTACCGCAGGGTGATGCCCGCCTTGGCGGCCAGGCGCTCGACCGTCTCCGAGAAGGAGAGGTGGTCGATCTTCATCACGAACGCGATGGTGTCGCCGCCCTCCTGGCAGCCGAAGCAGTGGAACAGGCCCTTGCCGGGGCTGACCTGGAAGGAGGGGGACTTCTCGTCGTGGAAGGGGCAGAGTCCCTTGAGGTTTCCGCCGCCCGCGCTGCGCAGCTGGAGGTATTCGGACACGACGGAGTCGATCGGGACCGCGTCCCGTACCGCCTTCACGTCGTCGTCGTTGATCCTGCCAGCCACGCATGAAGTCTACGGGTGGGCTCGGACAACCCGGCGCCCGCAGGGCTCCACCTCTGCCGCTTCGGGGGCCGGCCGGGGGTCAGCCGGTGCGGCGGGCGGCCCGGACGGCGCGTTCGGTGCGTACGGTGCGTACGCCAGGGCGGTCATGCCTGTGCGGAGTTCCCCACGATGCTGCCGCACGGGCCGCCCTCCGCGCCGATCACGTGCGGCAGCATCGTGGGGAAATCGGCCGCCTGGTCGGTCTCGACGCGGAAGCGGCGGTGGCCCAGCATGAGGACCGCGGTGCCGGAGAGGACGACCGGCCGCTCCCGGCCGGGGTGCGCGCGCATCCGCGACGGGTTGTCGGGGGGCGGCTCGGTCATCCGCTGCCGTACGACGGTCATGCCGGGGTCGCCCTGCACGGGCCGGCGCATCAGCCCGTGGGCGGCGTCGATCACCGGGCTGGTGACGACGTCGTCGGACGCGGTCTCCACCAGCTGGTCGAGCGAGGTGTCCAGGGCGCGGGCGAGGGTGACGAGCTGGTCCAGGGCGAGGCGGCGCTGCCCGTTCTCGATGCGGCTGGGCGAGGACTGGCCGAGGTTCGCCCGGCCGGCCGGCTCCTCCAGGGGCCAGCCCTGCGCCACCCGCAGGGCGCGGATGCGTTGGCGTACGAGGCTGTCCAGCTCGGCGTCGTCGTGCTCCACGCGCGGCAGCGTATGCCGGTGGCAGAGCGGACCCGGCCCAGGGGCGCGGGTGGCCGGCCCTCGCCCCCCGGGGGCGGTCAGAGCAGGGACTCCAGCGGCACCGACGGGTCGGCCAGTGCTTCCGGGTCGTGCCGCTGACCGGCCCGGATCAGCTCCTGGATCGTGTCCGTCACGTCCCACACGTTGACGTTCATCCCGGCCAGGACGCGGCGGTCCTTGAGCCAGAACGCGATGAACTCCCGCTTCCCCGCGTCGCCCCGGATGATCACCTCGTCGTAGGAGCCGGGCGGCGCCCAGCCGGAGTACTCCAGGCCCAGGTCGTACTGGTCGGAGAAGAAGTACGGCACCCGGTCGTACGTCACGTCCTGGCCGAGCATGGCGCGGGCGGCGGCCGGTCCGCTGTTGAGGGCGTTGGCCCAGTGCTCGACGCGAAGCCGGACGCCGAGCAGCGGGTGGGCGACGGCGGCGACGTCCCCGGCGGCGTAGATGTGCGGGTCGGAGGTGCGCAGCGAGGCGTCCACGGCGATGCCGCCCCCGTGCGCCCGCTCGGCCAGCTCCAGCCCGGCGGCCTCGGCGAGCGCGGAACGCGGGGCGGCGCCGATCGCGGCGAGCACGTCGTGCGCGGGGTGCTCCTCGCCGTCGTCGGTGCGGGCGGCCAGCACCATGCCGTCCTGGCCGATGATCTCGGTGAGGCGGACGCCGAAGTGGAAGCGGACGCCGTGCGAGCTGTGCAGCTCGGTGAAGATCTGGCCCACCTCGGGGCCGACGACCTGGTGCAGCGGAGTGGGCTCCGACTCGACGACGGTCACCTCTGCGCCGTATCCCCGGGCCGCCGCGGCGACTTCCAGGCCGATCCAGCCCCCTCCGGCGATCACCAGGTGACCGTTGTCGCGGCCGAGGGCGGCCAGGACGTTGCGCAGCCGGTCGGCGTGGGCCAGGCGGCGCAGGTGGTGGACGCCCGCCAGGTCGGTGCCGGGGACGTCGAGGCGGCGCGGTTCGGAGCCGGTGGCGATCAGCAGCTTGTCGTAGTGGATGACGGTGTTGTCGCCGAGCTGCACGGTCTTCGCGTACCGGTCGAGGACCGTGACGGGCTGGCCGAGGTGCAGCTCGATGTCGGCGCCCGCGTACCAGGGGCGCTCGTGCACGAAGACGCTGTCGCGTTCCTCCTTGCCGCCGAGGTAGCCCTTGGAGAGCGGCGGCCGCTCGTAGGGGTGGTCGCGCTCGTCCCCGATGAGGATCACCCGGCCGGTGAACCCCTCCGCGCGGAGTGTTTCGGCCGCCTTCGCCCCGGCGAGTCCCGCTCCGACGATGACGAATGTCCGATGTGCGTCGACCACTTGATGCCTCCTCAGTACTGTGCTGCGCGGCGCCCCCGGCTGCGAGCGTCCCGCACGCAGCGTGATGACGAAAGAGGGTGTGCCCCGGACAGGTCACCCCCAGTGGTCAGTTTCCAGTCTGCCTCTCAGCCTCGGCGGGCGGTGAGCGCGGCGTGCAGGGATCGTGCGGAGGCGTCGGTCAGGGCCGCGATCTGGTCGACCAGGACGCGCTTACGGGTGTGGTCGTCGGGCGCCTGGTCGAACAGGGCCCGGAAGTGCGGCTCCAGCCCCTCGGGGGCCCGGGCGGTGAGGGCGGCGGCCAGTTCGGCGATGACGACGCGCTGGTCGGCACGGAGGGTCTCCTGCTCGGCGCGCTGCATCACGTAACGGTCGGCGACCGCCTTGAGCACCGCGCACTCGTTGCGGACCGTGCGCGGAACGACGAGTTCCGCCCCGTACCGGGTGAGGCGGCCGGGTCCGTACACCTCCCGGGTGGCGGTCTCGGCCTCGGTGCAGAACCGGCCGATGAGCTGGCTGGTGGCGTCCTTCAGGCGGGCCTGGGCCACGGCGGAGCCGTCGTAGCCGTGCGGCCACCACTCCTGGTCGATCAGCCGGTCCAGGGCCTCCGCCAGCTCCTGCGGGTCGGTGTCGGCGGGGACGTACCGGCCGATGGCGACGGCCCAGATCTCCTGGCGCTCCGGCTCGGCGTAGAGGCAGTTGGGGTCGATGTGCCCGGCGTGCAGCCCGTCCTCGAAGTCGTGCACCGAATACGCCACGTCGTCGGACCAGTCCATCACCTGGGCCTCGAAGCAGGTGCGGTCCTCGGGCGCCCCCTTGCGGGCCCACTCGAAGACCGGGAGGTCGTCCGCGTACACCCCGAACTTTACCGAGTGCGGGTCGGTGGGGTGCGCGCCGCGCGGCCAGGGGTACTTGGTGGCGGCGTCCAGGGCGGCGCGGGTCAGGTTGAGGCCGACGCTGGCCAGGTCGCCGGTGCGCGGGTCGCGGACGAACCGCTTCGGCTCCAGCCGGGTCAGCAGCCGCAGCGACTGGGCGTTGCCCTCGAAGCCGCCGCAGTCGGAGGCGAAGTCGTTGAGCGCCTGCTCGCCGTTGTGGCCGAACGGGGGGTGGCCCATGTCGTGCGATAGGCAAGCCGTCTCCACCAGGTCCGGGTCGCAGCCGAGGACCGCGCCCAGCTCGCGGCCGACCTGCGCGCACTCCAGGGAGTGGGTGAGCCGGGTGCGGGGGCTGGCGTCCCAGACGAGGGAGCGGGTGCCGGGCGTCACGACCTGGGTCTTGCCGGCGAGCCGGCGCAGCGCCGCGGAGTGCAGCACCCGGGCCCGGTCGCGCTGGAAGGCGGTGCGGCCGGGGCGCTTGTCCGGCTCGGTGTCGAAGCGCTCGGTGTCGGCTGGCCCGTACGGAACAGGTCCCGCCCCGCGCCGTGTGCCGCGCGCACCGTCCGTGCCGTGTGTCTGTCCCGCCCCGCGTACGCCCTGTGTGCCGTCCATGGTCCCGACAGTAGCGACCGGGACGGACAACGTGTCGTGAGCGGGCCGGGGAGTCAGGCGGAAGCGAGCAACCTCACGGCTTCGGAGGGGGCCGTGAGGGACAGTGCCTGGTCGTAGCGGTGCAGGAGGAGGCGGGCCATCGCGGGGTGGGCGCCGAGCGGAACGGCGGTGGTCCGGGGGGCGGCGTCGGCCGCGGCGGACGCGAAGCGGCCCGGTGCGGTGAAGCAGGAGGCGACGAAGGTACAGTGCCGGCCCCGGGCGGCCAGCGCGCGCAGCGCGGCGGGGACGGTGGGGGTGGCGGCGGAGGCGTACGCCGGGACGACGGGCACCCCGCCGAGGCGCTCGGCCAGCATCCGGGCGGTACGCCGGGTGTCCTGGGCGGAGTCCGGGTCGCGGGACCCGGCGGCGGCCAGGACCACGGCGGCACGGCGGCCCCCGTGGTCGGCCGGGTCCCAGCCCGCCTCCACGAGCCGCCCGTACAGCGCCTCCACCAGCAACGGGTGCGGCCCGAGGGGGGCGGCGCTCCGGGTCCGTACGGCGGGGGCGGCAGCCGCGGCGGCGGGCAGGTCGTGTTTGACGTGGTGGCCGCGTCCCAGGAGCAGCGGTACGAGGACGGCGTCGGCTCCGCGCAGGCCGTCCAGGGTGTCCGGGAGGAGCGGCCGGTTCAGCTCGATGTGGCCGAGGCGGACGTCGAGGCCGGGGCGCAGGTCGCGGACCCGGTCCAGGAGCGCGAGGACGGTCCGCAGGGCCCGCGGGTCGCGGCTGCCGTGGGCGACCACGACCAGGGTGGGCGGGACGCCTGCGGCGGTGGGGGGCCGGGGCGCGGCGGGGTGCGGGGCATGGGCCTGCGGGTTCCGTTCCGGGAGACGAGGCTGAGCTGGGTGCCGAGCTGGGCGGTGATGCGGATGAGCAGCTGCGTGGTGCTGTCGAGGGGCACGGCGCCGTGGCCGCCGGGGGATGCCGTGCTGTTGGGGGGTGCCGTGCTGTTGGGGGGTGCCGTGCTGTTGGGGGGCGCCGTGCTGTCGTGGGGCGCCGTGCTGTTGGGGGGGCGCCGTGCTGTCGGGGGGCGGAAGCGGTGACTGGCGAGGCTGTTGTATGGACGGCTCCGTCATGGACCGATGGTGCCGGGCGCAGGTTGCCGGGCCGTTGCGCGAGGGTCACGGGGGTTTTCCGCCGCCTCACGGAGGGGTGGTGGCCGGTGTGCGGTGCGGGGGCCTGCACCCGTTTCTGCCCGTCGGCGAACCTTTCGGACGTTTCGCTCGTCAGGTGGGGTGAGACCGAACGACGGTACGAACGACGAGGGGGTTCCCGTGCGGGGGATGCGAGGGGCACGGGTGGCGTCGGAGGCCGGCGCGGAGAAGCGCAGACCATGGCTGCGGCTGCGGTTGCGGCTGCGGCTGCGGCTGCCGCGGTCCCGCCGGGCCCAGCGGCTCGCCGTACAGGGCCTGATGGCGCTCTGCGTGCTGGCGCTGCTGCCCGCGACCTGGATGCGGGTGGGCGCCGACGCCCGGGTGGGGACCACGGCGGACGCTCCGGCCCGGGAGGTCGCCCTGGTGTTCGGCGCCGGTCTGTGGCAGGGCCGACCGACCGCGTACCTGGCCCACCGCCTGGACGCGGCGGCCGAGCTGTACCGGACCGGGAAGGTGAAGGTCGTCCTGGTCACCGGGGACAACAGCCGGGTGGAGTACGACGAGCCGGACGCGATGCGCACGTACCTCACCGAGCGCGGGGTGCCGGACGACCGGATCGTCAGCGACTACGCCGGGTTCGACAGCTGGGACTCCTGCGTGCGGGCCAGGAAGATATTCGGGGTCGACCGGGCGGTGCTGGTGAGCCAGGGCTTCCACATCCACCGGGCGACCACACTGTGCCGCTCCGCCGGGATCGACGCGTACGGGATCGCCGTCGAGCCCCGGGACGCGACCTGGTACTACGGCGGCGCCCGGGAGCTCGCCGCGTCGGGGAAGGCGGCCCTGGACGCCCTGCTCCGGCCGGATCCGCGCTTCCTGGGGCCGCGGGAGGCGGGCGTGACGGAGGCGCTGGCCTCGGCGGCGGGCTGACGGACCTGGGGGCCGCGGGATCTCGGCGCCCCGAGCAGAAGCTCACCGGGAGGTGGGCCGGGGAGCTGACCCGGGACCTCACAGGGGCGTGGGCTGCGGGCTGAGGTGGGCGTTCCCGGGGCGTAACCGGGTGCCCCCGTCCCCGTAATACCGCTCTCGCAGGCTGGGCCCCATGACCGGTGCCGAGACCCCCACCCACTGCCCCTACTGCGCCCTCCAGTGCGGCATGACCCTGCGCCCGGTCGCCGGCGGGGCGGTGGCCGAGGTGGTGGAGCGCACCTCATTCCCCGTCAACCGGGGGGCGTTGTGCGGCAAGGGCCGCAGTGCGCCCGCCGTGCTGCGCCGAGGGGTCCGGCCGGCCTCCCCGTTGGTACGGAGGCGGCCCGGCGGTGCGCTGGAGGAGGCGGGCTGGGACGAGGCGCTGGGGCGGATCGCCGAGGGGCTCGGCGGGGTGCGGGCGGCGCACGGGGCGGACGCGGTGGGTGTGTTCGGCGGGGGCGGGCTGACCAACGAGAAGGCGTACGCGCTCGGGAAGTTCGCCCGGGTGGTGCTCGGCACGTCGCAGATCGACTACAACGGCCGCTTCTGCATGTCCTCGGCGGCGGCGGCGCACCAGCGGGCGTTCGGGCTCGACCGGGGGCTGCCGTTCCCGCTGGAGGACATCCCACGCTCGGGGTGCGTGATCCTGGTCGGGTCGAACCTGGCCGAGACGATGCCGCCCGCGCTGCGGTATCTCACCGAGCTGAAGGCCAACGGGGGCCGGCTGATCGTGATCGACCCGCGCCGCACCCGCACCGCCGAACAGGCCGACCTGCACCTGGCGCTCCGCCCCGGCACCGATCTGGCCCTGGCACTCGGGATGTTGGGGCCCCGAGCAGCAGGCCAAGGGGACGGACACGGTGGGTGCCTGGATCAACTTCTGCCTGGCCACCGGGCGGGCGGGCAGGCCGCTGTCCGGGTACGGGTGTCTGACCGGGCAGGGCAATGGGCAGGGCGGCCGGGAGCACGGCCAGAAGGCCGACCAGCTGCCGGGCTACCGCAAGCTGACCGACCCGGCCGCCCGTCGCCATGTCGCGGGGGTGTGGGGTGTGGACCCGGACAGCCTGCCGGGGCCGGGGCGGAGCGCGTACGAGCTGCTGGACGCGCTCGGCCAGGACGTGCGGGCGCTGCTGGTGATGGGCTCCAACCCGGTGGTCTCGGCCCCGCACGCCTCGCACGTGGAGCGGCGGCTGGCGTCGCTGGACTTCCTGGCGGTCGCGGATGTGGTCCTCTCCGAGACGGCGGAGCTGGCGGACGTGGTGCTGCCGGTGACGCAGTGGGCGGAGGAGAGCGGGACCACCACCAACCTGGAGGGCCGGGTACTGCTGCGGCAGCGGGCCCTGGACCCTCCGGAGGGGGTGCGCAGCGATCTGGAGGTGCTGCACGGCCTCGCGGGACTGCTGGGCCACGGCAAGGGGTTCCCGGCCGGCCCGGCCGAGGTCTTCGACGAGCTGCGGCGGGCCTCGGCGGGCGGCGCGGCCGACTACGCGGGCATCACCTACGAGCGGATCGCGGCCGAGGACGGGGTGTTCTGGCCCTGCCCCGCCGCGGACCACCCGGGAACGCCCCGGCTCTTCCTGGACCGGTTCGCGACGGAGGACGGCCGGGCCTCCTTCGTCCCGGTGGTGCACCGCGCGGCGGCCGAGGAGACGGACCGGGAGTATCCGGTGGTGCTGACGACCGGACGGGTGGTGGCGCAGTACCAGTCGGGCGCCCAGACCCGCCGGGTGGACGAGCTGAACGCGGCGGCCCCGGGCCCGTTCGTGGAACTGCACCCGCGCCTCGCGGAGCGGATCGGGGTGGCAGAGGGTGGGCTCGTCGCGGTGGTGTCCCGACGCGGGCGGGCGGTGGCGCCGGCCCGGATCACCGGGGCGATCCGGGCGGACACGGTGTTCATGCCGTTCCACTGGCCGGGTGAGGGCCGGGCCAACACGCTGACCAACCCGGTGCTGGACCCGGTGTCGCGGATGCCGGAGTTCAAGGTGTGCGCGGTCCGCCTGGAGGCCGTCCGGTGACCCACCGCCCCTCGGCGATGAGGCTGCCGCCGGTACGCAGGGACCGGGTGACGGCGGCCGCGGCGAGGTAGACCCAGGCGCGCGTGGTGGTCTTCCCCGCCTCCGCCTGCCCCGGCCCGCTGTTGCCCGGCTCCGCCTGCCCCGGTCCGCGCTCCCCCGCCTCCGCCTGCCCCGGCCCGCTGTTGCCCGGCTCCGCCTGCCCCGGTCCGCGCTCCCCCGGCAGTTCGACCTCGCGGACGACCCGCTCGTACAGATTGCGCGGGTGGCCGGGCCCGAGGTACTCCTCCAAGTGGTCCAGGAGCCCGAGCAGTTCCCCGTACACACCGGGTGCCGCGGTGAGCAGGGTGCCGTGGACGCGGCCGTGGCCGTCGATGGCGTACGGGTAGCCGGGCCCTTCGTACAGCAGGGCCCGGGGCAGGACGGCCGCCCGCTCCCCCGACGTACGGCCCCGGAGGAACAGGTCGTGGTTGGGTTCGCCGGGGAGCAGCGTCCCGTACACGAAGAACGGCAGTTCGCCGGTGGGCGGGGAGCCTGGGTCGAGGGTGCTCATGGCCGCCGTCACAGGGCGGCTGCGGGGGCCGTCTCCGCCGTGACCCAGCCGAGGTAACGGGCGCTGCCCCGGATCACCGGGATCGCGATGATCTCGGGCGTGTCGTAGTCGTGCGCCTCCTGGAGGTACTCCTCCAGCTCGTCGTAGCGCTCGGCCGCCGTCTTGAACAGCACCTGCCACTCCTCGGAGGACTCGATGGCGTTCTGCCACCGGTAGACGGAGGTGACCGGCGCGGAGATCTGCGCGCAGGCCGCCAGCCGGGCCTCCACCGCCCCCTGCGCCAGCTCGTGGGCCTTCGCCTCGCTGTCGGTCGTGGTCAGTACGGTCAGCCATGCCGGCGGCGCTGTCATCGTCGGTCTCCTCCAAGTACGGCGGGCTCTCGCCCCTGCACCGATTGTCGGCCCAGTGCCGGTCAGCCGCTGTACGGATGCCGGTTCCTGGCGTCGCGCAGGGCGTTGCCCCACCAGGCCAGCTGGTCCAGGAGCGCCTTGACCGCCCCTTCGGCGTCCGCCGGGTCCCGGTGGTTCCCCTCGTCGTCGAAGAGGGCGCCCGCGTTGTGGAAGGAGACGGTGTCGCGGACGGAGACCATGTGCATCTCGGCGAAGACCTGGCGGAGCTGCTCGACCGCCCGCAGCCCGCCGGACCTGCCGCCGTACGAGACGAAGGCGACGGGTTTGGCCTGCCATTCGGCGCGGTGCCAGTCGATGAGGTTCTTGAGCGGGGCGGGGAAGGAGTGGTTGTACTCGGGGGTCAGCACGACGAACGCGTCGGCCGCCGCCAGCCGGGCCGAGACCGCCTCGACCCGGGCGGCCGCCTCGGGCGCGGGGCTGAAGGAGAGGGCGTCGGGGAGGCGGGCGGTGGCGACGTCGATGAGGTCGGTCTCGATGCCCTCGTGGCGGGCGGCCCGGCCGAGGAACCAGTCGGCGATGACCGGACCGAAGCGGCCTTCGCGGTTGCTGCCGAGGATGACGGCGACCTTGAGCGGCTTGAGGGGAGCGGGGGATGTGGTGGGTGCAGGTGTGGTGTCCATGGCTTCGAGCATTCAGCCTCAACCAAGGTTGAGGTCAAGTCGCCGTGCGGATTGCCCCGGTCACCTCCGGCGTCGCCCGCCGACGACGGTTCCGAGGACGGAGGCGGCGGGGACGTAACCGAAGTGCCGTGAGTCCTGGGTGCGTTCGGCGTCGCCGCGGACCACGAGGCGGCCGGCCGGGACCGGGTCGCCCGGGCGGGCCCCCACTCTCTCGCGCACCTCGGGAGGCACCGGGTCGCCCGGCAGTGCGGCTACCCGCTTGACCAGCCACTCCAGCCGGTCCGGGCTGTGCTCCGCCAGCGGGTTGCGGAAGACGACCACGTCGTGGAGCCGGGCCCGCGCGCCCGTGCGGACCAGCAGGGTGCTGCCATCACCGAAGGAGGGCGCCATGCTGGAGCCGGTGACCCGGATCAGCACCAGCTTCCCGCGCAGCAGCACCGCCCCCAGGCACACCGCCCCCACCGGGGCGCCCGCCCACAGCAACCGCGCCCGTGTCGCACCGGGCATCGCTCACACCACCCTCGTGTCCTGGTATCCCGCCGCCTGCACCGCGAACAGGGCCGCGTACCGGCCCTGTCGGCCCATCAGGCGATCGTGCGTGCCGGTCTCCGCGACGGATCCGCCGTCCAGGACCACGATGACGTCGGCGTCCCGCAACGTGCTCAGCCGGTGCGAGACGAGCACGCTGGTCCGGTCCGACCGGTGCCGCCGCAGGGCCAGGTGGACGTCGTGCTCCGCCTGGGCGTCCAGCGCGGAGCTGGGCTCGTCGAGGATCAGCAGGTCCGCCTGCCCGCGCATCAGCGAGCGGGCCAGGGCGACCCGCTGCCACTGTCCGCCGGACAGGGTGGTGCCGGGCCGGGCGTCGTAGTCGTCGACCTGGACCCGGCTGAGCAGCGTGTCGTACCCCTCGGGGAGGGCGGTGAGACGCTCGTCGACTCCCGCCTCGCGGGCCGCTTCCCGCACACCCTCGCGGTCGGCGAGCCGGGGGAGGTCGCCGACGCCGATGTTCTCCTGCGCGGTGAGGTCGTACGCCATGTAGTCCTGGAAGGTCACGCCGATGCGGCGGCGCAGCTCCGTCACGTCCATGGTCCTGATGTCCACGCCGTCCCAGAGGATCTGGCCGCGCACCGGGTCGTAGAAGCGGCACAGCAGCTTCACCAGGGTGCTCTTCCCGGCGCCGTTCCTGCCGACCAGTCCGACCGCCGTTCCGGCCTCGACGGTGAGGTTCACACCGCGCAGCACCCAGGGCCCGGAGGGGTCGTAGCGGAACCAGACGTCGCGCAGCTCGATGGCGTCGCGCAGCGCGGGGACGGGGAGGTCGCCGGAGGCGAGGTCGTCCGGCGTCTCCATCAGGTCGAGGAAGTGACCGAACAGCCGGGTGCCCTCGACCGCCATGCCCGCCTGTGCCACGATGCCGCCGGTGGTCGCCTGGATCCCTGCCGCGGCGGCGACGAACAGGACCACGTCACCGACCCCGAACCTGCCGTGTGCGGCCCCGACCGCGACGACCACGGTGCCGAGCCCCGTGACCGCGGAGTTCAGGAGCGCGAAGCCGGACTGGACGAGCATCCCCCGGCGGGCCACACGCAGTTCGGCATCGGTCGCGTCGCCGAGGGCGCGCACCAGCCGGCCGTGCATGAACCCGCCCAGGCCGAAGAGGCGGATCTCCTGAGCGGCCCGGGGGTCGGTGAGCAGTCCCCGGTAGAACATCCGGCGGCGGTACTTGCCGGACACCAGCTCGGAGACCTCGGCCTGGCGTCGTGCCTGATGGAGGCGGGCCACCAGCGCCGCGGCGCCCACCAGCGCCAGCAGCCCGGCCATGGGCGGCCACACGGCCAGCAGCACCCCGGTGAACCCGGCCACGGACGCGCACGCCTGGACGGCGGTCTGGCTGAACATGGTGATGTTGTGGGGTGCGTCCTGCGCGGCTTCCTGAGCCAGTCGCAACCGGTCGTGGAAGGCCGGCGTCTCGAAGAGCCGCAGGCCGCGGAAGTGGTTGACGCGGGCGAAGAGGCGGTCCTCGACGGTCACGACGAGCCGTTGCCGTACGACTTCGTCGAGGTAGGAGGCGAGTTGCTGGGTGACGGCGGTGGCCGCTCCGACGGCGGCGAGCACCACCGCGAGCAGGGTGGCGTGCCCGACGTCGGCCGCGCTCCCGCGGCTGATCTCGTCGAAGAGCAGCTTGCTGAGCCAGGCGGCGAGGGCGGGCAGCAGCCCGGCGACCACGGCGGCGGCGAACATGGCCGAGGTGCCGGTCCGCGTAGCTCGGAACTGGAGGGCCACGCAGGTCAGCGCCGCGCTCAGGCGCAGTCGCGCGTGGGGGCGCAGGCCGGGTTCGTCCGGTGCGTCCGGCGCCTCCGGTTCGCCCGGTAGCACCGACCGGTCCTGCTCGGGTGTCCGGTCCTGCTCGGGTGTGTCGGGCACAGCTGCACTCTTCACTGATCGGCCCCGGCCCCTCGGGGCGGGGCAGCTCTCGGGCGTCGCACGGATTCGCCCGAGAGCGCTTCCTCAAGACCGCTACGCGTCAGCGGACGGATGTGTACCCGTCGGGCTTCAGCACTTGACGCTGCTCTTCTTACAGATGCCGTTGCAGTTGAAGAGGTAGCGGTAGCCGCCCCGGCAGTAGCAGAGCTGGCCGTGCTCCGGAATGCAGGCGCCCGCGCGCTCCTCGCGCAGCACGAGACTCAGGACCTTGTCACTCAGCTTTCCGAGCATGACGTTTCCTTTCGTCGGGAGTTCAAAACAGGCGCACTGTATGCCGCGTGAAGGCGCGCACACCAGAGGAGGTATCAGTTCCGTTTCTCCTCCCACCCCTCACGAATTTTTCGGCGTGTCAAGCGTTTACGCAGACACCGAGATATTTTCTCCGCCCATTCGGAACAGCATGCACAGCGGGCGCGCGGCGGGCTACATTGCCCTGCGTCAGTGCACGTCGAGCATGGGGGAGTTGATGGGCTACGCCTTGCTGGCCTGCCGTCTTCTGATCGGCGGGATCTTCGTGGTCTCCGCCGTGAGCAAATTGCGCGGCCGGTCGGCATTCCTGCGATTCGAGGCGTCAACCCTGGCTATGGGGGTTCCCAGGAGATTCCTGCGGACGGTCGCCGGGACGGTACTGGCCGCCGAATGCGCCATTCCGCTCCTGCTTCTGACCCGGCCCGGTGGATTGGCCGGATTCCTTCTCGCCGGATCGCTGTTGACCGCTCTCACCCTGGGTCTGATCCATGCCCTGCGCCAGGGCACGCAGACTTCCTGCGCCTGTTTCGGGTCGTCCGACACCCCGATCGGCCGCCACCATGTCGTACGTAACGGGGCCCTGCTCGCAGCCGTGGCCCTGGGAGTCGTCGCGGCGCCGGCCGGGGCAACCGCTTTCCCCGCACACCCGGGCGGGCTCGCCACCGCCGCGTTCGCGGCGCTCGCCGGGATACTGCTGGTCCTCGGCACCGACGAACTCGCCGCACTGCTCTCCGAGCCCGCTTCACCCACCAGGAGAACCGATGCCGTTCCTGATCGCCGCCGTCGTGATACTGGCGGTGCTGTGCCTGCTGAACCTCCTGCTCACCTTCGGCGTCATCCGTAAGCTCCGGGTCCAGCGGGCCGAGCCGTACGCCGGGGACGACCCGGGGCTGATGCTGCCCAACGGCTCGGCGGTCCCGGCCTTCGCCGCCGACACGCTCGACGGTGGCCGGATCTCGCAGGAGAACCTGCGCAACGCGCTGATCGGCTTCGTCTCCACCACCTGCTCGGCGTGCAAGGAGCAGCTTCCGCACTTCCTCGACGTGGCCGAGCAGCACCGGGCGCTGGGCCGGCCCGTCGTCACCTTCGTGCACGGGGACGCGGAGGAGGCACGCGCGCTGGCGGAGCCACTGCGCACCGTGGGGCAAGTGGTGGTCGAGGACGCGCCGCACGAGGGCCCGACCGAGAGGGCGTTCCGGATCGAGGGGTACCCGGTCTTCGGCATCGTCGACGCCACGGGAACGCTGGTCGCCAGCAACATCAAGGCCAGAAAGCTGCCGGTCCCCGCCCCGGTGGGCTGAGCCGGACCTTCGCCGTCCGCCACCCCGATTACGGTGGCCGTATGACGAGCCACCCGCCGACCGCACCACCCCCGCCCCTCCCCCACGTCGAGATGGACGGCCGCCCCGCCACCGAGGACGACCTGCGCGTGCCCGCCCTCTTCGGGTTCGGGCACTTCACCGCCCTGCAGGTCCGGGACCGGGCGGTGCGGGGGCTCGGGCTGCACCTCGACCGGCTGGACGCGGCCAACCGGGAGTTGTTCCGGCTTCCTCTGGACGGCGGCCGGGTGCGGGAGCTGATCCGGCACGCCCTGGACCGTACGGGGCTGCGGGACGCCTCGGTGCGGGTGCACGGGTTTCTGCCGCCCGGGGAGAACCGTACGCGGGTGATGGTCACCGTTCGTGAGCCCGCCGCGATGGCGCCGGGAGCCCGGAGCCTGATGTCGGTGCCGTACGCCCGGGCGGTGCCGCACATCAAGCGGCCCGGTGAGTTCGGGCAGACGTACTACGGGATGCTGGCCGCACGGGCCGGGTTCGACGAGGCGCTGCTGACCGCCCCGGGCGGTGTGGTGACCGAGGGCGCGATCACCAACATCGGGTTCTGGGACGGGACTTCAGTGGTGTGGCCGGACGCCCCCGCGCTCATCGGCATCACCATGGCGCTGCTGGAGCGCGGCCTCGCGGCGGCCGGGGAGCCGTCGGTCCGGCGCGCGGTGACGCTGGACGGGCTGGGTGTGTACCGGAGTGCCTTCCTCTGCAACTCGCAGGGGATCGCGCCGGTGCGGCGGATCGACGCCGTGGAGTTCGCGGTCGACGGGGAGGCGGATGGAGTGATGGCCCGGCTGGAGGCCGCGTACGGGAGTGCGCCCACGGAGGGCGTCTGACCGGCCGCGTACGGAAGCGCGTCGGCGGGCGGCGTGCGACAGATCGCGTACGGAAGCGCGTCGGCGGGCGGCGTCCGACAGATCGCGTACGGAAGCGCGTCGGCAGGCCGCGTCCGACAGATCGCGTACGGAAGCGCGTCGTCGGGCCGCGTCCGACAGATCGCGTAAGGAAGCGCGTCGGCGGGCCGCGTGCGGCGTCGGGCCGGGACGGTCGGCCGGGCAGCCTCTCCGGAAGGCGGGCCGGGACGGTCGGCCGGGCAGCCTCTCCGGAAGGCCGGCCCGGGGCGACCGGCCCGGGCCGCCGTGACGGACCATGGGGAGTATGCAGATCCATATCGAGGCCTCAGCGCTCCCGGGCCGCACCTGCGGGCCGGACTCCGACTTTCCCGGGTTCGAGAACATCCACGTCGGCGTCCAGCGCAAGGACCGGCCCGGCGAACTGCTCGGCCTGGTCCCGGGGGACGCCCCGGCCGCCGCCTGGACCCTGGACTGCGCGGTGAAGGCCACGGCGGACGGGGTCGAGATCTCGGGGCCGTACATCCAGAACCGGCTGGGCGGGCGGTTCGTCTATCTGTCATGGGGCACGGTGGACGACGCCGGGCTCTTCACCATGTTCCGGCGCGCCAAGCTGATGTTCTGTGACGTCGGACCCGAGGTCCTCGAAGCCGCCGCGGACTCCGGGCATCTCACCGGGCGACTGGGGCTGGCCGACGCCAAGGGACAGCCGCTGTGCGCCCGGGTACGCCCGCCGCTGATCATGTGGAGCGCGACGGCGCCCTGAAGCCGGTCCGGCGAGGGGGAGCCGCCGGTCCGGACCCGACACCGCCCCCACCGGGCCTGGGGGGGGCGGGCCGGGTGGGGGCGGATGCCATGGGGGCGGGAGTCCGTCCCGTGGGGGGAGCTGTTCTGTCGTGTGCCCCCGGCCCGAAAGCCCATGCATGTGACGCACATCACACCATGCTGTCGGCTCACCCGATCGGCACCCGGTCCGTCCGCACGGACCGAACGGCCCAGTCGCACCGCCGTGACCTGCACCGACCCCTCGCGGCAACGGTGCCACGCCGGTCCGTACGGGTGAAAGCTGACTTGGCGTCAGGAGGCGTGCGGCGCCGACCACCCGTTAGGTCAGGTGCAGGACACAACCGTTCGCGCCGTCTGCCCGGAGGAATCCCCATGCGCAGTCCTGCCCGCCTCGTGACCGGTACCGCCTCCGCCGCGGTCACCGTCATAGCGCTCGGTCTCACCGCCGCCCCGCCCGCGTACGCGGGCGACGACTTCGGCCGGCTGGAGATCACCCCGGCGACGGCGCCCCCCGGCTCCACGGTCACCGTGAACACCACCGCCTGCGGCCCCAAGGGCTCGGGCATCGGGGACGCGAACTCCCTGGACGCCGGGGACTTCGAGGTCCGCCACGGTACGCACAAGGAGGTGCTCGTCGGCCAGTTCACCGTGCCGCACGACACCCGGCCCGGCGTCTACGAGATCGTCGTCTCCTGCGACGACGGCAAGGACGCCGTCGGGGACCTCAAGGTGGTCGGCGGCGGCAAGCACGAGAAGCCCGACCACGACCGCCCGTCCGGTCATGTCCGGACCGGGGTCGGCGGCAGCGTCGAGCCGGACTCCACGCGGGTCGCCATCGGCGTCGGCGTGATCGGCATGGCGGCCGTCGGCGGCCTGTGGCTGCTGCGCCGCCGCACCGAGTCCACCGAGGGCAGCTGAGGCACGGGCCGCGAGGTCCGGGGCCTCGACCCCAGGACCCGGACCCAGAACCCGGCCCGGGGGAGCCGGCCGCTCCCCCGCCCCGACCGGGCCGGGCGCGTCCCCGAGCGCGCCCGGCCCACCCTCGATCCGAGACCCATCTGGTTGACGAGGACGACGACGTGTCCCAGAGCGCGCAGAAGGCCAAAGGCTGGCTGGTGGGCATCGCCGTGCTGTGCGGCGTCTGGCTCGTCCAGAACGGCTCCGGCGACCAGCTGATCCCGCCGCAGCCTTCCAGCGCCCAGGCCTTCGCCGCCGGGCCCGAGCTCCAGCCCGGCTCGCCGGTCGCCGACCCGCTGCGCCCCTCCGACCCGGTCCGCATCCGCATCCCGGGCATCGAGGTCGACGCGCCGATGATGCGGCTGGGCCTCGGCCGTGACGGCAGCCTGGACGTCCCGCCGGACGAGGACCGCAATCTGGCCGGCTGGTACGCCGACGGGGTCCCGCCGGGCGCCCGGGGCACCGCGATCGTCGCCGGGCACGTCGACAACGCCGAGGGGCCCTCCGTCTTCTACGCCCTCGGCGCCCTGACCAAGGGCACCCGGGTCGAGGTCGTCCGCGAGGACGGGCGTACGGCGGTCTTCTCGGTCGACGCCATCGAGGTGTACGACAACGAGGACTTCCCCGACCAGCGCGTCTACGGCGACTCCCCGCACGCCTCGCTGCGGCTGATCACCTGCGGCGGCGGCTTCTCGGAGGAGACCGGCTACCAGGGCAACGTGGTGGCGTACGCCCATCTCACCGATGTGCGGTGAGCCCGTGGAGAGTACCTACGCCGTCCACTGGTCGTAGCCCAGCTTCGCCACCAGCGAGAACACCACCGTCAGCAGCACCGCCCGGACGAAACCACTGCCCCGGCTCAACGCCATCCGCGCCCCGGCCATCGCGCCCGCCAGGTTGAAGAGCGCCATCAGGGCGGCCAGTTGCCATAGGACCGTGCCCTGGTACGCGAACATCGCCAGCGCCCCCGCGTTCGTGCACACGTTGACGATCTTGGCGGTGGCCGACGCGGCCACCAGGTCCAGGTGGAGCACGGCGGTGAGGGCCAGCACCAGGAAGGTGCCGGTGCCGGGCCCGAACAGGCCGTCGTAGAAGCCGATCCCGCCGCCGACCAGGACCACCGCGGTGACGATCCGGGCCCGGGTGACCGGCCGGGCGTCGGTGTCGCCCGGCGCCGCCGTGCCGAACGACGGACGCAGCAGGACGAAGGCGGCGACCCCGAGCAGCGCCACCATGATCACCGGGCGCAGCACCTCGCTACTGATCCCGGCGGCGAAGAACGCCCCGGCCATCGAGCCGGCCAGCGCCATCAGCCCCACCCGTACCGCCAGCCCCACCTGGACCGGGGCCCTGCGTGCATAGGTGATCGCGGCGCCCGAGGTGCCGACGATCGCCACGGCCTTGTTGGTGCCGAGGACATGGGCCGCCGGGACGTTCGGCAGGCCGAGCAGCAGCGCGGGCAGGAGCAGCAGCCCGCCACCGCCCACCACCGCGTCGATCCAGCCCGCGGCTGCCGCGGCCAGGCAGAGGAGAACCAGGGTGGTCAGGGTGATGTCCGGCATGTCCTTGACACTAAAGGGCGGCCTGTCGGCGGTTTCCACAGGGGCCACCGTCCTCACAGGGGCCGCCGCCCGGCGCTGAGCGCACGGTTCCGCCCGGGAAACCGGCGGGATGCGGCTGGGTAACACCCGCCGCACATGCTCCTGCCCATGAGGAAGAAGACGGAGAGTCCCGCGCCCGTCGTGGTGATCGGGGCCGGGATGGCCGGCGCCCGGCTCGCCGCGCGGGTCCCCGGGGCCACCGTCATCGGCGAGGAGCGGCACGCCCCCTACAACCGGGTGCTGCTGGCCGATGTGCTGGCCGGGCGGTACGCCCCGGACGTCATCGCCCTGCCGGCCACCGAGGTACGGCGCGGGGTGCGGGCGGTCCGGATCGACCGGGCCGACCGGCTGGTCCACTGCGCCGACGGCAGCGTCCTGCGCTACGGGCGCCTGGTCCTGGCCACCGGCTCGAACCCGGTGCTGCCGCCACTGCGCGGGCTCGGCCCCACCCTGCCGGAGGGGGTGCACCCCTTCCGCACGCTCGACGACGCCCTGGCCCTGCGCGCCGCCGTACGCCCCCGAGTGCGCGCGGTCGTCATCGGCGGCGGGCTCCTCGGGGTGTCGGCGGCCCGGGCGCTCGCGGAGTGCGGCGCCCAGGTGGTGCTGGCCCAGCAGGGCGAGCACCTCATGGAGCGCCAGCTCGATCCGGAGGCGGCCGCCCTGCTGCGCGTCCACCTCGAAGCGCTCGGGGTGAAGGTGCACACCGAGTGCCGGGTGCGCGGACTGCGGTGCGCGGAAGGGGCGGTACGGGCCGTCGAGCTCACCGACGGCTACGAGCTCGCCGCCGACGTCACCGTGCTGGCCTGCGGGGTGCGGCCCCGGGCCGGGCTCGCCCGGGCCGCCGGCCTCAAGGTCCGCAAGGGGATCGTGGTCGACGACGAACTGCGCACCTCGGACCCGTACGTCCACGCTCTCGGCGACTGCGCCGAGCACCGCTCCACGCTCTACGGACTGGCCGGGCCCGCGCTGGAACAGGCCGATGTGCTGGCCGATGTGCTGGCCGGACGGCCCGCCCGCTACGAGGGCACCCGGGCGCTGACCCGGCTGACCCTGCGCTCCCCTGTCCCCCTGGCAGCCCTCGCCCGGGCCGCCTTCGGCGAGGCCCGTCCGCTGCCGGGTGACGACGTGATCCGGCTGGCCGACGCCACCCGGGGCGCGTACCGCACGGTCGTCGTCCGTGACGGGCGCCTGGCCGGCGGGGTGCTCCTGGGCGATCTCGGCGCGGTCTCCAGCCTGGCCCGCACCTGGCAGGACGACGAACCGCTGCCCGCCGCCATGTCCCTGCTCCACCTGCTCACCGACGGAGGCCACTGAGATGCCGGAACCCACCAGCCCGAACACCACCCCCACCTACGTCCTCGTCGGGCACGGCATGGTCGGCCAGCGGTTCCTGGAGTCGCTGGCCGCGCGCGGGCTGACCCCGGCCGCCGGGCGGGCCCGGGTCGTCGTGCTCTGCGAGGAGCCCCGGCCCGCCTACGACCGGGTGCAGCTCACCTCGTACTTCGCCGGGCGCTCCCCCGAGGAGCTCTCGCTGGTGGAGCCGGGGTTCATGGAGAGGCACGGCATCGAGCTGTACGTCGGCGACCCGGCCGAGCGGATCGACCGGGCGGGGCGGACGGTGACCGCGCGGTCCGGGGCGGTGTTCGCGTACGACACGCTGGTGCTGGCGACGGGCTCGTACCCGTATCTGCCGCCGGTGCCGGGGAAGGACGCCCGGGGCGCTTTCGTGTACCGGACGATCGAGGACCTGCTGGCGATCGAGGAGTACGCGAAGGGGGCGGTGACCGGCGCGGTGGTCGGGGGCGGGCTGCTCGGCCTGGAGGCGGCCGGGGCGCTCAAGGGGCTCGGACTGCGCACCCATGTGGTGGAGTTCGCGCCCCCGCTGATGCCGGTGCAGGTGGACGACGGCGGGGGCGCGGCCCTGCTGCGGACGATCGAGGGGATGGGGCTGACCGTCCACACCGGGGTCGGTACGCGGGAGGTCACCGCGGGCGCGGACGGGGCGGTGAACGGGATGGCGCTCTCCGACGGTTCCACGCTCGCCGCCGATCTCGTCGTCTTCTCGGCGGGCGTGCGCCCGCGCGACCAGCTGGCCCGGGAGTGCGGGCTCGCGGTCGGGGAGCGGGGCGGGATCGTGGTCGACGAGCAGTGCCGGACCTCCGACCCGGCGGTGTTCGCGATCGGCGAGTGCGCGCTCGCCTCGGACGGGCGGGTCTACGGATTGGTCGCGCCGGGCTACGAGATGGCCGAGGCCGTGGCCGAGGTGCTCACCGGGGGGCAGGCCGGATTCACCGGGGCGGACATGTCGACCAAGCTCAAGCTGCTGGGTGTCGACGTGGCCTCGTTCGGTGACGCGCACGGGACGGCGGAGGGCGCGCTGGACGTCGTGTACGCCGACTCCCGCTCCGGTGTCTACAAGAAGCTGGTCGTCGGGGCGGACGGCACCCTGCTGGGCGGGGTGCTGGTCGGGGACGCCGACAGCTACGGGACCCTGCGGCCGATGACGGGGAGCGTCCTGCCGGTCTCCCCCGAACAGCTGGTGCTGCCCGCCGGTGCGGACGGGCCGGTGACCCTGGGGCCCTCCTCGCTGCCGGACGACGCCGTCATCTGCTCCTGCCACAACGTGACCAAGGGCGCGATCTGCGAGCACTCCACGCTGCCCGAGGTGAAGAAGTGCACCCGGGCGGGAACGGGCTGCGGCAGTTGCGTCAAGGTGATCGGGCAGCTGCTGCCGCAGAGCCAGGACACCGGTCTGTGCGGCTGCTTCTCCTACAGCCGGGCCGAGTTGTACGAGATCGT
The DNA here is from genome assembly GCF_044752765.1 of Streptomyces sp. NPDC088706. NCBI lineage: Bacteria > Bacillati > Actinomycetota > Actinomycetes > Kitasatosporales > Streptomycetaceae > Streptomyces > Streptomyces sp. NPDC088706. The sequence continues at coordinate 700,965 of NZ_JBIVLW010000001.1, forward strand.
CCGGACCCTGGGCGTCACCTCGTTCACCGCCCTGCTCGACTCGCACGGCCGCGAGGAGGCGCGCGGTGGGGAGGGCTGCGAGGTCTGCAAGCCGACGGTCGGCTCGGTCATCGCCTCGCTCGCCCCGACCGTCGGCGCCAGCGGCTACGTGCTGGACGGGGAGCAGGCGTCCCTCCAGGACACCAACGACCACTTCCTCGCCAACCTCCAGCGCAACGGCTCCTATTCGGTCGTGCCGCGCATCCCGGGCGGCGAGATCACCCCGGAGAAGCTCATCGTGATCGGCGAGGTGGCCCGCGACTTCGGCCTCTACACGAAGATCACCGGCGGCCAGCGCATCGACCTCTTCGGTGCCCGGGTCGACCAGCTCCCGGTGATCTGGGCCCGGTTGGTGGACGCGGGGTTCGAGTCCGGGCACGCGTACGGGGAGTCGCTGCGCACGGTCAAGTCCTGTGTGGGGCAGACCTGGTGCCGCTACGGCGTGCAGGACTCCGTACGCATGGCGATCGATCTGGAGCTGCGCTACCGGGGCCTGCGTTCCCCGCACAAGCTGAAGTCGGCGGTCTCCGGCTGCGCTCGGGAGTGCGCGGAGGCCCGGGGCAAGGACTTCGGGATCATCGCCACCGCCGGCGGCTGGAACCTCTACGTCGGCGGCAGCGGCGGTGCCACCCCGCGCCACGCCGACCTGCTGGCGCAGGACCTCTCGGACACCGAACTGGTGCGGCTGATCGACCGGTTCCTGATGTTCTACATCCGTACGGCGGACCGCTTGGAGCGCACCTCGGCCTGGCTGGAGCGGATCGAGGGCGGTCTGGAGCACATACGGGACGTCGTCGTCCACGACTCGCTGGGCCTGTGCGACGAGTTGGAGAGGCTGATGGCCGACCATGTGACCGGCTACCGCGACGAGTGGGCCGAGACCATCGGCGACCCGGAACGGCTGCGGCGGTTCGTGACCTTCGTCAACGCCCCCGACGCCCCCGATCCCTCGGTGAGGTTCGTCCCCGAGCGGGACCAGATCAAGCCGGACCTGGGGCTGCTCGCGGGTCCCGTGCTCACCGTCCGCACCCTCGAAGGGACCCCGTCCTGATGACCACCGACACGCTGAGCGCCCCTGTGACCGTCGTCCGGATCGCCCACACGGACGGCTGGCTCGACGTCTGCGACCTGGACCGGCTGAGCCCCGGGCGCGGCGCCGCGGTGCTGCTGCCGGACGGTGGGCAGGCGGCCCTGTTCATGGACCGCTCGGGGAGGGTGCACGCGATCGGCAACCGGGACCCGTTCACCGGCGCGTACGTCCTCTCCCGCGGGCTGCTCGGCTCGGCGGACGGGCGGCCGTTCGTGGCCTCGCCGCTGCTGAAGCAGCGCTTCGACCTGGCCACGGGGGTGTGCCTGGACGACGAGGAGGCCGCGGTGCCGGTGTACGCGGTGCGGGTGGAGCGACGCCCCGGACCGCCCTCATCCACTCTCCGTTCACCCAGAATTGACGATCCGTCAACTACGTGCTCCTACAGTCCTGACGCGCGACCCGCCGGTCCGTCCGGAGCGGCGGGCCCTCACTCATCCGTGGAGTGATCGTGGAACGTCGGACCTTCTTGCGCACGGCGGTGGTCGGCAGCTCGGCGGCGGCCTTCGGGGGCACCCTGTGGCGCGGCGCCGCCTCCGCCGCACCCGCCCAGCCGGCCCCCGGCCCGTACGGCGCGCTGCAGGCGGCCAACGGCAACGGCATCCAGCTGCCGAGCGGCTTCACCAGCCGTGTCATCGCCCGTTCGGGCCAGACCGTGGCGGGCACCTCCTACCGGTGGCACAGCGCCCCCGACGGCGGAGCGACCTACGCCGACGGCTCGGGCTGGATCTACGTCTCCAACGCCGAGGTCTCCTCGGGCAGCGGCGGCGGGGCGAGCGCCGTGCGGTTCAACTCCTCGGGCACGGTGACGTCCGCGTACCGGATCCTGTCGGGTACGAACAACAACTGCGCGGGCGGCTCCACCCCGTGGAACACCTGGCTCTCCTGCGAGGAGGTCACCCGGGGGTACGTCTTCGAGACCGACCCGTGGGGCGTGAACGCCTCCGTGCGGCGGCCCGCGCTCGGCCGGTTCAAGCACGAGGCGGCGGCCGCCGACCCCGACCACGGCTACATCTACCTCACCGAGGACGAGACCGACGGCTGCTTCTACCGCTTCCGGCCCACCACCTGGGGCAACCTGTCGAGCGGCACGCTCCAGGTCCTGGTGGCGGGTACGGGCACCTCCGGGCCGGTGAGCTGGGCGAACGTCCCGGACCCGGCGGCCTCCTCGACCCAGACCCGCCACCAGGTCTCCGGCGCCAAGGTCTTCAACGGCGGCGAGGGCTGCTTCTACGCGGCGGGCACCTGCTGGTTCACCACCAAGGGCGACAACCGGGTGTGGGCGTACGACGCGAACACCTCGTCGATCTCGCTGACGTACGACGACTCACTGGTGATGGGCGGGGCGGCCCCGCTGACCGGTGTCGACAACGTCACCCGGGCCGGCTCCGGCGACCTGTACGTGGCGGAGGACGGCGGGAACATGGAGATCTGCCTGATCACGCCGGCCGACACGGTGGCTCCGTTCCTGCGGATCACCGGCCAGTCCGGCTCGGAGATCACCGGTCCGGCGTTCTCGCCGGACGGCAAGCGGCTCTACTTCTCCTCGCAGCGCGGCACCAGCGGCAGCTCGTCCGGCGGCATCACCTACGAGGTGACGGGACCGTTCCGCAGCTGACGCCCCCGTGTGCGCCGGGGCTCCCCGGCGGCCCCGGCGCACACCCTGCCACTCGGTCCCGGCGTACGTCCGGCGGGTTCAGCTCTCGCCCTCGACGGCGGCCGGGTCCATCCATATGACCTCCCAGACGTGGCGGTCGGGGTCCTGGAACGAGCGGCCGTACATGAAGCCCATGTCCTGCGTCTCACCCGCCGGGAACCCGCCGGCCGCCAGCGCCGCGTCGACGAGTTCGTCGACCTTCTCGTGGCTGTCGGCGCTGAGGGCGAGGATGACCTCGGTCGTCTTCGAGGCGTCCGCGATGTCCTTCTCGGTGAAGTCCTTGAAGCGCGGCTCCGTCAGCAGCATGACGAAGATCGTGTCGCTGAGGACCACACACGCGGTCCTGTCGTCGCTGAACTGCGGGTTGATGGCACAGCCGAGCTTCTCGAAGAAGCCCTTCGAGGTCTCCAGGTCCTTCACCGGCAGGTTCACGAAGATCATCTGAGCCATGGTCGTTGCCTCTTCCTCTGTCCCGTCGCGCGCCGCGGCGGTCCGTCCGGCGCTTTCGAAGGGGTAGACGGCGGGGCCGCCCGGAACTCATCGCCGTACCGCGGAGGGATTCCCACGGATTCCGGGCAGCCGCGCGTCCAGGGTCAGGACAGGGCGAGCGGGGCCCCTCCTCGGAGCAGGGAGCCGCCCAGCGGGGTCAGGGTGTGCAGCACCGAGCTGCCGTGTCGCAAGGTGAGGACCAGGCCCGCCTCGCGCAGCACGGAGGCGTGCTGGCTCGCCGAGGCGAGCGACACCCCCGCCCGGCGGGCCAGTTCGCTCGTCGTGCAGCCGTTGCCTATGGACTGCAGGACGGCGGAGCGGGTGTGGCCGACGAGTCGGCCGAGCCAGGGCCCGGGCTCGGCGAACTCCGGGGCGCCGGGGTGGGTGACCGGGTAGACGAGCACGGGCGGCAGCGACGGGTCGCGGTAGACCACGGGGGTGCCCCGGCAGAAGAACGAGGGCTGGAGCAGCAGTCCCCGCCCGTCGAGATACAGGTCGCGGTCGACGGGGTAGTCGGCCTCCAGCACGGGCGCCCGCCACCGGATCATCGGCGGCAGGGTCGCCAGCAGCTCGTCGGTCCCGCCGTCCAGGAGCGCGCGGCCCCGCACGGCCCGGTCGGCCTCGATGCTGGCCCGGATGTGCGGCCAGTACGGCTCGACGGCGGCGTCGTGGTAGCTGCGCAGGGCGCCGATCAGCCGGGCGAGGGGTTCGGCGCGGCCCTCGGAGAGCGCGGCGGGCAGCGCGGCCGCGATCCGCCCGGCGCCGGCGTCGGGGCAGGCGGACCCGCGCGCGCCCCGCTGCCGCCGCCGTCCGGCCGCCATCAGGACCAGCTCGCGGCGGATGCGGTCGGCCGGGGTGTCGCGCAGGGCCTCCATTCCCACGTCCAGCCCGAAGGGTTCGCCGCCTTCCTGCGAGGGCGTCAGGAAATCCGGGAAATAGCCGCGGGGCGGGACCACCGCCGCCAGCAGTTGTGCTTCACCATGCAGCCTCGCTCGTGTTTCTGTCCGCCATTTCCCGAACACCGTGGAAGCCCGCCGGTCCCTCAGCCGGTGAAAACTGAGAATCGTTTCCCACATCGCGTCCGGCCTCGTGGCCATCCGCACCCGCGAAAGGTCCAGCCTGGACACATGGATCCGCAGCACTACTCCCCCACCTGTTGCATCCGCAATTGCCCCCACCGAAGGGTATGCGGACCGTCACAGGAGGTCACCACGGGGTTTCGGCCAGAAGTGAAACGTCTCGCCCCGTTCCGCTTCACCCGAAAAGCTGTACGACGTCGGGTACGCATCCGGTGCCCGCCGGATGAGCACGTGAAGGCCGTGGGGGGCTTTGTGTGTTCGGCGGCGGCGGGCGACGGTGCGGCTCCGTACCCGACGGGGGTAAGCCGGGTGCGGTCCATGGGTGGGGATCCATGGACCGCACCCCGGTCCATCGGACGGCCATCCCGATTTCTTTGCGCATTAAACGAAGCAATGTGTGCCACGCCACATCGGTAGCGCACATTCCGCTCCGGGCCGATCTACGGCACATATTCCGCGGGCAAGGCGAAGCGGCGGCACCCCCGCACAGGGTGCCGCCGCTTCTCGGGTGTTCCGGGGATCTCGCCGGGATGACGGGCCGGTGAGGGGCCCACCCAATTCCCTTATAAACCCCCGGAGTTGGTCATGCGTACCGCATCAGCGGCTGTCGCTCCCACGCGACTGCGCGGCCGCCCGGCCCGCTTCCAGACGCGCCACCGGGATCCGGAACGGCGAGCAGGAGACGTAGTCCAGACCCACCTCGTGGAAGAAGTGCACCGACTCCGGGTCGCCGCCGTGCTCGCCGCAGACACCGAGCTTGAGGTCCGGCCGGGTGGCCCGGCCGGCCTCCACGGCGCTGCGGACCAGCGCGCCGACGCCGTCCTTGTCGATCGTCTCGAACGGGGAGACCCCGAAGATGCCCTTCTCCAGGTACGCGGTGAAGAACGAGGCCTCCACGTCGTCGCGGGAGAAGCCCCACACCGTCTGGGTCAGGTCGTTGGTGCCGAACGAGAAGAACTGGGCGGCCTCGGCGATCTGGCCCGCCGTCAGCGCGGCGCGCGGCAGCTCGATCATGGTGCCGATGGTCAGCTTGAGGTCGGTGCCGGTGGCCGCCTGGACCTCCGCGATGACCCGGTCGGCCTCCTCGCGGACGATCTCCAGCTCCTGGACCGTGCCGACGAGCGGGATCATGATCTCCGGGCGCGGGTCGCCCTTGGCGTTCTTGCGCTGGGCGGCCGCCTCGGCGATCGCCCGTACCTGCATGGCGAACAGACCGGGGATGACGAGCCCGAGGCGCACCCCGCGCAGACCCAGCATCGGGTTCTGCTCGTGCAGCTTGTGGACCGCCTGGAGGAGGCGCAGGTCGTTCTCGTTGGCGTCCTTGCGGGACTCGGCGAGCGCGACGCGGACCGAGAGCTCGGTGATGTCGGGGAGGAACTCGTGCAGCGGCGGGTCCAGCAGCCGTACGGTGACCGGCAGCCCGTCCATCGACTCGAACAGCTCGATGAAGTCGGCCTTCTGGAGCGGCAGGAGAGCCGCGAGCGCACTTTCGCGCTCGTCGTCGGTGTCCGCCAGGATCAGCTTCTCGACCATCTCGCGGCGCTCACCGAGGAACATGTGCTCGGTGCGGCACAGCCCGATGCCCTGGGCGCCGAAGCGGCGCGCCCGCAGGGCGTCCTCGGCGTTGTCCGCGTTGGCCCGCACCCGCAGCCGGCGCACCCGGTCCGCGTACGCCATGATCCGGTGCACGGCGGCGACCAGCTCGTCGGCGTCGTCGGCGCCCGCGTGCATCCGGCCCTCGAAGTACTCGACGACCGGGGACGGTACGACGGGTACCTCGCCCAGGTAGACCTTGCCGGTGGAGCCGTCGATCGAGACGAGGTCACCCTCCTCGATCACCTTTCCGCCCACCGTCATCCGGCGGCGCTTGGTGTCGACCTCCAGGTCCTCGGCGCCGCAGACACAGGTCTTGCCCATGCCGCGCGCCACGACCGCCGCGTGCGAGGTCTTGCCGCCGCGCGAGGTCAGGATGCCCTCGGCGGCGATCATGCCTTCGAGGTCGTCGGGGTTGGTCTCGCGGCGGATCAGGATGACCTTCTCGCCCGAGCGGGACCACTTGATCGCGGTGTACGAGTCGAAGACGGCCTTGCCGACGGCGGCACCCGGCGAGGCGGCGATGCCCCGGCCGAGCAGCTCGGTCCTGGCCTGGTCGTCGAAGCGCGGGAACATCAGCTGGGCGAGCTGGGCGCCGTTGACGCGCTGGAGGGCCTCGGCCTCGTCGATCAGGCCCTGGTCGACGAGCTGGGTGGCGATCCGGAAGGCGGCACCGGCGGTGCGCTTGCCGACCCGGGTCTGGAGCATCCAGAGCTGGCCGCGCTCGATGGTGAACTCGATGTCGCAGAGATCCTTGTAGTGGTTCTCCAGCGTCTCCATGATCTGCATGAGCTGGTCGTACGACTTCTTGTCGATCGACTCCAGGTCGGCGAGCGGCACCGTGTTGCGGATACCGGCGACGACGTCCTCGCCCTGCGCGTTCTGGAGGTAGTCGCCGTAGACGCCCTGGTGGCCGCTGGCCGGGTCGCGGGTGAAGGCGACGCCCGTACCGGAGTCGGGGCCGAGGTTGCCGAAGACCATCGAACAGACGTTGACGGCCGTGCCGAGGTCGCCGGGGATGCGCTCCTGGCGGCGGTAGAGCTTGGCGCGGTCGGTGTTCCACGAGTCGAAGACCGCGTTTATGGCCAGGTCCATCTGCTCCCGGGCGTTCTGCGGGAACTCGCGTCCGGCCTGGTCCTGGACGATCTTCTTGAACTGCTTGACGAGCTTCTTGAGGTCGGCCGCGGCCAGGTCGGTGTCGACGCTGACCTTCTTGGCCGCCTTGGCGTCCTCCAGGGCCTCCTCGAAGAGGTCGCCGTCGACACCCAGGACGGTCTTGCCGAACATCTGGATGAGGCGCCGGTAGGAGTCCCAGGCGAAGCGCTCGTCACCGGACTGGGTGGCGAGGCCGGCCACCGAGGCGTCGGAGAGGCCGATGTTGAGGACCGTGTCCATCATGCCGGGCATGGAGAACTTGGCGCCGGAGCGGACGGAGACCAGCAGCGGGTCATCTGCCTGGCCGAGCCGCTTGCCCATCCGCTCTTCCAGCGCCGTGAGGTGCGCGCTGACCTCGTCGCGCAGCGCGGTCGGCGCGTCGCCGCTCTCCAGGTAGACCTTGCAGGCCTCGGTGGTGATGGTGAAGCCCGGAGGGACGGGCAACCCGAGGTTGGTCATCTCGGCGAGGTTGGCGCCCTTGCCGCCCAGAAGATCCTTCAGATCCTTGTTGCCCTCGGTGAAGTCGTAGACGAACTTCTGGGGATCTTTGTTTTCCGACACGGGTCTCGACTCCTCGAGGACGCGGTGGCTGCCCTGACGGCCAGGAACATACCCAGATCGAAGGTGTATGGGTACGTCCACTTGGTCGTCATGCGACCGCAACCACCCGTCCGCCAGCAGATCTAAAGAATCTCGCCGCCGAGTGGAGTGCGGTTCCCTGTTCAGGTCTTGAAGTCAGCATGGCCATTTCTTGACCGTTGGCTCTCATGTGAGCGCGCCACTCCGCATCTGAGTACACTTTCCGAAAACTGTTAGGTGGCACTGAGTGCCAGGTCTTCCAGAAGTGCAGCCACCACCATATCGCTCATCTGAGCGCACCTTCGATCAAGGGTGGCGCGAATCACGCTGGTTTCGAACTCCGGATTTCAGGATCCGGACGCCTCAGGCAGTCACTCAGCACCCTGAGGTCCACCTCTTCCAGGCTACGGGCGAACGTCCGCGCCCGCCCCGGGGCGACCCGGAGCAGCGACGGAACCACCAGCACCGCGCATCCCGCCGCGTCGGCGGAGGCGGTGCCGTCCGGGGAGTCCTCCACCGCCACACAGGCGGCGGGGTCCGCCGCGAACCGCTCGGCCGCCGCCCGGTAGGGATCCGGGTGCGGCTTGGTCCGTACGGTGTCCTCGGCCGACAGCGTGAAGGCGAAGCCCACCCCGGCCAGCGACCCGGCCACCACCGCGTCAACCACGCTCCTGGGTGAGGCGCTGACCAGGGCGAACGGCACCCCGGCAGCTTCCAGTGAAGCCAGCAGCGCGGCGGCCCCGGGGCGGAGCGGGGCGCCCGCGTCGACCTTCCGGAAGAAGGAGTCGGTCAGCTCGGCGGCGGTGCGCTCCAGCGCGACGGCCCGGTCGGCGGCGGTGCCGGGGGCCGCGGAGGGGTCCTGTCCCGTCACCCCGATCAGATGAGCGGCGGTGTCGGCGACGGCCCGGCCGACGACCTCGGGAGCGTCCGCGTCGCTCAGCCGGTGGCCGAGCCCGGCCGCGACCTCGCGGGCCGTCTCCCACCAGAGCACCTCGGTGTCGACGAGGGTGCCGTCCATGTCGAAGAGGACGGCGGCGGGGGCGGGTGTCTTCACGCGTCCGCCCGGTCGTCGGAGGCGGCTTCCGGCGCCGCCGTCTCCCGTACGGGCACGACCAGCACCGGGCGCCGGACCGGGGCGACCCGTGCCCGTACCCCGGGAGCAAGCTCCGTGGCGTCCCGCGACGGGAGGTCGGCCTTGACCGCGACGCCGCCCGGGAGGTCGAGCAGGACCCGGGTGACCGAGCCGAGGAAGGCGGCCGAGACGACGGTGGCCGTACCGTCCGCGTCGGCCGTGACACCGATGCTCTCGGGGCGGATGAGGACGTCGACCGGGCCCCGGCCTGCGGGAACGTCACCGTCGACGGGGAGCGTGGCGCCGACGACGACCACCGAACCGTCGCCGGTCAGCTGCCCGGGCACCCGGTTCATGGTGCCGACGAACTCGGCGACGAACGGCGTCGCGGGGCGCTCGTACAGCTCGGCCGGTGGCGCGCACTGCTCCAGGCGGCCCGCGTTGAGGACGGCGACCCGGTCGGCCATGGAGAGGGCCTCCTCCTGGTCGTGGGTGACGAAGATGGTGGTGATCCCGAGCGCCAGCTGGAGGCGGCGGATCTCCTCGCGCAGCGTGAGCCGGACCTTGGCATCGAGTGCCGAGAGCGGTTCGTCCAGGAGCAGGACCCGGGGGCGCAGGGCGAGGGCGCGGGCCAGGGCGACGCGCTGCTGCTGGCCGCCGGACATCTGGTGCGGGAAGCGGTCGCCGTGGGCGGGCAGTCCGACCAGTTCGAGCAGCTCGCCCGCGGTGGCGTGCCGTTCGGCGGTGGCGACGCCCCGCATGCGGGGGCCGAAGGCCACGTTGTCACGGGCGTTGAGGTGCGGGAAGAGGCTGTAGGACTGGAAGACCATCCCGGCGTCGCGCCGGTTGGCGGGGACCGGGGTGATGTCCTCGCCGTCGACGAGAACCTCCCCGGAGTCGGGCTGCTCGAACCCGGCGAGGACCCGCAGCGCGGTGGTCTTGCCGCAGCCGGATGGACCGAGGAGTGCGAGGAGCTCGCCCGGTTCGGCGGTGAGGTCGAGGCCGTCGAGGGCCACGGTGGAGCCGAAGGCCCGGCGCAGGGAGCGGAACTCCACCCGGGCTCCGGTGGCGGCCCGCCCCCCGGGCGCGGCGGTCCTGGCCGGCTCGGGGCGTCCGGCGGTGGCGGTGGGCGGGGCGGGCAGGGCTGACATGGGTGGCTACTCCTTGCCGGGTACGGGTACGGGTACGGGAGCGGGGGCGATGGCCGGGGCGGAGGCAGCGGCTCCGGTGGCCGGGACGGAGGCAGCGGCTCCGGCGATCGGGGTCGCGGCGGGACCGGCCGGGGTCGCGGCGGGACCGGTCGGGAGCGCCGTGGCGGGACCGGCCGGGGTCACCGTGGCCGGACCGGCCGGGAGCGCGGTGGCAGAGGCGGAGGACCCGGTTCCGGCGCGCGAGAGGACGAGCAGCAGGGCCCAGGTGATGAGCAGGGAGAGCAAGGACACGGCGACCGACATCCGGGCCTGGGCGCCGGAGACGGTGACGATCCACACCGCGAAGGGCCGGAAGCCCAGCAGCGAGGCGACCGTGTACTCACCGAGCACCAGCGCCAGGGTCAGGAACGAGGCCCCGGCGAGCGACGAGCGCAGGTTCGGCAGGATGACGCTCACGATTACCTGCAACCGGCTCGCACCGCAGTTCCTGGCCGCCTCCACCAGCGTGGGTACGTCGACGGCGCGCAGCCCCGCGTCCAGCGAACGGTGCACGAACGGCAGCGCCAGCACGGTGTAGGCGAGGACCAGCACCACCGGGAACGACTCGTTCTGGACGGCCAGGAAGGTCTGGTAGAGCGGGGTGCGCGAGAAGTGGTCGGGCCCCCAGCGCAGCACGGTGGCGATCCCGGTGACCAGGGCGATCGGCGGCACCACCAGCGGCAGCATGCACACGACCTCGACGACGGCCCGCAGCCGGGGCGGCCCGAGCCGCACCGCGACGAGCGCGGGGACGACGAGCACCAGGGCCAGCCCGATCGTGGCGGCGGCCAGCGAGAGCGAGAGGAACAGGCTCTCGGTGAAGCCGTCGGCCGACAGGATGCCGCTGTACGCCTCGAAGGTGAGGCCCTGGTTCGGCACGTGGACCGTGAAGACGAACGAGGAGATGAGCGGGGTGACGAAGTAGAGCCCGGCGACGGCGAGGACGGCACCGCGCCAGTAGCGCGGGCGGGAGCGGCGGACCGCCTTCACCGGGGCGGAGGCATCAGGGAGCGTGGTGGTGGTCAGTGCAGCCATCGGGAGCTCCGTCGCTGGAGGGGCAGATGGACCGCCATCACCAGTCCGGCGATCACGATCATGTCGAGGCTCAGCGCCAGGGCCATGTTCTCCTGGCCGACCAGGACGTTCCCGGAGAGCGCGTCGGCGATCTTCAGGGTGACCAGCGGTACGGAGCCGCCGACCAGCGCGGCGGCCGTGGCGTGCGCGGCGAAGGCGCTGCCGAAGAGGAGGACGAACCCGCCGAGCAGCGAGGGCGCGAGCACCGGCAGGCCGACGTACCGCCAGAACTGCCAGGCGGTGGCGCCGTTGTTGCGGGCGGCCTCGCGCCACTGCGGGCGCAGTCCGTCCAGCGCCGGGATCACGACGATCACCATGAGCGGAATGAGGAAGTAGAGGTAGATGACGGTGAGGCCGGTGAAGGAGTAGATGTTCCAGCCGAGCGCGTCCAGGTGGCCGAGCTGGGTGACCACACCGGAGATGCCGAGGGTGGCGACGAAGGCGAAGGCCAGCGGGACGCCGCCGAAGTTGGCGAGCACCCCGGAGGCGGTGAGCACGGCCCCGCGCAGCGCGCCGCGCCGGGAGGTGACGACGGCCTGGGCGATCAGCACGCCGAACACGGTGGCGATGGCGGCGGTCAGCGCGGAGAGTTCGACGCTGCCGGTGAGCGAGGTGAGGTAGGGCCCCTGGAGCGAGCGCGTCAGGTGCTCGCCGGTGAACTCGGTGGTCCCGGCGACCGGGTCGGTACGGGTGATGGCCCCGTACAGCAGGGCGCCGGCGGGCAGTCCGAAGCAGAGTCCGGCGAAGACGAGCAGCGGGAGGGCCCCGAGCCAAACGCGGGGCGGCCGGCGACGGCGCGTACGGCTTCCGGCCTTCACAGCGGCCGCCCCGGGGCCCGGGGCGGCGGTCGGGTGGGAAGGGGTCATCAGGAGACGGCCTTGTCCCAGTTCTCGGAGAGCGTGGCGTTGGCCTTGTCGAGCTCCTCGGAGGAGGGGAACGTCGGGGTGCCCTCGACGGCGGGAAGCTTGGCGACGAAGGTCTTGTCGGCGGTGCCGTCCTCGGTCATGGCGGACAGCAGCACCGGGCGGGCGTACCCCTTGAGCCAGAGGTTCTGGCCCTCGGCGCTGTACAGGTACTCCATCCACAGGCGGGCGGCCGCCGGGTGCGGGGCGTCCTTGTTGATCGCCTGCGAGTAGAACTGGGCGTAGACCCCGTCCTTCGGTACGGAGACCTTCCAGTCGACGCCCTTGCCCTCGAACTGGTCGGCGTACCCGGCGTTCAGGTAGTCCCAGTCGATGCTGATCGGCGTCTCGCCCTTCTCGACGGTCGCCGGGGTGGACTCGACGGGGATGAAGTTGCCGCTCTTCTTGAGCTTGCCGAAGAAGTCGATGCCGGGCTGGATGTCCCCGAACGAGCCCTGGTTGGCCAGGGACGCCGCGTAGACGCCGCCGAACGCGGAGCCGGACTTGGTCGGGTTGCCGTTGAGGGCGACCTTGCCCTCGTACTCGGGCTTCAGCAGGTCGGCGAAGGTCTCGGGGCAGGTCTTGATGCGGGCGGCGTCGCAGCCGATGGAGACGTAGCCGCCGTAGTCGTTGTACCAGCGGCCATCCGCGTCCTTCTGGCTGTCGGGGATCTTGTCCCAGGTGGCGACCTTGTACGGGGCGAAGAGGTTCTCGGCGGCGCCGCTGCGGGCGAAGGCGATACCGAGGTCGAGGACGTCGGGGGCGCGCTTCTGGCCCTTGCGGGACTTGACGGCGGCTATCTCGTCGGAGCTGGAGCCGTCCGGGTTCTCGCTCTTGATCGTGACCTTGTACTTGGTCTGGAAGGTCTTGATCAGTTCGCCGTAGTTCGCCCAGTCCGGCGGCAGGGCGATCACGTTGAGCTCCCCCTCCTTCTCGGCGGCGGCGACCAGCTTCTCCAGCCCGCCGAAGTCGGCGACCGAGGTGGCCTCGGTGGACTTCACCCCGTTCACACCGGTCGCGGCCTTCTGCTCGGGTGCGGCGCCGCACCCGGTGAGGGCGGTGAGGGTGGCCGTACCAAGGGCGACGGCGGCGACCGTACGGCCGGTGACGCGGTTGTCGGGGCGGGGTCGGGGTCTGCGCACGGTGTGTCTCCCGGAAGCGAAGTGAGTGCCACTTGTTCATACAAGCTGGCACCAGTTCGCCCGGGTCAGGTGGCCGGGAAGTTAACGTCCCATGTCCGCTGCCGCAAGAGCCCGGGAAGAGGAAAGCCGACTGTTCAGGGGTTGTGGTAGGTAACGGCCGCGCATCGAAACGCTGGGCGGCAACGCTAGAGTGACCGACAGGACCGCCACCCAGAAGCGGACCTGTACACAACCAGTCACTGCCAGGGGGACGCGTGGGTCATTCACGCTATCGGGAGATCGCCGAGTCGCTGCGGCACGCCATCCGCACCGGCGCCTATCCGCTCGGCTCCCGGCTGCCGTCGGAGAGCGACCTCGCCGGCCGCTGGTCCGTCTCGCGAGGCACGGTCCGCCAGGCGGTGGCGCTGCTCGCATCCGAGGGGCTGATCGGCTCCCGGCAGGGGGCGCGGCGGGTCGTCCTGCGACAGGAGCGCCACCAGAGCTTCCGGCAACTCAACAGCTTCGCGCAGTGGGCGCAGGCGATGGGGTGCGAGGTGGCCGGCCGGATCCTGACCCGCACGACCCGGACCGCGACCGACGAGGAGGCCGAGCGGCTGGACGCGGAGCCGGGCAGCGAGGTGTTGTACGTCCTGCGGCTGCGGTGGCTGGACGGGGAGCCGGTGATGGTCGAGCGGACCGTGTACGCGGGCTGGGTGGCCCCGGCCGTCCTGGCGCTGCCGGAGGACTGCGTCTCGATCATGGACAGCATCGCGGAGCGGGCGGACATCGTCGCGCACTACGGTGAGCACCTGATCGACGCGGTCGCGGCGGGCAGCGAGGACGCCCGGCTGCTGCGGGTGCGCCGGGCCAGCCCGTTGCTGCGCCAGCGCCACCTGACGTACACGGCGGCGGGCCGGGCGATCGAGTGGACGGACGACCGCTACCGGGCGGGCAGCGTGGTCTTCAACGTGATGAACTCGGCGGCGGCGGCCCCACTGGAACGGCGAGCGGGACCGGACATGGCGGGGTGAGGCGTCGGGAGCCGGGACCCTTGCGGCGACGGCGCCCGGTCCCACCCCGCCCAGCCGGCCAGCCGGCCAAGGGCCGGCGCCCGGCCGAGCGCCGGCGGGGATCGCAGCGCACGCACCCTGTGCACACCGACGGAGCGCGAGGGGCGTCCCCCGGCGCCGGGCGCCGCTCGGCCGGCCGCGCCGACGACGGTCCGGTGCCCAGCTCACCGGCGCCCCGGAAGGCCACCGCAGGCCGCCGGTCCGCCGCCCTCAGCCGCCCGAGGTGTCCAGCTCCGCGTCGGCGCTGAGGCCCGAGCAGTCGTACGGGTCCTTGAGCCAGCCGTCCGGCAGGACGACCCGGTTGTTGCCCGAGGTACGCCCGCGCGGCCCGTCGGCACCCTCCGGCCAGGGCTGGTCGAGTTCCAGCTCGTGCAGCTGACCGCCCAGCTCCTCCAGCGACGAGGTGACGGCCAGCTTCTTGCGCATCTCGGAGCCGACCGCGAAGCCCTTCAGGTACCAGGCGACGTGCTTACGGAAGTCGATCACGCCACGGGCCTCGTCGCCGATCCACTCCCCCAGCAGCGTCGCGTGGCGCACCATGACGTCCGCGACCTCGCGCAGGGTGGGCGCGTGCCGGGTCGCGCGGCCCTCCATGGCGTTCACCAGATCGGCGAAGAGCCAGGGCCGCCCGAGGCACCCGCGACCGACCACGACTCCGTCGCAGCCGGTCTCGCGCATCATCCGCAGGGCGTCATCGGCACACCAGATGTCCCCGTTGCCGAGGACGGGGATCTCCGGAACGTGCTCCTTGAGCCGGGCGATGGCGTCCCAGTCGGCGGTGCCGCCGTAGTGCTGGGCGGTGGTGCGCCCGTGCAGGGCGACGGCGGTGACGCCCTCCTCGACGGCGATGCGGCCCGCGTCGAGGAAGGTGAGGTGGTCGTCGTCGATGCCCTTGCGCATCTTGATGGTCACGGGGAGGCCCCCGGCGTTGGAGACCGCCTCCTTGAGGATCGCCCGCAGCAGGGGCCGCTTGTACGGGAGCGCGGAGCCGCCGCCCTTGCGGGTGACCTTGGGGACCGGGCAGCCGAAGTTGAGGTCGATGTGGTCGGCGAGGTTCTCGTCGACGATCATCCGGACCGCCTTGCCGACGGTGACCGGATCCACCCCGTACAGCTGGATCGAGCGCGGGGTCTCGGTCGCGTCGAAGTGGATCAGCTGCATGGTCTTCTCGTTGCGCTCGACCAGCGCCCGCGTGGTGATCATCTCGCTGACGAACAGCCCCTTGCCTCCGGAGAACTCCCGGCACAGCGTCCGGAACGGGGCGTTGGTGATGCCGGCCATGGGCGCGAGCACCACGGGAGGCCGCACGGCGTGCGGGCCGATACGGAGCTGCGGGAGGGCGGGGGCGAGCGTGGTCATTGCCCCATTGTCGCGTACGCCGGAGGAGTGACGGCCGGCCCGGCAGCGGGGCTCGTCGGGGCCGTCCGTTCGTAGGGGCGATTTTCGGCCTCGCTTCGTTGACGCTCGAACAAGGTGATACGAGGCAGGAAAGTCCCAGGAGAAAGGGCTTTCTCGGACGTAACCGGTCAGCAAGGTCGGCTTGTTCTGGCACGTTTACGCATGTGGGGTCGAGAACTTGTTCGTGTCGCGTGAAGGAACCGTGGCAGCGTGTGCCGCTCCGGTGGCCGGAGAGGTCACCGCGTCTACGTATCCCGCGGGGGGATCGCATGGTTTCGCGTGCTTCCGGCACGCCGTTTCGGCGTGCCCGTACACATCGCAGAAGTGCTCTGACAGCCGCCCTGGTGGTGGTCGCGCTCGGTGCTTCCGCACTGCCCGCCCTGGCCGCTCCGGCCACTCCGGCGGACGATCCGGCGCCGGTCTCGGCCTGGGGGCCGGGCGGGCCCAAGGCCGAGATACCGCCGGTGAAGATCGGCTCCAACAAGCCGGCCGGCAACAAGGCGGAGGCTGCTCCTTCGGACGAGAAGGCCGCCTGGCTGGAGGAGGAGAGGAAGCGGGCCGAGACGGGGACACCGCCCGCGCCGGCCCGTAAGGCCGCCCGCTCCTCGGCCGCCGCCGCGGCGGCGTACGTCCCGGAGGGGCAGGGCTCGGTGCCGTGGCACCAGATCTCCGACTTCCGGATCACCGACTCGCTGGTGGCCCGGGTCAACCACTCCAACGGCAACCTGATGCTGGCGGGTACGGACTTCGAGATCGCGGGGGTGGGGCAGAAGCTGCGCCTGGCCCGTACGTACAACTCGCTGGACGCCCCCTGGGGCAAGGTGTCGCAGCGGTGGTGGCAGGAGTACGAGCGCTATCTGAACCTGGCGAACACCGACGAGGTGGTCCTGTACGACGCCACCGGGGCGGCGGTCCGCTTCGCCAAGGGGTCGGGCGGGGCGCTCACCACGCCGAAGGGCTACTCCAAGGACCTGAAGAAGAACGCGGACGGCACCTACACGCTGACCGACCGCAAGTCCGGCTCCAAGGACACCTACGACGCCAACGGCACGCTGACGAAGGTCACCGACAAGAACAACGGCACCATCACGGTCACCCAGCACGACGAGGGCTCGGAGCACAAGGGCTTCAAGCTGACCGAGACCCGCTCGGGGCGGTGGGTGGACCTGGTCAAGACGTACCCGAACCAGTGGCAGGCCAAGGACAGCAGCGGCCGCACCGCCGTCCTCGACCTCAACCAGGCCGGCGACCTGGCGAAGACGACGGACACCGAGGGCAAGTCCACGGTCTTCGGATACGACTCCTCGCGCCGCCTGACGAAGATCACCACCCCCAAGGGCCGGGTGACGGTCTTCACCTACGACGACCAGAACCGGGTCACCTCGATGCTCCGGGCCACCGAGCTGGAGGGCTCCGGCCACACCGGCCCGACCTGGACCTACGCCTACTCCGCCACCACCCCCTCGGCGGCCGGCCGCACGACGGTCACCGACCCGGAGAAGAACTCCACCAAGTACGACCACGACGCCGACGGCCAGGTCACGAAGGTCACCGACGCGCAGGAGCAGTCGCGCTCCAAGAAGTACGACGCGAACCGCAACGTGCAGGAAGCCACCGACGCCATGGGCGTGGGCGGGGCCTCGGGGAACGTCACCAAGTACGGCCGGGACGCCCGCAACAACCCCACCTCGTCCGAGCTTCCCACCGGCGCGACGGCCACGATGGGGGGCTACCAGACGATCGCGGGAGCGGACCTGCCGGAAACGCTGACGACGCCGGACAACGAGAAGGCGAAGTACACCTACGACACGGCGGGCAACACCAAGTCCGTCGCGGTCGAGGGCACCGGCGGTGGCAATCAGTCCCTCGACTACAACCCCGCCACCCCCACGTGTGGTGGTTTCGAGGGCCAGGTCTGCAAGGTCACCACGAAGATGTCGGCCTCCAAGTCGGTCTCCACGACCTTCACCTACGACGCCAAGGGCAACCTGAAGACGGTCAAGGCCCCGGCCCCGCTGGGCACGACCTCGTACACCTACGACGACCTGGGCCGTCCGGAGACGGTGAAGGACCCCCGCGGTGTCACCGTCGTCTACACCTATGACAACCGCGACCGGGTCAAGAAGGTCGACTCCTCCAACTACCTGGCCGTCGACTACGAGTACGACAGCGACGGCAACCTCACCCAGCGCTCCGACGGTACGGGTGTCATCACGTACGAGTTCGACCCGCTCTCCCGCGAGACGGTCCGCACCCTGCAGAACGGCTCGCAGACGGTGCTGGCCTACACCCCGGCGGGCAACGTCGACACCTACAAGGACCCGGCGGGTCTGACCGACTACACCTGGAACAAGGTCAACAAGCTCGCCGAGCTGAAGGACCCCAAGGGCAAGATCACGAAGTACGAGTACAACAAGAACGACGTCCGCACCAAGACCACTTACCCCGGCAACACGGTGCACACGGTCACCCCGGACAAGTCCGGCCGCCCCGAGAAGATCAAGGCCACCAGCCCCAAGGGCACCCTGGTCGACCTGGCCTACACCTACACCAGGGAGGACGGCAAGGACGGCGGCAAGATCCGCACCAACACGGACGCGCTCGCCGGCACGAAGACCACGTACGAGTACGACAGCGCGGGCCGTTTCTCGTACGCGGCGGAGAACAAGGGCAGCACGCTCAACGCTTCCTGGCAGTACTGCTACGACCTCGCCGGGAACCTCACCTCGCAGGGCGTCGACAAGGGCTGCCCGCGCGGCACCACCTACACGATCAACGACGCCCAGCAGGTCACCGCGAAGGACGGTTCCACCACGAACTGGTCCTACGACAAGATCGGCAACGAGACCGCCGGTGCCTCGACCCCTGAGGGCACCCGGACCGGGGTCAAGTGGACCGACTACTCGCAGATGACGTCGATCACCACCGGTGGCAAGACGTACGCGGGCCAGTACGGCTCCACCGACCAGTCCGAGCGCGTCAAGCTCGGCGACACGTTCTTCCACAACGGGCCGCTCGGCCTCTCCGCCACCTCGACGGCCGGAGTGGACACGGGATTCAACCGCGAACCCGGGGGCAAGCTGAACTCCATGACCCGCGGGGGGAAGAACTACTACTACCTGACCGACGCACTCGGCAGCGTGGTCGTCCTGGCCGACGAGGCCGGTACCAAGGTCAACACGTACGCCTACAGCCCCCGCGGCGTCCAGCGCACCACCACGGAACAGGTCCCGCAGCCCTACCGCTTCGCCGGTGGCTATCAGGACCCGACCGGGCTCTACCACTTCGCGGCCCGCTACTACGACCCCAACATCGGCCGCTTCACCACCCCCGACCCCTCCGGCCAGGAGAAGAACCCCTACCTCTACGCCGAAGGCGACCCCGTCAACCGCATCGACCCCACCGGGCTCGCGTTCTTCGACAAGGTCGGCAAGGCCTTCGACATGTACGACATCGGCAGCATGGCCAAGGACGTGTCCGAGGGTAACTACAAGGACGCCTTGGCGACCGGTGCCGGACTGGCGGCGGGTGCCGCCGGTGAGGCCGGGTGTGGCGCGGTCGCGGTCGCTGTCAGCGCTCCGACTGCCGGTGTGGGCGGGCTGGCCGTCGGGGCCGCCTGCTTCGCTGTCGGGTACGGCGCGGGCGAACTGGGCGAAAAGGCCGCAGCAAGCGCTCTGGGCTGAGCACCGAGGCGATATTCGACCGACAGGAGAAAACAGTGTGGCAGAACGATTTCCTGGCGAAGGGCGCCGGGCAGGGCACCCCGTCCTTCTGGATCATCGCCGTCATCCTGATCGTCATTGTCGGGATAGCGTTCCTGGTGTCCAAGGCGCGCAAGAAGTAGCACCCTCGTAGGGCGGTGAGCACCCGGCCTCGCCCCGCGGAGCGCGGGGCCCAGCCTTCGGTGTTGCGGCGGACCCCCGGCCCCGCCGGCCGAAGTCCGAGAAGTGCTCGTATGATCCGGCCTCGTGGGCTCGGCGAAGTGACAGGCTGTCACTTCACCGAGCCCACATCTACGCTCCGCGTTCATGTCCGGCCTCGGTGTGGACAACTGAACAGTCACCCACGGACATGCGGGACTTGCCGAAGGTTCCCCGTGCCACGGTGGGCAGGCCGCGACACCGTGCCGACGGATGCCGGACGACAAGGCGTACTCCTCCAGGGCCCCGTGAGGCGGGCATGATGTGAAGTGCCCTCAAAGGCAGGCCGGTTGGAGGACCGAGTGAAGGTGACGGCGTGGCTGGACGATTGCCTCGGGGCGCTGGAGTCCCGCGAGGCATGGGTGTGGGTCGGCAATGGCGCGGGATGGCTCGCCGCGTTGTACGCCTGTCTGCACTCAGGGCTGTACGGAGCCACGCTCACCGGGTTCGGCGTCACCCTGGCGGCCTGCGGCCTCTGCCAGACGTTCGCGGTGGCGGTGGTGATGTGGCCCGGCGGCAACGCGCACTCCAGGGACCTGGCTGAGTGCCACAGTGCCCCGGCGGGGCTTGCCCTGGTAGTCGTCTGCATGTTCTTCCCCGTTACGTTCCTTCTCATGGCCATGATCCTGATGACCACCGGGCATGACCTCTTCGGCGAGGCGCTTTCGGTGGTGTCCATGGGAGTGCCCGCCCATCTGCTGGCCACCACCGCGAGCCTGGTCGCCGTTGCGGTACTGGTTGGCCGTGCGGAGCAGCGCGAGAGGCGCGACGCGCCGCCGGGCGGGCCGGACTGGAGTGACGCCGAAGGGTACGAGGGCGGGGGTACCGACGGCTGACCGCCTCATCGGCCGACGGTGAGGCAGCCGCGCCCGGGGCCGCGGGGCGTCGGCGGACCGGGCTCGCCCAGCACTTCGGCCGGTGGTTGTGCCCCACGCGTGCGGTGGGGCACAACCACCGGCCGAAGGGTCACCGGTGTCGCGGGCTCAGGTCACGTTCGTCACGCGTTGGCGAGGACGGCGCCGAGGATCATGCCACCCACCAGGCCGATCGCGCTGACGACGATGGCGATGGTGGAGAGCCGCTCGTGCCGGACGGCCTTGGCGACGACGGCCAGCACCAAACCGGCCAGACCGAAGACGATCGGCAGGAAGATGAAGCCGATCACGCCCAGAACTATCGCGATGATGCTGAGCACGTTGCTGCTGTTCGCCCCGCGCTGAGGCGCGCCGTGGTGCTGCTGCCCGGTCGGCTGGTTGCCGTACTGCGTAGTCATCTGCCACTCCTTCGGGACGGTCGCTCGAGACCCGGTCCCGAGTCGGACCGGCCTGTCCCTCGGATACCCCGAAGTCCCTTGCTGACACAGCCACTTGGCGGCGAGGGCGATCCGGTGCAACCGCTC
Source organism: Streptomyces sp. NPDC088706 (assembly GCF_044752765.1). NCBI lineage: Bacteria > Bacillati > Actinomycetota > Actinomycetes > Kitasatosporales > Streptomycetaceae > Streptomyces > Streptomyces sp. NPDC088706. Next base: position 721,789 of record NZ_JBIVLW010000001.1, read on the forward strand.
CGGCCCGGTACGGGTCTCCTGGTCCGCCGGCGGGTAGCTGACAAGGCGCGGCCCACTCACCGGGCCCAGCCAGAGGTTGGTGTGCTCGAACACACGCCGGAGGCCGCCGCACCGAGGGCTGCGGCACGCGCCCGGGACTACGGGCGGGGTTCTCCGTCGGGTGCTCGGCCGGTTCAGGGCAGGATCTCGACGTACCCGTCGGTTCCGTGCACGCGGATGCGCTGTCCGTCCCGGATCAGCCGGGTGGCCCGGTCCACGCCGACGACGGCGGGCAGTCCGTACTCCCGGGCGATCACCGCGCCGTGGGTCATCAGGCCGCCCACCTCCGTCACCAGGCCCGCGACGCCGACGAACAGCGGCGACCAGCTGGGGTCGGTGAACGTCGTGACCAGGATGTCGCCCGCTTCGAGATCGGCGTCCGCCAGGTCGAGGATCACGCGGGCCCGCCCCTCGACGGTCCCGGTGGAGACCGCGAGGCCGGCCAGGGCGCCGGCCGGTACGTCCTCACGCCGGTACGCCCCGGTGACGGCCTCGCCGTCCGATGTGAGCACCCGGGGCGGGGTGAGCGCGTGGTGCGACCGGAACGCGTCCTTGCGGCGCTCGATGAGCCGGTCGTCCACGTGGTGCGATCGCACGGCCGTTTCGAGCTCCTGGAACGTGAGGTGGAAGATGTCCTCCTTCTCGGTGAGCACCTCGGCCCGTACCAGGCGCTCGGCCTCCTCCAACAGGGCCCGCTTGTAGACGAAGTACCGGCTGACGATGCCGTACTTCGGGTACTCCCGGTAGCCGGCGAAGGCCCTGACCTGGTCGATCATGCGCTTGGCCGCGTCGGCCCTGCGGTCCCCGTCCGGCAGGGCCCGCAGGCGTGACAGCACGTCCTGTTCCTTCTGCTCCGCCTTCTGCCGGCCCTCCTCGAAGCGCCGGCCGGCGGCGCCCGGCTCGAAGTTCCTGACGTTGTCGAGGATCAGGGGGACGAGCGTGGAGGGACGCTCGCGCCAGCGCGGCCGCGTGATGTCGATCTCGCCCACACAGCGCATGCCGTACCGGTCGAGGTAGGTCTCGATCGCGTCGCGCGCTCCGGTGCCGCCGGGCAGCTTCCCCAGCTCCTCCAGGAAGCCCTCGTCCTCGACCCCTTGCAGGAACGCCACCACCTCACGGTGCGGGCGGATCACGTCCGCCACGTCGAGCAGGTCCAGTCCCATCTCCGACGTGATGTTGCCGGGGGCGGACAGCGTGAGCGTGTCAGCCGCCTTCTTCTCGCCCAGCCACTCCCCCAGCTTGTCGTTGAGCCACCAGGTGGCCTCCGTCCCCGCCGTGATCGCCTGCATGCTCAACGGATCGCCGAGCACGCGCTTGTGCTCCTCGAAGGCCTCCAGCAGGAAGTCGAACAGCGCCGGTCCGCTCCTCGTCCGGATGTCGCGCTCCAAGGCGGCGACGGACAGCTGGCTGCGCTCCACCAGCTCCGCGACGATCGCCGGATCGGCCTGGGCCGGCGGCCGGGACGCACTGCCGGCCAGCGGCACCTCAGGACCCGTACCCGGCAGCGACGGGACGAAGTCGTCCCGGTCCAGGACGGTCTCCAGAGCATCCCTGACCAGCGGATCGCCTCTTCCCACGGCGTCCAGGAGGGCGGCGCGGGACGCGGGCGAAACCAGCCGCCCGGTGACGTCGACGAACAGCCTCCCGCCGGCCTCGTGCATCGGCACCAAGGCCGTCCGCTGCCACATGGAGAAGCCCAGGGGTTTCATGGCGTCGGTCATCATCTGCTGGTGGCCGACGGAGACGTAGACGTGATGGTCCTGGTCACCGGCCTCGGGGACGGGGAACAGTGTCGTGATCGGCCGGCTCTGGACGATCCGGAAGTCGTCGTCGACCAGGCACCATTCGATGTCCTGCGGGCGGCCGAAGTGCGCTTCGATCCGCCGTCCGAGCCGCACGAGCCGCACGGCCTGCGCATCCGTCAGCGCCGGCTGCTCCTGCCGCCGCGGGTCGACCACCACCTCCCGCGTACCGCCGCCCGGCAGGGCGTGCACGGCACGCTGTTGGGCGGCGATCGTCCTGGCGACGACTTCGCCCTCCCGTACGGTGAAGACGTCCGGGTTCACCAGCCCGGAGACCAGCGCCTCGCCGAGGCCGAAGCCGGCGTCCACGGTGGCGGTCCGCCGGTTGCCGGTGACGGGGTCGGCGGTGAACAGGACCCCGGCCGCGTGCGGGAAGACCATCTGCTGGACGACCACGGCCATGTGGACCGTGCGGTGGTCGATGCCGTTCTGCCGACGGTAGGTCACGGCCCGCTCGGTGAACAGCGATGCCCAGCACCGGCTGATGTGCCGGAGGACCGCCGCCGGCCCGATGACGTTCAGGTACGTGTCCTGCTGGCCGGCGAAGGAGGCCGTCGGCAGGTCTTCCGCCGTGGCGCTGGACCGGACGGCCCAGGCGGTCCGCTCGCCGGGCCGGGTGAGCGCACCGGTGATCTCCGCGGCGAGGTCACCGGGGATCGCGGCCTCCTCGACGGCTCGGCGGATGTCCGCGCTCAGCGTGCGGACCGCCTCCCGGTCGTCCGGGTCCAGGCGCGACAACTGATCGAGCCGGTCGTCGAGCGACGGCGCCTGCGCCACGACCCGCCGGAAGGCGTACGTCGTCACGCAGAAGCCGTCCGGCACGCGGATGCCGTCGATCCGGGACAGCCCGCCCAGGTGCGCGCCCTTGCCGCCGACGACGGCGACCTGCGTCTCGTCGACCTCCCGGAGGTCCAGCACGTACGGCCCGCTCATGCCGACACCTCCGAGGCGCCCGCGCTCCACGCCACCGCGCCGGCCCACCGCGTCACCGGCGCCTCGCGGCCTGTCGGCCTTCTTGTCGAACACGTCGTCATTCCTGATTTCTCCCGCACGTTGTGGCATCGGCCGACGATTCTGCGCCGTGCCCCGGGCCTTGTGGCAAGCCCCCCTGTGCGCTATAAGTTGAGAAGGGCAGGGAGAGCGTGAGTTCTCCTTGCCTTTGCTTTGTGCCGCCGTCAGAAGACGGAAAGCCCGGTGAGCGTGGTGAAGCGGTCGAGCGCCGACACGCCCGCCACCGAATTCCCGCGCCGGTCGAGGCCCGGACTCCACACGCACAAGGTGCACACCCCGGGCACGATGGCGATGATCCCCCCGCCGACGCCGCTCTTGCCGGGCAACCCCACGCGATAGGCGAACTCTCCGGCCGCGTCGTACGTCCCGCAGGTGAGCATGACCGCGTTGACCTGCTTCGCCTGGCTGCGGGTGAGCAGCACGGACCCGTCGGCCCGGACACCGTGCCGGGCCAGAAACCCGGCGGCGAGGGCGAGGGCCGCGCACGACGCCTCGATGGAGCACTGCCGGAAGTAGGCGGCGAGCAATTCGGGGACCGGGAGCGTGATGTTGCCGTAGGAGGCCATGAAATGAGCCAGCGCGGCATTGCGGTCACCGTAGGCCGCTTCGGAAGCGGCCACCTCCGGCAGGAAGTCGATGGCGTCATTGCCGCTCTCCGAGCGCAGCAGTTCCCGCACCTGACCGGCAGCATCCCCGGTCAGAGCCTGCAACCGGTCGGTCACCACCAGGGCGCCGGCATTGATGAACGGATTACGTGGCACACCGTTCTCGTATTCCAGCTGCACCAGGGAATTGAAGGGGTTGCCCGAAGGCTCGCGGCCGACGCCCCGCCATATCCGTTCGCCGTCCAGCGAGAGTGCCAGGGCGAGGGCGAAGACCTTGGAGATGGACTGCGTCGAGAACGGATGCCGCCAGTCGCCGACACCGTAGACGGTCCCGTCCGGCTCCGCGACGGCCATGCCGAACCGCCGGGGGTCGGCACCGGCGAGCATCGGGATGTAGTCGGCGGGGGTGCCGCGATCGGTGAGTTCGGCCATCTCCTCGGCGATGCGGCTGATCACCGCGCTGAAGCGGTGGGAGCCGGCGCGCGGAGCCGGGTTGGCTGCCCGAGGGGCGGCGGAGGTGTGGGACACGGCGATTCCTGACGGGGAGGTGAGCGAGAAGGCCCCGGAGCGGGCGAGGTCGAACCGGGCGGGTGCCCCCAGTCTGACCGGCCCCCGGGAGCGACCAAGAAGCCCCTGGCGTCAGGCTCCCCGGGACGCGGCTCACCGGACCAGGTCGGTGTGCGGACGGCCCTCGGTGCTCGGGCAGATGTACAGCCGCAGACGCATGGAAACAATGCTGCCAGCAGCCTCTGACAGCGGGCGGACCCGGGCAGCGGGCCGCCCCACCATGCGCGGCACGGTGGGGCGGCCCGCTGTCCGGCTGGTCAGACGACGCCGAACTCCCCGGCCTGCACACCCACGACGAACGCGGTGAACGCGGCGGCCGAAACGTCGACCACCGGGCCCTCCACGCTCTTGGAGTCACGGACCGGGACGACGCCGCGCGAGGCGACGAAGTTGGCGGCCACCTCGACGCAGTCACCGCCGTTCGCGCTGTACGAGGACGTGAACCAACGGGGGGATTCGGTCTTCACGGGGTGCCCCTTCGTAGCAGGAAGGTCCAGCATGCATGCCGTGGCGGGGTGGGTACCAGAGGGCCAACCAGGGTCGTCACGCGTCGAGTCGTACTCCAGGACGTAGGCCGCCGCGTCCAGGACCATCTCGTTGACCTCTACGGGACGGCGCTCCTCCGCGAAGGCCGCCCGTCGGTGTCCGTGGTAGGCATCAGCGCGCTTCCCCTCTCCCCGGACAGCAGGCTGCCCCACCATGCGCGGCACGGCGGGGCAGCCCTGCTCTTCGGCTCGTCAGACCGCGTCGAACTTCCCGGCCTGCACACCCGCGACGAACGCGGAGAAGGCGGCGGTACGGACGCCGAGGACCGGCCCGTCCACGTTCTTGGAGTCGCGGACCGGGACGATGCCCTGCGAGGCGACGAAGTTGACGGCCACCTCGATGCAGTTGCCGCCGTTCGAGCTGTACGAGGACTTGAACCAACGGGGGGATTCGGTCTTCACGGAGTGCCCTTTCGCAACTGGCTGATCTTGGCCGCAGACGCCGCTTTCGACAGCGACTCGCCCTGGAGTTGATGGTAGGCCGTGAACATGGGTGCTACTACCGATGTTTCGCGCTCGACATAGCCCTGCGCCTGCGATTCGGCATACGCGACGATGGACCGGTCGACCATGGTCAGCAGGTTGACCGGCAGGTCGAACGCCCTGCGCTCGCCCAGGCTGAACGGCGCCACCTGGATGATCCAGTTGGGCCGCGCGGCCATCTCCTCCAGCCGTCGGAGCTGGGCGTTCATGACCTCCGGACCGCCGACAGCCTGATGGAGGCAGCTCTCGTCCATGACGACGAACATCATGGGCGGCTGCGAGCGCACCAGGGCCGCCTGCCGCTGCTCCAGGAACGCGACGCGCTCATCGGCCTGTTCGTAGGTGATGGACCCGCGTTCCACGTCTCCGTAGGCGACGGCCCGCGCGTAGTCCGGCGTCTGTAACAGCCCAGGCATGAGCCCGACCTCGAACAGCCTGATCTCCACCGCGCGGCCCTCGTACCCCACGTACTCCGGGAAGCCTTCCAGCAGCGAGCCGTTCCGCAGCTCAGCCCATTCGCGCTCGAACGAATCAGTCGTGCCCGTCGTACCAAATGCCTGGTCAGACTTCCTCGAAAACCGCAGAGTCGGCGGCTTGCGAACAGTTTCCACGGCCGAAATGTGCTGACTGGAGTACCCGATCTTCGGGGCCAGCACATCCTGGCTCCACCCCCGCTCCTCCCGGTACCGCCGGATACGGGCACCGTAGGCCGCCTGCGGGCTGCTGTCGGGGTTCAGCTGTTTGATGTTGACCATGCCGCTCCTTATTCTTCCTTCAACTTCAGTCAGTTGAAGGGTTCTTCACGGTAGGTCACTCTGAATCGCCCCGGTAGCCATTCAGCTACAGAGAGGAGCGATAGGTGTACGGCGTGAACGTTCGTCCGAATCCCGAGGAACCATCCCCTGACCTGCCCGCCCCCGGCACTCTCCTGGTCGACACCAGCCGCAACAACCGCGTCGGTGAGTTCCGAGGGGTCGCCGGCCTCTACTGGTCCCTCCGGCCCGTGGGCGGCGGCATCGAGTGGGAGGTCGAGCCCCGGCACGTACGGCCCGCGCTGCTCATGGAGCAGCTGCGCGCCCGTACCGCGCGGGCCAACGCACGCAGCCGGGGTGAGGTGCTGTGAGCAGTCTTCTCGTCCGGTCACGGGTTCGGCTCGTCCTCGCCCTGGGGGCCGCCGAGGTCCGTCTGCGGCTCCGGCTCCCCCGCCTCGTGGGGGCGCTCACCCGGGGCCCGGCCAGACCCGACCCGCCCTTCGCCGAACTCGTCCGCATCGAGTCCGACCCCGCCTACCGGGCCCTGTTCTGCGCCGCGTTGGACGCGGCGCTCGAAGACCGGCTGGCGGCGCGCACCGCCGTGGTGGAGGAGATCGAGTCGGCGGCCGAACGGCTCCGGTACCTGATCCGGTCCGGCGACCACGAGCGTGCCGCATGACGCGCGTGGGCTACGCCGCCGAGGTCACCGTGTCGGACGGGCAGCGGGTCGCCTCGCTCGGCGGTGTCACCGTACGGAACCGGCGTCTCGTACTCCTGTGGCTCCGGCGGCAGGCGCTCCGCCTCGCCAACGGGCACGGGCACAGACACGGGCACGGGCACGGGCACACCGTGCGAGACGAGTCACCCGGCGACGTGCGGCCCGTCCTTTTCCACGGCTCCGACGCACCGGAGGAGTTGCGGTTCTGGGCGACCGACGGCCGGAAGCAGGACGACGCGATACGCGCCCTGGAAGCAGGCTTTCCCTTGCTGTTCACCGTAGTCGACCCGGCAGTCGGGCTGAGCCTGAGCCTCGCCGGGTGGCGCGGTTCCGCGGCCGGCCCGTAGGCCCCCTCCGAAGAAGAGACCGACGTGCTGCAATGCACCGCCGTGACCCGGGTTCCGCTCAGCGACGTGCTGGACGCCCTGGTCACCATGGACGGCGGGCCCGACGACCCGCCGCAGGCCCTCGCCCTGACCTACTACCTCCTGTGCGAACTCGGTGAGCACGACGCCCGCACCGAGCACGCCGCGCTCCTCTGGCCGGCCGAGGTGCCCAGCAAGCCCGCCCTGTGGTTCTTCTGGACCGGTGACGGCCCGGAGGACCGCGTTCACCGGGTCGTCACCGTGCCCTGGTGCCCCGCCGTCCTCCGCAACTTCGCTACCGGCGCCGTGTTGCAGTGCGCGTTCTTCGACCGCCACGCCGCGTCCCACTCCTGGGGGGTGACCGACCCGCTCGGCGACCTGATCGCCGGGCCGGTGGCCTCCGACGACGCCACCGACGACCCGGGAAGGCGGCCCCCATCGTGAACCAGTGCACCGCCGTCGTACTGCTCCCGCCCCCTGACCACGTGGTCGCCCTATCGGTCCCCGGCGACCGCCCCGAACCCGCGCACGTACTCTGCGAACTCGGCGAGGAACACGAGGGCGATCACGCAGCGATGCTCTGGGACGAGGGCGGCCGCCCCGGAAGTGCCGTCTGGGCCCGGTGGAACACCGAGCGCACCCAACTGGTGCCGTTCCCCTGGTGTTCCGCCCTCGACACCCGTGACGCGGCCTGCGAGCTGTTCGCCGGGCACCCGCCCGCGCACAGCTGGGAGGTCACCGACCCCACCGACGCAGCGATCACGCGGGCCCTCGCGGAGCAGCACCCCCACCTGTTCCCCGAGCACAGGGAGGGAGGCGGGGGCTGAGCAGGATCACCGGCGGGTGCGATCGACCAGCCGGGAGCAGGGAGGGTCCTCACCAGGCGCGCCCCCGGTAGCGACCGGGTACGGCGGTGGGCCCGGATCACGGATGATCCGGGCCCACCGTCGTACGGGGTGCTGCTGGGGCGTCAGGCGTCAGCTCTGCGCGGGCTTCGGGTCCTGCTCGGCCGGCTCGGCGGTCGTGGCCGCCTGGGCCTCGGCGCGCTCGCGCATCTTGCGCACCAGCTCCTGCTTCTTGTCCTCGGCCTTGCGGTCGGCGCCTCGCGCGGAACCCGCGCCCTGCTGTTCGGCGCGGGACAGCTTCTTGCGCTGTCCGCCGACGCCGAGAAGGTTGTTGCGGCTCTTGGCCACGGCGTTCTCCCATGCGTGGTGAGAAGTGAGGAAGGAAGTGATCGGGTGATCGAGATCGATCCGGTGGGCGGCGGGCGGTCGGACCCCCGCCGCGCTCTCACTCGTAGATCTGGAAGAACGAATACATGCCGAAACGGTACCCCGCTCCCGGAGCACCCCGCACCAGATTTTCGGCGGGGGCTCCGGTGGACGACGAAGCCCCCGGTTCCGTACCCGGAACCGGGGGCCTCACGCGCGCGCAGAAGCGTACGGGAGCCGTCAGCAGCCGAGCAGGCGGGCGCCGAGGTACGCCTGGATCTGGTCCAGGGAGACGCGCTCCTGCTTCATCGAGTCGCGCTCGCGCACGGTCACCGCGTTGTCGTCGAGGGTGTCGAAGTCGACCGTGACGCAGAACGGGGTGCCGATCTCGTCCTGGCGGCGGTAGCGGCGGCCGATCGCGCCCGCGTCGTCGAACTCGATGTTCCAGTTCTTGCGCAGGTCCGTCGCCAGGCCCTTGGCCTTCGGCGACAGCTGCGGGTTGCGGGAGAGCGGCAGGACCGCGACCTTGACCGGCGCGAGGCGGTGGTCGAGGCGCATCACGGTGCGCTTCTCCATGACGCCCTTGGCGTTGGGCGCCTCGTCCTCGATGTACGCGTCGAGGAGGAACGCCAGCATCGCGCGGCCGACACCGGCCGCGGGCTCGATGACGTACGGCGTCCAGCGCTCACCGGCCTCCTGGTCGTAGTAGTGGAGGTCGGTGCCCGAGGCCTTGGAGTGCGCCTTGAGGTCGTAGTCCGTGCGGTTGGCGACGCCCTCCAGCTCGCCCCACTCGCTGCCGCCGAAGCGGAAGCGGTACTCGATGTCGGCGGTGCGCTTGGAGTAGTGGGACAGCTTCTCCTGCGGGTGCTCGAACCAGCGCATGTTCTCCTCGCGCATGCCGAGGCCCGTGTACCAGTTCCAGCGCTGGTCCATCCAGTACTGCTGCCACTCCTCGTCCTCGCCCGGCTTGACGAAGAACTCCATCTCCATCTGCTCGAACTCGCGGGTCCGGAAGATGAAGTTGCCCGGAGTGATCTCGTTCCGGAAGGACTTGCCCATCTGCGCGATGCCGAACGGCGGCTTCTTGCGGGAAGTCTGCTGCACCTGGCCGAAGTTGGTGAAGATGCCCTGGGCCGTCTCGGGGCGCAGGTAGGCGACCGAGCCGGAGTCCTGGGTCGGGCCGAGGTGGGTGGAGAGCAGACCCGAGAACTGCTTGGGCTCGGTGAAGGTGCCCTTGTTGCCGCAGTTGGGGCAGTTGAGGTCGGCGAGGCCGTTGACCGGCGGCTTGCCGTGCTTCTCCTCGTACGCCTCCTCCAGGTGGTCGGCGCGGTAGCGCTTGTGACAGGAGGTGCACTCGGTCAGCGGGTCCGAGAAGGTGGCGACGTGGCCGGAGGCGACCCAGACCTCGGGGGCCAGGATGACCGACGAGTCGATGCCGACCACGTCCTCGCGCGCGGTGACCATGTAGCGCCACCACTGACGCTTCAGGTTCTCCTTCATCTCCACACCCAGCGGCCCGTAGTCCCAGGCGGCCTTCTGGCCACCGTAGATCTCACTGCAGGGGTAGACGAAGCCACGGCGCTTGCTCAGGCTGACGATGCTGTCGATCTTGTCGGCGGCCACGGTGCTCTCTTCATACGACGATGGAATGGGGAAAGGTGCGGCGCGAAGCGCCTCGGTGGGGGGTGGTGATCGGGAGACGGGCGGGCGAATGACTCAGATTACCGGCGGGCGCACCCCCAGGATCAAATCGATGGGGGCGCGGGGGGTTCCCCCGCTGCCGCTATGTGACCTTCCGGGCATCTCATCAGCCTTGTTGACAATCGTTTCCACTTTTGTTGAAAATGACTGTCATGAACGTACGCCGCCTCATACCCACCACCGCCCTCGCCGGAGCAGTCGTCCTCGGTCTGACCGCTCTCCCGGCCTGCTCCACCTCCGACGCAGCGGACGGGGACGGCGGCGACAAGCTCAAGGTGACCGCGTCGTTCTACCCGATGCAGTTCCTGGCCGAGCGGATCGGCGGCGAGCATGTCGCCGTCACCAGCCTCACCGAGCCGGGCGTCGAGCCGCACGACCTGGAGCTCACCCCCCGCCAGATCGGCTCCATCAGCGAGTCCGACCACGTGCTGTACCTCAAGGGCGTCCAGCCCGCCGTGGACGACGCGATCGCGCAGTCCGGGGTGCAGAACACCGTCGACGCCGCGACCCTCACCACCCTGGAGAACCACGGCTCCGAGGTCAGCGGCCACGGCCACGGCCAGGAGGGCGAGGAGGAGCACGGCCACGAGGAGCACGCGGAGGGCGACGGCCACAACCACGGCGAGGAAGGCGGCGCCGACCCGCACATCTGGCTGGACCCGGTGAAGTACGCCGAGGTCGCCAAGGGGGTCGGCAAGTCCCTGGAGAAGGCCGACCCCGACCACGCCGCCGACTACCGGAAGAACACCGAGGCCCTGGTCGGCGAGCTGGACGAGCTGAACACGGCGTACGAGACCGGGCTGCGGAACACCGCCACCAAGACCTTCATCACCACCCACTCCGCCTTCGGCTACCTCGCCGAGCGCTACGGACTCACCCAGCAGGGCATCGCGGGCATCGACCCCGAGGCCGAGCCGAGCCCCGCACGCATTCAGGAGATCCACACCGTCGCGGAGAAGGAGAAGGCCACCACGGTCTTCTTCGAGACGCTCGCCAGCGACAGGACGGCGAAGACCCTGGCGCAGGACACCGGGCTGAAGACCGGCGTCCTGGACCCGCTGGAGGGAATCACCGAGAAGTCCCGGGGCGCTGACTACATCGAGGTCATGGAGTCCAACCTCACCGCGCTGCAGAAGGCGCTCGGCACGAAGTGATCCGCACCACATTCCGATCGGAGGCGCTCATGCCGGAGCGTGAGAGCACCACCCGCGAGCCCGTGGCCGCCGAGCCCGTGGTCCGCCTGCGCGGCGCCACGGCCACCCTCGGCGCGCGCCCCGTGCTGCGCGGGGTGGACCTCACCGTGCACCGCGGCGAGGTCGTCGCCCTGCTGGGCGCCAACGGCTCCGGCAAGTCCACCGCCGTACGGTCCGCCATCGGCCAGGTCCCGCTGACCGGCGGCTCCGTCGAGCTGTTCGGCACCGAGCTGCGCCGCTTCCGCCAGTGGGGCCGGATCGGTTACGTGCCCCAGCGCACCACGGCCGCCGGCGGTGTCCCCGCCACGATCCGCGAGGTCGTCGCCTCCGGCCGGCTGGCCCGTACCGGGCTGCGGTGGCCCGGGAAGGCGGACCGGAGAGCCGTGGACCGGGCCATCGAGCTGGTGGGCCTGGCCGATCGCGCCAAGGACTCCGTGAGCGCTCTGTCGGGCGGCCAGCACCAGCGGGTCCTGATCGCCCGCGCCCTGGCCGCCGAGCCGGAGCTGCTGATCATGGACGAGCCGATGGCCGGGGTGGACCTGGCCAGCCAGGAGATCCTGGCGGCGACCCTGCGCGAGCAGGTGGCCCTGACCACCTCGGTGCTCCTGGTGCTGCACGAGCTGGGCCCGCTGGAGCCGCTGATCGACCGGGCCGTGGTCCTGCGCGACGGCTGCGTCACGCACGACGGGCCGCCGCCCGAGGCGCTCGGCCAGCACGCCCTGCCCGGCCACGACCACGTACACCCCCACGCGGCCGCCGAGCCCGTACGGACGGGACTGCTGACCTGATGCTGCTCGAATTCCTCACCCCTCCCTTCATGCAGCGGGCGCTCATCGCGGCCGTGCTGGTCGGCATCACCGCGCCCGCCATCGGCATCTACCTGGTGCAGCGCCGGCAGGCCCTGATGGGCGACGGCATCGGGCACATCGCGATGACCGGCGTCGGCCTCGGCTTCCTGCTCTCCACCAGCCCCGTCTGGATGGCCACCGCCGTCGCGGTGGCCGGTGCGGTCGTCATGGAGCTGATCCGCTGGTACGGGCACACACGCGGCGACCTCGCCCTGGCGATGCTCTTCTACGGGGGCATGGCGGGCGGCGTCATGCTGATCAACCTGTCCGACACCGGCTCCAACGCCAACCTGACCTCGTACCTCTTCGGCTCGCTCTCCACCGTCTCCGAGTCCGACGTCATCGCGATCTGCGTGCTGGCCGCCTTCGTGGTGCTGGTCACCGTGGGATTGCGGCGGCAGCTGTTCGCGGTCAGTCAGGACGAGGAGTTCGCCCGGGTCACCGGGCTGCCGGTGCGGGTGCTGAACCTGCTGATCGCGGTGGTGGCCGCCGTGACGGTGACCGTCGCGATGCGGGTCGTGGGGCTGCTGCTGGTCAGCGCGCTGATGGTGGTGCCGGTGGCGGCCGCGCAGCAGATCACCAGGTCCTTCAAGGTGACCTTCGTGCTCTCCGTGGTGATCGGTACCGCCGTGACCCTGGCCGGCACCGTGACCTCGTACTACCAGGACGTTCCGCCGGGCGCGACGATCGTGCTGCTGGCCATCGCGGTGTTCGTCGCGCTGACCGCGCTCGCCGCTCCGCTCGCCAGGCGCCGGGCCCGGGCGAGCGCGGCGAAGGGGGCGGAGTGCACCCTGGAGGTACCGGCGGCCCGCCGGTCCCCGGGTGACGTGCACGTCTGAGTGCGGCGCCCGGGCGGGCTGGCACAATGGCCCGACACATGTACGGGCGACACGAGGAGGCACCTGTGGCCACGGCGCCGATCAGTGGCACGAACGCAGCGCCGGTACGCGGCCGGTCCACCCGGCAGCGGGCGGCGGTGGCGGCGGCCCTCGACGAGGTCGACGAGTTCCGCAGCGCCCAGGAGCTGCACGACGTCCTCAAGCACCGCGGCGACTCCGTGGGCCTGACCACGGTCTACCGGACCCTTCAGTCCCTCGCCGACGCGGGCGAGGTCGACGTCCTGCGCACCACCGAGGGCGAGGCCGTCTACCGGCGGTGCTCGACCGGTGACCATCACCACCACCTGGTCTGCCGGCTCTGCGGCAAGGCGGTGGAGGTCGAGGGTCCCGCCGTCGAACAGTGGGCCGAGACGATCGCCGCCCAGCACGGCTATGTGAACGTCGCGCACACCGTCGAGATCTTCGGCACCTGTGTGGAGTGCGCCGAGACCAAGGCGTAGGCGAGCAGACACACGGAAAGAGGGCCCGGTATGCCTACCGGGCCCTCTTTCACGTCATCCTTTACGTCACTTCTTGGCGGCCTCGGCGGCCTCGGCGGCCTTCGCGGCCTCCACCGCCTCCGCCCCGCCGAAGCGGCGGTCGCGCTGGGCGTACTCCAGGCAGGCCCGCCACAGGTCCCGACGGTCGAATTCCGGCCACAGAACGTCCTGGAAGACCATCTCGGCGTAGGCGCTCTGCCAGATCAGGTAGTTCGAGGTGCGCTGCTCGCCGCTGGGCCGCACGAAGAGGTCCACGTCCGGCATGTCCGGGTAGTAGATGTATTTCTGGAACGTCTTCTCGTTCACCTTGGACGGGTCGAGCTTCCCGGCCGCCACGTCCTGCGCGATGCGCTGCGCGGCGTCCGCGATCTCGGCGCGGCCGCCGTAGTTGACGCAGAAGTACAGCGTCATCGCGTCGTTGTCCTTGGTCTGCTCCTGGGCCACCTGGAGCTCCTGGACGACGGACTTCCACAGCTTGGGCATCCGGCCCACCCAGCGGATGCGGATGCCGAGCTCGTCCATCTCGTCACGGCGGCGGCGGATCACATCGCGGTTGAAGTTCATCAGGAACTTCACCTCGTCCGGCGAGCGCTTCCAGTTCTCCGTGGAGAAGGCGTAGAGCGAGAGGTTCTTGACGCCCATCTCGATGCACCCCTTGAGAACGTCCATGACGACGCCCTCACCGACCTTGTGGCCCTCGGTGCGCGGCAGACCCCGCTCCTTGGCCCACCGGCCGTTGCCGTCCATCACGACGGCGACGTGCTGGGGCACCAGCTCGCCGGGGATCCTCGGCGGTGTCGCGCCCGAGGGGTGCGGCTCGGGGGTCTTGTACGTGCGCCGGTTACGGCCGCCGAGGATCCCGCGTACTGCCATGAGCTTCTCAGTCTCCCTGTGTCACTTCTCCACGCGCCGCGTCGTCTGCCCGACGCACCGCGTCACTTCTCGACGTACCGCAGCGAGCGCAGGCCGCGCTCCAGATGCCAGTGCAGATACGCGGACACCAGCCCGCTCCCCTCCCTGACATGACGCGCCTCGCACGCGTCCGCCGTCGCCCAGTCGCCGCTGAGCAGCGCGCTCAGCAGCCCCAGGGCCTGTGCCGAGGGTACGACGCTGCCGGGGACCCGGCAGTCACCGCATATGACGCCCCCCGCCGCGACGGAGAAGAACCGGTTCGGACCCGGCATTCCGCACCTGGCGCAGTCCTCGAAGCTCGGCGCGTACCCGTTCACCGCGAGCGAGCGCAGCAGGAAGGCGTCCAGGATCAGGTGGGGGGCGTGCTCGCCCCGGGCGAGGGTGCGCAGGCCGCCGACGAGGAGCAGGTACTGCTGGACGGCCGGTTCGCCCTCGTGGTCGGTGAACCGCTCGGCGGTCTCCAGCATCGCGGTGCCGGCCGTGTACCGGGCGTAGTCGGCGACGATCCCGCCGCCGTACGGGGCGATCGTCTCGCTCTGGGTGCACAGCGGCAGGCCGCGGCCGACCAGCTCGCTGCCCCGGGCGAAGAACTGCACGTCGACGTGGGAGAAGGGCTCCAGGCGGGCGCCGAACTTGGACTTGGTGCGGCGCACCCCCCGGGCGACGGCGCGGACCCGGCCGTGGCCGCGGGTCAGGATCGTGATGATCCGGTCGGCCTCGCCCAGTTTCTGCGTACGCAGTACGACGCCATCGTCCCGGAACAAGCTCATGGGCCCATTGTCGCCCACACCCGGACGCCTGTACGCCTCCAGGAGGTCCTATGGGCCCTCTAGGAGGGCGTGCGCGCGGCGGCGGCCAGCAGGCGGGCGGTGTCGTCGGCGGGGAGCTTCAGGGCGCCGCCCACCGTGGTGAGGACCTCGCGCTCGGCCGGGCTGTAGGGGCCGTCGGCGAGCGCGATCCGGGCGCCCTGGAGGAGGACCGACTCGCGGCCCCCGGTGGCCAGGTGCGGGGCGAGCGGGGCCAGCACCTCGTGCAGCTCGATGGCGAGGGTCGGGCCGCACGCCTCGGCCGCCGGGCCGGACCCGGAGCCGTACCCGGTGTCGGCGGCGAGCACCTCCACCACGGTGTACAGCTGCTCCTGGGTGCAGTCGTCGAGCCCGGCGTCGCGGACGACCCCGACCGCGGTGTCCAGGACCGTACGGGAGGTGGTCCCGCCGGCCGCGAGGACGGCCAGGGTGACGGTGTGGACGGCCTCCCGGAGCATCGAGGAGAACCGGGTGGTGGTGGGGTGGTCCAGGGCGTCAGGGGCGAAGCGGGCGCGGCAGGCGGTGCACTCCACGACGGGCCCGGTCTCGCCCCGGCGGGCCAGCGGGATGCCGAGGACGGTGAGGCGGCGGCGGCCGGTGAGGCGGCGGTAGTTGCGGTCGCCTCCGCAGCCGGAGCAGAAGAAGGCGCCGTCGCCGACGGCGTCCCAGACCGTGCGGATGCCGCAGAGGACCGGCCTCAGAGCGCGTTGTCCTTTGGCTGACCGCACGTCGCACACCTCCGTAACGCTCCGGCAACACTGCCGTGTGTTGGACGTGATGTTAGCCACATGCGCGAGGCGGCGTCAGTATCCCGGAGGTCACAACCCTCGGATATGGCCGAACCCCGACCGCCCGGAGCGGGCGGTCGGGGTTCGCGGGCAGGTCCCGTACGGGGTCAAAGCGGACGTCCGTACGCGAGGGCGTCCGGCCGGGTCAGCGGGAGGCGCGGTTGACCGCGGAGACGACCGCCTTCAGCGAGGCGCGGGTGGTGTTGGCGTCGATGCCGATGCCCCACAGCACCTTGCCGTCGATCGCGCACTCGATGTACGAGGCGGCCTGGGCGCTGGCGCCCTCGCTCATCGTGTGCTCGGTGTAGTCCAGCAGCCGGGCGTCGATGCCGATGGCCTGCAGCGCGTCGAAGAACGCGGAGATCGGGCCGTTGCCCGTGCCGGTCAGCACGGTGTCGGTGCCGTCCACGGTGGCCTCGACGGTCAGGGTGTCCTGGCCGTCGGTGTCGGTCGTGGTCTGGCCGGAGCGGATCTGGACGCGACCCCAACGAGCCGCGGCGTCCTTGGGGTTGGGCAGGTACTCGTCCTGGAAGGTGGACCAGATCTGCTGCGGGGTGACCTCGCCGCCCTCGGCGTCGGTCTTGGCCTGAATGATCCGGGAGAACTCGATCTGCATCCGGCGCGGCAGGTCCAGCTTGTGGTCGTTCTTCAGGACGTAGGCGATACCGCCCTTGCCGGACTGCGAGTTGACCCGGATGACCGCCTCGTAGGAGCGGCCGACGTCCTTCGGGTCGATCGGCAGGTACGGCACGGCCCACTCGATGTCGTCGACCGTCCTGCCCTGGGCGGCCGCGTCGGCCTCCATGGCGTCGAAGCCCTTCTTGATGGCGTCCTGGTGGGAGCCGGAGAAGGCGGTGTAGACGAGATCGCCCGCGTAGGGGTGGCGCGGGTGGATCTCCATCTGGTTGCAGTACTCGCTGGTGCGGCGGACCTCGTCGATCTGCGAGAAGTCGATCTGCGGGTCCACGCCCTGCGAGAACAGGTTCATGCCCAGGGTGACCAGGTCGACGTTGCCGGTGCGCTCGCCCTGCCCGAACAGGCAGCCCTCGATGCGGTCGGCGCCGGCCATGACGGCCAGCTCGGCGGCGGCGACGGCGGTGCCCCGGTCGTTGTGCGGGTGGACCGACAGGCAGACGAACTCACGACGGGTCAGGTTGCGCGACATCCACTCGAAGCGGTCCGCGTGGGTGGAGGGGGTGGAGCGCTCCACGGTGGCGGGCAGGTTCAGGATGATCTCGCGGCCCTCCTCGGGCTGCCAGACGTCACAGACCGCCTCGCAGACCTCCAGGGCGAAGTCCAGCTCGGTGTCGGTGAAGATCTCCGGGCTGTACTGGTAGCCGAAGGTCGTCTCGGGGCCCAGGATCTTCTCGGCGTACTCCATCACCAGCCGCGTACCGTCCACCGCGATCTGCTTGACCTGCTCCTTCGAGCCCCGGAAGACCACGCGGCGGAAGGTGGGGGCGGTGGCGTTGTACAGGTGGACGGTGGCCCGGCGGGCGCCGGCCAGCGACTCCACGGTCCGCTCGATCAGCTCCTCGCGGGCCTGCGTCAGGACGGAGATCGTCACGTCCTCGGGGATCGCGCCCTCTTCGATGATGGAGCGGACGAAGGCGAAGTCGGTCTCGCCGGAGGACGGGAAGCCGACCTCGATCTCCTTGTAGCCCATGCGTACGAGCAGGTCGAACATCTCGCGCTTGCGGGCCGGGGACATCGGGTCGATCAGCGCCTGGTTGCCGTCGCGCAGGTCGGTGGACAGCCAGCGGGGCGCCGCGGTGATCCGGTTGTCGGGCCAGGTGCGGCCGGCGATGTCCACGGCCTCGTAACCGCGGTACTTGTGGACCGGCATCCCGGACGGCTTCTGCAGCTGCGTCGCGTTGGTGATCGGCGTGGGGCGGCCGACAGCGTTACCGGCGGGGTTCACGGTGGTCATGACGTAGGGCTCCTGGGGGTCCGACATGGGGTCGGCCGACGGTGTCGCTGCACCACCACACTCCGCGGGGAGGGGGTCGGCCTACGACTACAGGCCCTCGCCGCGGCAGCTAAGCAGAAGCAGCCCGAAACGCATGATGCGACGAGCGTAGCCGAGGGCGGCCCGGGGTGTCGGTCCGTATCAGTATGCGGGACCGGGCATCGATGAGGGGAAAACGGTGACTCATCACTCCATTTCGTCAATCATCGTCGCAACCAGTGACAGCGCGGTGACGGAGTGCCACAGTTGTCTCCATGCACCCTCGAACCGATGAGGACGGGCGCCACCCCGTCTTCTGCACCATCGTGCCGCCCCACCTCCTCGACAAGCTGTCCCACTCCGGTGACCCCCGGCTGGCCGGTCCGGCCCGCCGCACCCTGGAGGCCGACGGCCTCCGCCGCGCCCGCCGCCGGCTGACGGCCCTGGCCGCGACGCCCGCCGCCCCCACCGCGGGCGCGGTCCCCACCAGGCCCCACCGCACCCTGTACGACTGCGAGAACGGCACCTCCCTGCCGGGCACCCAGGTCCGCGACGAGGGCGACAAGCCCACCTCGGACGCCAGCGTCAACCGCGCGTACGCCGGACTCGGCGCCACCTTCGAACTGCTGCTCTCCGCCTACGGGCGCAGCTCGATCGACGGCAAGGGCCTGCCCCTCGTCGGCTCCGTGCACTACGGCCACGAGTACAACAACGCGTTCTTCGACGGCGAGCAGATGGTCTTCGGGGACGGGGACGGGGAGATCTTCCTCGACTTCACCTACGCCATCGACGTCATCGCCCACGAACTGGCCCACGGCCTGACCCAGTACACCGCCAACCTGCGCTACGAGGGCCAGTCGGGCGCGCTCAACGAGTCCGTCTCCGACGTCTTCGGCTCGCTGGTCAAGCAGTACTCACTCGGCCAGAGCGCGGAGCAGGCCGACTGGCTGATCGGCGCGGGGCTGCTGGCGCCCCGGGTCACCGGCGACGCCCTGCGCTCGATGAAGGCCCCCGGCACGGCGTACGACGACGATGTGCTCGGCAAGGACCCGCAGCCCGCGTCGATGGAGGAGTACGTCGAGACGGAGGAGGACAACGGCGGGGTCCACATCAACTCCGGCATCCCCAACCGCGCCTTCCACCTGCTGGCCACCGCGCTGGGCGGCAACGCCTGGGAGCGGGCCGGACAGATCTGGTTCGACGTGCTGACCGGCGGCGAGCTGTCGGCCACCGCCGACTTCGCCGAGTTCGCCCGGCTGACGGTCGCGGCGGCCGGCGCCCGCTTCGGGGAGCGCGGCGAGAGGGAGGCGGTCCTGAAGGCCTGGTCCGAGGTGGGCGTACCCACCGTGTAGCAGGGCAGGCTCACGAGGCATCCTTGAGCGTTCGACCGGCCCCGGCCAGATGGGACCCCATGCGTATTCAGGTCACCCGTACCGGCGGCTTCGCCGGCATCTCCCGCCAGCACGAGGTCGACACCGAGGAGCGGGAGGACGCCGCCGAGTGGGAGTCGCTCGTCGAGGAACTCCTCGCCTCCACCCCGGACGCACCACCGCCGTCCGGTGTGCCGGACGGATTCCGGTACGCGATCACGGTCGGCGACCGCACCGTGTACTGCGCTGACCCCGATCTGACCGGGGCCCAGCGCACGCTGGTCTCACGTGTCCTCAAGGAGGGCGCGTGAGACCGGCCCCCGGGCTCTGCTAGAAGCCCAGCTTCCGCAGCTGCTTCGGATCGCGCTGCCAGTCCTTGGCGACCTTCACATGCAGGTCGAGGAAGACGGGTGTGCCGAGCAGCGCCTCGATGTGCTTGCGCGACTTGGTGCCGACCTCCTTCAGCCGCTTGCCCTTCGGGCCGATGATGATGCCCTTCTGGCTGGGGCGCTCGATGTAGACGTTGGCGTGGATGTCCAGCAGCGGCTTGTCCGCCGGACGGTCCGTGCGCGGCAGCATCTCCTCGACCACGACGGCGATGGAGTGCGGCAGCTCGTCGCGTACGCCCTCCAGCGCGGCCTCGCGGATCAGCTCCGCGACCATGACCATCTCCGGCTCGTCGGTGAGGTCGCCCTCCGGGTAGAGCGGCGGGCTCTCGGGGAGCAGCGGGGCGATGAGATCGGCCAGCAGGCTCACCTGCTGGTCCTTGACCGCCGACACCGGAATGATCTCGGCCCACTCGAAGCCGAGCTCCTCGGCGAGCGCGGAGACCGCGAGGAGCTGTTCGGCCAGCGCCTTCGACTCGACCAGGTCGGTCTTGGTGATGATGGCGATCTTGGGGGTCTTCCTGATCCCCGCGAGCTCCTTGACGATGTACTTGTCGCCCGGACCGAGCTTCTGGTCGGCGGGCAGGCAGAAGCCGATGACGTCGACCTCGGCCCAGGTGGTGCGCACCACGTCGTTCAGCCGCTCGCCGAGGAGCGTGCGCGGCTTGTGGAGGCCGGGGGTGTCGACCAGGATCAGCTGCGCGTCGTCACGGTGCACGATGCCGCGCACGGTGTGCCGGGTGGTCTGGGGGCGGTTGGAGGTGATCGCCACCTTCTGACCGACCAGAGCGTTCGTCAGGGTGGACTTGCCCGCGTTGGGGCGGCCCACGAAGCAGGCGAAGCCGGCCCGGTGGGGGGCGTCGTTCTCCGCCCGCTGGGCAGCGGCTTCTTGGTTCGGTCGAGCGCTCATGGCGACCATTCTCCCCGATCGCGGCGGCGCTCCCGTACAGCGGTCCGCCCGGACGCGCCGGAAGGCCGGAGCGGGAGTGCCGCCGGAGGGCCGGGCCGGGTCGCGCGGGAGGGCCACCGGGAGGAGCGGGCCCGGGCGGCCGTCAGCCCGCTGTGACCCGCAGCCGCAGGGTGCCGTCCGGGCCGGCGAGCAGCACCGGGGTCTGCGGGCCGCCCAGGTCGCGTACGGCGGCGCGGTCCTCGTCGGCGGGGGTATCGGCGCTGGAGACCACGGCCGCGGCCTCCAGCGAGGTGGCGCCGCTGGCGACCGCCATGGCCACGGCGGTCCGCAGGGCGCTCAGCTTCAGCGACTCCAGCGCCACGGTGCCCGCCACATACGTACGTCCCGTCTCGTCCCGCACGGCGGCGCCCTCGGCCACACCGTTGCGGGCGCGAGCGCTGCGCGCCAGGGTGACGATCTTGCGGTCCTCGGCGTCGAGGTCGGTGGTGTCGGTCATGGCACGAGCATACGAAGCGCCCGGCCGCGCGGGTCCACTCACCCCGGCACCGGGTACATCGAGCCGCGGCGGCCCTCGGGCGAAACCAGCCACTGGAGCCTGGCCTCGGTCCCGGTGTCCGGCAGCGGGGTGTGCAGCACGATCGCCAGGTCCGGGCGGGCGGGCACCCGCAGCTGGGTGGCCTCCAGGGCCAGCCGGCCGGCCAGCGGGTGCTCGACCTCCTTGCGGTTCTGCCCGGCGGGGGCGATGTCGCGCCGCTCCCACAGCTCGGCGAAGTGCGCACTGGCCGCCTTCGCCTCCTCGACGACGGCCCGGAAGCCGTCGTCGTCCGGGCACTCCGAGCAGGCCGCCCGGTACTGGGCCACCACCTGCGGGGCGAGCGCCGCCCAGCTCCGCCCGGTCCGCGCGCGGTAGACGGGGTCGGCGAAGAAGTCGATCAGGCAGTTCTGCCGGATGTCGGGGCGCATCCCGAGGATCGCGGCGGCCCGCGTCGTTGTACAGGACGGTGTTCCAGTACCGGTCCATGATGTGGGCCGGGTACGGCATCCACGCGTCGATCAGCCGGACCAGCCCCTCGCACATGTCGGCGTGCGCCGGGTCGACCTCCGGCGGGGGCGCGTTCAGCCCGGCCAGGACGTACAGGTGGCGGCGCTCGGCGCTGCTGAGCCGCAGGACGCGGGCGACGGCGTCCAGCACCTGCGGCGAGACGGTGATGTCGCGGCCCTGCTCCAGCCACTGGTACCAGGAGACGCCGACGCCCGCGAGGACGGCGACCTCCTCCCGGCGCAGGCCGGGCGTACGCCGGCGGGCGCCGCCGTCCGGGAGACCGGCGTCGGCCGGGGTGACGCGGGCCCGCCGGCTCATCAGGAACTCGCGCAGTTCGGCGAGGCGGTGGGCTTTCGCCTCGTCCGTCCTCTGCCGGGCCGGTGCGGCCACGTACTCCCCCTGGTGTCGTGGTGCGCCCGGTGGTCCCCCGTGCCTGGTGGTGCGGGCAACAGGATAAGTTCCCGCTCCCCACGGACATTCCGGCCGCCGCAGGGTGGGCCCATGGCGATCGAAACCCCTGGAACCCCTGCTCCCCCGCTCTCCCCGGCCCCTCCCGTACCGTCCCCGGCCTCTCCCGCGCCGCCCCCGCCCCGGCTCTCCGGACGGGCCCGGCTCGTGCTCTTCGTGCTGTGCGCCGCCCAGTTCATGGTGGCCCTCGACTTCTCCGTACTGAATGTGGCCCTGCCCGTCCTGGGCAAGGACCTGGGGCTCTCCACCTCGGGGCTCCAGTGGGCGGTGACCGCGTTCGCGCTGCCGTCGGGCGGCTTCCTGCTGCTGTTCGGGAGGATCGCCGACCTGTACGGGCGGCGCCGGCTGTTCCTCGCCGGACTCGCCCTCTTCGGCGCCTCCTCGCTCCTGGCGACCCTGGCGTGGGACCCGGCCTCCTTCCTCGCCGGGCGGGTCCTCCAGGGCCTCGGGGCGGCGGTGATCGTGCCGACCGGGATGTCCCTGCTGACCACCACGTTCCCGGAGGGCCCCCTGCGGGACCGGGCGCTCGGGATCAGCGGGACCCTGCTCTCGCTCGGCTTCACGGTGGGCATGGTGGCGGGCGGCGTGCTGACCGGCACGCTGGGCTGGCGCTCCACGATGGGCCTGCTGACCGTGGCCTCGGCGGTGGTGCTGGTGCTGGCCCCGAAGGTGCTGGAGGAGTCGCGTACGCCGGACCGTCCCCGGCTCGACGTACCGGGCGCGGTCGCCGTCACCGGCGGGCTGCTGGCGCTGATCCACGCCCTGACCACGGCGGCGGAGCACGGCTTCGGGGGCGCGGACGTGCTGGTCACCCTGGTCCTGGGCATCGGCCTGCTGGCCGCGTTCGTGGTCGTGGAGTCCCGGGCGGCGGCCCCGCTGGTCTCGCTGCCGATGCTGCGGCGGCGGACGGTGGCGCTCGGCAATCTGGGCGGGCTCGTCACCTTCTCGATGATGAGCACCGTCGTCTTCGTCCTGACGCTCTACCTCCAGGAGGTCCTGGGCCTCTCCCCGTTCGCCACCGGGCTCGTCTTCGGCGTGCAGGGCGTGCTGTCGGTGGTGGCGGGGATGTACGCGCCGAAGCTGATCGGCAGGATCGGCGCGCGCCGGACCCTGGTGGTGTCGCTGCTCGGCCAGGGGCTGTTCATCGGCGCGCTGTTGGGGCTCGGTACCGGGTCGGGGGTCTGGCTGGCGACGGCGGCGGTGTCGCTGGCGAGCATGTGCCACCTCGGCGCGATCATCGCGTACGGCCTGATCGTGACGTCCGGCGTCCCGAACGAGGAGCAGGGGCTCGCGACCGGCCTGGTCACCACCACCCAGCAGGTGGGAATCACGATCGGCATCCCGCTGCTGGGGGTGCTGGCGACGACACAGGGCGGGCTGTTCGACGGCGTACGGACGGTGGTGGCGATCGCGGCGGCCGTCCTGCTGGCGGCGGGCGCGGCGGTGGCGGTGGGGCTGCGGCGCGGCTGAGCTCACGCCGGTAGGCGGACGGGCCACGCCCGTACGCCGGTCCGTGGACGGGCCCGCTCCCCACGGGGGAGGAGCGAGCCCGTCCACGTACGCGTGCGTGCTACGTGCGGTCCAGCCGCAGCCGCTGCGCCTTCGGGAGTCCGGCGACCACCAGGTCGTAGGAGTCCTCGATCAGCTCGCGCAGCAGCTTGTCCGGGACGCCGGAGACGGTCACCGTGTTCCAGTGGCGCTTGTTCATGTGCCAGCCGGGCACGACGGCCGCCGGGTGCTCCTCGCGGAGGCGGACCGCCTCGTCCGGGTCGCACTTGAGGTTGACCGTCAGCGGCCTGGCGTCCAGCGCGGCGAGGGCGAACACCTTGCCGAGCACCTTGAAGACCGAGGTCTCCGGGCCGAACGGGAACTCCTCCACGCTCGCGTTGAACTCCAGGCAGAAGGCGCGCAGTCGCTCGGGCGTCATACCGTCTCCGTCTCCGCTTCCTTCTCCTCGGGCTCCACCAGCACCGTGACGATCTTGTTCCGGCGGCCGGCCGGGGACTCGGCGGTGAGCCGGAGCCTGCGGCTGTCGGGCAGCTCGACGACGGCCGAGGCCCCGGCGATCGGGACCCGGCCGAGCGCCTTGGCGAGCAGCCCGCCGACGGTCTCCACGTCCTCGTCGTCGTACTCGTCGAGCCCGAAGAGGTCGCCCAGATCGCCGATGTCGAGCCGCGCGGTCACCCGGTAGCAGCCGTTCTCCAGCTCCTGGACGGGCGGCAGCTCGCGGTCGTACTCGTCGGTGATCTCGCCGACGATCTCCTCCAGGATGTCCTCGATCGTGACGATGCCGGCCGTGCCGCCGTACTCGTCGATGACGACGGCGACATGGCTGCGGTCCCGCTGCATCTCGCGCAGCAGGTCCCCGGCGTTCTTGGTGTCGGGGACGAACGCGGCGGGGCGCATCGCGGTGGAGACCGGGTCGGCCTCGGACTCGCGGTTGATGTGGGTCTTGCGGACCAGGTCCTTGAGGTAGACCATCCCGACGATGTCGTCCTCGTTCTCGCCGGTGACGGGGATCCGGGAGAAACCGGAGCGCAGGGCGAGGGTGAGGGCCTGACGGATCGTCTTGTAGCGCTCGATGGAGACCAGGTCGGTGCGGGGCACCATCACCTCGCGCACCAGGGTGTCGCCCAGCTCGAAGACCGAGTGCACCATGCGGCGCTCGTCGTCCTCGATCAGCGACTCCGCCTCGGCGAGGTCGACCATGGCGCGCAGCTCGGCCTCGCTGGCGAACGGGCCCTTGCGGAACCCCTTACCGGGGGTCAGCGCGTTGCCGATGAGGATCAGCAGCTGCGGGATCGGGCCCATGATCCGGGCCAGCGGCAGCAGCACGTACGCCGAGGCCGTCGCCGTGTTCAGCGGGTGCTGGCGGCCGATGGTGCGCGGGGAGACCCCGATGGCGACATAGCTGACGAGGACCATCACGCCCATCGCCACGGCGAGCGCCTCCCAGGTCTCGGGGAACCTCTGCAGGCAGGCGTAGGTGACGAGCACCCCGGCCGACATCTCGCAGGCGACCCGCACCAGCAGGGCGACGTTGAGATAGCGCACCGGGTCGGCGGCGACCTGCGCCAGCTTCGCGCTGCCGCGCCGGCCGGCCCGGACCGCCTCGTCCGCCCGGAAGCTCGACGTACGGGCGATGCCCGCCTCGGCGCAGGCGGCCAGCCAGCCGACGACGACCAGCAGGACGGCGCCGGTGATCAGGGGCGCGATCACGAGACGGTGGGGGCGGGGGACGCGCCGGTGAGCCCGTGCTCACCGCGCCAGCCGTCCACGATGGCGGCCTGGAGTCCGAACATCTCGGCCTTCTCGTCCGGTTCCTCGTGGTCGTACCCCAGCAGGTGCAGCACCCCGTGGACGGTCAGGAGCTGGAGCTCCTCGTCCATGGAGTGCTGCGTCGGCGCCTCTTCGCCCTGCTTCCGCGCGACCTCCGGGCAGAGCACGATGTCACCGAGGAGACCCTGCGGGGGCTCGTCGTCGTCCTTGGCCGGCGGACGGAGCTCGTCCATCGGGAAGGACATGACGTCGGTCGGACCGGGGAGGTCCATCCACTGGATGTGCAGCTGCTCCATGGCGTCGGTGTCCACCACGATCACCGAGAGCTCGGACAGCGGGTGGATCCGCATCCGGGCCAGTGCGTAGCGGGCGATGTCGAGGATCGCCTGCTCGTCGACCTCGGTTCCGGACTCGTTGTTGACATCGATCGACATGGTGTCCTGCGGCTACTTCCCTTGACGCCGGTCGCGTCGGCCGTCTTCCCGGCCGTCCGCCTGACCGTCTCGTTGACCGTTTCGGCTGTCGTACTTCTCGTACGCGTCGACGATACGGCCGACGAGCTTGTGCCGGACGACATCCTGGGAGGTGAGGCGGGAGAAGTGCACGTCGTCCAGGCCCTCCAGGATCTCCTGGACCTGCCGCAGCCCGCTCTTGGTGCCGCTCGGCAGGTCGACCTGGGTGACGTCACCGGTGATGACGATCTTGGAGTCGAAGCCGAGGCGGGTGAGGAACATCTTCATCTGCTCGGCGCTGGTGTTCTGCGCCTCGTCGAGGATGATGAAGGCGTCGTTGAGCGTGCGACCACGCATGTACGCCAGGGGCGCCACCTCGATCGTGCCCGCCGCCATCAGGCGCGGGATCGAATCGGGGTCGAGCATGTCGTGCAGGGCGTCGTAGAGCGGGCGCAGATACGGGTCGATCTTGTCGAAGAGCGTGCCCGGCAGGAAGCCGAGTCGCTCCCCCGCCTCGACGGCGGGGCGGGTCAGGATGATGCGGCTGACCTGCTTGGCCTGGAGCGCCTGGACCGCCTTGGCCATGGCCAGGTAGGTCTTGCCGGTGCCCGCCGGGCCGATCCCGAAGACGATCGTGTGCTCGTCGATCGCGTCGACGTACCGCTTCTGGTTGAGCGTCTTGGGGCGGATGGTGCGGCCGCGGTTGGAGAGGATGTTCTGGGTGAGCACCTCGGCGGGGGTCTCGCCCTGGGGGTCTCCCTCGCCGGTGCCGGCCGCCCTGAGCATGGCGATCGACCGTTCCACTGCGTCCTCCGTCATCGGCGCTCCGGTGCGGAGCACGAGCATCATCTCGTCGAACAGGCGCTGGATGAGGGCGACGTCGGCCGCCCCGCCCGTGGCGCTGATCTCGTTGCCCCGGACATGGATGTCGGCCGCCGGGAAAGCCTCTTCGATCACGCGCAACAGCGAGTCACCCGATCCCAGGAGCATCACCATGGGGTGTGCGGCCGGGATCCTGATCTGGGCACGCGCCTGCGGCTGTGTGGGTGTCTGAGTCATGGGCCGGCCCTCGGGCCTGCGCATACC
Organism: Streptomyces sp. NPDC088706; assembly: GCF_044752765.1. NCBI lineage: Bacteria > Bacillati > Actinomycetota > Actinomycetes > Kitasatosporales > Streptomycetaceae > Streptomyces > Streptomyces sp. NPDC088706. Next base: position 748,454 of record NZ_JBIVLW010000001.1, read on the forward strand.
TCCCGTTGCAGGGTTCTCGCTGCTCGACAACCTCTGGATTACCAAGCCTACGACCTGACAGTGACAACACCGAGAGGTTTTACCGGCGGCGCCGTGGGGCGTCCCCGGGCCGGCTCACTGACGGAAGCCGATCGTGGGGACCGCGCGCCGCAGCGGCCAGGCACGGGCGGTGGTGGGGAGCAGCTCCTCCAGGAACGCGTACCGCTCCAGCGCGGTGGGGTCCTGGCTCTCGCAGGTGCGGATCCGCTGCCACCAGGCGGCGATCTCGGCCCAGCCGGGTGCGGAGAGCGAGCCGCCGAACTCCTGGACCGAGAGGGCGGCGGTCAGCCCGGCGAAGGCGAGGCGGTCGGCGAGCGGCCAGTCGGCGAGGGTGCCGGTGACGAATCCGGCCACGAAGACGTCCCCGGCGCCGGTCGGGTCGAGGGTTTCCACCTCGATCGCGGGCACCTGGGCGCTGTCGCCGGTGCGTCCGTCGACGGCGTACGCTCCCTCGGCGCCGAGGGTGACCACGGCGAGCGGGACGCGTTCGGCGAGCGCGTGGGCGGCGGCGCGCGGGCAGTCGGTGCGGGTGTAGCGCATCGCCTCCTCGGCGTTGGGCAGGAACGCCTCGCAGTGCGTCAGGCCGGGCAGGGCGTCCAGGTCCCAGCGGCCGGTCTCGTCCCAGCCGACGTCGGCGAAGATCAGCGCGCCGTGCCGGACGGCGGTGGCCACCCAGGGTTCGCTGCGGCCGGGGACGAGGGAGGCGATGGCGGCGCGGGCGCGCGGCGGGCACTGCGGGAAGACCGGGTTCGGGGCGGCGGCGGGGGCCGCCTGCCCCGGGACGGCGGTGGCGGCGGGCGCCGGGGCCTCGTGGCCGTGCGAGACCATCGTGCGCTCCCCCTCGTACGCCATGGAGACGGTCACCGGGGAATGCCAGCCGGGGACGGTGTGCGACATCGACAGGTCGATGCCCTCGCCCTGTTCGAGGGCGTCCCAGCAGTACTCCCCGTAGTGGTCGTCGCCGAAGGCCGCGGCGAGGGAGGTGTGCAGGCCGAGCCGGGCGAGCGCGGTGGCCATGTTGGCGACGCCGCCGGGGCTGGAGCCCATCCCCCGGGCCCAGGACTCGGTGCCGCGCACGGGGGCGCTGTCCAGGCCGGTGAAGATGATGTCGAGGAAGACCGTGCCCGTCAGGAAGACGTCGCAGGCGGGGTCCTGCGGGGCGCGCAGCGCCAGCAGCGGGTCGATACCTGGAGTGTCAGTGCTCACCGTGCGCTCCCCGGCCGTGCGGCAGTCTGGACAGTGTGAGATCCGGCCAGTCTGCCTGATGGGGGCGCGGGGGCGGAGTCTCGTCGCCGATCCGGCAGAGGCCGACAGGACCATCCTGACCTGCATAAACAGGCGTTGCTACCCGGCTTCTGAGCGCATAAACGCATAAGTGACCCAGATCACGGCGGGGCGACTTTCGGGCGGCGGGGAGCACTTGATACAAATTGCCCCGCGAGCACCTTCGGGGACGTCGTCCGACGAGAGCCGCACTTCCCCGTAGCTCCGCGTATCTCGCCGTACCTCCTCGCATTCCCGCCACCCCCGCTTGCTTCGCGCTGCCCTTCTCGGGCGCGCCCGCTTCATCTCCCCCCCTCCCCCTGCCTGCTCAGGCATGTCTTCAGGAACGCCCATGTCCCCGCGCCCCCGCGCCGCGTGGCCCCTGGTCGCCGTGTTCACCGCCGGTTACCTCGCCTCCTATCTGCTTCCCACCATCGTCGGCCGCCTCAGCGTCCATCTCGGGCTGACGCCCGCTCAGGCGGGCCTGGTCGGCAGTGCGCTGCTGCTGAGTTCGGCGAGTGCCGGCTTCACCCTGGCGGGCCGGGTCGAGCGGTACGGGTCCCGCACCCCGGCCCGTGTCGGTCTGGTGCTGGCCGCCGTGGGGTACGGGTCCGCGGCCCTGGCCGGGTCCGTGCCGCTGGTGGTGCTCTCCGTGGTGGTCGGCGGCTTCGGGTCGGGGGCGGCGACGGCGGTCGCCGCGGCCGGGATCGCCGCGCAGCGCGACCCGCACCGCACGTCCTCGCTCGGACTGCTCAGCGTCTCCGCCACCGCGGGCGCGCTCTACCTGACGATCCCGCACCTCGGCGGCGGCCACCGGCTGCCGTTCGCCGCGATCGCCCTGGTCGCCCTGTTCGTCTGGCCCGCGACCGCCCGGCTCGGGGGCCCGAGCACGGCGGAGGGGTCCACCGCGCAGATCACCGGGCGGCTGCCGCACCGCCGCTCCGGTCTCGTCCTGGCGGGCGGCATGCTCGTCTGGTCCATGGCGCAGAACGCGCTGTGGGGTGTCAGCAGCCGTATCGGCGTGGTCCAGGCGGGCCTCACCGAGGTCACCGTCGGCGCGGTGTTCGCCGCCGCCCTCGGCGCGGGTCTGCTGGGCGTCATGGGCGCCGGGGTGCTCGGCGCGCGGCTGGGCCGGGCGGTGCCGATCGGGCTGGGGACCGTGGTCATCGCGGGAAGCATCGTGGTCAGTTCCTCGGCCCGGGACCTGGGGTCGTTCGCGGGGGGCGAGATCCTGTGGAACACCGTCTACCCGGTGGTCCTCTCCTACCTGATCGGCCTGGCCGCCTCCCTGGACGTACGGGGCCGCTGGGCGGTCCTGGCGGGCTCTGCCTCGTCGGTGGGCGTGGCCTGCGGCCCGCTTCTGGGCAGCGTGCTCTCGGAGGAGGCCGGCTACCCGGTGATGGGGCTGATCCTGGGTGCGGCGACCCTGCTGGTCGCCGCGCCGGTGACCGCCGTGGCGCTGCACACCGGTGGCCGCCCGCTGGTGTCCGGTTCGGTCCGCCGCCGTGGCGGCGCCCCGGCCGCCCTGCTGGCCGCCACCACGGGCAGCCTGTCCGGTGCCGTGCCGAAGCTCGGTTCACCGGAGCAGGCCGTCACCGAGCTCCGCGTACCGGGTCTGCGGCGCAGGCGGCTGGTGCGCAGCGCGATCCGGGCGGCCGGTCCGGACGGCGGGCCCGGTCAGTCGAACGCGTACGCCTCGACCTCGGACAGGTAGCGCGCCCGGCGCTCCTCGTCGTGGTCGAGGAATGCCGCCTCGAAGGAGTTGCGGGCCAGGGTGCGCAGCTGCTCGGGGTCCAGGGCGAGGGCGTCCCGTACGGCGTCGAAGTTGTCCCCGGCGTACCCGCCGAAGTAGGCGGGGTCGTCGGAGTTCACCGTGCACACAAGACCCGCGGCCAGCATCTGCGGCAGCGGGTGGTCCTTCAGCGTGTCGACCGTGCGCAGCCGTACGTTGGACAGCGGGCAGAGCGTCAGCGGCACGCGGTCCACGACCAGCCGTGCCACCAGCGCCCGGTCCTCCAGGCAGCGCAGCCCGTGGTCGATCCGCTCGACGCCGAGGACGTCCAGCGCCTGGCTGATGTACTCCGGCGGCCCCTCCTCCCCCGCGTGGGCCACCTTGCGCAGCCCGAGGGCGGTGGCCGCCTCGTACACCTCGCGGAACTTGGCGGGCGGGTGACCGGCCTCGGCGGAGTCCAGGCCGACGGCGCTGATCCGGTGCAGGTAGGGGCGGGCCGCCTCCAGGGTGCCGAGGGCGGCTTCGGCGGAGAGGTCGCGCAGGAAGCACAGGATGAGCTGGGTGGAGATGCCGTGGGTCTCCTCGCTGCGCTCCAGCGCCCGGCTCAGCCCCTCGATGACCGTGCCGATCGGGATGCCGCGGGCGGTGTGGGCCTGCGGGTCGAAGAAGATCTCGGCGTGCCGGACGCCTTGGGCTGCGGCGCGGGCCAGATAGGCGTCGGCGAGTTCGGTGAAGTCCGCTTCGGTGCGCAGCACGGCCATCAGCGCGTAGTACAGGTCCAGGAAGGACTGCAGGTCGTCGAAGTGGTAGGCGCTGCGCAGCTCGTCGGTCGAGGCGTACGGCAGGGCCACCCCGTTGCGTTCCGCGAGGGCGAAGGCCAGTTCGGGTTCGAGGGTGCCTTCGATGTGGAGGTGGAGTTCTGCCTTGGGGAGGTGCACGGTGTCTCACAAACGGTGGTGCTGGTGGGGGGGTGGTCGAACAGGTGGGTTCAGTGGTGCCGGGTGGGGAGCGGGACCCGGATCAGGTCCTGGGCGACGGTGAGCTCGCCGTCGAACCCGGCGGCGCGGGCCTGGGCCTCGAAGAGTTCGGGGTCGCTGTAGCGCTGTGAGAAGTGGGTCAGCACCAGGTGGCGTACGCCTGATTCCTTCGCCACCCGGGCGGCCTGCCCGGCGGTCAGGTGGCCGTGGTCGGTGGCCAGCTTCTCGTCCTCGTCGAGGAAGGTCGACTCGATGACGAGCATGTCGCACGCCTCGGCGAGCGCGTACACCCCGTCGCAGAGCCGGGTGTCCATGACGAACGCGAACCGCTGCCCGCGCCGGTGCTCGGAGACCTGCTCCAGGGTCACATCGCCCAGGGTGCCCGCACGCTGGAGGCGGCCGACGTCCGGTCCGGCGATGCCGTGCTCCTTGAGGAGGGCGGGCAGCATGCGACGGGTGTCGGGCTCGGTGAGGCGGTAGCCGTAGGACTCCACGGGGTGCGAGAGCCGGTGGCTGTCCAGGGTGTACGCGGGGGTGGTGGCGAGGGGTCCGCCGGCTCCGGCGACCGGGGCCTCGGTCAGCTCGACGGTCTCGCGGTAGGCGGTGGCGTACCGCAGCCGGTCGAAGAAGCGCTGCCCGCTCGCCGGGTAGTGGGCGGTGACGGGGTGCGGCACCTGGTCCAGGTTGATCCGCTGGATCACCCCGGCGAGGCCGAGGGAGTGGTCGCCGTGGAAGTGGGTGACGCAGATCCGGTCGATGTCGTGTGCGGCGACCCCGGCCCGCAGCATCTGGCGCTGGGTGCCCTCGCCGGGGTCGAAGAGGATGCCCTGGCCGTCCCAGCGCAGCAGATAGCCGTTGTGGTTGCGGTGCCGGGTGGGGACCTGGCTGGCGGTGCCGAGCACCACCAGCTCGCGTACGGACATGGGGAGGAGCTCCTACGGGGCGGGCGCTATCCGGGGGGCCACTGGAGGCCTCGGCCGCCCAGGACGTGGGCGTGCGCGTGGAAGACGGTCTGGCCGGCGCCGGAGCCCGTGTTGAGGATGATCCGGTAGCCGGTGGCGTCCACCTTCTCGTCGGCGGCGACCGCTCCGGCCTCGCGCAGCACGTCGGCGGCGATCTGCGGTTCGGCGGCGGCCAGCGAGGCGGCGTCCGGGTAGTGGACCTTGGGGATGACCAGGACGTGGGTCGGGGCCTGCGGGTTGATGTCGCGGAAGGCGACGGTGGTCTCGCTCTCCCGGACGATGGTCGCCGGGATGTCTCCCGAGACGATCTTGCAGAACAGGCAGTCGGTCTGCGGCTCTCCCGCCATGGCCGGGCCTCCTCGTTCGCTGGTGATCGGTTCGCTTGGCTGAAGATCGGTACACGGGCATGCTATCGGGGCCTCGCCACGACGGTGGTGCGGACGGGCGGCACGGGTCAGCGGCGGACGGGCGGCACGGGTCAGCGGCGGACGGGCGGCACGAATCAGCGCTTGCGCGGGCGGTCGAACCAGATCGTCAGGAGCACCGGCAGGAGACCGGTCCAGAACAGCACCTGCGGTATGCCGCGTTCGCTCCACGGGACCAGCGCGATCACCACGGCGATCAGCGTCCCCCAGACCGCCTGGGCCAGCACCAGGCGCGCCCAGAACATCCGCCGCAGCAGGGACTGGAGGGTGAGCCGGACGCCTCGGCGGAGGTTGCGGTAGCGCAGCAGCGCGCCGAGGCCCCAGCCCAGCGCCATCAGGAACAGCGCGTAGAGGCGCATGCCGAGCGGCTGCGGCAGCTCCTTGGGCGTCTCGCCCTCGGTGGGGAAGAGGTCGACGAAGACGCCCGCGATGCAGAGGCTGAGTACCGCGAGCCAGCGGGTGCCGCGCAGCATCCGGTAGACCGTCAGATCCAGCCTGGCGCGCAGGGATGTGGAGTCGGGGGCGGCGGCGAGGGCGTCCGCGTACGCCGCCGCCTTGGCCGGGAGGCGGACGCCGGGGTCGGCGCCCTGCATGCCGGCGAGCTCCTCCAGCGCCCAGGCGTCCTCCGGGTCCAGTCGCAGGGCCTGGCGCACGGCGAACTCGGCGGCGTCGGCCCGGCCCGCGAAGAGCGCCACCTTCCACAGCGCGTAGTGCGCCTCGCGGTACTCGGAGTTGAGCCGGACGGCCTGCTCGGCCGCCGCGAGCGACTCGGGTAGCCGCTCCGGCCAGGCCATGAGCGCCTCGGACAGGGCGACATGGGCCAGCGACGACTCCGGGCCCAGCCGGACGGACTCCTGGGCGGCGGCGAGCGCTTCGTCCCGGCGTCCCGTGCGCCGCAGCCCGTACGTCCGCACGGCCAGCGCGTCCCAGTCGTCGGGGGCGATGCGCAGCGCCTCGGCGGTCGTACGGATCACCTCGTCGTACTCCCGCAGGGCGAGGTGGCAGCGGGCGAGCTGGACCCAGGCCGCGCTGTCCTCGGTGTCCTCCGCGAGCCGGCGGGCCAGCAGCTCCTTGGCCTCGTCATGACGGTCCAGCGCGTGGAGCGCCGCGGCCTGCTCGGTGAGTGGGTGCTGAGTCGTCACAGGCGGCGCTTCTTCTTGAGGTAGGCGAGCAGATCGTCGTAGGAGCCGCCGTCGTTGGCGAACATGGCGACGTTGCGGGCGGTGGCGAACCAGGGTTCGGTGGAGGGCCGTACCGCCTTCGCGGCGGCCAGCAGGTCCTTCATGTTGATCATCCGGACCGTGCCGGTGCGGGCGGAGTCGAGGAGGGCCGTCTCGGCGGCGGACTCGCAGACGTGGGCGAGGTCGGCGCCGGAGAAGTCCTCGGTGACCTTGACGAGCTTGCCGACGTCGACGGATTCGATGGGACGGTCGCGCAGGTGGTAGCGGAGGATCGTCTCCCGCGCGGCGGCGTCGGGCGGCAGCACGAGCAGGGTGCGGTCCAGGCGGCCGGGGCGGCGCAGCGCGATGTCCACGTCCCAGGGGACGTTGGTGGCGGCGAGGACGAAGACGCCCTCGTTGGCACCGTCGACGCCGTCGAGTTCGGTGAGGAGCTGGTTGACGGTGTTGCGCATGCCGCTGGTGGCCGTACGGCTGCGCTTGGCGCCGAGGGCGTCCAGCTCGTCGAGGAACACCACGCACGGGGCCATCCGGCGGGCGGTCTCGAAGACCTCGTGCATGTTGCGCTCGGAGTTGCCGATCCACATGTCGAGGACGTCGTTGACCGAGACGGAGAGGAAACGGGCGCCCAGCTCACCGGCGACGGCGCGGGCGATGAACGTCTTGCCGCAGCCGGGCGGGCCGTAGAGGAGGAGCCCGCCACGCAGGCTCTTGCCGTAGAGCTTGCGCAGTTCGGGGTTGCGCATGGGGGCCAGGAAGGCCGCTTCGAGGCGCTCCTTGACCTCGTACATTCCGCCGACGTCGGCGAGGCGCAGCGCGGGCGCTTCGGCCTCCCACGCCACGGCGTCCCCGGGGTCGCCGCCGCCGTCCACGGGCAGCGCCTCGGGGGTGGTGCCGGGGGGCGGCACCGCGGCCGGCGGCTGCGGCGGACCGGGCGGCGCGGAGGAGACGAAGCGCGGCGGGACCACGTCCCTGATCTCGTCCTCGGCGGACCGCCAGTCGAACCCGCCCGCCGGGGACGGGGCTTCGGCCGGAGCGGGGGCCGTGGGGACGGTGGCCTGCTGCGGCAGTCCCGTCGTCCGCATCTCGCCGACCTGCTGCGGCGGCCCCACCGCCCGCATCTCGGTGGCCTGCCGCGGCAGCCCCATCGCGCGCATCATCAGCTCCCGTGCCGCCTCGTCCCCCGGTGCGTGCTGGAGCGCCACCGCGGCCTGGGCCACGGCGGCTTCGGCCAGGCCCACGCCGAGCAGCAGCTCTGCCAGGTGCAGTCGCAGGGGCACGTCCGAGGGCGCCGCGTCGACAGCGGTGCGCAGGCTCATGATCAGAGGCGACTCGTTGGACATGACCTCACTCTACGTAACGTCACTGACAGCGGGCCCGGGGAGCCCCCTCGTCCGGCCCGTTCAGCCCCAGCGCCCCGTGCGTCCGAGCAGCAGCGCGGTCGCGGCCGTCCCCGCGGTGGAGGTGCGCAGCACGCTGCGGCCGAGCCGGTAGGGGCGGGCGCCCGCGTCGGCGAAGGCGGTCAGTTCCTGCGGGGAGACGCCGCCCTCGGGGCCGACGACGAGCACGATCGTGCCCTCGGCGGGGAGTTCGGCGGTGGCGAGGGGGGTGCTGTCGTGGTCGCGGTCCTCGTGCAGCACCCCGGCGAAGTCGGCCCCGGCCAGCAGGGCGGCGACCTGTCCGGTCGTCATGGCCTCGGTCACCTCGGGGAAGCGCACCCGGCGGGACTGCTTGCCCGCCTCCCGGGCCGTACTGCGCCATTTCGCCAGGGACTTGGCCCCCCGCTCGCCCTTCCACCGGGTGATGCAGCGGGCGGCCTGCCACGGCACGATCGCGTCGACGCCGGTCTCGGTCATGGTCTCCACGGCCAGTTCGCCGCGGTCGCCCTTGGGGAGCGCCTGGACGACGGTGATCCGGGGTGCGGGTTCCGGCTCCTCCCGGACGGCCGCGCGAAGGGTGACCGTGAGGCGGTCCTTGCCCTCGGCGGCGCGCACGGTGCCGTCCGCCCAGTGGCCGAGGCCGTCGGTGAGGACGAGTTCCTCGCCCGGCTGGAGCCGCTTCACGGAGACGGCGTGCCGCCCCTCGGGTCCGTCCAACACGAACTCCGGTCCGGTGGGCATCCGTTCGACGACGAAGACCGGTGCGGTCACCGGGGGCTCCTCATGCTCAGGGCCGACCTGGCGGCCTCCAGTTCGGCGGCGAGCAGCTCGACCAGCTCGCCGACGGGGAGTTCGCGGGCCATCCGGTGGCCCTGACCGGCCCACAGGGCCATGCCCTGGGCGTCCCCGGCCTTGGCGGCGGCCTGGCGCAGCCCGGTGGTCAGGTAGTGGACCTGGGGGTAGGCGGCGGGGGCGTACGGGCCGTGCTCGCGGACGAACCGGTTGACCAGGCCGCGTGCGGGACGTCCGGAGAACGCGCGGGTCAGCTCGGTCCGGACGAAGAGCGGGTTGGTCAGGGCCTGCTTGTGCAGCAGGTGGGCCCCGGATTCGGGGCAGACCAGGAAGGCGGTGCCGAGCTGGGCGGCGTCGGCGCCGGCCGCGAGGACGGCGGCGATCTGCGAGCCGCGCATCAGGCCGCCGGTGGCGATGATGGGGATCTGCACGGTCTCGCGGACCTGGGTGACGAGGGTGAGCAGCCCGGTGCCGGTGTGGTCGGCCTGCGGGTCGTCGCGGTGGGTGGACTGGTGGCCGCCGGCCTCGACGCCCTGGACGCAGACGGCGTCGGCGCCCGCCCACTGGGCGGCCTGGGCCTCCTCGGCGGAGGTCACGGTCACGACGGTGTGCGTCCCCGCCTTGGCGAAGGCGTCGAGCGTGTCGCGGGTGGGGCAGCCGAAGGTGAAGGAGACCACCGGGACCGGGTCCTCCAGCAGGATGGCGACCTTCGCCTCGTACCCGTCGTCGCCGCTGCTGTCGGGGTCGCCGAGCGGGGTCTCGTACCAGGCGGCCTCCCCGGCCAGCTGGTGGCGGTAGACCTCGACGGCGCTGGGGTCGGCGAGCGCGGGCTGCGGCATGAAGAGGTTGACGCCGAAGGGCCCGCCGGTGAGCCGGCGCAGCTGTTTGATCTCGTTGTACATGCCGTCCGCCGTCTTGTACCCGGCGGCCAGGAACCCGAGCCCGCCCGCCTCGGCGACGGCGGCGGCGAGCTGGGGTCCGGAAGCGCCGCCCGCCATGGGGGCCTGCACGACCGGATACCGGCAGAGATCGGTCAACGCGGAGGACATGACCGCATCGTGCCACGTCCGCCGCACAGGGCCGAATCAGCCAGCCTTCGGCGTGACCGGATCTCCCGCAGAACGCCGCACCGCCCACCGGCGGAGAACCGATGGGCGGTGCGGTGAAAGGCGGAAAAGGCTTCAGCGGCCGTTGAAGGCGTCCTTCAGCCGGGAGAAGAGCCCCTGTTGGCCTGGCTGGAACTGGCCCAAGGGTCGCTCCTCGCCGCGCAGCTTGGAGAGCTCCCGCAGCAGCCGCTCCTGCTCCGCGTCGAGCTTGGAGGGGGTCATCACCTCGACGTGCACGATCAGGTCGCCCCGGCCGCCGCCCCGCAGGTGGGTGATGCCCCGCCCGTGCAGCGGTACGGACTGGCCGGACTGGGTGCCGGGCCGGATGTCGATCTCCTCGACGCCGTCCAGCGTCTCCAGCGGACACTTGGTGCCGAGGGCGGCGGCCGTCATCGGGATGGTGACCGTGCAGTGCAGGTCGTCGCCGCGCCGCTGGAAGACCGCGTGCGGCAGCTCGTGGATCTCGACGTACAGGTCGCCGGGCGGGCCGCCGCCCGGGCCGACCTCGCCCTCACCGGCGAGCTGGATGCGGGTGCCGTTGTCGACGCCCGCGGGGATCTTGACGGTGAGCGTGCGGCGCGAGCGGATGCGGCCGTCACCGGCGCACTCCGGGCACGGCGTCGGCACGACCGTACCGAAGCCCTGGCACTGCGGGCAGGGCCGCGAGGTCATGACCTGGCCCAGGAAGGACCGGGTGACCTGCGAAACCTCGCCGCGGCCGCGGCACATGTCACAGGTCTGGGCGGAGGTGCCTGGGGCCGCGCCCTCGCCGCTGCAGGTGTTGCAGACGACCGCCGTGTCGACCTGGATGTCCTTGGTGGTGCCGAAGGCCGCCTCGGAGAGGTCGATCTCCAGCCGGATCATGGCGTCCTGGCCGCGACGGGTGCGCGAGCGGGGCCCGCGCTGCGAGGCCGTTCCGAAGAACGCGTCCATGATGTCGGAGAAGTTGCCGAAGCCGCCGGCTCCGAAACCGCCCGCGCCACCGCCACCGCCGCCCGCGGAGAGCGGGTCGCCGCCGAGGTCGTAGACCTGCTTCTTCTGCGGGTCCGAGAGCACCTCGTAAGCGGCGTTGATCTCCTTGAACCGCTCCTGGGTCTTCGGGTCCGGGTTGACATCCGGGTGCAGCTCGCGTGCGAGCCGACGGAATGCCTTCTTGATCTCGTCCTGAGACGCGTCGCGGCGCACGCCGAGTACGGCGTAGTAGTCCGTGGCCACTTACGACTCCGCCAGGATCTGTCCGACGTAACGTGCCACTGCGCGTACCGCTCCCATCGTTCCGGGGTAGTCCATGCGGGTCGGTCCGACCACGCCGAGTTTGGCGACTGCCTCGTCGCCCGAACCGTAGCCGACCGCGACGACGGACGTGGACGTGAGGCCCTCGTGGGCGTTCTCGTGCCCGATCCGCACGGTCATGGCTGAGTCCGTGGCCTCACCGAGCAGCTTCAGCAGGACGACCTGCTCCTCCAGTGCTTCCAGCACCGGCCGGATCATCACAGGGAAGTCGTGCCCGAAGCGGGTGAGGTTGGAGGTGCCGCCGATCATCAGCCGCTCCTCCGTCTCCTCGACCAGGGTTTCGAGGAGGGTGGAAAGGACCGTGGAGACCGTTCCGCGGTCCTCGCTGTCGAAGGATTCCGGCAGCTCCCGCACCAGCCGCGGGACATCCGCGAAGCGGCGTCCGACGACCCGGCTGTTGAGCCGGGCCCGCAGATCCGCGAGGGATGCCTCGCCGAAGGGCGCGGGGCAGTCGATCATACGCTGTTCGACCCGGCCGGTGTCCGTGATCAGGACCAGCATCAGCCGGGCGGGGGCCAGCGACAGCAGCTCCACGTGCCGCACCGTCGAGCGGGTCAGCGAGGGGTACTGCACGACCGCGACCTGCCGGGTCAGCTGCGCGAGCAGCCGTACGGTCCGGCCGACCACGTCGTCGAGGTCGACCGCGCCGTCGAGGAAGTTCTGGATGGCCCGGCGCTCGGGCGAGGAGAGCGGCTTGACGCCGGCGAGCTTGTCGACGAAGAGGCGGTACCCCTTGTCGGTGGGGATGCGGCCCGCGCTCGTGTGCGGCTGCGCGATGAAGCCCTCGTCCTCCAGCACCGCCATGTCGTTGCGGACGGTGGCCGGGGAGACACCCAGCTGGTGCCGTTCGGTGAGCGCCTTGGAGCCGACGGGCTCCTCGGTGCCGACATAGTCCTGGACGATGGCGCGCAGCACCTCGAGCCTGCGTTCGCTGAGCATGGCGCACACCTCCAGCTGTTGTTTCCCGGTGCCTGTCTGGCACTCGCTGCGTACGAGTGCCAACCTTCGATGCCGTCAGTGTACGGGGGTGGGGTGGGGCAGGGGCAAGGGCGACCGGCCACGCCGCCGACGGCCCGCGCGGGTGGTTGCCGATAGCGTCGTGCCATGGACGTCTCTTGGGAAGACTTCGGCTGGGAGCGGTTGGGCCACGGTATCGGGCGGCGGCGCCTGCCGGGCTGGGACGCCACGGCGGCGCTGGTCGCCGGGGCCGACGGCGTGCTGCTGTTCGACACCGGCTCGACCCTGCGCGAGGGCGTCGAGCTGCGCAGGCAGGCCGAGGCGCTGCTCGGCCGGAGGGTGACGCATATCGCACTGAGCCACCCCCACTTCGACCATGTGCTGGGGACGGCGGCGTTCGCCGGCGCCCAGGTGTACGGGGCGGTGGGCGTCACCGCCCTGCTGCGGCGCTCGGCGGACGAGCTGACCGGGTCGGCCGTGCGCCACGGGCTCGCGGAGGAGGACGCGCACCGGGCGGTGGACGCGCTGGTGGTGCCGCACCACGAGGTGACCGGCGAGTGGACGCTCGACCTGGGCGGCGGCCGTCAGGTGCTGTTGGCCAACGTGGGGCCGGGCCACAGCGGCCATGACCTCGCGGTGCTGGTTCCGGGTACGGACGGCGAGGGTGCGGTGGTGCTCTGCGGCGACCTGGTGGAGGAGTCGGGCGAGCCGCAGGCGGGCGGGGACGCGATCCCCTCGCGCTGGCCCGCCGCCCTGGACCGGCTCCTCGATCTGGGCGGCGAGGGCGCGGTGTACGTACCGGGGCACGGGGCGGTGGTGGACGCGGCGTTCGTCCGGGCGCAGCGGGCGTCGCTGGCGGAGCGGTTCGACGCGGTGTGAATGGGTGGGGTGGGCGTGGGCGTGGGCGGGGTCGAGCTGGGGGTGAGCGGCGGGGTGCGCCGGAGGGTGAGCGGTGGGACGGGCCGGAGGTGAGCGGTGGGGTGCGCCGGAGGGTGAGTGGCGGGGTGCGCCGAGGGTGAGCGGTGGGACGGGCCGGAGGTGAGCGGTGGGGTGCGCCGAGGGTGAGCGGTGGGACGGGCCGGAGGTGAACGGTGGGGTGCGCCGGAGGTGAGCGGTGGGGTGCGCCGAGGGAGCGCGTGCGGCGAATTATCGTCGTGCCATGCGCAGCTACCAGCCGGACCTGACCCCGCCGTGGAAGAGGTCCGCCCCCGTGCCCGAGGTCCCCGCCGAACCCGACCTGGTCGTGGAGGAGGTCGCCACCGGTTTCTGCGGGGCGGTGATCCGCTGCGAGAGGACGGCCCTGAGGCCCACGGTGACCCTGGAGGACCGCTTCGGCAAGCACCGGGTCTTCCCGATGGAGCCGCGCGCCTTCCTGCTGGAGGGCAAGGTGGTCACACTGGTCCGCCCGGGGCCCGGGGGGCCGGTGCGCCCCACCCGTACGGCCTCCGGTTCGGTGGCGGTGCCCGGCGCGCGGGCGCGGGTGGCGCGGGCGGGGCGGATCTACGTGGAGGGCCGGCACGACGCGGAACTGGTCGAGCGGGTGTGGGGCGACGACCTGCGCATCGAGGGCGTGGTCGTGGAGTACCTGGAGGGGATCGACGATCTTCCGGCCGTCGTGGGCGAGTTCGCGCCGGGGCCGGACGCCCGGCTCGGGGTGCTGGTGGACCACCTGGTGCCCGGCTCCAAGGAGTCCCGGATCGCCGCGCAGGTCTCGGACCCGCACGTGCTGGTGGTGGGCCACCCGTACATCGACGTGTGGGAGGCGGTGAAGCCGTCCTCGGTGGGGATCGACGCCTGGCCGGTGGTGCCCCGTGGGCAGGACTGGAAGACGGGGGTGTGCCGGGCGCTGGGCTGGCCGGAGAACACCGGGGCGGCCTGGCAGCACATCCTGTCCAAGGTCCGCAGCTACAGGGACCTTGAGCCTCAACTCCTGGGCCGGGTGGAGGAATTGATCGACTTCGTCACCCTTACGGAGTGATGTCCCGCCGCTCGTCGCGGGCCCGTGGAAGAGGATCTCGTACCGATCCCTGGGAATGCTGCGCCCCACACGCACCATCGGTTAGGGAGGGTGGGGAGAGCGGGCTCACCCGTTCACGGGGGAGGGGCGCGGGCGATGGGGCAAGGGGACTGGCGGGGCGGGGCGGGGAGCGAGGCGGCCCTGGCCGTCTTCCGTCTGACGCAGCAGCTGATCGACGGGTACCGGAAGAACCGGCCGGTGATGCCGCTGGTGGTGATCAAGGCCGAGGACGCCGGGGCCGGGCACGAGACCGACCGGCAGGTCGAGGCGATCGTGAAGCTGGTCCACCGGGCCAACGAGCGCCGCGGGGTGCCGGTGCAGCGGCTGCGAGGCGGCGGGTCCACCCCCTACGAGGCGGCGCTCGACATGGTGCGCACGCTGGCCGAGAGGCCGTGGGAACCGCCCGGGACCGCGCAGTACAAACCGCCGGCCTTTCCCCGCTCGCGCCTGCTCGGAGCGATCGAGCAGGCGACCGCGACCGTGGTCGGACAGTCCGACGGGAATCCCCGGGAGATCAGCGAGGAACTGATCCTGGAGCAGCTGCGCCGGCTGCGCCGGCGGGCCGACCGGCCGCGCCGGGGCACCTGGGGGGCGTCCCTGCGGAGTTCGGTGCGGCCCGAGACCTTCGTCGGGGCGCTCTTCATCGCCCTGCTCAGCGTGCTGCTCGGCGAGATCGACTGGTTCCTGACGGTCCTGGTGGCGTCCCTCGCGCTGATGGGTCTCGCCGTGGTGGGCGTGGCGAGCCGGTCCGCGCCGCCGCTGCTGTGGCTGCGCCGGGCCAGCCGGTGGTTCGCCACCACCCCCTCGCTGGCCGCGTCCAGCACCGGCTATCCCTCGGACGGCTGGTCCCGCCTCTCGCCGAGAGGGTCGTGGGACGTGATCCGGGTGCGGGCGGCGGCGGTGGCGAAGCGGGTGGCGCACGCGGGGGCGGGCGACGGGCACGCGCGCCAGTTCCATCTGGAGCTGCGGGTACAGGCGCTGCTGGAGGACCTGCGGGACAACTACCGTCCCCGCGCGGCGGACTGGCGGCGCTCCAAGCGGACCCGTCCGCCGGTGGTGCTCCTGAGCCGGGCCACCCAGGACAACGGCGGCATCCTGCTGATCAACGCGATCAACAACGTACGGTCGCGGCGCAGCGAGGTCGATCCGCTGCTGCTGCTCGCCGCGCTGCCGGCCGCCGAGGTCGTGCGGCACACCCCGCCGCCCCCTCCGCGGCCGGTATCGGGCCGGACGGCCGCTCCCTCGGGGGCCCTGGAGAGTTACGACCGCTGGGTCGAGGAGCTGAGCCTGGGGCAGTCGCCGGTGGCCGCGGCGATGCTGGCGTGGGTGCTCCAACTGCCGCTGGCCACCGAGGAGCTGTCCCGTCCGCCCGCCCAGGACCGGCTCGCCACCTACCGGGTGCCGCGGACCTGGGCGTGGTGGGTGATGTCGAGACCGGCCGTCGGGCTGCTCGTCGTGGGCAGTCTGCTGGGGGCGTTCCTGTGGGCCGGGCACTGGCGCGACACCTACTGCCACGGCCCGCTGACCGACCGCAGCACCGACGCGATCTGGGCCGGGCCTGAAGGGGAGCGGGAGTGTGTCGGCGTGGCGACCGCGCCCGAGGTGCGCTTCGCGCGGGGCAACGGCCTGGAGCTGCTCGGGGGCGGGAAGGGCATCACGTTCGACCGGATCGAGCGGGCGATCCGCGCGGAGAACGCGGACATCGAGCCGGGCGACGCGTACGTCACCGTCGTCTACGCCGGTCCGCTGACCGCGACGGGCAAGGACCCCGAGGCGACCCGCAAGGGCCTGGAGGAGCTGACCGGCGTCTATCTCCAGCAGCAGGCGGTGAACAAGACCGTGCGGCGGTCGGTCAAGCTGCGGGTGCTCACCGCCGACACCGGCCAGGACATGCTGCGCCAACTCACCGCCGTGCGCAAGATCATCGAAGTGGCCCGGCGGGACCCGACGGTGGTGGGCGTGGTCGGCCTCGGCCGCAACACCGACGAGAGCGACGACGCGGTGGCGCTGCTCCGCTCGGCCGGGCTGGCACTGGTGGACACCACGAACTCCAGCAGCGACCTGCCCCGCCGGTTCCCCAACTACTTCGGTCTGGGGCGACGGACGAGGAGCAGACGTACGCGCTCGGGCTGGTGGCCCGGCAGATCGCGGGGAAGCTGGACCGCCCGTACGCGATCGTGCTCTCGCGCGAGGACCGCAACGGGGACCTGGACCGGTACACCGCCGAGCAGCGGGACGCGGGCCGGGAGATGCTGCGGACATCGGGCTTCGCCCTGGGCCGCGACGTGGAGTACGACCTGGCGGGGGGCGCCAGTTTGAACGCCCCGCTCACCACCATCTGCCAGGCGGAGCGGGTCCCGGACGCGCTGTACTTCGCCGGGCGCGTCGAGGACGTACGGGCCCTGATGCGGGGCTTGTCGGAGACCACCGGGTGCTGGGACCGGGCGCTGACGGTGTTCACGGGGGACGATCTGACGAAGGACAGCTTCAGCGACAGCGCCTCCATCGCGACGAACGTCACGCTCTACCACAGCGCGCTCGCCCCGTTGGACCGGGGGAAGAATCCCGGTTTCTACGGGGACGCGCACCGCACCCTGCGGGCGCTGGCCCCCGAGAAGGAGGCCACGACCCTGGCCTCGGGGCGGCCGGCGTACGAGGACGAGCTGTTCGCCAGCGGGCAGACGGTCATCGCCTACAGCGCGACGGCGGCCCTGTACGACGCCGCCGCACGCGGTGACGCCCGGCGGAGCGCCGCCGAGACCTGGGCGACGCTGCACACGGTGGAGCTGAACAACATGCCCACCGGGACAATCGCGTTCAGCCGGGCGAGGTCCTCGGTCTCCGACCATGTGCACGGTCTGAACATCGTCAAGGTGGTCCGCCCCGGGCCGAGCGCCGAGCGGACCCTCGTCTGCGGCAAGCCCGCCGGGGTCGCGCCCCCGTTGACGGCGAAGGACTGCCGGCCTTGAGGTCGTCCGTACGGGTCAGTCGACCAGGTCCCGCACGACGGCGTCGGCCAGGAGCCGCCCGCGCAGGGTGAGGACCGCGCGGCCCTCCTCGTACGGCTCCGGCTCCAGCAGCCCGTCGGTCAGGGCGCGGCGGGAGGCGGCGAGGCCGTCGGGTTTGAGCAGGTCGAGCGGGCAGCCCTCGCGGAGCCGGAGCTCCAGCAGGATGCGCTCGACCCGGCGGTCCTCCTGGCCGAGGATCTCGCGGCCGGCGCCGGGCGAGCGGCCCTCGGCGAGCGCCTGGGCGTACGCGCCGGGGTGCTTCACGTTCCACCAGCGGACCCCGCCGACGTGGCTGTGGGCTCCGGGGCCCGCGCCCCACCAGTCGGCGCCGCGCCAGTACAGCTCGTTGTGCAGGCAGCGGCCGGCCTCGGTGGTGGCCCAGTTGGAGACCTCGTACCAGTCGAAGCCCGCGGCGGCGAAGGCCTCGTCCGCGATCAGGTAGCGGTCGGCGTGCGCGTCGTCGTCGGTCATCGGGATCTCGCCGCGCCGGATGCGGCGGGCGAGCTGGGTGCCCTCCTCGACGATCAGCGCGTACGCGGAGACGTGGTCGGGGCCCGCGCCGATGGCCGCGTCCAGGGTGGCCCGCCAGTCGTCGTCGGACTCGCCGGGGGTGCCGTAGATCAGGTCGAGGTTGACGTGGTCGAAGCCCGCCGCGCGCGCCTCGGCGACGCACGCTTCGGGGCGGCCGGGGGTGTGCGTGCGGTCCAGGATCTTCAGGACGTGCTGCTTGGCGCTCTGCATGCCGAAGGAGACCCGGTTGAAGCCGCCCTCGCGCAGGGCTTCGAGGTAGGCCGGGTCGACGGACTCCGGGTTCGCCTCGGTGGTGATCTCCGCGTCCTCCGCGAGCCCGAACTCCTCCCGGATCGCCGCCAGCATCCGCACGAGATCGGCGGCGGGCAGCAGCGTGGGCGTGCCGCCGCCGACGAAGACCGTACGGACCGGGCGGGGGTCGTCGCCGAGGACCTTGCGGGCCTGGCGGACCTCCTCGATCAGGTGGGCGGCGTAGTTGTCGCGGGAGGCCAGCGCGCCGCCGGAGCCGCGCAGCTCGGTGGCGGTGTAGGTGTTGAAGTCGCAGTAGCCGCAGCGGGTGGCGCAGTACGGGACGTGCAGGTAGAAGCCGAGCGGGCGGTCGGCTGCGCCTTCCAGGGCGTGGCGGGGCAGCGCCCCGTCGTCGGGCACGGGCTCACCATCGGGCAGTACGGAAGGCATACCGACCATTGTCGCTCGCCGCGGGAACGTTTCAGTCCGCGTGCCGGTCCGCTCGGTCCGCGTGCTGGTCCGCGTGGAGCACCAGCAGGGCCACGTCGTCGTCCGGCGGCTGCTCGGCGAACTCGTGGACCGCTCGCCGGATCCGCTCGGCCGTCGCGTCGGCGGGCAGCCCGGCGCACCCGGCCAGCACCCGGGCCAGCCCGTCCCCGTCGTCGAACATCAGCGGCCCCGACCGCCGCTCGGTCACCCCGTCCGTGACGCAGAGCAGGGTGTCACCGGGCGCGAGATCGAAGACCTGGCTCTCGTACGCCACGTCCTCGACGACCCCCAGCAGCACCTGCGGCTCGGCCGCCGGGCGTACGGAGCCGTCGGGGCGCAGCAGCAGGGGCAGCGGGTGGCCCGCGCTGGCCACCGTGCAGCGGACACCGCCGCCGGGGAGTGGCACGACCTCCCCGTACAGCAGGGAGAGGAAGCGGGACTGGGAGCCGTCGTGGAGCTGCTGGCCCCCGGCGGCGGCGACCATCAGGGCGGCGGCCTCGGCGGCCTCCATGGCGTCGTCGAGGAGGAGCCGGTTGAGCCGGTCCAGGACCTCGCCGACGCCGAAGCCCTCCCGGGAGAGCAGCCGCAGCCAGGGGCGGGCGAGGCCGGTGACGACGGCGGCCTCGGGGCCGCTGCCCTGGACATCGCCGAGGACGAAGCACCAGCGGTCGCCGGGGCAGGAGAAGATGTCGTAGAAGTCACCGCCGACCACGCCGTCGTCGCTCGGTTCGTATACGAGAGCGCTGGTGACACCGGGGATCTCCGCGACCTTGCTGGGCAGCAGGCCGCGCTGGAGGATCCGGCTGATGGTGGCCTGCCGGGTGTAGGCGCGGGCGGCGCCGACGGCGAGGCCGAGGCGGCGTACGAAGTCCTCGATGAGCGAGGCGACGGCCTCGGGCACCTGGGCGGCGCCCTCCCGGCCGACGAGCACGGTCCCGAGCGCCCGGCCGCCCGCGGTGATCCGGAAGGCGAGCGCGGCGCCGTCCCGGCCGCCGGGGTGCGGGGAGCGGCTGCCCTCCCGGCCGCCGGGGTGCGGGGAGCGGCTGCCCTCCCGGGCCTCTTCGGCGTGCTGGGCGTCCCCGGCGGCCCGGTCGGGATGCGCGGGCCAGGGCACGGGGACGGACACGGGGCCGGAGCCGACACCGGCCGGGAGGCGGAGGGGCTCCCGCTCCAGGGCGGTGCGCAGGGGCTCCGTACCGGTCTCGTCGCTGTGCCAGACCCGGGCCAGCCGGGGTTCGGCCCCCGGTCCCCCGCCCTCGGCCTCCAGCCAGATCGCGCACCAGTCGGCGAGGCGGGGCACCAGCAGCTGGCCCGCTATGGCGGCCACCAGGTCCTCGTCGAGCTGCCCGGCGAGCAGGTCGGACGCCTCGGCGAGGAAGGCCGGGGTTCCCCGGCTGTCCCAGACCGCGTCGTCGCGTTCGGTGCGCCGGGCGGCGGGGGCGAGGATCTCGGCGGCGCGCAGACCGCGCCGGAGGGAGTCCCGGTCGGGTGGGGCGGGCGGACCGCACCAGTCGTCGACGGGGAGGCGGGCCCAGACGGTCTTGAGGCCGGTGCGGTAGGTGATGCCCCAGGACTCGGCGAGGGTGGCGACGAGCTGGAGGCCCCGGCCGTACTCGGCTGGGTCGGGGAGGTCGGCGAGCGCGGGTGCCTCGGCAGCCGTACCGGCGGGGACCAGCGCGGCCGTAACGGCGGGGACCTGCGCAGCCGTAACGGCGGGCGGTTCGGTGTCCGTACCGGCGGGGACCTGCGCGGCCGTAACGGCGGGGACCTGCCCGGCCGTAACGGCGGGCGGCTCGGTGTCCGTACCGGCGGGGACCTGCGCAGCCGTAACGGCGGGGACCTGCCCGGCCGTAACGGCGGGCGGCTCGGTGTCCGTACCGGCGGGGACCTGCGCGGCCGTAACGGCGGGCGGTTCGGTGTCCGTACCGGCGGGCGGTTCGGTGTCCGTACGGCGCGCATGCCCGGTCGCCCCGGGCTCGTCGCTGCTCACCGGGCGGGCCGGGTGGTGGTCGGTGACCTCCAGGACGAGGGCGGCCGAAGGCTCGTCGCCGCCTTCCTCCTCCAGCCGGAGCACCAGGTCGACCGTGGTCCCGGCGTGCACCACGGCGTTGGTGACCAGCTCGTTGGTGACGGTCACGGCGTCGTCGGCGAGCCGGTCGCTGAAGCCCACGGCGGCGGGAACCCCGAGCCCGGTCCACTCCGCGAGCGCCGCCCGCACGAACCGGCGGGCGGCGGACGGGGCGAGCGGTATTCCGGGCAGGCTGGTGCGGCTGGCCAGGCGCGGGCCGTGCGCGGTTCCGGCACGGCTGGTGCCGGGACGCTGCACGCTGTCCCGCTGCAAGGGGATGGGCGCCACGGTGCGGCTCCTACGGGGGGCTCCTACGGGTCCGACGACTCCGACAGAGTGACAGACCGGCCGCATCCATAAGCACCGAGTTACTGAAGTGGGCAGAAAATCGAACCGGGTGTTCCGCGGCATCGGCGCCGCGTCCGTAGCCGCGCCCGTCGAGCGCTCGTAGGAGGCCTCAATGCCGAGCCCGATACGGATGGGCCGCCGCACGTGGGTGACCGTGTGGACGGTGCTGTGCGCGGCCGGCCTCGCAAAGGGCACTGGGCACCTGCGCTACGGGCTCACCGGCGGCTCCCCGCGACCGGGGGCATCAGCGCACCCGATCGCCTGGTGCCGGGAGCCGGCGTGCTCGGTCACGACAGGACACGCACGGCGGACGGGGCGGCCGGACACCTGGATGTCCGACCGCCCCGCTGCGCCATTGCGAGGCCGAGCCCCCGGAAGGCGGCCGTGGCGTCCGGGAGCCGGCCCCCGGACGCGGTTGGCGCGAGAAGCGCTAGGCCTCGCGTGAGCCCGCGTACATCTCGTCGATCAGCCCCTGGTACTCCCGCTCGACGACCGGCCGCTTCAGCTTCAGGCTCGGGGTCAGCTCGCCGTGCTCGACGTCCAGGTCGCGCGGCAGGAGGCGGAACTTCTTGATGGTCTGCCAGCGCTGGAGCCCCTCGTTGAGGCGCTGTACGTACCCGTCGATGAGCTCGACGGTCTGCGGGGCGGCCACCACCTCCGCGTACTCCTTGCCCGCCAGGCCGTTCTCGGCGGCCCAGCCCAGGATGGTGGGGCCGTCGAGGGCGATGAGCGCGGTGCAGAAGTTACGGTCCGCGCCGTGCACCAGGATGTTGGAGACGAACGGGCAGACCGCCTTGAACTGGCCCTCGACCTCGGCCGGGGCGACGTACTTGCCACCCGACGTCTTGATCAGGTCCTTCTTGCGGTCGGTGATGCGCAGGTAGCCGTCGGCCGACAGTTCGCCGATGTCACCGGTGTGGAACCAGCCGTCCGACTCCAGGACCTCTTCGGTCTTGTCGGGCAGCTTGTGGTAGCCCTCCATGATGCCGGGGCCGCGCATCAGGATCTCGCCGTCGTCCGCGATGCGCACCTCGGTGCCGGGGAGCGGCTTGCCGACGGTGCCGGTGCGGTAGGCCTCGCCCGGGTTGACGAAGGAGGCGGCGCTGGTCTCGGTGAGGCCGTAGCCCTCCAGGATGTGCACGCCGGCGCCGGCGAAGAAGTAGCCGATGTCGGGGGCGAGGGCGGCGGAACCGGAGACGCAGGCGCGCAGCCGGCCGCCGAAGGCGTCGCGGATCTTGGAGAAGACGAGCGCGTCGGCGACCTTGTGCTTCGCGCCGAGCGCGAAGGGCACGGAGGCCTTGCCGGTGCGGCGGAAGTTGTCCTGGGAGACCTTGGCGTACTCGCGGGCCACCTCGGCCGCCCACTGGAAGATCTTGTACTTGGCGCCGCCGCCCGCGCGGGCCTTGGAGGCGACCCCGTTGTAGACCTTCTCGAAGATCCGGGGGACGGCGGCCATGTAGGTCGGCTGGACGACCGGCAGGTTCTCGATGATCTTGTCGATGCGGCCGTCGATCGCGGTGACGTGGCCCACCTCGATCTGGCCGGAGGTGAGGACCTTGCCGAAGACGTGGGCGAGCGGCAGCCAGAGGTACTGCACGTCCTCGGCGGTGATCAGGCCGGTCGCCACGGTGGCCTTGGCCATGTACGACCAGTTGTCGTGCGGCAGCCGTACGCC
The DNA here is from genome assembly GCF_044752765.1 of Streptomyces sp. NPDC088706. Lineage (NCBI taxonomy): Bacteria > Bacillati > Actinomycetota > Actinomycetes > Kitasatosporales > Streptomycetaceae > Streptomyces > Streptomyces sp. NPDC088706. Next base: position 770,921 of record NZ_JBIVLW010000001.1, read on the forward strand.
CTTCGGGCGGCCGGTGGTGCCGGAGGTGTAGATGAGGGTGGCGAGCTGGTCGGCCGTGATGGCGGAGACCCGCCCGGTGACCGCGTCCGGGGTCTTGGCGAGGAGCTCGTCGCCCCGGGCCTCCAGGTCGGCGAGGGTGATGATCCAGCCCTCGGGGTCGCCCTCGGCGGGCTCGACACCGGTCGGGTCGATGACGACGACGTGGGCGAGGTCGGGCAGTTCGGTGCGGCGCTCGCGGGCCTTGGCCAGCTGCTCGGCGTCCTCCGCGATGAGGATGCGGCTCTCGGAGTCGGCCAGGATGAACGCGGACTCCTCGGCGTTCGTGGACGGGTAGACCGTGGTGGTCGCGGCGCCCGCGCACATCACGCCGAGGTCGATGAGGATCCACTCCACCCGGGTGGCGGAGGAGAGCGCGACCCGCTCCTCCGGCCGCACTCCGAGGGCGATCAGCCCGGCGGCGATCGCGTAGACCCGCTTGGCGGCCTGGCCCCAGCTCAGCGACTTCCAGTCGTCGGGACCCTCTCCCGAGGCGGACGGGACCGGATAGCGGTACGCCTCCCCGTCCGGGGTCGCCGCCACGCGGTCGATGAAGAGGGCCGCCACGGAGGGCGGCCGGTTATCGATCAAGGTCTGTGTGTCGCTCACGACGTCCTCCGGGCCTGCGGCATTGCTACGACCGGCTTCTTTGATACTGCGACTGCTGGTGATGCTGCTGTCTGCTGCGCAACCTGCTCGTTCGGCTTGTTTAACTGGCGAGTAACCAACGATGCGTGATCAGAGTAGAGCGCACTCGTCCGCCACGTAAGAGGCAACGGGCCGCCGCTTTCATAACGAAAGGGCCCCCGTCACCGCACGGTACTGCGGTGTGGGGGCCCTTCGGGCCGTCGGCCGGCCGGGGGCCGGTCAGGGTCGGGCCGGGGCTACTTCTTGCCCTTGCTCTCCCCGGCGGACTCGTCGGTCGACAGCACCGAGATGAAGGCGTCCTGCGGGACCTCCACGTTGCCGACCATCTTCATCCGCTTCTTGCCCTCCTTCTGCTTCTCCAGCAGCTTCCGCTTACGGGAGATGTCACCGCCGTAGCACTTGGCGAGGACGTCCTTGCGGATGGCGCGGACCGTCTCCCGGGCGATGACCCGGGCGCCGATCGCCGCCTGGATCGGCACCTCGAAGTTCTGCCGCGGGATGAGCTTCTGCAGCTTGGCGACGAGCCGGACGCCGTACGCGTACGCCTTGTCCTTGTGGGTGACCGCGGAGAACGCGTCCACCTTGTCGCCGTGGAGCAGGATGTCGACCTTGACGAGGTGGGCCGACTGCTCGCCGGTGGGCTCGTAGTCGAGGGAGGCGTAGCCGCGGGTCTTGGACTTCAGCTGGTCGAAGAAGTCGAAGACGATCTCGGCGAGCGGCAGCGTGTAGCGGATCTCGACCCGGTCCTCGGAGAGGTAGTCCATGCCGAGCAGGGTGCCGCGCCGGTTCTGGCAGAGCTCCATGATCGCGCCGATGAACTCGCTCGGGGCCAGCACCGTGGCGCGGACGACCGGCTCGTGCACCTTGTCGATCTTGCCCTCGGGGAACTCGCTCGGGTTGGTGACGATGTGCTCGGTGCCGTCCTCCATCTCGACCCGGTAGACCACGTTGGGGGCGGTCGCGATCAGGTCGAGGCCGAACTCGCGCTCCAGCCGCTCGCGAACCACGTCCAGGTGGAGCAGGCCGAGGAAGCCGACCCGGAAGCCGAAGCCGAGCGCGGCGGAGGTCTCCGGCTCGTAGACCAGGGCGGCGTCGTTGAGCTGGAGCTTGTCCAGTGCCTCACGCAGGTCCGGGTAGTCCGAGCCGTCCAGCGGGTAGAGCCCCGAGAACACCATCGGCTTCGGGTCCTTGTAGCCGCCCAGCGCCTCGGTCGCCCCCTTGTTCAGGGAGGTGATCGTGTCACCGACCTTGGACTGCCGGACGTCCTTCACGCCGGTGATGATGTAGCCGACCTCACCCACACCGATGCCGTCGGCCGGGGTCATCTCCGGGGAGGATACCCCGATCTCCAGCAGTTCGTGGGTGGCGCCGGTCGACATCATCTTGATGCGCTCGCGCTTGTTGAGCTGTCCGTCGACGACACGGACGTAGGTGACGACACCGCGGTACGGGTCGTAGACCGAGTCGAAGATCATCGCGCGTGCGGCGGCGTCCGCGACGCCGACCGGGGCCGGCACGTCCCGCACGACCCGGTCGAGCAGCGCGTCCACGCCGACACCGGTCTTGGCGGAGACCTTGAGCACGTCCTCGGGCTGGCAGCCGATGAGATTGGCCAGCTCCTCGGAGAACTTCTCCGGCTGGGCTGCGGGCAGGTCGATCTTGTTGAGCACCGGGACGATGGTGAGGTCGTTCTCCATCGCCAGATAGAGGTTGGCCAGCGTCTGGGCCTCGATCCCCTGCGCGGCGTCGACCAGCAGGACCGTGCCCTCGCAGGCCGCGAGCGAACGGGACACCTCGTAGGTGAAGTCCACGTGGCCCGGGGTGTCGATCATGTTGAGGATGTGGGTGGTGCCCGTGTCCTCGCCCGTGTTGGGCGCCCAGGGCAGCCGGACCGCCTGGGACTTGATGGTGATGCCGCGCTCGCGCTCGATGTCCATCCGGTCGAGGTACTGAGCACGCATCTGCCGCTGGTCGACCACTCCGGTCAGCTGAAGCATCCGGTCGGCAAGGGTCGACTTGCCGTGGTCGATGTGCGCGATGATGCAGAAATTGCGGATCAGCGCCGGGTCGGTACGGCTCGGCTCGGGCACGTTGGAAGGAGTCGCGGGCACGCAGGGTCCTGATTCTTGAGACGCCGAACGCCGTGTCTCGGGTCGATGTCGGGTCGGTCGGATCGTCGGTCGGATCGATACGTAGGCTCCATCGTCCCACGCCTGCGGGACAGCGACCGGTTTGGGCCGGTCGGAGGGTGACTGCTACCGTGGACAGCTGTGCCTCGTGGCTCTCACGAGCGGCGCGGCTCACCTGGAAGATCCAACGAACCTGAAAAGGCTCTATTCGTGGCGAACATCAAGTCCCAGATCAAGCGGAACAAGACCAACGAGAAGGCGCGCCTGCGCAACAAGGCCGTCAAGTCGTCGCTCAAGACCGCGATCCGCAAGGCCCGCGAGGCCGCCGTTGCCGGTGACGTCGAGAAGGCCACCACGGCCGTCCGCGACGCCTCCCGTCAGCTGGACAAGGCTGTCTCGAAGGGTGTCATCCACAAGAACGCCGCCGCCAACAAGAAGTCGGCGCTGGCGTCCAAGGTTGCCGCCCTGCAGGCCTGAGCTTCTTCCCGAAGCTCACTGATGTGACCGCCGGAACGGACTCGACGGGCCCTCTCTCCCGCCCCTGACCGGCACCCCGCGCCGCACACCGAACCTGCGTTCGCCACGCGGGTGCGGCGCACCAAGAGTGCGACCCGGAAGTCCCGGGCCCCGATCTCCCCAGACCGGCGCCCGGGGCTTCCGCGCGTCCGCCCCAGCCCGTCCGGGGGCACCTCCAGTCCGTCCGGCGTGTGAGGACGGGCCCGGAGACGACAGGGCCCCGCCCGACGGCACCCCCGGGGGGGAACGGCTACCGCCCCGTCCGCGCCGCCCGCGCGACAGCGACGACGGCCTTCTCCAGGGCGTACTCAGGGTCGTCCCCCCCACCCTTCACCCCCGCGTCCGCCGCAGCCACGGCCCGCAGGGCCAAGGCGACGCCATCCGGCGTCCACCCCCGCATCTGCTGCCGCACCCGGTCGATCTTCCACGGCGGCATCCCCAGCTCCCGCGCCAGATCGGCCGGCCGGCCGCCCCGCGCGGAGGACAGCTTCCCGATCGCCCGCACCCCCTGTGCCAACGCACTGGTGATCAGCACGGGCGCGACCCCGGTCGACAACGACCACCGCAGCGCCTCCAGCGCCTCCGCCGCCCGCCCCTCGACCGCCCGGTCGGCCACGGTGAACGACGACGCCTCCGCACGCCCGGTGTAATAGCGCCCGACGACCGCCTCGTCGATCGTCCCCTCCACGTCCGCGATCAGCTGCGACACCGCACTGGCCAGCTCCCGCAGATCGCTGCCGATGGAGTCGACCAACGCCTGGCACGCCTCCGACGTCGCGGACCGCCCGTGCGTCCGGAACTCCGACCGTACGAAGGAGAGCCGCTCGGCCGGCTTGGTGGTCTTCGGGCAGGCCACCTCCCGCGCCCCGGCTTTGCGCGCCGCGTCCAGGAGCGCCTTGCCCTTGGCCCCGCCCGCGTGCAGCAGGACGAGCGTGATCTCCTCGACCGGCGCCCCGAGATACGCCTTGACATCCTTGACCGTGTCGGCCGCGAGGTCCTGCGCGTTGCGCACGATCACGACCTTGCGCTCGGCGAAGAGCGAGGGGCTGGTGAGCTCGGCGAGCGTGCCGGGCTGCAACTGGTCGGACGCCAGATCACGGACATCCGTATCGGCGTCGGCAGCGCGGGCCGCCGCCACCACCTGCTGCACCGCACGGTCCAGGAGGAGGTCCTCCTGGCCCACGGCGAGGGTGAGGGGGGCGAGCGGATCGTCGGTGGAATTCTTCCTGGTGGCCATCGCGATCCAGCATCCCATGGCCCACTGACACCCCGGCCGGTCCGGCGCCCCCGGGGTGCGGGGCACACGTGCCCGTACCGGAGAATGACCGGGTGAGCGATGTGAGACATGTACTGGTGCTGCCGGACCGCGACTCCGCGGAGGAGGTCGCCGGGGAGCTGGCGGACCGCTTCGGAGTCGCCGAGGAACCCCAGCTCGTACGGGACGCCCTGGCCGGTGAGGACGACGCCGAGGACGCCCAGTGGCTGGTGGTCGTGGAGGACCCGGCCGGACGTATGGACCCGGCCGCGCTCGACGAGTTCGCCGCGGAGTACGAGGGGTGGCTGGAGAAGCCGTAGCGCCTGAGGCCCGGACAGGGCCTGAGGCCCGGACAGGGCCTGAGGCCCGGACAGGGCCTGAGGCCTAGGTCCGGCGGCCGACGCGTACCGCACCGGACGGCGGCTGGCGTGACGGCCATGATCACCACCCCACCACCTCCGCGCAGCACGGAACAGCGCCTGCGGGACACCCTCGCCCGCCTCCGTGACGACCGGGACGCATGGGTGGCGACCGCCTCCCCGGACGGCACCCCCTGCCTGGTGCCGCTGTCGTTCGCCTGGCACGAGGGCACCTTGCTCATGGCGACCCGGAGGACCAACCCGACGGCGGTCAACGTGACCCCCACCAGCAAGATCAGGGTCACGCTCGGCCCCACCCGTGACGTGGTACTCATCGAGGGGGTAGCCGAGATCGTCGAGGGAGCGGACCTCCCCGGCGCCTCCGGCGACGCGTTCGCGGCGAAGTCCAGGTGGGACCCGCGGACGACCTCCCCGTGGGTGTACCTGCGCATCACTCCGCACACCGTCCGTGCCTGGCGGGAGGTGAACGAGCAGCCCGGCCGCGACCTGATGCTCGCCGGCACCTGGCTGGTCCAGCCCTCCTCCCCCGCCACCGCCGACCGGTCAGCCCTCCCGTCCTGAACGGCCCACCGCCCGCAGCTCCTTGCCCGCGCCCGCCACCGCGACGGCGCCGTCGGTGTCGGTACGCAGGACCCGCGCACCGGCGGCCTTGAGCGCGTCGACGGTACGGGGCGAGGGGTGGCCGTACGGGTTGTCCGCGCCGCAGGAGATGAGCGCCAGCCTCGGCCGCGCGCTGCGCAGCAGCCCCGCGTCCTGGAAGCCCGAGCCGTGATGGGCCACTTTGAGGACATCCACCCGGGGCAGCCCCACCGGGCTGTGCAGCAACCCCCGCTGGGCCGGTGGTTCAAGGTCGCCGAGGAGCAGCAGCGTCAGTCCGCCCGCGGCCCGGACGTACAGGGTCACGCTGGAGTCGTTCGGCCCGCCCTCCCCCTTCACCACCCCGACTCCCCCGGGCCCTGCGCGCGGCCAGAGGACCCGCCAGTCGAGCGGTCCCGCCCGGCGTCGCTCACCGGGTGCCGCCCGCACCGTAGCGACCCGCGCCGAGGCCGCCGTACGCCGCACGAAGGCGGCCTGCTCGGGCGGCTCGTCGAGGCTCGTCGTCTGGATCGCGCCCACGGCCCTGCCCCGCAGCACCCCGGGCAGCCCCCGCACATGGTCGGCGTGGAAATGCGTGAGGATCACGAGCGGTACGCGCGTGACGCCGAGGTCGCGCAGGCAGCGGTCGACCGACCCGGGATCGGGCCCGGTGTCGACGACCACACCCGTGCCCTCCCCTGCCGCGAGCACCATCGCATCGCCCTGCCCGACGTCGCACAGCGCGAACGCCCAGTCGGGCGGCGGCCACCCGGTCACGATCCGGGTCAGGGGAGCCGGCCGCAGCACCACGAGAACCAGGAGCAGCGCGGCGGCCGAGCAGACCCAGGGGTGACGTACCAGCCGAGGGGCGAGCAGCACGGCCAGGACCGTGAGGACGGCGAGGAGGGCTGCTCCGGCCCAGCCACCGGGCCACGGGGCCTCCGCCCCGGGAAGGTCCGCCCCCGTACGGGCCACCGTGGCGATCCACCCGACGGGCCAGCCCGCGACCCGCGCCAGCAGTTCGGCCACCAGCGGGGCGAGAGGGGCGACGGCGAGCGCAGCGAACCCGAGCACCGTAGCGGGCGCCACCGCGAACTCCGCCAGCAGGTTGCACGGAATCGCCACCAGGCTGACCCGGGAGGCCAGGACCACCACGACGGGCGCGCACACCGCCTGCGCCGCGGCGGCCGCCGCCAGCACCTCGGCGAGCCGTACCGGCGCCCCCCGCCGCCGCAGCGCCGCGCTCCACCGCGGTGCGAGGGTCAGCAGGGCCCCCGTGGCCAGGACCGACAGCAGGAACCCGTAGCTCCTGGCCAGCCAGGGGTCGTACAGCAGCAGGAGCACGACAGCCGCTGCCAGAGCGGGGATCAGCGACCTGCGGCGGCCGGTCCCGATGGCGAGAAGGGTGATCAGGCCGCAGACCGCCGCGCGCAGGACGCTCGGTTCCGGGCGGCACACGACGATGAACACGAGCGTCAACGCGCCGCCGATCACCGCGGTCCCCCGCAGGGAGATGCCCAGCTTCGGTGCCAGACCTCGGCGTTCACTGTTGAGTGCCGATCCGGGCGGGCCGATGAGGAGGAAGAGAAGAATCGACAGGTTCGCCCCGGAGACAGCCAACAAGTGCGTCAGGTCGGTGGCCTTGAACGCGTCGTGCAGTTCGGGCGAGACCCGGGATGTGTCTCCGACCACCAGCCCTGGCAGCAGGGCCCGCGCGTCCGGGTCGAGGCCGTCCGTCGCTTCCCGCAACCCGGAGCGCAGCTCCCCGGCCACGCGCTGGACCGCTGTGGGAGGGCCGGTGATCCGGGGCGGCCCTTCGGCGTCCACCCGCAGGACGGCGGCCAGGCGTTCGCCCGCGTGGGCGGGGGGTGAGAGCCGCCCGCCGACGCGGAGCCGGGTGGACGGCAGCAGCTCCTGCCACCTCGCCCGGTCCCCCCCGGGCGAAACCATGAGGAGCACGGGGGTACGGACCCGGGTGACGTGCCCGCCGGGTGCGGCCACCTCGGTGATGTCGGCGTCGATCAGGAGCGTGGCCGGGGTGCTGTGGCTGCCCCGCACACCTGGGCGGGCCGGCCGGGGATCCGATGTCACCCGCACCTCGGCGTCGATGCGCGCATGCTCCCGCGCCAGCCCGGGAACGGGTCCCCGCCGCACGTCGGCGCCGTGCAGTCCGGCCGCGGCCCCGCCCGCCGCCGCGCAAAGCAGCACGGCTCCGGCCGTGGCAGCCCACCCGCCTCCGGACAACGCTGCGACCCGGCTGCTCCCGGACAACGCTGCGGCCCGGCTGCCCCCGGAGAACGCTGCGGCCCAGCTGCCCCCGGAGAACGCTGCGGCCCGGCTGTTTCCAGCGGACGCGGCACTAGGCCTTCCTCCGGCGGACGCGGTGGCCCGATCGTCTCCGACGGACGCGGCACCCCGACTGCCCCGGCTCCCTCCAGCGGACGCGGCACCCCGCCTCCTTCCGGCGGATGCGGCAGCCAGGAGCACAAGCGCCATCACCGCACAGGCCACCACCCCTGCGGCCACCCAGCGTCCCGGCAGCCCCAGCGCGAGAGCCGCGGCCGCCCAGACCGCCAGCGCCGGCGGGACGAGTCTCAGGTCCACCGGCCCCTCCTCCCGCGCACGGGCCGCACCCGGCACACCACTCGTGGCGGTGGCCGTCTCACGGTCGGCCTCGCCCGGACCATGGACGGCCTCGCGGGCCGTCATGGCTGCACGAGCGGTTGAAGGTCGGCGAACCGGCGGTCACCGATGCCGTTGACCTGCCGGAGCTCGTCGACGGAACGGAATCCACCGCTCTCCGTGCGGTGGTCGATGATGTGCTGTGCCAGCACGGGCCCGACCCCCGGCAGCGTTTCGAGCTGCTCCTTGGTCGCCGTGTTCAGGCTCAGTGGTGCCGCCGGGCCGGCCGCTCCCGGTGCGCCCGCCGACCCGTCGGCCGCGCCGAGGGCCGCGCCGGGGGCCGGCTGGGCCTGGGGCAGCCCCACCACGACCTGCTCGCCGTCCAGGAGGATCCGCGCCCGGTTGAGCCCCGTGACATCCGCCCCGGCGCGCACCCCGCCCGCTGCCCGGAGCGCGTCCGCCACCCTCGACCCGGCGGGCAGGCGCTGGACACCCGGCCGGTGCACCTTGCCACTGACATCCACGATGATCCGCCCGGCCGGTTCGGGAGGAGGGGAAGGCGGCACCCCGGCAGCCGGCCCGGGCACCGGGTCCGCGCCCCTGGGCCGAAACGGGTCTTCGACCACCTTGGTAGCCCCCGCCTCCACCGTGTCGGGGGCATCCACGGCTTGCGGACGCACGGACCAGAAGTGGAAGCCGGCGAGGCCGACGGCCGCCAGCAGCACCAGGGCCAGCGCCGCCAGCGTCCGTGGTGCCAGCCCCCACCTGAGCCTGACCCACACGGGCACCCGGTCCCAGAGCCCCGACACCGCACGCCGCGCCCGCCCAGGGCCGCGCGCCTGCACTTGGGTGCTCCCCGGCGCACTGTCGTCGGGCAGGGCGCACGCTTGCGAGCTCGGGTCACGAACCGTCGCCGGGCCGGGGGCACCTGCCATCAGCGCGTCCGCACGACGCCGCGCGGCCACCGCGGCAAGGGCGGCCCGCCCCCGCGCGGACCCCTGCCTGCCATGGCGGGGGCCGGGCCGAGCACCGGGACGGAGCCCCGCCCGGCCGCTCGGACGGCTGCCGGGACCGCGGCCCACCCGCCGCCCAGCACTCGGAGCACGTACGGCAGCGGCCAGCGCTGCCGCGGCTGCACCACCGGAAGCGGAAGTCAGAGCCGAAGCCGGAGGCGGAAGCGAGGCCGGAGCCGGGCCCGGAGGCGGAGGCGGAAGCGGAGCCGGGGGCGGGGGCGGGGAAGCAGCGGGCGGAGTCGTGGCGGACGAGTGGTCGGGCATCGACACCCGAGAAGATCGAAGGGCCATGCCTCACGACGCTAGGCACAACCGACCGAATCCGCTGAGCTCCCTCGATTCCTGTGGAAAACCGGCCAGTTGTGGATATCCCACTCACTCGTCCGAGTGCCGCACGGCCTCCGCACGAGCCCGTGACCGCTCAACAGCGCATGGCTTCCCCGTAAGCCCCGTGCCCGCTCAACGGCACCTCACCTCGGCGAGATCACCGCGCCGAGCAGCCCGGGCCCCGTGTGCGCCCCGATCACCGCGCCCACCTCGCTGACATGAAGGTCGGCCAGCCCGGGCACACGCTCGCGCAACCGCTCGGCCAGGCGCTCCGCGCGCTCCGGCGCGGCAAGGTGGTGGACGGCGATGTCCACCGGCGCCTCACCGGCCCGCTCGGCGGCGATCTCCTCCAGGCGGGCGATGGCCTTGGACGCCGTCCGCACCTTCTCCAGCATCTCGATCCGGCCGCCGTCGAGCTGGAGGATCGGCTTCACCGCGAGCGCGGACCCCAGCAGCGCCCGGGCCGTTCCGATACGGCCGCCCCGGCGGAGGTAGTCCAGAGTGTCGACGTAGAAAAAGGCGGCTGTTCCGGCCGCCCGTTTCTCCGCCGCTGCCACGACCTCGTCCAGGATGCCGCCCGCCTCCGCGCTCTCCGCCGCCGCGAGGGCGCAGAACCCCAGGGCCATGGCGACCATCCCGGTGTCCACCACGCGTACCGGGATCGGCGCGTCCTTCGCCGCGAGCAGCGCCGCGTCGTACGTGCCCGAGAACTCCGCCGACAGGTGCAGGGAGACCACCGCGTCGGCCCCGCCCTCGGCCGCCGCCCGGTAGGTCTCCGCGAAGACTTCGGGGCTGGGGCGGGAGGTGGTCACGGAGTGGCGCTTCTGCAGGGCTTGGGCGAGCGAGCGGGCCGAGATCTCCGTGCCCTCCTCCAACGCCTGATCGCCCAGGACGACGGTCAGCGGCACCGCGATGATGCCGTGCCGTTCCATCGTCCGGCGCGGCAGGTAGGCCGTTGAATCAGTGACGATAGCGACATGGCGGGACATGAGCCGGAGGTTACCTGCCGAGGTGGGGGTGCGGGAGCCCGGCCCCGGCCCCGTGATCATTCATGGTCACTTCGGAACCTGTCCGGTCACCATCGGCCGCAGGCATGGAGACATACGCACATACCCGTACACGCGCCCGGCCAGAAGTGCGCTCACGGCCGGAAGAACGGCGACAGGGAGGAGGACGGGGTCAGGAGGAGGACGGGGACAGGAGAGGACGGGACAGGAGGAGGGCCGCGCCGTCAGGTGGTCGTCTCCGGCCGGGCGGACTTCTGCCACGGGTACTTCGTCCGCAGGTGCGGGTCCGGCGCGGTGATCGCCTGCGGGGCCTCCTCCCGGGCCGGACTCCCCCAGGACTCGTCCGCCGCGCTGCTCTTCCCGGCCCCGGCGGTCGGCTCGGGCCGGTCCAGCCCGGCGTCGCGCGCCCCGGTCGCCCCGGCACCCGGCCTCTGGGAGGCGGTTCGCACGGTCTGCTGGGGCTGTTGGTCCTCCACGGTCCAGTGCCGCAGGGCTCCCGCCTCGATGTCGATCTGCGCGTTCAGCGCGTCCAGACCGTCGTCGGCGAACTGCCGCGCCCGGTCCCGGGCGGCCCAGCGCAGCGAGTCCGCCGAGTGTGTGATCCGCTGCGTGCGTTCCTTCAGCTGGGGCAGCAGGCCGGCGACCGTCGCCCGGTCCGGCTCACGCTCCAGCCGCTTGAGCTCGTCGTCCAGCTCAAGACCGTGGGCGCTCAGCCGCCGGAAGAGGCCCACCGACTCCGCGAGCGAGGAGTCCTCCGCCACACCGGCGTGCAGGGCTTCCTGGGTGGCGCGCATCGAGGTGCGCAGGGTGAGCCGGAGCTGTGCCAGCTCGCCCGCGACACCGGGCTGACCGAAGCTCTTGGCCCGGAGGGTGGTGTCCTCCACCGTGCGACGGGCCTGGGTGATCGTGCGGTCCACGCCTCGCTTTGCCGCGCCGACCGCCTTCACGGTCATGTAGACGCCCAACGCGATGAACGCGACGAAGAGCAGCGCCAGGATCGTGATCACGGCTTCCATGAATGCCCCTCGGTATCTTGATGCGGCTGCCGGTACCGGTCGCCCTCTCCACCGTAAACGGAGCGGGCAGGCCGAGGGTTCCTGCGGAACCCCCAACCTGCCCGTAGGGGATGGCCCTGACGGGGACCGTCACGCGGGGAGGGTCACGCGGGGACGATGTTGACCAGCTTCGGCGCCCGCACGATCACCTTGCGGATCCCGGCCCCGCCCAGCGCGGCGACGACCCCCGCGTCCGCCAGGGCCAGAGCCTCCAGCTCCTCGTCCGTGATGGAGGGCGAGATCTCCAGGCGGGCCCGGACCTTGCCCTTGATCTGGACGACGCAGGTGACGGTCTCATCCACGACGTACGCCGGGTCGGCCACCGGGAAGTCCTGGTGGACGAGGGACTCGGTGTGGCCCAGCCGTCGCCACAGCTCCTCCGCCACGTGCGGGGCCAGCGGGGCGATCAGCAGGACCAGCCGCTCGGCCACGGACCGCGACAGCGGGCCGCCCGCCTTCGTCAGATGGTTGTTCAGCTCGGTGATCTTGGCGATGGCGGTGTTGAACCGCATCCCCTCCAGGTCCTGGCCGACCCCGTCGATGGCCTTGTGCAGGGCCCGCAGGGTGTCCTCACCGGGCTCCGCTTCGACGACGGTGACCTCGCCGCTGTTTTCGTCGACCACATTGCGCCACAGCCGCTGCAGCAGCCGGTACTGGCCGACCACGGCACGCGTGTCCCAGGGGCGCGACACGTCCAGGGGGCCCATCGCCATCTCGTAGAGCCGCAGCGTGTCCGCGCCGTACTCGGCACAGATCTCGTCCGGCGTGACCGCGTTCTTCAGGGACTTGCCCATCTTGCCCAGGACGCGGCTTACCTTCTCGCCCTCGTGGTAGAAGGCGCCGTCACGCTCCTCCACCTCGGCGGCGGGGACGGCGATGCCCCTGCTGTCGCGGTAGACGAAGGCCTGGATCATGCCCTGGTTGTACAGCTTGTGGAACGGCTCGGCCGATGAGATGTGGCCCAGGTCGTGCAGCACCTTGGACCAGAAGCGCGCGTACAGCAGGTGCAGCACGGCGTGCTCGGCGCCGCCGACGTACAGGTCGACGCCGCCGGTGGGCTGCCCCTCGCGCGGGCCCATCCAGTACTGCTCGATCGCCGGGTCGACCAGCTGTCGGTCGTTGGTCGGGTCCAGGTAGCGCAGCTCGTACCAGCAGGAGCCGGCCCAGTTGGGCATGGTGTTGGTCTCGCGGCGGTACTTCTTCGGTCCGTCGCCCAGGTCCAGCGTGACGTCGACCCAGTCGGCGTTGCGCGAGAGCGGGGTCTCGGGCTGGGCGGTCGCGTCGTCCGGGTCGAAGGTGCGCGGCGAGTAGTCCTCGACCTCCGGCAGCTCCAGCGGCAGCATCGACTCGGGCAGCGGGTGGGCGATGCCCTCCTCGTCGTACACGATCGGGAAGGGCTCGCCCCAGTAACGCTGGCGGCTGAACAGCCAGTCGCGCAGCCGGAAGTTGACGGTGCCCTCGCCGACGCCGTGCTCCTCCAGCCAGTCGGTGATCCTCGCCTTGGCCTCGACGACACCCAGGCCGTCCAGCGAGATCTCCCCGTTGGCGGAGTTGACCAGCTTCACGTCGTACGAACCGAAGGCGTCGTCCCACGTGGCGGGGTCGGTCCCGCGGCCGTCCGACGGCTGGACGACACAGCGCATCGGCAGCTCGAAGGCGCGCGCGAAGGCGAAGTCGCGCGCGTCGTGCGCCGGTACGGCCATGATCGCGCCGGTGCCGTAGCCCATCAGGACGTAGTCGGCGATGAAGACGGGGACCTTCTCGGCGCTGACCGGGTTGGTCGCGTACGCGCCGGTGAAGACACCGGTCTTGTCCTTGGCCTCGGCCTGTCGCTCGACGTCGGACTTGGCGGCGGCCTGCTTGCGGTACGCGGTGACGGCCTCGGCGGGGCTCGCGTGGCCGCCGGTCCACACCGGGTGGGTGCCCTCGGGCCAGGCGGCCGGGATGATGCGCTCGACCATCTCGTGCTCGGGCGCCAGCACCATGTACGTCGCGCCGAACAGGGTGTCCTGACGGGTGGTGAAAACGGTGATGCCGCCGGCGGTGTCGACCGGGAACTCGACGCGGGCGCCCTCGGAGCGGCCGATCCAGTTGCGCTGCTGCAGCTTGATGGCCTCGGGCCAGTCCAGCCCGTCCAGGTCGTTCAGCAGCCGGTCGGCGTAGGCGGTGATGCGCATGTTCCACTGGCGCAGCTTGGCCTTGAAGACGGGGAAGTTGCCGCGCTCGGAACGGCCGTCGGCGGTGACCTCCTCATTGGCCAGCACGGTGCCCAGCCCCGGCGACCAGTTGACGGGCGCGTCGGAGGCGTACGCCAGGCGGTACTCGCCCAGCAGGTCGGCGCGCTCCGCGGCGCTCAGCGCGCTCCACTCACGGCCGTCGGGGGTCGCCCGCGTGCCGTTCTCGAACTGCTCGACCAGCTCGGCGATCGGGCGGGCCCGGTCGGCCTCGGTGTCGTACCAGGAGTTGAAGATCTGCAGGAAGATCCACTGCGTCCATTTGTAGTACTCGGCCTCGATCGTGGCGAACGAGCGGCGGTTGTCGTGGCCCAAGCCCAGCCGGCGCAGCTGGACCTTCATGTTCTCCATGTTGGCCTCGGTGGAGACCCGGGGGTGCGTGCCCGTCTGGACCGCGTACTGCTCGGCGGGCAGGCCGAACGCGTCGAAGCCCAGGGTGTGCAGCACGTTGTGGCCGGTCATCCGCTGGTGGCGGGCGTAGACATCGGTGGCGATGTAGCCCAGCGGGTGTCCCACGTGCAGCCCCGCTCCCGAGGGGTACGGGAACATGTCCATGATGAACTTCTTCGGCTTGGCGGCCAGCTCCGGGTCGCCCGCCAGGTCACCGGTGGGGTTCGGTGCCTCGTACGTCCCCTCGGCGTCCCAGAAGTCCTGCCAGCGTGCCTCGATGTCGGCGGCCATCGCCGCCGTGTAGCGGTGCGGCGCGGCCGTCTCGGCTGCGGAATTCGTCTCGCTCATGATCCTCAAAGCTCCATCGATCGTCATCTGCCGGGAAACGAAAAATCCCCTCGCACAGGAGGGGACGCCGCGCTGACTCCGACCAGGCGTTCTCACCGGTCGGAACTCTTCAGCGCGGCTCGCTGAGCAGAAGGCGTACGGCACGCATGGCGTCAGGGTACCGCACGGACCCGGAGGCGAGCGGGGAGTGACCGGAGGGCGGACCCGCCGCGCACGAGCCGGAACCCCCTGCTCATCCGTTGCCCTCAGTAGCCGACGCGTGAGCTTTCCGGGTGCGTGCGGTGTGCGTTCGGCGGGGTTCGGGTGGGCTTTCCGGGGAGACCTGGGGCGATCCCGGAGGTGGGGGTAACTCCGGGGAAGCGGAGGTTACTCGGCGTACCGACTTCTATCGGGGCAACCGAGCAAAGCCCGTACTGGTTGGTATGGGGCGCCCTAGCATGCGGCAACGGGACCGCTTTGCCGAACTATTCGGAGTCGCCCCCATGAACCCTCATCGCAAGATCCGCGTATCCCCCAGCATGAGCCCCGGAATGAGTCGGCCTGTACAGGGCGGCCTGACTGTCGCCGCGCTGGTTTTCGTCCCCCTGCTCGCCGTCGCAGGGAGCGACGGCTTGCGCGCCACCCTTGATTTCACCACCGGCGTCCTGTCGCTGGTATCGCTCAGCGCGGCCGTCGCGTGGGGCCTGCTGGCCACCGACCGGCTGTTCCTCTCCACCCGCCAGCGGATCGTCTGCCAGGGCATCCACCGGGCCACGGCCGTCGCCGCGCTCGGCTTCCTGCTGCTGCACGGAACCGTGAAGATCGCCCTCGGCCATGTCTCCCTGCTCGGCGCCCTCATACCCTTCGGCCTCGGCGTCACGGGCACGGCGGCGCTGATCGGTTTCGGCTCGCTGGCCGGACTGCTCATGGTCACCGTGGCCGCGACCGGCGCCCTGCGCAGCGCCTTCGCCCAGCCCTCCCCCACGGCCACCCGGCTCGGACAGTCGCTGGGCTCCCCCCGGGAGGTGGGTGGGATCGCGGGCCGGTGGCGCGCCCTGCACGCCCTGGCCTATCCGGCCTGGTGCGCCGCGCTGATCCACGGCCTGTACGCGGGCCGGGCGCCCGTTACCTGGGTCGTGGTGATGTACGGCCTCTGTCTCACCGGCGTCGCCGGCGCCCTGTGCCTGCGCCTGCTGCCCCGTCCCACGAAACGCCGGATCACCGACCGGATCGCGGCGCTCATGAGCCCGGAGGCGGACTTCGACGCGCCGGACCCGGTGCTGCGCGGGTCCGGGCGGCCGGACGCGGGGCGCGATCCCGGCAGGGACCGGGAGCCGCCTCCGGGGGACCCCGCGGGATGGAGCGAGCCGGACCGGGGGGTCCGCGGCACTCCGGTGCGCCCGCGCACCCTGTCGGCGCCGCTGTCCCCTCCGACACCCCCTCCCATGCCACTGTCCGCCCCGCCGCACTCCGCGCACGATCCGCTCTCATCGCACGCAGCACACTCCGCGCAGGAAACGCTCGCGTCGCACGCGGCACACACACCGCACGAAAAGCTCTCGTCGTACGCGGCACACACACCGCACGAAACGCTGCCTCCGCTCGGAACGCACACCCCGCACGAAACGCTGCCTCCGCTCGGAACGCACTCCCCGCACGAAGCGCCGACGGAACCGCTGTACGGGCTCCAGCCCCCGGTGCACGAACCACCGCCGCGCAGCTCCGACCGGCTCGCCGACCGCCCCGCGGGCGGGCCGGGGATAGCGGCCGGCTACCGCGCCGTCTCGCAGGCCGGTGACGCCTCACACCCGCCGGGCGCCAGGTGGCCCACTCCGTCCCCCGCACCACCCGCACGGGCCCACCGCCCGCAGGACTCCGAGCACACCTACGCGCGCCCGCAGGAACCACCGCTGTTCGCGTCACCCCTCCGTACGCCGTCTCCTTACGGCACACCGGCGTACGGCACAGCTGACGCGACGCCTTCCTATGGCAGCGTCCCCGGCGGTGGCACCTCGATGCCCGACACCCCGGTGGCCAACACGCCCACCCCTTCCTACGAAGCCTCCTACGAAACCCCGTACCGGGCTGCCCCGGCCGCCGAACCCCACCACACAACCGTCCCCGGCACCGGCGCCGAACCGCCGGCCGGACCGTTCTCCGCGCCCCCGGCCGGCGAACCCTGGCACGCACCCGCAGGAGACCGACCGTGAACGACCCCCTCCCCGACGTTCCCGAGGTCCGCGTCGTCGGCCTGCCACAACTGACCACCGGCTTCGACCTGGTGGAGCGGCTCGACCTCGCCATGCACCTGAAGGTGCACGGTCCTCTCGAACCGATGACCGGCGAGCGGCTGGCCGAGTTGGCCGAAGCGGTCTCCCTGCGCGGGCGGGGCGGTGCGGGGTTCCCCTTCGGCAGGAAGCTGCGGGCGGTGGCGAAGGCGTCCATCCGGCGCGGGGTGCGCCCCGTCGTCGTGATCAACGGGAGCGAGGGTGAGCCCGCCTGCCGCAAGGACACCGTCCTACTCAACCGCGCCCCGCACCTCATCCTGGACGGGGCCCTGCTGGCCGCGGAGGCGCTCGGCGCGCGCACGCTGGTCGTCGCCGTCACCCGTAACTCCACCGAGGTCTCCGTACGCGCGGCACTGGCCGAGCGCGGCCTCTCCGACCGGCGCGGCCAGCAGTTGCGCGCCCGCGTCGTCCGCACCCCGGAGCGCATGGTCTCCGGCGAGGCGTCCTCGGTGATCCGGGCGGCGAACGGCGGCCCGGCCCTGCCCCCCGGCCGGCGCGAGCGGGCGGCCGAGACCGGGGTCGGCGGCTCCCCGACCCTGCTGTCGAACGCGGAGACGTACGCCCAACTCGCCGTCGCCGCCCGGATCGGCCCCCGCCGTTACGGGCACACGGGGCTGCCGAACGAACCGGGCACCGTCCTGCTCACCGTCTCCGGCGCCGTGGCGCGGCCCATGGTCGTCGAGGTGCCGACCGGCGTCCCGCTGCGGTACATCCTGCAGCTGGCCGGCGCTCCGCCGCTCCCCCAAGGCGTGCTGACCGGCGGCTATCACGGCAACTGGATCGACGCGGTCGCCTCCCACAACGCCGTCATATCCCGGGAGTCCCTGGCCACCGTGGGGGGCGCGCTCGGCGCGGGCGCGATCCTGCCGATCGGGCCGGAGACCTGTCCGCTCGGGGAGTCCCTCCGCATAGCGAACTGGCTGGCCGCCGAGACCGCCGGGCAGTGCGGCCCGTGCAAGCTGGGGCTCCCGGCGGCGGCGGGCGGGCTCTCCGACGTGCTGAACGGCGGCGGACCCGCCGCACTGGAGGCCCTGCGCGAGGTGACCCAGGCCGTGAAGGGCCGGGGCGCGTGCAAGCATCCGGACGGTTCGGCGCGGTTCCTGCTCTCGACGCTGTCGGCGTTCACGGACGATCTCGCCGCCCATGTCCTGGACGGCGGCTGCGGCCGCGAGACGCTCGGCGTGCTGCCGCTGCCCGCCTCCGGCTACCAGGACCTGGAGGAGTCGATCCCGAGCGGCGAGAAGCTGGCGGTGGACTGGACGCTCTGCCAGGGCCACGGCCTGTGCGCGGACATCGTCCCCGAGCTCATCAGGCTGGGCCCGGACGCCTATCCGGCGCTGGCGGACGCCTCCGTTCCGATGCATCTGCGCGGGCGTGCCCAGCGGGCCGTACGACGCTGCCCCGCCCTGGCGCTGCGGATCGAGCAGCCGGCCGCCGAGCAGCGCCCCGCGCTGCCCGCCGTCAACCGGCGGGCCCTGGGCAGCGGACGCGGCTGAGCAGGCCGGGGGCCGGGCAGGACAGGACAGGACAGGACAAAAGAAGCGGGCCACCCGATCCGGGTGGTCCGCTTCTTCACTGTGGAGCTAAGGAGAATTGAACTCCTGACCTCCTGCATGCCATGCAGGCGCTCTACCAACTGAGCTATAGCCCCTTGCTGTTTGCCGCCCGGTTCCCCTTGGCGACATCGAGAACATTACACGGTCCCCCCGGTGCTTCACCAAATCGTTTCCGGTTCGCACGCATACGTCCGGATTTTGCCCGGGCGTCGAACCGTCAGTCGCAGGTCAGAGGGCCAGACGGTCAGGCCGTTGCGAAGGAGTAGAACCGCTTGAGGGTGCAGTGCTCCTCCAGGAGCCGCCCGTAGATCGGCTCCCCCTCCAGCTCCCGGTAGGTCTCGATGGGGTCGCCTTTTATGATCAGCGCCCGGGCGCATTCCTCGCACCAGTACTGGTATTCCTGGTTGATCGGATCCATGTCCCTGACAATGGGCGTACCGCTGCCGCACCAGTCGCACTTACGCCTGTGTGCACCCATCAGTCAGCTCCAGCTGTGGCCGCAGGCCGTGCACACGTAGGAGACCCCTCCGTTGTCGCCCAGGACTTGGGCCACATGGGACGAACCGCAGGACGGACAGCCGAGACGGGGACGATCTTGGGACCGTGGATCTTCGGACCTCACGGAGCCGGGAAGCAGAGCGGCGACAAGGGGCAGGTCGGGGACGTGTTTGCGACTCGCAGGCATCGCGCTCCCTCCCGATCGGTCCGTCGCCCCCTCCGGCGCTCCGATTCTGCCATGACCCCGCAAGGGGGTCAGCCCACTTCACGCCCCTACGCAGAAGATCCCGCCCCCAGACGGGGACGGGATCCTGATTGTGGAGCTAAGGAGAATTGAACTCCTGACCTCCTGCATGCCATGCAGGCGCTCTACCAACTGAGCTATAGCCCCGCTGTTCACTGTGTTTCCCTGCGTTTCCGCGCTGCGAACAAGAAGAACTTTAGCCTGTGACCTGCCGGAAAGTGAAATCCGGCCGGAGCCGCCCGGGGACGGCCCGCGAACAGCGTCCGAGCGGTCCTGGGAGACGTCTAGTCGTCGTCGCCGAGCACCGGCTCCGGCAGCGTGCCGGCGTTGTGCTCCAGCAGGCGCCAGCCGCGCGCACCCTCACCCAGGACGGACCAGCAGCAGTTGGACAGCCCGCCGAGCCCTTCCCAGTGGTGCGCCTCCAGGCCCAGCAGACGGCCGATCGTCGTCCGGATCGTGCCGCCGTGGCTGACCACGACGAGCGTGCCGTCGACGGGCAGCTTCTCGGCGTGCTCCAGGACGACCGGCGCGGCCCGGTCGGCGACCTCGGTCTCCAGCTCGCCACCGCCCCTGCGCACCGGCTCACCGCGCTTCCACGCCGCGTACTGCTCGCCGTACCGCTCGACGATCTCCACGTGCGTCAGGCCCTGCCAGTCGCCCGCGTACGTCTCCCGGAGCGCGGCGTCATGGGCCACGGTGAGACCGGTGACGGCCGCGAGCTCGGCGGCCGTGGCGGCCGCCCGCCGGAGGTCGGAGGCGACGACGGCGTCGGGTTTCAGCGAGGCGAGCAGCCGGGCGGCCCGGCGGGCCTGCCCGACGCCCTCGTCGGTGAGCTCGATGTCCGTGGTGCCCTGGAAGCGACGCTCCAGGTTCCACGCGGTCTGGCCGTGACGCCACAGGACGATCTTGCGGCCCCTGCCGCTGCGGCTGCCGTTCAGCTCCGGTCACCTTCCGTGCTGCCGTTGAGCTGTGCATGCTCCTCGGCCTTGCCGCGGGTCTTGATCGCGTCCTCGGGGAGGGCGATCTCCGGGCAGTCCTTCCACAGGCGCTCCAGCGCGTAGAAGACGCGCTCCTCGCTGTGCTGGACGTGGATGACGATGTCGACGTAGTCGAGGAGGATCCAGCGGGCGTCGCGGTCGCCCTCACGGCGCACCGGCTTGGCGCCGAGCTCCTTCTGGAGCCGCTCCTCGATCTCGTCGACGATCGACTTGACCTGGCGGTCGTTGGGGGCCGAGGCCACTAGGAAGGCGTCGGTGATCGACAGCACATCGCTGACGTCGTAGGCGATGATGTCGTGCGCGAGCCGGTCGGCTGCCGCCTGAGCGGCGGCGTTGATGAGCTCGATGGAGCGGTCCGTGGCGGTCACATGCAGGCTTTCGTCGGCGGTCGGATGCAACCTCTAGGGTCTCACGGACCGCCGACAACCCTTCCCGCCGACGATCAGCCGGTCTTGTAGTCCTGTCCCAGTACGGCGGACACGTCGGCGTTGGCGGCCGGCTCGCCCTTCTTCACCGCACCGGCGGGCAGCCCCAGGGTCTTGGCGACCTCCGTGGCCTTCTCCTTGTCCTCGGCGCTCCGGTAGAGCACGACGGACCTGGCCTCGTCCTTGGCCTTGCCACTGTCCACGAAGGCGTAGCCGCCGTTGACCAGCGTGATCCGGGCGGATTCCCCGACGCGCGCGTCCCCGGTCGCGTTGCGGACGGCGACCCGGAGGGGCGCGCCCTCCTCGGGAGCCTTCACCGTGCCGCCCAGGATGTCCTTGACGACGCTGCGGGTGGCCGCGTCGGTGAGGGTGCCGTCGTCCTGGACCGGCAGCATCGCCGTCTTGTAGTCACCGACCTTGGCGCGCGAGGCCAGCTTGGCGAGCGAGGCCCCGAGGTCCTTCTCCGGCAGCGACGGGTCCAGGACCTGCGCCAGCGTCTCCACGGTGACGGTCGCGGCCTTGGGATCCTCCGAGATCTTGCGCAGCACCGCGCGCATGACCTCCCCGAACCGTGTCAGCTGCTCGGCCTCGGCCTCCCCGGGTGCGAGATAGGTGGCGTACGCGACGGCCATCGGACCGCTGAGCGTCTGCGCCTCCCCCTTCCGTACCAGGGGAGCGGCACCCTTCTTGGCGTCGGGAACATCGATGTCGGTGTCCATCTCGATGTTCCCGACCTGCTCGACGAGGATCTCCAGATACGGGGTGTCCAACCGCCAGGTACCGCTGATCTTCGTGCCCAGGAGGGCTTCGATCGACTCCCGGGTGCCGGTCCTGCCGTCGTCGTCGACGGACTTGCCGAGCGTGGTGGTGGAGCCGTCGTCGCCGGCGACGGCGAGGGTGTTGGGCAGCAGGACGGTGGTGCCCTGCTCGGTGGTGGTGTTGTCGACGAGCAGGGCCGTCGAGGTGCCGCCCTTCTTGGTGTTGTGCAGGTGCACGACGATCACGTCGCGCTGCTGCGCACCGGCGGCGACGGCCTTCTTCTCCTCCTTGCCGGAGAGGCCGGGGAGCATGTCGGCGGACCAGAGGTACCCGACGCCGCCGACGACCACGAGCACGGCGACGACGATCAGCGCGATCATCCGGTTGCGGCCCTTGCGCCGCGCTTCCTCGCGCCGCTCGCTGCGGCTCTCGGTGAACTTCAGCCAGTCGATGACGTCTTCGGAGTCCTCGTCGGGCTCCTCGATGAACGAGAACTGCTCGGTGCGGTAGTCCGGTGCGGGGCCGCGCTGCCCGGGAACGGCGGGGTCCGCGCCGGCCGCCTGCTCCCGCTCGGGGGCCTGTTCGCGCTCGGGCCGCGCGGCCGGCTGCGGTGCCTGTTCCGGAGCGGGGGCGGTGCCCTGGTGCGGGATGTTCCACTGCTGGCCGGTGTCCACGGCGGCGGGCTGCTGCCCGGTGGCGTAGCCGTGGTCGGGGTAGCCCCCGTATCCGTAACCCTGGTCGTATCCCTGGTCGGCGCCTTGGCCGTATCCCTGGTCGGCGCCTTGGCCGTATCCCTGGTCGGCGCCCTGGCCGGCTTGGCCCGCGTAGGGGTCGTACGGCTGGGCCTGGGGCTGGGCCTGGGGCTGCTGGGACTGGCCGTACGGGTCGTATCCGTGCCCCGCGTCCGGCACCTGCCCCTGGCCGCCCCGGCCCGGGTTCTGCGCCTGCCCCTGGTCCTGCTGGGCGGCGTAGGGGTCGTACTGCTCCTGGCCCTGCTGCTGCCCTTGCTGCTGGTACACCGGCCGGCCGTACTCGTCGTAGCCGATGATCTGCGGCTGCGGGTAGTACGGCTCGTGGTCGTACGGGTTCTGTCGGTCGTTCACCGGTGCCCCTCTCCGTGGCTCAGTCGCCGCGGTACAGCTGGCGCTTGTCGATGTAGCGGACCACGCCGTCCGGCACGAGGTACCAGACCGGCTCCCCCTGCGCGACCCTCTCACGGCAGTCCGTGGAGGAGATCGCCAGCGCGGGCACCTCCACGAGGGAGACGCCGCCCTCGGGGAGTCCGTCGTCCGTGAGCACGTGACCCGGCCGGGTCACACCGATGAAGTGGGAGAGCGAGAACAGCTCCTCCGCGTCGCGCCAGGTGAGGATCTGGGACAGCGCGTCGGCGCCGGTGATGAAGAAGAGGTCCGCGTCGCCGTGGGCTTCGCGCAGGTCCCGCAGCGTATCGATGGTGTACGTCGGTCCGCCACGGTCGAGGTCACTGCGGCTGACCGAGAACTGCGGGTTGGACGCGGTGGCGATGACCGTCATCAGATAGCGGTCCTCGGCCGGGGAGACCGTCTTGTGGCTCTTCTGCCACGGCTGCCCGGTCGGGACGAACACGACCTCGTCGAGATGGAACTGGGCGGCCACTTCACTGGCCGCCACCAGGTGTCCATGATGAATAGGGTCGAATGTCCCGCCCATGACGCCGATGCGGCGTTTGCCGGGGCCGGAAGGCACTTCCTGCTCTCCCATGCGTGCAGAGCCTACTGGCACAGCTGTACGCCTCTGCCTCAGCGGTCGCGGTTGAAGCGGGTGGTGACCCAGAGCAGGAACAGCAGCACGAGCAGAGCGCCGCCGCCGGTGAGGTACGGGTTGAGGCTTTCGTGGTTGCCGCCCTCGCCACCCTCGGAGGCGAGAGTGACCAGCTGGTGTGCGGTGCTCGTGAGGCTCATCTTCGGCAGGACCTATCGATCGTGAGTCGGAAGGAAGACGTCGGGCACATCGTATGCGGGGCCTCCGGGCACGCTCACGCCGACTCAGTCGTTGTCGTCGTTGTTGCGGTATCCGCGCAACAGGAACCAGGCGAGCAGTACCGCTCCGACGATCGAGGCCAGCAGGACGATCCGGAGGGTCGCCCCCGGGCCCTGTTCCTCGGATACGGCGGCGAGCAGTACGGCGGTGTGCGGCATTTCGGGCGCTCCTCATGGTTATCCACAGCCCCCCGCACACGGTACCGCCGGCGCATACGCTGGTTTTTGTCCGGGGGACGAGCAACGTCTCGTACGAACAGGGGGCCATCCATGACCGACAGCAGTCACGAGAACGTGCCGAGCAGGGCGCGCAGGCGATTCCCCGGGATCTCGTCCCGGGCCTACGAGCACCCGGCGGACCGCTCGGCCCTGGTGGCCCTGCGCAGGCTCACCGGCTTCGACACCGTGTTCAAGGCGCTCAGCGGGCTGCTCCCGGAGCGCAGCCTGCGGCTGCTCTTCCTCTCCGACTCCGTCCGGGTGAGCGAAGCGCAGTTCGCCCACCTCCACGACATGCTGCGCGACGCGTGTTACATCCTGGACCTGGAGAAGGTCCCGCCGATGTACGTCAAGCAGGACCCGCAGCCCAACGCCATGTGTATCGGGCTGGACGAGCCGATCATCGTGGTCACCACCGGCCTGGTCGAGCTGCTCGACGAGGAGGAGATGCGGGCGGTGGTGGGCCACGAGGTGGGCCACGCGCTCTCCGGCCACTCGGTGTACCGGACGATACTGCTCTTCCTGACCAACCTGGCCGTGAAGGTCGCCTGGATCCCCCTGGGCAATGTGGCGATCATGGCCATCGTGACGGCGCTGCGCGAGTGGTTCCGCAAGTCCGAGCTCTCCGCCGACCGGGCAGGTCTCCTGGTCGGCCAGGACATCCAGGCCTCGATGCGCGGCTTGATGAAGATCGCCGGTGGCAACCACCTCCACGAGATGAACGTGGACGCCTTCCTCGCCCAGGCCGACGAGTACGAGAAGGGCGGCGATCTGCGGGACTCGGTCCTCAAGATCCTCAATGTGCTGCCCCGGACGCACCCCTTCACCACGGTGCGGGCCGGCGAGCTGAAGAAGTGGTCGGAGACCCGCGACTTCCAGCGGATCATGGACGGCCACTACCCCCGGCGCGACGAGGACAAGGACGCCTCGGTGTCGGACTCGTTCCGGGAGTCCGCCTCGCACTACGCCGACACGGTGCGCACGAGCAAGGACCCGCTGATGAAGCTGGTCGGTGACATCGCCGGGGGTGCCGGGGACCTGGGCGGCAAGCTGCGCGACAGGTTCGCCGGAGGTGCCGCCGGGGCGAAGGGTGGTGCCAGCGGTTCGGCTACCGGCTCGGACGGAAGCTCCGAAGGGCCTCAGGGGCCCGAGGAGGGACCGCCGAGGGCGTAGCGGTCCCGGGGGTTCCGGAGGGGGCGGGGGCGCCCAGCGGCGCCAGGGTCCCGCAGAGTGCCGCCGCGGCCCGGCCCGGGGCGTACGGGTCGGTGGCCGCGGGGCCCCGGTCGTCGGCCCGCTCCCCCGCCAGGAGCGGGCGCAGCGCCCCGGTCGTACCGGCCGAGCAGGACTGCGGACCGGCCTGTACGTGGGCGGTGCGCAGCTCCAGCCGGTGCAGCCGCAGGTCCTCCCGGTCGAAGCGGAAGTGCAGCTCGCGCCGGACGGTGAAGAGCGAGGCGCCGTTCTCCTTCGGGGGGCCGTCCGCCGGGCGCAGGGCGTAGGTGAAGGTGTGGTCCGAGACGACCTCCAGGGTGCCCGCGCCGTCCTCCGCGTACGCGAGGGTGCCCTGGACCCGGACCTGCGGGTCCGCGAGCTCCACCCGCGCCGGGTCGAAGCGCACCAGCCAGCCGGCGGCGGCGTGCAGCCCGTCGTCGGCGGGGCTGCTCATGGACCGTTCGAACTGGCCCCGCTGGTCGGGGTCCAGGAGCTGTTCGACGGGCCTGCGGACCTGGCCGGTGAGAACGTCCGGGTTGAGCGAGGACTCCACCAGATAGTCCTTGACGATGGCGAGGGCAGTGGTGATCTGGCTGTCCGAGAAGTTCTGCGTGCGCCGTACGGAGGGGAGGTTGATGCCCTGCGCACCGGTCCGGAAGCCGGAGAGCGAGGCGGCCCGGTAGAGCCGCTCGGGTGATCCGCTGGGTACGGCTGCGCGCGGGGCGAGGGGCACCACGGTGGTCCGCAGCGGCTCGGCGCGCCGGGTGACGGGCTGCGGATAGGGGTTGCGGAAGCCGATGTAGACGGCCGTGGCGAAGGCCAGGGCGATGAGGACGACCAGCACGATGGCGGCCCTGGAGCCGTGGGCGGCCGGGGCCACCGGCTCCGGCAGCGTCCGCACGGCGCGGGCGTGCTCGCCCATCCGCTCCTGGGCTGAGAACTCCTGCATGCGGGCACTGCGGATGAACGATTCGTCGAAGACGAGCGAGCGGTACTCGTCCTCGCCGCCCTCGGGGTTCTCGGGCGGGCCGTTCGGCGGTTCTGAGCGGCCTGTCATGACTTCTCTCCCGATCTCCACACCACCGGTCTGCCCGGTGCGCGACGGTCTGCTTCGACCATCGGGCGTCCGGCAGCGAGAAGCCCCCCGGGAAGCGAGGGGTCACATCTTCAGAGTAGGTCGATCGGCGCGTACGTAAACGCGGAGCGCGGCGAGAAGTGGTACCGGCCGGGACCGCCGGACGGGTGACAGGGTTGAGGCGGACCGGCCACCCGGCCCGGGAAACGGCGTGGCACGGCTCAGGGGGCGCCGGGTGTGGCGGAGACCACCGGGCGGGAGTCGACCACGGGGGCCGGCGGAATCG
Source organism: Streptomyces sp. NPDC088706 (assembly GCF_044752765.1). Taxonomy (NCBI): domain Bacteria; kingdom Bacillati; phylum Actinomycetota; class Actinomycetes; order Kitasatosporales; family Streptomycetaceae; genus Streptomyces; species Streptomyces sp. NPDC088706. The sequence continues at coordinate 797,008 of NZ_JBIVLW010000001.1, forward strand.
CCCCGGGCTGGTCCACGCCGCTGGTCACGGGCGGCACCACCGGGTCCTGGCGGCTCGCCGACGTGCCCCGGTAGACGGCGGAGAGGGCGAGGGCGACCATGCCGACACCCATCACCAGGGCCAGCAGCCAGGCGACCGGGCGGTGCCAGCGGGCGGCGCCCCGGTAGGGCCGCGGGCCGCCCTGACCGTAGGGGTCCGACTCCCCGTCGTCGTACTCGTCGGGGTCGTAGTCGAGGTCCTGAGGGTCGTGGTAGGTCCGGGGCCGCCTGTGTGGGCCGTGCTCGCCGTCCGAGGGACGGCGCGTGCGACGGGCCCGGGCGGCGTCGGCCTGCGCGCGGGCCTCCGCGGCGGCCAGGAGACGCTCCACGGCGGTGGGTTCGTGGACGGTGGCGGCCCGGACGAAGTCCTCGTCGAACACCACGGAGGCGAAGTCCTTGTCCGCGCCCCCGCGGTCGTCGTCGGGCTCCCAGCCGTCCGGGAACGGCTTGCCCCCCACGTCGTCCGGCACGGATTCAGCGTAGCCGTGCCGGGACCTTTTGGGCAGGTGCTCCGGAAAGTCGTCCGGCGGGCGGCAGGGGGAACATGCGGCCGGTCCATGACCCGCGTGCGCACGCGGGGCGAGATGCCCGGCATGCGCACGGGCGCGTGCGGGCGAGGGGCCGGCTACCGGGTGTGGCCGTCGCCGGTGACGATGTACTTCGTCGAGGTCAGCTCCGGCAGCCCCATCGGGCCGCGGGCGTGCAGCTTCTGCGTGGAGATGCCGATCTCGGCGCCGAAACCGAACTGCCCGCCGTCCGTGAAGCGCGTGGAGGCGTTCACCGCGACCGTGGTCGAGTCGACCAGCTGGGTGAACCGGCGGGCGGCGGCCTGCGATGTGGTCACGATGGCCTCGGTGTGGCCGGAGGACCAGAGCCGGATGTGCGTCACCGCCGCCTCCAGGGAGTCCACGACCGCCGCCGCGATGTCGTACGAGAGGTATTCGGTCTCCCAGTCCTCCGTCGTCGCCGCGACCACGGTGGCCTTGGTGGACTCGGCGTGGGCGAGGACCCGCTCGTCTCCGTGCACGGTGACTCCGGCCTCGGCGAGCGCGTCCAGGGCGAGCGGCAGGAAGGCGTCGGCGACGTCCTTGTGGACGAGCAGGGTCTCGGCGGAGTTGCAGACGCTGGGGCGCGAGGCCTTGGAGTTGATCAGGATGTCGACCGCCATGGACAGGTCCGTCCGGGCATCGACGTACACGTGGCAGTTGCCCGTGCCGGTCTCGATGACGGGGACCGTGGACTCCTCGACGACCGTACGGATCAGGGAGGCGCCGCCGCGCGGGATCAGGACGTCGACCAGGCCGCGGGCGCGCATCAGCTCGCGTACGGAGTCGCGGCTCTCACCGGGGACGAGCTGCACCGCGTCGGCGGGGAGGCCCGAGCCGCCGACCGCGTCGCGCAGGACCCGGACCAGGGCGGTGTTGGAGGCGTAGGCGGAGGAGGAACCGCGCAGCAGGACCGCGTTGCCGGACTTCAGGCAGAGGGCCGCGGCGTCCACGGTGACGTTGGGGCGGGCCTCGTAGATGATGCCGACCACGCCGAGCGGGACGCGGACCTGGCGCAGGTCGATGCCGTTGGGCAGGGTGGAGCCGCGCACCACCTCGCCGACCGGGTCGGGCAGCGCGGCCACGTCGCGTACGTCGGCGGCGATGGCGCGGATGCGCTCCGGGGTGAGGGTGAGCCGGTCGATGACGCCCTCGCTCGTGCCGGCCTCGCGGGCTCGCTCGACGTCCTGCGCGTTGGCCTCGACGATCTCGGCGGTCCGCACTTCGAGGGCGTCCGCGATGGCCAGCAGCGCGTCGTCCTTGGCAGCGCGCGGAAGTGGCGCGATATCTGCGGCGGCCGCACGGGCCCGGTAGGCGGTCTGCGCGACCGGGGACATGTTGTCGTAGGGCGAGAGCGTGGTCATGCCCGCAGAGTAATGCGCACTCTGCGGGCATACGGCACGTATTCCGTGATGCGAGACGCCCGACCCGAGGGGTGGACGCCCCCCGGAGCACCCCGGGGTCAGTAGGGGTGCACGCCGACGGGGGCGGCGGGCGGCGGCCCGTAGCCCTCGGCGATGCGCAGGTGGTACGTCTCGCGGTCGATGACTTCGAGGCCGACGATCTTCCACGGCGGGAGCTGGGCGCTGGAGCGGTGCTCGCCCCACAGCCGCAGCGCGACCGCGGCCGCGTCGTGCAGGTCGCGGGCCTCCTCCCAGTAGCGGATCTCCGCGTGGTCGGTGGCGTAGCGGCTGGTCAGCAGGAAGGGATGGTCGTGCGCGAGCTGTTCCAGGCCGCGTCTGACCTCCCCCAGCGGGGTCTCGGTGCCCGAGACGCTGAGGGTGATGTGCCACAGTTTCGACAGTGGGCGGTCCTCCTGCCGCTCCGTCACCGGCTCCTGTTCGGCGGTGCCTCCCAGGGGCGGGTTCCGGTCGAAATCAGCCCCCGCTCCGACACTCGTCAGGGCGCGGCTGCCCGTGCCTCGGGGCGACGCCCCCGGGCGCGCTCGTCTCACCGGCGGCCTCCTGTGATGTGTTGCTGTGCGGACCCCTGATTCCCCGCTACAAAGTGGACCAGTCCACGGCCTGGTGTGGGGCGGTTTTGGTAAAGGTCCCTGCCCGATGGCGGGACTTTCAGCCGTTTCAGGGGGTGGGGCGGGGCGCGAGAACGACCAGATCGTCCCTGTGTACGACCTCGCGCTCATAGGAGGGGCCCAGTTCACGGGCCAGTTCCCGGGTGGAGCGGCCGAGCAGCTGGGGGATCTCCTTCGCGTCGAAGTTGACGAGTCCGCGGGCCACCGGGGTGCCGCGCGGATCGCGCAGTTCGACCGGGTCGCCGGCGCTGAACTCGCCCTCGACGGCGGAGATCCCGGCGGGCAGCAGCGAGGTGCGGCGCTCCACCACGGCCCGTACGGCGCCGTCGTCCAGGGTGAGCGCGCCCTGCGGGGTGGAGGCATGGGCGAGCCACAGGAGCCGGTCGGCGGAGCGGCGGCCGGTGCGGTGGAAGTACGTACCGGTGTCGCGGCCCGCCAGGGCGTCGGCGGCCCGGCTGGCGGACGTGAGCACGACGGGGACCCCGGCGGCGGTGGCGATACGGGCGGCCTCGACCTTGGTGACCATGCCGCCGGTGCCCACGCCCGCCTTGCCGGCGCTGCCGATGGTGACGCCCGCCAGGTCGTCGGGGCCGGCGACCTCGGCGATCCGGGAGGCGCCGGGGGTGCCGGGCGGGCCGTCGTAGAGGCCGTCCACGTCGGAGAGCAGGACCAGCAGGTCGGCGTGGACGAGGTGGGCGACGAGGGCGGCGAGCCGGTCGTTGTCGCCGAAGCGGATCTCGTCGGTGGCGACGGTGTCGTTCTCGTTGACGACGGGGACGGCGCCCATCTCCAGGAGCTTGTCGAGAGTGCTGTAGGCGTTGCGGTAGTGGGCGCGGCGGCTGGTGTCGTCGGCGGTGAGGAGCACCTGGCCGACGCGGACGCCGTAGCGGGCGAAGGAGGCGGTGTAGCGGGCCACCAGGAGGCCCTGGCCGACGCTGGCGGCGGCCTGCTGGCGGGCGAGGTCCTTGGGCCTGCGGACCAGGCCTAGCGGGGCGAGCCCGGCGGCGATGGCACCGCTGGAGACGAGGACGACCTCGCGTTCGCCGCCGTCCCGGACCTTGGCCAGCACGTCGACGAGGGCGTCGACCCGGTCGGCGTCGAGGCCGCCGGAGGCCGTGGTGAGCGAGGAGGAGCCGACCTTGACGACGATCCTGCGGGCGCCGGTCACATCAGGCCCGCGGCCCGCGCCTGCCCCGTCGGAGGGTGTGCGGAGTGCGCCTTCGGATTCACTTGCCCCTGACACGTACGCCCGTCCCCATCATGTCGTCCTCATCGGCGCCCACAATCTACGCGAGGCGGGCCGTGGGCCGCCGGGTCCGTCTCAGCGGCTGCGACGCCGTCTCCGGGGCGGGTGCCCGGCACGCCGCCCCGCGGGGCCCGGCCGGCCCCTCCGATCGGCTGCGCCATGGGCCGGGGACGAGCCCTTCACGTAATCTTCGGCGGTGTTTCATCAGGCTACGCTCTATACGTGACTGATGAACCCACCCGCAAAAGACGTGTACTTCTCAGGTCGGGCAAAAGCCCCTTCGATGTGGACTCCCTCGAACAGTCCCTCCACAGAGACGTCTTTGCGACGAACGCGGGAAATCTGATCTTCAGCGACGCCGCGCACAAGATCCTCACGACGCCACGGACGGAAGTGGTCTCCAACGGGATCAGGACGATCGCGTCCGAGGCGGAGCGCATCAACGAGGAGTACGACGCCTTCGTCGTCCCCCTGGCCAACGCCTTCCGCCCCTCGTTCGAGCGGTCGTTGACGCGGATGACGCAGCTGATCACCAAGCTGCGGATCCCCGTCGTCGTCCTGGGCGTCGGCGCCCAGGCCGACCTGAAGTACAACGCGGCGCGGCTCAAGCCGCTGGAGCCGGCGGTCAGGGCGTTCGTCACGGCGGTCCTCGACCGCAGCGCCTCGATCGGCGTGCGGGGCGAGTTCACGGAGCAGTACCTCAAGGACATGGGGTTCCGGGACGTCGAGGTCATCGGCTGCCCCTCCATGTTCATGCACGGCGAGACGTTCACCGTCGACAAGCGCGTGGAGTCGCTGACCTCCGAGTCACGCGTCTCGGTCAACGGTTCGCACAGCGCCGTCCGCTCGCAGGGGATGGACTCCATCATCCGGCAGGCCCACCAGCGCTATCCGAACCTCAGGTTCATCGGACAGAACCTCCTCGAAGGGGAGCTGCTGCACTGGCGCGAGACGTCCCACGTCTCCGGTACGCAGACCTCGATGCCGACGCACCCCTCGCACCCCATGTACCGCGAGGGCAAGGTCCGCCTCTACATCGACCCGGCCACCTGGATCAGCGAACTCCGGGAGTTCGACTTCTCCTTCGGCTCCCGCATCCACGGCAACATCGCGGCGTTGCTGGCCGGTGTCCCCAGTACCGTCCTGTGCAGCGACTCCCGGACCCTGGAGCTCTGCCGGTACTTCGGAATCCCGCACCGCGAGATCACCGAGGTCCCCAAGGACATCGACCCCGCCGAGCTCTACGAGGCGGCCGACTTCGGTGAGCTGGTGAACGGACACAAGGAGCGGTTCCTCCGCTTCACCGGGTTCATGGAGAAGAACGGCCTGGAGAACACCTTCACGCACGGCGACGGCGGTGCGGCGTTCGAGGCGCAGCTGGCCGGACTCACGCTCCCGCCCGCGGCCCGCCCGTGGACCGACAGCGACCCCGAGGCGCTGAGCGGCCGTCTCGGCTGGCTGCGGAGCCGCATGGAGGAGCTGTCCGCGGAGAACGCCCAATTGCGCAACCAGCTCGCCAAGAAGAGCGTCCCGGTCAACATCAAGGTGCAGGCGGGAGAGGGAAAGACCGCCTGGCCGTCGGCCTACCGCCGGGCCCGTCGTGTGGTGGGACGCCCGGTCAAGAGACTGCTGCGCCCCGAGTAGCGAGGAAGACCGAAGGGCGCCGCCACCGGCTCGGAGTACCTCCGCCGTGGCGCGGTGACCGTCCGGATCAGCTCCGCGATGCCCGCCGCGGAGCAGCCATGGCGGCTCGCGCCGTCCTGCGCGCCTTGCGCGCCAGGCGTCGCATGAAGACCGCGGCGGACTGCCGCTGCGGCACCTTGGGCTTCCCGCCACCGATCCGTTCGGTCACCGTCAGCTCGTACGCCGAGTCCGGCAGTCCTCCTCGCTCGCCGAAGTACGGGTAGGCGAGGTGGAGGCGCCCCCGGACGCCCTTGCGGACCGCCTTGGGTTCCTTCTTGTCCTTCACGAACTGCAGGATGCCCAGGAGGAGATCGAGCCGCCCCTGGGCCACGCAGACCAGCCGGAGCCTCTCCTGGACCTTGAGGCGGCGGGCCAGCCCCGGTGTCCAGTACTCCTCCAGCAGCGGGGCCGCCAGTTCCATCTTCTTCCGCTGCACCGCCTGGCTCTGCCGCAGCAGCGCGGGGCCGAACTGCGGCAGCAGGGTGATGACGAAGGGCCGGACCATCAGGACGTCACGCTGCGGCCCCGGCGGGACATGGGCGGCGATGAGCTTCATGAGCGCCCTGGCGGAGTCGAAACGCAGCACGTAGGTGCCGCTCTTCGTGACGTGCTTGCCGTCGTCCCGGCCCACCAGGTAGTAGCAGGTGTAGTCGGCGACGACGGAGACCCCGTTGCCGCGCAGGTACGCCTCCATGGTGAACAGGGCGTCCTCGCCGGTCTTCAGCTGCTCGTCGAAGGTCAGGCCGAGCCGGGTGAGGAGGTCGCGCCGGAACAGCTTCTGCGCGCTCAGCGTGAACTTGATGTTGGACGTGTACAGGTCGGCTCGCTCGACCGTCTGCTTCCACATGGACTTGGCCGCACCGCGATTGACGCCGACGACCTTTCCGAGCACCACGTCCGTGCCCGCCCGGTCGCCCATGGCGACCATGCGCTCCAGGGCTTCCTCGCCTAAGTAGTCGTCGGCGTCGAGGAAGAAGACGTACCGGCCGCGGGCCAGCTTCAGGCCGACGTTCCGCGGACCGCTGGGGCCTCCGGAATTGGCCTGCCGGACCACCCGCGTGGGAATCGCCGTCCGCGCCGCGAACTCCTCCAGGTACTCGCCCGTGCCGTCCGTGGAACCGTCGTCGACCGCGACGACCTCCAGGCGCCCGGCCCCGATCGTCTGCGCCTCCACGGACTCCAGACACCGGATGAGGTAGGGCATCGCCTCATACGCCCCGATGATCACGGTGACATCGGGCTTGTCGTTCGTCCTGGTCATGTCGGCCATCCGCACCCGTCGATTGGATCACGAAAGAGGGCCAATGACCGACTCTGCACGCTTTATGCGTCAACACGCCGAACGGCCCGTACATCTGCCCCGGAAGGAAGACGTACGGGCCGCCGTCACGGTTGCTTTTGCTTCGGCAACTGCGCTCCGGCGCACGCTTCAGCGCGCCGCCGAGGTCCCCTCGCTGACCGCGGTCTGCGCCGCCGCGTCCAACTCGCCCTCGGCCTCGGACGCGCCCATCGCGTCCGGGTCCGCCGCCACACCGGCCTCGGCCAGTGCCTCCGGCTCGCCCGTACCGACGCCGCTGGAGGCCGCCTCGCGGTCCGGGACGGCCAGGGCCTGGTCGCCGAGCCGCTGGGCGACACCCGCGTTGCGGGCCTCCGCCCTGGCGGTGAGCGCCCGTACGGCGGCGTTGAACTGCTCCATGGAGGTCGGCTCGTCCGGCCCCAGGAGGTAGGTCTTCAGCTCACGGCGGGCGTCCGCCAGCGCGTCCGCCGCCGGGTCGGCCACCGCGGTCAGCAGCTCGTCGAGTTCCTCGGCGCTGTTGGAGAGGATCACCGCGGCCCGTACGGCGGTGTTCTGCCGCTTGAACTCCTCGGCACCGAGCGCCGCGGAGTCGGTGACCGCGTACGGCTTGCCGCTGGCGATGAAGTCGGAGACCACGCTGGAGATGTCCGAGACCATGGCGTCGGACTCGTTGAAGCAGTCGTACAGCTTGGGCTGCGCGCCCGTCACCGTACGGTGCTCCCACCAGCCGAAGGACCGCCAGTAGGCGTCGTTCCACGCGGCCCGCAGCTGCGCGGTCTCCGCCTCGCGGGCGGGGTCGGCGAGCGAGACCCTCGACTTCTCGGCGTCGTCCCCGCCGGAGCGGCCCACGACCTCGAGCCCCGCGAGGCGGGCGTCGATGCGTACCAGCTCGGCCTTGGCGGCACTGTGGGCGGCGGACGCCCGCTCGGCCTCCTTCGCCCAGCGGGGCTCGGCGGCGCGTTGGCCGGCCGCCTGCCCCAGCATCCCCCGGATGCGGGCGTCGACCGCCCTGGCCTTGGCGCTGCGGATGCCGGTGAAGGGGTGCGGCTTGTAGATGATCCGGACCGGGTCGTCGGCGGCCAGGAGCCGGCGCACGATGTTCTCGCCCGCCAGGAGCAGGGAGGTGTTGCCGGGGTTGTCGTCCCAGCCCTCCCAGGTGGGCGCGTACAGCACGGTCGGGATGGGGTTCTTGACCGAGCCCGTCCAGCTCTTGATGGGCTCCAGCTGGGGGCGGCCGACCTCGACGATGTCCTCGTCCCGGATGCCCACGTCGGCCAGCGCGTAGCGGTCGCGGCCGGCCCGGCCGGCCGTCCAGACCTCGTCGTAGACCTTGGAGTACGGGTTGACGCTGGCGAGCTTGTCGCTGTCGCCGTGGCCGATGAAGACGTGCTTCATGGTCGGCACCCGCAGGATGTGGATGTTCTTGCCGACGTTGGCCGGATACAGGCAGACCCGAACCGTGGAGAGGTTCAGGTTCATCAGGTGGGTGCCGGCCGGGACGCAGAGCACCGGGACGGAGGTGTCGGACAGCTGCGGGACCAGGCCGCGCTCCCGCATGATGATCAGCGGCCGGCCCTCGACGCGGGCCATGGTCTCCAGCCACATGTTGCCCTGGTAGGCGGACTCGTTGGAGCCGGAGAAGTAGAGCACCACGGTCGGCTGGTACTCGCGCAGCCAGGTGTCGACGGCCTTGAGCACGGCGGCGGCCGGCGGCACCAGGCGGCTACGGCGCACGTACGGGAGCAGCGCCGCGAGGTAGGTCAGGGCGAGCAGCAGGGTGAGCGCGGCGCCCACGTAGCCGATGACGTCCTCGCCGGTCCCAGCGGCGATCACGATGGCGGCCATCGCCGGGATGTCGAGGTGCAGCATCTTCTCCGCGCAGCGGCGCAGCAGCGCACCCGGCGGAGCGTCGGGGATGCGTACGGCGTGCAGGTCCACGTTGCGGGTGACGACCGGCATGGTGCGGCGGAGCCGGATCAGGGTCGTCAGGGCGCCGTGCGGGGCCTGCAGGCCGTAGAAGAGCAGGAAGCAGGCGACCGCCGTGTAGAACAGCGGCTCCTCGGCGAGGTCCAGCCTGGCCAGCAGCAGGATGAGCATCAGCTGACGCAGCAGGAAGCGGATGGGCAGTCCGGCCCGCACCTTGCTGAGCCGGTTGACCAGATAGCTCCCCCGCTGGTGCAGATACCAGTCCGCCGCGTACGTGAGCGCCGCGGCCGCCGCGAAGAACCAGATGTTCGGAATGAGCGCGGCAAGCATGACGCAGGGATATCCCAGCCCCATCAACAACGCTGCCGCCAGTTCTGACCTGCTACCCACGCGGGCCAGGCGAATGGCTGTCGAAATCACGAAGAACCTGCTCCAGGGGGGTGCCGGTTTGATTCACGTATTGAGGTAAATGTGAAGCTGCGGCTTCACGCATTCGGGCCTCTGCGATCGCGCTAAGCGATAACAGAGGCCCGTAAAAGCACAATTGTCAAGAATTATTACACATCTTCTTGACGGTCCAGCACCGAGGCCAGCGCCTGCTCGAACCCGGAGGACGCGGAGGCTCCGGCCGTCGGGTCCTGCTGCCGTACGTCGATGACGTGACCGGTCAGCGCGGAGAGCAGCACGTCCAGCGAGGTGCGCGCCACGGCCTCCGAGGAGAGCAGCGAGCCCTCCGGCTCCTGGCCGAACGCCTTGGTGCGCATCGGCGTCGCGGTCCGCTCCGGGTTGACGCAGTTGACCCTGATCCCCTCCCCCGCCCACTCGTCGGCGAGCGCCTGGGTCAGGTTGACCATCGCGGCCTTGGTGGAGGAGTAGAGGCTGTACTCGGCACGGCCCCGGGTGTAGCTGCTGGAGGTGTAGAGCAGCAACTGGCCCTGGGTCTCGGCGAGGTACTTGTAGGAGGCGCGCGCGATCTGGACGGGGGCCAGGTAGTTGACGTTGAGCGCTTCCTGGATCGTCGTGTTGTCCGTCTCGGCCAGCTTGCCGATGCGCAGGACGCCCGCGGTGTTGATGACGTAGTCGATGCGCCCGGTCTCCGCGTACGCCTTGGAGAGCGCCTCGTCGATGTGGACCGGGTTCTCCACGTGCGTACCGGTGGTGGAACGGCCGAGGGCGTAGACGCTGGAGCCGTAGCTCTCGGCCAGCGTGGCGATGTCGGCGCCGATCCCGTACGAACCGCCGAAGACGACAAGGGTCTTGCCGGAGAGGAGCTCGCGGTAGGCGGCCTCGTCGGCCTGGCGCGGGGCGGCGGTGGAGGCGAGCTGGAAGAGCTTGTCGGTGATGAAGACGTCGACCGGCTGGGTGACCTTCATGTTGTACTCGTCGCCCGCGACCACGTAGATCGGCACGTCGGGGAGGTACTTGAGGACCACCGAACAGTCGTCGGTCGCCTGGAAGTTGGGGTCGCCCGCCGCGATCCGGTAGGCCTTGCGGATGGTGGAGAGCTTGAACGCCTGCGGGGTCTGGCCGCGGCGGAGCCGGGAGCGGTCGGGGACCTCGGTGATGAACTCCCCGTCCTCGCCGTGGGTGCGGGTCACGATGATCGTGTCCGCGGAGGGGATGGCGACGTCGACGGCCTGGTAGCGGTCGAGGGCGTCGACACAGTCCTTGATCACACGCTGTGACAGCAGGGGGCGTACCGCGTCGTGGAAGAGGACGTTGCGGTCCTCACCCTCGGCCAGGCCCTCACCGAGGGCCGCGATGGCACGCTCGGTTGTCTCGTTGCGAGTGGAGCCGCCCTCGATGACGCGGGTGACCTTGGTCAGTTGGGCCTTGGCGACGATCTTCTCGATGTCCGGCACGAAACCGGGCGCCATCAGCACGATGACGTCGTCGATGTCCTCGGCGTTCTCGAAGATGGTCAGCGTGTGCTCGATGACTGCCTTGCCGGCGATCTTCAACAGCTGCTTGGGGATCGACAGCCCCACGCGCTGTCCGGTACCACCGGCGAGAACGACCGCTGTGGTCCGGGGCTTGGCTTCGTTCGGCACAGACACAGACGACCTACCTTGCTATGACGGGGGAACAGTGTGATGGTCGCACTCTCCGTGACCGTCTCGCAAGGTGGACGTCGTCCGCCCCTCGTCCCGCGGAAACCCGCAGTTCACCCTCTGGCCAGGGAGGTTGGATGGTGCGGGCCCGGTACGCGGAGTGATCGAATCCACAGAGGTGTTGCGTAATCGGCACATCCGTGGCCCGGGCACCCGGTGTGCCGCCGAAACGGCCGGGGCCACCCGCTATCCGGGCCCGAGGCTACCGGACGGCTCGGCTCCCTCTGGAGCCGAGCCGTCCGGTCCTGCTTCCCGCTGCTCCTGGTAAGGGGGCGAATGCTCCCTGGAAGGGGGCGAGTGCGCGAGTTGCGACTTAGAAGGGAGCGAGCGCGCGAGTGTTCCTTAGAAGGGGTCGAACTCGTCGTACTCCTTCTGTGCGTCGTCGCGCTCGGCGTCGCGGTCCCGGCGGCGCTGCGCCGCGGGGCGCGGCTCCTCCAGCCGGTGGTCCTCGCCGCGGCGGCCCAGCATCTCGGCGCCGGCCGTCACGGTCGGCTCCCAGTCGAAGACGACCGCGTTCTCCTCGGGCCCGATGGCCACGCCGTCGCCGGCCCGGGCGCCCGCCTTCATCAGGGCGTCCTCGACGCCGAGGCGGTTGAGCCGGTCCGCGAGGTAGCCGACGGCCTCGTCGTTGTTGAAGTCGGTCTGGCGCACCCAGCGTTCGGGCTTCTCGCCGCGCACCCGGTAGATACCCTCGTCGTCCAGGGTGACGGTGAAGCCCGCGTCGTCGACGGCCTTGGGACGGATGACGATGCGGGTCGCCTCCTCCTTCGGCTTGGCCGCACGCGCCTCGGCGATGATCCCGCCGAGCGCGTAACTGAGCTCGTTGAGGCCCTTGTGCGCGATCGCGGAGACCTCGAAGACGCGGTAGCCGCGGGCCTCCAGGTCGGGGCGGATCATGTCGGCGAGGTCCTGGCCGTCCGGGATGTCGATCTTGTTCAGGGCGACGATGCGGGGCCGGTCGTCCAGGCCGCCGTACAGCCGCAGCTCCTCCTCGATCATGTCGAGGTCGGAGACGGGGTCACGGTCGGACTCCAGGGTGGCGGTGTCCAGGACGTGCACGAGCACCGAGCAGCGCTCGACGTGGCGCAGGAACTCCAGGCCCAAACCCTTGCCCTGGCTGGCGCCGGGGATGAGGCCCGGGACGTCGGCGATGGTGTAGACAGTCGAGCCGGCGGTGACGACGCCGAGGTTCGGGACGAGCGTGGTGAACGGGTAGTCCGCGATCTTCGGCTTGGCCGCGGAGAGCACCGAGATCAGCGAGGACTTGCCCGCGCTCGGGTAGCCCACGAGGGCCACGTCGGCGACGGTCTTGAGCTCCAGGACGATGTCCCGGTCCTCACCGGGCTCGCCGAGCAGCGCGAAACCGGGGGCCTTGCGGCGGGCGGAGGCCAGCGCCGCGTTGCCGAGGCCGCCGCGGCCGCCCTGACCGGCCACGAAGGTGGTGCCCTGGCCGACGAGGTCGGCGAGCACGTTCCCCTGCTTGTCGAGGACCACGGTGCCGTCGGGCACGGGCAGGACGAGGTCCTGGCCGTCCTTGCCGGAACGGTTGTCGCCGGCGCCGGGCTGGCCGTTGGTGGCCTTGCGGTGAGGGCTGTGGTGGTAGTCCAGCAGCGTGGTCACGGACTGCTCGACGACGAGGATCACATCGCCGCCCCGTCCGCCGTTGCCCCCGTCGGGGCCGCCCAGCGGCTTGAACTTCTCACGGTGTACGGAGGCGCAGCCGTGGCCTCCGTTACCCGCGGCGGCATGCAGCTCGACGCGGTCCACGAAGGTGGTCATGGTTGGTGCCTCCAGGTACTGCGGTAAATACGGAATTGTCTCTGTCGTAACACGCCGAGGGCGGACCCGCTTCCCCGGTTACCGGGAAAGCTGAGATCCGCCCTCGGAAAGGTGCTGTGTGTCGTTCTGCGCGCGTCGGGAGATCAGACGGCGAGCGGAACGATGTTCACGACCTTGCGGCCACGGTGCGTACCGAACTCCACCGCACCGGCGGTCAGCGCGAACAGCGTGTCGTCGCCGCCACGGCCGACGCCCGTGCCCGGGTGGAAGTGGGTGCCACGCTGGCGGACCAGGATCTCACCGGCGTTGACGGCCTGACCGCCGAAGCGCTTCACGCCGAGCCGCTGAGCATTGGAATCGCGCCCGTTCCGAGTGGACGATGCGCCCTTCTTGTGTGCCATGTGTTCTCAGTCCCTTACTTCGCAGCCGTGGGGATACCGGTGACCTTGATCGCCGTGTACTGCTGGCGGTGACCCTGGCGACGGCGGTAGCCGGTCTTGTTCTTGTAGCGAAGGATGTCGATCTTCGCGCCCTTGTGGTGGTCCACGATCTCGGCCGTGACCTTGATGCCGTCCAGCACCCACGGGTCGCTGGTGACCGCGTCACCGTCGACAACGAGCAGGGTCGAGAGCTCGACCGTGTCGCCAACCTTGGCAGTGGAAATCTTGTCAACCTCAACGATGTCGCCGACAGCTACCTTGTGCTGGCGACCACCGCTGCGCACGATGGCGTACACGCGGATCTCTCTCTCGCTCGGAACGGATCCCCTGATGCCAGCCGCTCGCACGGGCCGGGGCCCGGGGCGATCCGGAAGGATGAGCGGCCTCTCCTGGCGGACGGCGCGAACACCGACCGTTACCGGGAGGGATGTGCTCAGGGGCAGGTGCGTACGGAAACACACCGAGGGTCAAGGTTACGGGGCGGGGGGGTGGGGGGTCAAACCGGGGTGCGGGCGGGAAGACCGTATGCTCGCCGGACAAGCAGACACCTCCCGGAAGGCGCAGCAGTGAACTACAGGGTCCAGCCCACCGCCCAGGTCGACGAGACCGCCGAGATCGGGGCCGGCTCCAGCGTCTGGGAGCTGGCGCAGATCCGTGAGGGCGCGAAGCTCGGTGCGGGCTGCGTGGTCGGCCGCGGCGCGTACGTCGGTACCGGCGTCCGCATCGGCGACAACGTCAAGCTGCAGAACTACGCCCTCGTCTACGAGCCCGCCGAGCTCGGCGACGGCGTCTTCGTGGGACCGGCGGTGGTCCTCACCAACGACCACAACCCACGCTCGGTGGACCCCGACGGCAAGCAGAAGCGCGGCGGCGACTGGGAGGCCGTGGGCGTGAAGGTCGCCGAGGGCGCCTCGCTCGGTGCGCGCTCGGTCTGTGTCGCCCCGGTGCGGATCGGCCGGTGGGCCATGGTCGCGGCCGGTGCCGTGGTGACCAAGGACGTCCCGGACTTCGCCCTGGTCGTCGGCGTACCGGCCCGGCGGATCGGCTGGGTGGGCCGCAGCGGCGTGCGCCTGGTGGCGCGCGAGGGCGAGCCGGGCGTGTGGGAGTGCCCGCAGAGCGGGACGGTGTACGAGGAGAAGGACGGGGTGCTCGGGGAGCGCGCCGCGTAACCCTCCGGGCCGGAGCGCGCCGCAGTAACCCTCCGGGCGGGAGCGCGCCGCGCGGGCCTGGGGGCCGGAGGCGTACCGGGTCCGCACCGCGAGGAGCCCCCCGACCGGCGACGGCGGGGGGCTCCTCGGTGCTGTCCGGCGGTGTCAGCCGCCGATGACGACGCGACGCACACCGGCCCACTTCGCCGGGTCCGTCGTGCGGCGGCCGTCGACCAGGACGCGGACGTCCGGCAGGTCCTCGGCGGCCAGCTCGCGGTACTCGGCGTGGTCGGCCTGGAGGATCGCGGCGGTGACGGCCTGGCTCTCGTGCGGGACGAGGCCGTGGGCGGTCAGCTCATCGGCGGTGTACATCGGGTCCGAGACGAACGGCACCGCGCCGCGCGCCTTCAGGGCCTCGACGACGCCGAAGACGCCGGAGAACGCGGTCTCCTTGACGCCACCGCGGTAGGCGGCGCCCAGCACCAGGACCCCGACGCCGTCCAGGTCGCCGTAGGCGGCGGCCAGCAGGTCGACGGCGTACTCGGGCATCGCGGCGTTCGCCTCGCGGGCCGAGCGGACGACGGTCGCCTCGGGGTCGTTCCACAGGTACATCCGCGGGTAGATCGGGATGCAGTGGCCGCCGACGGCGATGCCGGGCTGGTGGATGTGGCTGTAGGGCTGGCTGTTGCAGGCCTCGATGACCTTCTTGACGTCGATGTCGTTCTTGTCGGCGAACCGGGCGAACTGGTTGGCCAAACCGATGTTGACGTCGCGGTAGGTGGTCTCGGCGAGCTTCGCCAGCTCGGAGGCCTCCGCCGTGCCGAGGTCCCAGACGCCGTTGGGGCGGGGCAGGTCCTCGCGCTCGTCGAAGTCGAGGACGGCCTCGTAGAAGGCGACGCCCGCCGCGGCGGACGCCTCGTCGATGCCGCCGACGAGCTTGGGGTAGCGGCGCAGGTCGGCGAAGACCCGGCCGGTGAGCACGCGCTCCGGGGAGAAGACCAGGTGGAAGTCCTCGCCCGGGGTGAGGCCGGAGCCCTCGGCCAGCATCGGAGCCCAGCGGGTACGGGTCGTGCCGACCGGCAGCGTGGTCTCGTAACTGACCAGGGTGCCGGGCTTCAGGCCCGCCGCGATGGCCCTGGTGGCGTTGTCCATCCAGCCGAAGTCCGGGGTGCCCTCGGCGTCCACGAACAGCGGGACGACGACCACGACGGCGTCGGACGCGGCGACCGCGGCCGTGGTGTCCGTCGTCGCGGAGAACAGGCCGGCGCCCACCGTCTCCTTGAGCTTGACGTCGAGGTCGTACTCGCCGGGGAACGGTTCGGTGGCCGCGTTGACCAGCTCGACGACCTTCTCGTTGACGTCCGCGCCGATGACCTTGTGGCCCTTGGCGGCGAACTGCACGGCGAGCGGAAGCCCGATCTTGCCGAGCGCGACTACACAGATGTTCATCGGGGTTACTTCCTCTTCGACCTGGACAGCGTTCGGCGCAAGAGTGCGCCCATGCCAAGCTTCGGTTCCCACAGCGGGGCCGTCGTGATCACGAGCCGCCCCTTCGGGTTCGGGCTTGCCGCGACCCGGTGAGGGGTGGTCGCCCCCCACCGCCGGGCCAGCGGCATCGGCAGGCCCTCGGTGCGGACCGGGATCTCGTACGTGGAGCCCGCGACGTCGACGTAGACGCGGACGCCGCGCTTGGCCCGGACTGGCTGGACCGGGATACGGGCGCCCAGCAGGATGCCGGCACCTCCCTCGGCGGGTTCCCTGGTGAACTCCCCCACCGCCTTCGGGCGCAGGGCGTCCTTGGGCAGCTTACGTGCGCCGGGGTTGTCGGCGCTCTGCGGCATCGCGCCCTGGGCGAGAGCGACGATGGCCGACGACGTGTCGCCGGTGACGCCGAGGCGCAGCTTCAGGGCGAGGGTGAGCTGTTGCCCGTCCTGCTCCCAGTCCGCCGACACCAGCTTCGTACCGGCCGCGAGCCTGCCCGCGACCCCCTCACGCGCCTCGTACCAGCGGTCGTCGAGGCCGACCCCGGCGTCCCGGAAGCCCGGGTAGGGCGCGAAGGCCCGGCCCCCCTCCAGCAGGAAGGGCGGCGCCCCGTGGTCGGTCTCGTCCGCGATGGCGCGGGTGAGCTCCGCCACGGCACCCCGCTGCGCCAGGCCGAACCGGACCCGCCTCTTCACTCCGGTCGCGTCGCGCAGCCCGTCGGTGAAGTAGGCCTCCAGCAGGGCGGCGAGACCCTCGCAGACCCGCCGCCGGGTCTCCAGGGGCAGAGCGGGGAAGTCGTCGAGCAGCAGCTTGGACAGCTCCCACTCGAAGTGCCGCTTGAAGACGGCGTCGCGCTGCGGCCCGGCCTCGATGAGGCCGGCCGTGTGATCCATGATCCTGGCGGCGCACCGGAGCCGGGCCAGATGGTCGGCCCGGTAGGTGATGTTGCTCGCGTCACCGCGCTTGACCGCGTAGTAGTACGTGTAGTCGCCGAGCACCGAGATCTTGCGGGCCCGGACGCACGCCTCGATGGTGAACGGCTGGTCGCTGCCGACCGGCATGTCCTCCGGGAACCGCAGCCGGTGCTTGTCCACCAGCTCGCGCCGGAAGAGCTTGGTGTTCGCCAGCGTGAACGGCAGGCTCGACGCGTACAGGCTGATGTCCGGGTCGGACTTCGCGTAGAGCTTCTGGTGGACGTAACGGCCGTTGGTGCCCACCATCTTGCCGACCACGATGTCCGAACCGTGCTCGTCGGCGCAGGCGACCATCCGCTCCAAGGCCTCGTCGCCCAGGTAGTCGTCGGAGCCGATGAAGTACACGAACCGGCCGGTCGCGACCTCCAGCGCCCGGTTGCTCGGCGCCGCCGGGCCGCCGGAGTTCTCCTGGTGGAGGACCCTGACGACGCCGGGGTAGCGCTCGGCGAACCGGTCGAGTTCGGCGCCGCTGTCGTCCGTCGAACCGTCGTCGACGGCCACGATCTCCAGCCGGTCCAGCCCGATGCTCTGCCGGACCAGGGAGTTCAGGCACTCCGTCAGGTAGGGCATCGTGTTGTAGACCGCGACGACGACGCTGACGTCGGGGCTTCGTGTCATGCCATCACCTGGGTGTCCGACCGCCCCATCCTGGTACGGGACCCCTCGACGAGCGCGGAGTACACGCCGTCCAGGACCTCGGCCTGCGCCTCCCAGGTCCAGTTCTCCAGCAGCCCCTGGTTTTCGTAGACCGCGCGGTACTTCGCGGCATCGGCGAGCACCGACTTGACCGCCCTGACGTAGTCGGACACGTCCTCGGCGGTGAACACCTCACCCTGGCCGGTCCGGGCCACCATCTCGCCCATCGTCCGCACGTCACTCACCACGAACGGCAGGCGGGCGTGCGAGTACTCGAAGAACTTGGTGATCAGGGCGATCTCGTGGTTGGGCCAGTGGTGGATCGGGATGACACCCACGTTCGCCGCGGACAGGAACGGGACGACCTGGTAGTGCGGCACGTAGGGCAGGATGTGCAGCCGCTCGGAGACACCCAGCTCGGCGGCGCGCTCCCTGAGCTCCTGCATGTACGCCGAGTTGGTCCGCAGGACGACGAACGCCACATGCGTGCCCGGGAGCTGGGGCAGTGCCTCGACCATGATGTCCAGGCCCCGCTGCGGTGCCGCCGCGCCGCTGTAGACCGCCAGCGGAACGTCGGGGCCGATCCCGCACAGTTCACGCAGGTCCGGCACCGGCTCCGCGGCCTGCTCCGGGGAGATCTCGGCGTCCGGGGCGTTGAGCACCACCTTCGGCAGAGCCTTCAGGCCGTGCCGCTCGACCAGCATCTCCGCCAGCGTGGACGAGACCGTGGTGACGGCATCGGCGTACTTCGCGTACTCGCGCTCGTGTCCGCACTGCGCGATGTGCCAGCGCGGGTGCGGGCTCCACGGCTTGATGCCGGGCAGGAACTCGTGCACGTCCCACAGGAGCTTGACGGACCGGCCCTTGGCCTCGGCCCGCAGCTTCGCCCGCGCGGCCACGCCGAGCATGCGGAAGTCGTTCGCGTGGATCAGGTCGGGTTCGAGCCGGTCGATGACCTTCCCGTACGCAAGCTCGAAGTCCCACAGGGCCGGGTCGAGCCGGCGCCACGCACGGTCGCCCATGGTGCGGAGCCAGAAGGCCGTGGTGAAACGATCAAGCGGGGAGTCCATGTTCTTGCGCCGCTGCGCGAGGGCTTCCGTGCGGCCGGCCCGCAGGTGCACCCACTTGCTCAGCGCCTTCGCCAGCAGACGCGGAGGCAGCAGACGCGCGGCGCCCAGCGCCGACTTGTCGCGCCTGGCTTCGACACCCCGGACGTTCAGCTCGGCGCGCCACGCCTTCACCCGCTGCTTGCGGTACTCGGCGAGCGGGCCGGGCGGATAGGCGAGCGGCGAGCGCAGCCCGGGCCGACGGTACTCGTGGCGACGACGGTGCATGGGAGTCGGCACGTGCAGCAGGCGGACCTGCGCCTCGCCCAGCTGCCACCGCTGGTTCTTCTTGGTGGGCGACTTGCCCAGAAGCACCACGTCCCAGCCGGCTTCCGCGGCTGAGCGAGCTTCCTTCTGTACCCGGGAATCGCCGTTGACGCCGTTGTCGACGAGCATGACGATCTTTCCCCGGGAACTGCGCTCCGGCCCTGCGGCCGAGCTCTCAATCGCCATGACGAGCGTGCTCTCCTGTCTCGAATACAACGGTCCGGCCACTGTTGGCCGAGTCGAGCAGCGAAGTCGCCACCTCGACGGTACGAAGCCCCTGGCGCAAGGTGCAGATGTCGGCGGGCTTGCCCTGTACAGCGTCGCGGAAGAGCTCGTGCTCGACAAGCAGCGGCTCACGCTTGGGGATCGCGTAGCGGATCATGTCGCCCTCGGAGACACCGCGGAAGGCGCGCAACGCCTCCCATTCGGTGGTGACCGCGGCGTTGGAGTGGAACGTGAGGTCGGCGGTGAGGGTGTCGGCGATGAAGCAGCCGCGCTCTCCGGTGACCGAGGTGAACCGCTCCTTGAGCGGGCTCAGCCAGTTGACCAGGTGGTTGACCATCGTGCCGTCGGACAGCTGGCCGACCGCGGAGACCATGTCCTCGTGCGGGCGGCCCGACTTGGAGACGGTGTGCGCGGCGATCGAGGTGTACGTCTGGCCGGTGACCCAGCCCGTCAGGTCGATGTCGTGCGTGGCGAGGTCCTTGACCACGCCGACGTCGGCGATCCGGTGCGGGAAGGGGCCCTGGCGGCGGGTGACGACCTGGTAGACGTCGCCCAGCTCGCCGGCCTCCAGGCGGCTGCGCAGCGAGAGCAGGGCCGGGTTGCAGCGCTCGATGTGGCCGACGCCGGCGACCAGGTCGCGGGACTCGAAGGCCTCGACGAGGCGGCGGGCGCCCTCGACGGTGTCCGCGAGCGGCTTCTCGATCAGGGCGCAGACGCCGGCGTCGGCGAGCTGGAGGCCGACCTCCTCGTGCAGGCCGGTGGGGCAGGCGACGACGGCGTAGTCGATGCCCAGCGCGATGAGCTCCTCGACGGTGGACAGGACGGGGGCGCCCTGTGCCCAGCCGTTCTTGTCGCCCATCGGGTCGACGACGGCGACCAGCTCGACGCCCTCCAGGCCGGCGAGGACCCGGGCGTGGTTGCGGCCCATGGAGCCCAGGCCGATGAGCCCGGCCTTCAGCACGGCGCTCACAGGTTCTCCCCCAGGGAGTTCACGGCGGTCACGATGCGCTCCAGGTCGTGTCGGGTGAGCGAGGGGTGCACCGGCAGCGAGACGACCTCGGCGGCCGCCTTCTCGGTCTCCGGCAGCTCCCAGCTGCGGCCCGCCTTCTGGTCCGGCTCCCAGTACGGCTTCAGCCGGTGGATCGGCGTCGGGTAGTAGACCGCGTTGCCGACGCCCGCCTCGGTGAGCTTGGCCATCGCGGCGTCCCGGTCGCCCCGGATCCGGACGGTGTACTGGTGGTAGATGTGCCGGGCGCCCTCGGCGACCGGCGGCAGGGTGACGCTCGGGGCGGTGATGTTGGCGTCGAGGTAGGCGGCGTTGGCGCGGCGCTGCTCGGTCCAGCCCTCGACCTTGGCGAGCTGGACGCGGCCGACGGCCGCGTTCACGTCGGTCATCCGCATGTTGGCGCCGACGATCTCGTTGGCGTACCGCTGCTCCATGCCCTGGTTGCGCAGGAGGCGCAGCGTACGGGCCAGTTCGGCGTCGCCCGTGGAGACCATGCCGCCCTCGAGGGAGTGCATGTTCTTGGTCGGGTAGAAGCTGAAGGTGCCGCCCGCGCCGAACGCGCCGACCGGGGTGCCGTTC
The DNA here is from genome assembly GCF_044752765.1 of Streptomyces sp. NPDC088706. Taxonomy (NCBI): domain Bacteria; kingdom Bacillati; phylum Actinomycetota; class Actinomycetes; order Kitasatosporales; family Streptomycetaceae; genus Streptomyces; species Streptomyces sp. NPDC088706. The sequence goes on from NZ_JBIVLW010000001.1 coordinate 817,528, forward strand.
AGCGCCGCCGCGTGGGCCTGGCAGGCGTCCTCGACCACGGCCAGCTTGTGCTTCTCGGCGATCGGCATGATCTTGTCCATGGCCGCCGGGTGACCGTAGAGGTGGACCGGCATGATCGCGGCGGTGCGCGGGGTGATCGCGGCTTCGACGGCCGCCGGGTCGAGGCCGAAGCTGCCCGGCTCGATGTCGGCGAAGACCGCGTCGGCGCCGACCAGGCGGACCGCGTTGGCGGAGGCCGCGAAGGAGAACGAGGGGACGATCACCTCGTCGCCGGGGCCGATCCCCAGCGCGAGGAGCAGCAGCTGGAGGGCCGATGTGCCCGAGTTGACGGCGACGCAGTGCCGCCCGTCGACCAGGCGGGAGAAGCCCTCCTCGAAGGCCGCGACCTCGGGCCCTTGCACGACCCGGCCGCTGCGCAGTACGCGTACGGCGGCCTCGATCTCGTCTTCCCCGATGACCGGACGGGCAGCAGGGATCGGCTGCTCGTTGATGCTCGTCATGGACGTCCTCCTTGAACACCGCAAGAGCTCGTTACAGGGCAGAGCTCTGGGCGCGGGACGTCTTACGAGGCCGCGCGTAACCCCACCGGCGCGATGCCGACGCCCTGCCGAGGATTCTGGTCCGGTCTGTCTGTCACCGGGCCGGTCACCGGTTGTAGTTTCTGCGAAGAATCCTGACAGTCCAGCGACCGCCGTCACATTATCAGGGATTTCTCGGCCCATTTCGGGCCCGTTAACCGCCGCTTGCATCAGTTCTGAAACAAAGCCCGCGGCCCGCCCCGAAAGGTATCGGAACGGGCCACGGACAATGAACATCCGATTACGGAATCGTCATCCGGCCGACACTTCGCCGTCGGTGGACGATGCCGAGGCGGTCACGGAAGGCGACGACTGCTCGGCGGCGACGGTCTTCTTCGTCGTCTTCTTCGCGGTCGTCTTCGCCGTGGTCTTCTTCGCGGCGGTCTTCTTGGCGGCCGTCTTCTTGGCCACCGCCTTCTTCGCCGGAGCCTTCTTGGCGGCGGCCTTGCGGGCCGTCTTCTTCGCCGGTGCCGCCGCGTCGGACGCGTCGGCCTCGGCTTCCGGGGCCTTCGCCTCGGGCGCCGAATCGACGACGACGACCGCCGCCTCCTCCGCTCCCGTGGGTGAACCCGCCGGAGCGGTCACCTTACGGGTCACCCGGCGCCGGGCACGCGGCGGAGCGGCCTCCTGTACGGGAGCCTCCGCCGCGGGGGTCTCCGCCACGGGGGTCTCCGCCACGGGAGCGGGCTCGGCGGGCGCCTCGACGACCGGGTCCTCCACGGCGACCGGGTCCGTGCTGGGCTCGGCCGGCTGCACCGGCTCCGCCGCTTCGGCCTGCTTCGGCGAACCCGCCGGAGCGGACGCCTTGCGGGTGGCACGCCGGCGCGTACGGCCCTGGGGCGCGGCCTCCGCCACCTCGGCTGCCTCCCGCGCGACCGGGGCAGGGGCTTCCGGAGCGACCGGGGCCTCGGGCGCGGGCGCGACGGCGACCGGCTCCGCCTCGGTGACGGGAGCGGGCGCCTCGGCCACCGGAGTGGCAGCCGCGGCCTTCGGGGCGCCGGCCGGGGCCGACACCTTGCGGGTCGCCCGGCGGCGGCCACGGCCGCGCGATGCGGCCGCCTCGGCCTCGGCCGGGCTGCTGTAGAACTCCTCGTCGGCGGTGACCTCGGGCTCCACCGCCACCGGGGCGGCGACCTCGGCGGCCAGCTCGGCCTCCGTCTCGGCCGGCTCGGAGGTCACGTGGTCCTCGTGGCCGTGGCCGTGCTCGTGGTCCTGCTCGTGGTCCTGGCCGGCGCCGCCGCGGCCACGCTTCTTGGCCTTCTTGCCACCGCCGCCGCCACCGACGGACGTCGGCTGCTCCATGTGGACGATCACACCGCGCCCGTTGCAGTGGACGCAGGTCTCGGAGAAGGACTCCAGCAGACCCTGGCCCACCCGCTTGCGGGTCATCTGGACCAGGCCGAGCGAGGTGACCTCGGCGACCTGGTGCTTGGTGCGGTCGCGGCCCAGGCACTCCAGCAGGCGCCGCAGCACCAGGTCCCGGTTGGACTCCAGCACCATGTCGATGAAGTCGACGACGACGATTCCGCCGAGGTCACGCAGCCGCAGCTGGCGCACGATCTCCTCGGCCGCCTCCAGGTTGTTCCTGGTGACGGTCTCCTCCAGGTTGCCGCCCTGGCCGGTGAACTTGCCGGTGTTGACGTCGACGACCACCATCGCCTCGGTCTTGTCGATCACCAGCGAACCGCCGCTGGGCAGGTAGACCTTGCGGTCCAGCGCCTTCATCAGCTGCTCGTCGATGCGGTACGTGGCGAAGACGTCGACCTCGGAGGTCCAGCGGGAGAGCCGCTCGGTCAGGTCCGGCGCCACGTGCGAGACGTAACCGTGGATGGTCTCCCACGCCTCGTCACCGCTGACGATGACCTTGGAGAAGTCCTCGTTGAAGATGTCGCGGACGACCCGGACGGTCATGTCCGGCTCGCCGTAGAGCAGCGTCGGCGCGTTGGAGCCGCTGGTGCCCTTCGCCTTCTGCTGGATCTCCTCCCACTGCCCCTGGAGCCGCTCGACGTCACGGCGCAGCTCGTCCTCGCTGGCGCCCTCGGCGGCGGTGCGCACGATGACGCCCGCGTCCTCGGGGACGATCTTCTTGAGGATCGTCTTGAGGCGGGAGCGCTCGGTGTCGGGCAGCTTGCGGCTGATCCCGGTCATCGAGCCCTCGGGCACGTACACCAGGTAGCGGCCGGGCAGCGAGACCTGGCTGGTCAGGCGGGCGCCCTTGTGGCCGATCGGGTCCTTGGTCACCTGGACCAGGACCGACTGGCCGGACTTGAGCGCGGTCTCGATGCGGCGCGGCCCGTGGGCCATGCCGAGCGCCTCGAAGTTGACCTCACCGGCGTACAGGACGGCGTTGCGGCCCTTGCCGATGTCGACGAACGCGGCCTCCATGGAGGGCAGGACGTTCTGCACCTTGCCCAGGTAGACGTTGCCGACGTAGCTGGTGGCCTGCTCCTTGTTGACGTAGTGCTCGACGAGCACGTTGTCCTCGAGGACGCCGATCTGGGTGCGCTCGCCGCTCTGGCGGACGACCATCACCCGCTCGACGGCCTCGCGGCGCGCCAGGAACTCCGCCTCGGTGATGATCGGGACGCGGCGGCGGCCCTGCTCGCGGCCCTCGCGGCGGCGCTGCTTCTTCGCCTCCATACGGGTCGAGCCCTTGATGGACTGGACCTCGTCGAAGCCGGTGCCCGGCTCGCGCTCCGCTTCCTTCTTGCGCGGCTCACGGACCTTGACGACCGTACGCTCCGGATCGTCCGTGCCGTTGTCGGCCTCGGGGCCGCCCTCACCGCCGCGGCGACGGCGACGACGACGACGGCGGCTGCTGCTCGACCCGGAGGCCGAGGAGTCGTTGTCGTCGTCCTCCTCCTCGTCGTCGGCGGCCTGGCCCAGGGCCTGCTCGTCCTCGGCGCGGGTGTCCTCCGCGCGGGACGCCGTAGGCGCCTCGTCGCTGTGCTGCTCGGCCTCGTCCAGGTCGTTGGCCTCGCCACGGCGGCGACGGCGGCCACCGCGACGACGGCGGCGCGAGGGGCGGTCGCCGTACTCGTCGGTGTCCTCGCCCTCCTGCTCGTCCGCCTCGGCCTCGGAGGCCTCCTCGACGGGCTGCTGCTCGGCGGGTGCCTCCACCGGAGCGGCGGGCGCCGCGGCCTGCTCGGCCTCGACGGCCTCACCACGGCGGCGGCGACGGCGACGCGAGCCGCCCTGCGGTGCGGCCTCGGCGGGCGCGGGGGCCTGCTGGACCTCGGCGGTCTGCTGCTCCTCGGCCTCGTCGGCCTCGTCGGCCTCGTCGTACGGGGCGGAGGAGCCGGCCGCGGCAGCGGCGGCGGCCGCCGTCTCGGGGGTCTGGAACATCGGCTCGGCGAAGACCGGGGCCTGGAACACGGCGACGGCCGGGCGCGTGGCGCGGCGGCCCTTGCGGCTCGGCTCCTCGGTCTTGGCGGTGAACTCGGGGCGGCCCGCGGCGGCGGTGGCCCGGCGGCGCTGGCGTCCGCGCGGGGCGGCCTCCTCGGCCCCCTCCACCTCGGCGGCCAGCTCCTCGGCGACGGCGGCGGGCAGGCTCTCGCCGGCCTCGACGGGCTCCTCCACGGGGGCGGGGGCAGCGGCGGCCGGCTCGGCCGCCTCGCCGGCCTGCGGGGCCCCGGCGGGTGAGGTGGCCTTACGGGAGGCACGGCGGCGGCTGCGCGGCGCCGGGGCCTCCTCGGCGGGCTCGACGACCTCGGCGGCGGCCGGGGCCGGCTCGGCGGCGGGCGCGGGCTCGTTCACGGCTTCCGGGGCGGTGGCCTGCGGGGTGCCGGCCGGGGCGGAGGCGCGGCGCCGGGTACGGCCGCGCGGGGCCTCGGCGGCGGGCTCGGCGGGCTCGGCCACGACGGCCGGTTCGGCCACGGGCTCGGCGGGCGCGACCGGCTCGACGACCACAGCGGCCTCGGCTGCCTGCGGGGCGCCGGCGGGCGCGGTCGCCTTGCGGGAGGCCCGGCGGCGGCGCGGGGCGGGAGACTCGACGACCTCGGGCTCGACGACCTCGGGCTCAGCGATTTCGGGCTCGGCGATTTCGGCCGCCGGCTCCTCGTCCTCCTCCACGAGCGGCTCGGCCGGGGCCTCCACGGCCCTCACGACCTCGGCGGCCTGTGGGGCACCGGCCGGAGCGGTGGCCTTGCGGACCGCGCGGCGGTGGGTGCGGGGGGCCGGGGCCTCCTCGGCCGGCTCCACAGGCTCGGCGGCCGGGATCTCGGCGGCGGCCACCGGGGCGGCGGGCTCGACGACCTCGGCAGCCGCCTCGGCGGTCTGGGGAGCGCCCGCGGGCGCGGTCGCCTTGCGCACGGCACGGCGGCGCGTACGGGCGGGCGGGGCGGCCTCGGGGGCCGTCTCCTCGGGCGCGGATTCCGGGGCCGGTACGGCGGCGGTCTCCGCGGCCGGTGCGGTGTCCTCGGCGGCCGGTGCGGTGTCCTCGGCGGCCGGTGCGGTGTCCTCGGCGGCCGGTGCGGTGTCCTCGGCGGCCGGTGTCACCGGGGCGCCGGGCGGGCCCGCCGGGCGGGAGGCGGCGCGGCGCCTGCGGCGCGGCGGCAGCTTGTCCCCGGGGGTGTTCTCTTCGTTGTTCCCGTTGGTCGCGGGTTCGTTCGGCTGAGGCATGCGGGCGGTTCTCCCGTCGCGCTCCCGGGCGCCGCGTCTGTTTCCGGTCCGGCACGGTCCGCGTGGTGCGGAGGGCCGTCCGGGGCGCGGGCGCCGCACGGGAGCTGATGTCTGGCTCACCGGTTCCGTCCGCGATCTCGCGGACGGCCTGGCGAAAGTCTTATGGGTCAGTGCGCGGCCCGACCCAGGTGGCTCCCGAGTCGGAGGGCTGCGCTACAACGACCGCCTTACGCGGAACCTGCACCTTCCGGCGCCGTCGCGACGGCTGCTGCGACCGCGGGATGTGCGGTCGGGGCGGCCTCGCGGTCGGGCGCGAGCGGGTCGGTCACCGTGCCGGACTCCTCGTCGAAGAGCCCCTGCGCCAGCCTCGTCACCGCGGCGGGGACGGATCCCCAAGCTCTCGGCTGCGCTCGAACAGGGGAGACCCCATCCGCCAGGTCGGCCACAGCGCGGAGACCGGACAGGACGTCGTCGGGTCGCACGGCAGGTGTCACGTGCCGAACCACCAGCCGCAGTATCGCACAGGGCTTGTCCCCCGGCCTATCAGCCGGTGGATCAAGGGCCTGCAGGTCGGCGACGGCGGCGCGGGCGTCGAAGGTCCGGATGCCGTTCTTCGCCTTGCGCTGGACCTCGACACTCTCAGCGGCGTTGAACGCTTCGACGGCTCTGCGGGCCTCGTCGGGGTCGACGCCGTCCAGGCGCATCTCCCAGACGGAGGCGGTCAAGCGGTCGGCGAGGCCCGAGGTGCGGGCCTCCACCGCGTCGATGATGTCGAGGCCGTCCGGCAGCGAGCTGTCGAGCAGCTCGCGCAGGAGGTCGGGGTCGCGCGCCTCGGTGAGGGCGATCTCCAGGAACTCGGCCTCGCTGCCCGTGCCGGTGGGGGCGGCATTGGCATAGGAGACCTTGGGGTGCGGGGTGAAACCCGCCGAGTACGCCATCGGCACCTCGGAGCGGCGCAGAGCCCGCTCGAAGGCCCGCTGGAAGTCGCGGTGACTGGTGAACCGGAGGCGGCCGCGCTTGGTGTAGCGCAAACGGATGCGCTGCACTGCCGGTGCGGGCGGCGGGCCTTCGGGCTGTCGCTTGCCCAGTGGTTCTTCTCCTCGGTGCGGGGCGGGCGCTGTGGAGCGCCGCCCACGAAGTACGGGGTGGTCCCCGGGGTGCCGCTCCGGCTCACCCCCGCTCGACGAGTTTCTCGCCCAGCAGGGAGGTCTCGGACGCCTGCGCCGCGCTGGGGACAGTCGTTGTACTACCCAGAGTACGCGCAGACACCCCCGACGGTTCCCGGAACCGTGCCCCGCCCGCGCCGCCGACCGGTGCGCGCCGGGTGTCCCGACGGGCCCGCCGCCCGGTTTCCCGGGCGGCGGGCGAGGGCTCCGGGGCGGGGCGCGCCCCGCCTTGGGCCGCGGCGCGCCGGGCGTGGCCCGGAGGGCGACCCGCGCTGTCGCCGAGGGACGCGCTACTTGTTCACCACGCTCAGCGGGAGCAGCTTCTTGCCGGTCGGGCCGATCGGGATGCCCAGGTCGAACTGCGGGCAGATGGACACACCCCTAAATCCACGGCTGGCCTCCGCCCCTGAAGAAGTACGACATCGACACCGAGTGGACCGCCTCGGACCTCGCGCTCCTGGCGGAACTCAAGAAGACGGAGGCGTTGCTTCCTGCGGACGCCCCGTGCGCACTCCTCTCTGTCCGGCTCTCCGTCCTCAGGGAGGACACAACCTCGCCGGTGCGTCAGGAACTCGACCTGCGGCTGTTGGCCAGAGACAAGGGGTACCGGGTTGTCGGCGTTGCCTCCGACTTGAACGTGTCCGCCACCAAGGTGCCGCCGTGGAAGCGGAAGGAGTTGGGCGAGTGGCTCAACAACCGGGTACCGGAGTTCGATGCGCTTCTCTTCTGGAAGCTGGACCGGTTCATCCGCCGCACGTCAGATCTCTCGACCATGATCGAGTGGTGCCAGCGGTACGGGAAGAACCTTGCTTCGAAGAACGATCAGATCGACCTTGAGTCGACCGTCGGTCGGATGATGGTCACCCTCATCGGTGGGATCGCGGAGATCGAAGCGGCCAACACCTCTACCCGCGTGGCATCACTTTGGGACTACACGCGGACGCAGGATGCATGGTTCGTCGGGAAGCCTGCGTACGGCTACGTCACCACCAAGGTGAACGGTAGGCCGTCCCTCGCCATCGAGCCGGGTGCTCACACGGCGCTGCGGTGGGCGTACCGCATGGCTATGCGGGGAGTGTCCGCACGACGGATGTCCACCTGCCTCGTGCGCTCCGGCCTCATGTCGACAGGGCTCACTACGTCAACTCTGCTCCGTCGACTCCGCAACCCTGCGCTCATGGGCTACCGCGTAGAGGAGAACAAGGAGAAAGGTGTGCGCCGCTCCAAGTTGATCCTCGGCCACGACGGCCAGCCCATCCGGGTGGCCGATCCCATTTTCACCAAGGACGAGTACGACAAGCTCCAGGAGGCGATCGACCGGCGCGGCAAGATGCAGCCTCCGCGCCAGACCCACGGCGCTACACAGTTCCTGGGAGTACTGGTCTGCGTCGACTGCGCGTCGAACATGACCGTGCACGTCACGACCAACAAGTTCGGCCAGTACAGATACCTCCGATGCCAGAAGTGCAAGAGCGGAGGACTCGGCGCTCCGGACCCTCAGCGCGTGTATGACGTGCTCGTGAACGATGTACTACGAGTCCTTGGCGCTTCCCTGTACAGGTCCGCGAGTACGCCCAAGGTGCCGAAGCTCGCGCCGAAGTGAAGAGGCTCGAAGAATCCATCGCCTACTACATGAAGGGGCTTGAGCCCGGAGGCCGCTACATGAAGACGCGGTTCAGCCAGGAGCAGGCGGAGAAGACCCTCGACAGGCTGATGGACGAACTGAGCGCGATCAACCCTGAGAGGACGCAGGACAGATGGACCCTCATCCATAACGGGAAGACGTTCCGCCAAGCCTGGGAGGCCGGAGGCATGGAAGCCATGGCCGTCGATCTGCGCCGCGTCGGCATCACGTGCGAGGTGACACGTACCAAGGTCAAGGGGGTGCGCGCTCCAGCCGTGCACCTGCGCTTGAAAATCCCGCGTGATGTACGCGAGCGGCTCGTCATCAAGGCGGACGACTTCGCAGCGAAACTCTGACGCTGATCGCCCCGCCCATGTCTGCAACAGGAACGACCCCATGGGCGGGGGGCGCAGCCAGCCGTTTGACGGCCGAGCAGTTCGCCATGTAGGAAGATCTCTCCGCTCTCGCATAGAGCGGCACCGTAGCTCCCGCCGCGTGACGACGGTCGAGCTGGCCACCAGAACCGGGGGCCGCGATCCCAAGGGGCTCGCAGGGAGGCTGAGGGCATCCCGAAGCGCAGGACGGTACTGCGCGACTTCCACTCACCCGCCGGGGCACAGCTATGCGCTGCCTCGGTCACCGCCCGGATGTCGCCACCCTTGAACATCACGAGCGGAATCGTCTGGACCTGCGAGACGTGCGCAGCCCCCCTTGTCGATGGCCATCAGCACGCCTGTGGCACATCCGGCGCCCCAGCCTGATCTGCGATACGCCCCCACCGACAGAAGGGAGGCACATGTCCCGCCGTCCGGCGGGGGTCACTGGCACACCCGTGTGCGCCGCACAGGAAGGAAGGTCCGTCACCGTGGGACGCACCCCGTTGCAGTTTGAAGGCGACTTCGCCGCCGTCTCTCTGAGCACGTCAGCTCAGGCGGAGGCGGGACCTGCCGCCTACCCGTGGCTTGTCCGATCGGGGGACAACTGGCCTGCCCCTACCGCGTCGCGCCGCCGCGATCACGGGAAGGGCAGGGGTCTGTGCCTACTCGGCGCGCACCACCGTCGCGAACGACGTACGGACGCGCCGGAAGCCCTTGTGGCCGCTCCTGCCGGTATGGCTCATGCACTCGACGTCGACCGCTTCCGTGTCCGTCGAAGCCGTCGACGACCAGCCGCAGTGCCGGCACTCCGCCTCGAACGTGACGTCTGTATCCGGGTGCTCCGTGATGCGGTGCAGCACGTACCGCAGGACGGCCCGCGTCACCGTGGCCGCCGTGTCCGGTGCGGGTGGTTCCTGATCTCCACGTCCGCATCCGTCGCCGCCGAGAAGTCCCCCCGGTCCCGCGCCGTCTTCCGTTGACCGGCCAGCGCCTCGCAGACTCCGCACCCCTTCGCGGGTTCAGGAAGCGGGCGGGGCACGGCCAAGTTCACCGGACCGTCCATCGTCGTCCTCGGATCACTCACGCTTGCCGCCTCCCTGATGGATCTCTCCGCGGTCCATCCTTGGGTGTCCAGCGTCGCCTGCCGCTCCATCCGTGCTGCCACCGTCCGACTTCTGGTCTCGTCAGCCAGTGCCGGAGGAAGGGAGAACACCGCACTGGCGTACTCCGGCGTCTGGAGGAGTCCGGGGATGAGTTGCCCCTGAAAAAGCCGGAGAGCAGCCGTGTGTGCCTCGACGGCCTTGATGGTGTTCTGGTGCTTCCACGGACCCATACGGCGCAGCAGACGCCACGCTGTGGCCTCAGTGACCTCGGCGCGGGCAGTCGCCAGGAACTGTTCCTTCACCGCGTCCGAGACACCGAGGGCTGACAGGATCAGGTCGACGTCCTGGACAGTGGGCATTGCCCGGCCGTTCTCGATCTTCGAGAGCTTCCCTGCGGACATGGAAGCCCTACGGGCTATCGCGTCACCGGTCAGTCCCGATGTTTCGCGCAGTGCCCGCAGGGCTCTCCCGATCGACTCCGTGGTCAGTGATGCCGCTCCCAGTAGGCCGCGAACGGCACGGCGCGGGTGAGGGCGACGTCGCGGTAACCCTGATACTCCCTCAGTCGCTCGGCGGGCAGGCGCTCACCGCCGACGAACTTGCCCTCGGGTGTGTAGTGCATGCGGTAGACGTCACGGTCGTCGAAGAGCCAGAAGTCGTGATCGGGCAGACCGGTCACCTGCTGCTCGGCAAGGTCGACGATCGCGATGGACTCCCCGGCCTTGATGTTGCCGGGGTAGGCCGACAGTTCGTAGCGCAGGTAGTCCGTCAGCGGGGAGCGCAGAACGTGAACGCGGGAGACGCTCTTGCCTTTGTCGGTCATCGAGCGCACCCATGGGTTGTCACTCCACTCCGGGCCCATGTCCTCACCCGAGAGGAACTGAGCGATCTCCTCCCGCTCCTCCTCCACGTCGTATACGTCGAGCGTCTCCAGCCGGAACGCGGTCTCCTCGAAGGTCTCGAAGAGACGGCCGAACTCCTCACCGCTGAGCACGGAAGAACTCCTCAAGGACGGCAGCCGGAACGATCACGGCGCTTTCCCCCTCAGGCAGGTCGAGCTGCGCCAGGCGCTCGGGGTCCGATTCGATGTACCCCTGAACGACGAAGTCCTTGCCGTCCTCCGTTCCCCACAGGGTCGGGCAGGTTCCGTTCTTGCACTCCGCGTCCCCGGACAGCTTGCGCAGCGGTGCGCCCATGACTTCCCCCTCCGTCTCGATGGCTCCCCTCGATGCTCCCGAGCCACCGTGAGCAAGGTCAAGAGAGCCACCTTTCCAGAACGGGAAAGCCCTCAGCGTCAGACTTACCGGGCAGAGCGAAGGGCGCTCGGACAACGACCAGCCCGAACGCCCTTCAGCCCTACTGCCACTCGATCTCGCTGACGATTCTCGCGTCCTGCCGGGGTGCGGGAAGCGGCGTGCGTCGCACGGATCGCGACGGCTCCTCGCGCCCCTTCACTCCCATGGTCCGAAGCATGTCAGCACGCCCCGTCTCGCTCAGACCGGCAAGCGTCTCTGCCATCCTCCGGATGGCATCGCCGCTGGTCAAGCCTACTTTTTCACTGTCAGCGGGAGCATCTTCTTACCGCTCTCACTCAGTTGTGGCCATGTGTCGAACTGCGGGCAGACGCCGCAGTCGAAGCAGGGGGTCCAGCGGCAGTCCTCGACCTCGGTCTCGTCGAGCGCGTCCTGCCAGTCCTCCCAGAGCCAGTCCTTGTCCAGGCCGGAGTCGAGGTGGTCCCAGGGCAGGACCTCCTCGTAGGTGCGCTCGCGGGTGGTGTACCAGTCGACGTCGACCCCGAATCCGGGGAGCGTCTTCTCCGCGCAGTTCATCCACAGGTCGTAGCTGAAGTGCTCGCGCCAGCCGTCGAAGCGGCCGCCGGACTCGTAGACCGCGCGGATGACGGAGCCCACGCGCCGGTCGCCGCGCGAGAGCAGGCCCTCGACGATGCCGGGCTTGCCGTCGTGGTAGCGGAAGCCGATGGAGCGGCCGTACTTCTTGTCGCCGCGGATCTTGTCCCGCAGCTTCTTCAGCCGGGCGTCGGTGTCCTCGGCGGAAAGCTGCGGGGCCCACTGGAAGGGGGTGTGCGGCTTGGGCACGAAGCCGCCGATGGAGACGGTGGCGCGGATGTCGTTCTGGCCGGAGACCTCGCGGCCCTTGGCGATGACGTTGACCGCCATGTCACCGATCTGGAGGACGTCCTCGTCGGTCTCGGTGGGCAGGCCGCACATGAAGTACAGCTTCACCTGACGCCAGCCGTTGCCGTACGCGGTGGCGACGGTCCGGATCAGGTCCTCCTCCGAGACCATCTTGTTGATGACCTTGCGCATCCGCTCGGAGCCGCCCTCGGGGGCGAAGGTGAGACCGGAGCGACGGCCGTTGCGGGTCAGCTCGTTGGCCAGGTCGACATTGAACGCGTCGACGCGGGTGGAGGGCAGCGAGAGGCCCACCTTGTCGTCGGTGTAGCGGTCGGCCAGGCCCTTGGCGATGTCGCCGATCTCGCTGTGGTCCGCGGAGGAGAGGGAGAGCAGGCCGACCTCTTCGAAGCCGGTCGCCTTGAGGCCCTTGTCGACCATCTCGCCGATGCCGGTGATGCTTCGCTCCCGCACGGGGCGCGTGATCATGCCGGCCTGGCAGAAACGGCAGCCGCGGGTGCAGCCGCGGAAGATCTCCACGGACATCCGCTCGTGCACGGTCTCCGCGAGCGGGACCAGGGGCTGCTTGGGGTAGGGCCACTCGTCGAGGTCCATGACGGTGTGCTTGGAGACGCGCCACGGCACGCCGGACCGGTTGGGCACGACGCGGCCGATGCGGCCGTCGGGGAGGTACTCGACGTCGTAGAAGCGCGGGACGTAGACGCCGCCGGTCTTCGAGAGCCGGAAGAGCACCTCGTCGCGGCCGCCGGGGCGGCCCTCGGCCTTCCAGGCGCGGATGATCTCGGTGATCTCCAGGACGGCCTGCTCGCCGTCGCCGATGACCGCGCAGTCGATGAACTCCGCGATCGGCTCGGGGTTGAACGCGGCGTGGCCGCCCGCGAGGACGATCGGGTGGTCCACCGTGCGGTCCTTGGCCTCCAGCGGGATGCCCGCCAGGTCCAGGGCGGTGAGCATGTTGGTGTAGCCGAGCTCGGTGGAGAAGCTCAGCCCGAAGACGTCGAAGGCGCCGACGGGGCGGTGGCTGTCCACGGTGAACTGGGGCACGTTGTGCTCGCGCATCAGTTCTTCGAGGTCGGGCCAGACGCTGTACGTGCGCTCGGCGAGGACGCCCTCGCGCTCGTTCAGCACCTCGTAGAGGATCATGACGCCCTGGTTGGGCAGCCCGACCTCGTAAGCGTCGGGGTACATCAGGGTCCAGCGGACGTCGCAGCTGTCCCAGTCCTTGACGGTGGAGTTCAGCTCACCGCCGACGTACTGGATGGGCTTCTGCACATGCGGGAGCAGAGCTTCGAGCTGTGGGAAGACCGATGCGGCAGACATCTCGCAAACCTTCGTGAGCCGGCTGGGGTGACCATCCAGCGTACCGCGCGGCTCAGTGCTTCAGATCCGCCCGCAGTGCGGGGTCCGAGGCCCGTGCCCACACCTCGGGCAGCTCGCGCTCCCGTGCGTCGGCACTCGCCTCCTCGCGCCCGTACAGAAGCCCCCAGGTGAAGGCGGTCTCGCCGGCCGCGTGGGCCTGGACGGCGAGGGTGCGCAGGGCCTCACGGGCCACCACGCTGTCCTGGTGGTCGCCCAGGACGGACTGCACGGCCTTCACCCGCTTGGCGAAGCGCTTGGCCGGCTTGCCGAGGGCGGGCCGGGCGGCGTCGCCCGCGTACCGGGCGCGCTTGGCGGCCTTGCGGGCCTCGTGCATCGCGGTGTCCCGCTCGGGGCCCGGCGGGTGCTCCAGGGCGTGGTCCATGCGGCGCGCGAGCTTCTTGTAGTCCTTGAGCACCGCGCGGGGCAGGGCTTTGCCCGGTGCGCGGGAGGCGGCGGGACGCAGGGGCGGGTCGGCGCTGAGGGCGTCCAACGTGTCCAGGAGGGTGAGATACCGCTCGCCGTCCAGTACGTCGACGATCCTGCGGCGCGTTCCGGTGCGGCGGGCGGCGGACCAGATCTGCAGCCGTCCGCGCACCGGGCCGAGGACCAGGGTGCCCGGGAGCGCGTCGGTGCCGGCGCCCAGGCGCTTGTCGAGGACTTCCTGGTCGCGGTCGACGCCCAGTTCGCCGGCGAGCCACTTGAGCTCGGCGCCGATCGGGTCGGTGACCTCGCGGTCGAGGATCGTGCGGTACGTCTTGAAGGCGCTGCGCAGCCGCCGGGTCGCCACGCGCATCTTGTGCACGGAGTCGTGCAGGTCGCGGCGGACGGCGGGGTCGAGGTCGACGACCGTGCGGATCTGCTCGCGCACGTAGGCGAGGACGTGGTCGCCCGCGGTCCGCGGCTCGTCCTTCTTCCGCTTCGCCGTCTTCTTCCTGCCTACGGGCGCGGTCTCCGCGAGGGCCCTGGCGAGCTTCGAGGCGGACTCCGAGGGGCGTACCCCGGCCTTGCGCAGGCGCTTGTCGACGGCGTCCAGGATCGCCGGGTCGCCGTCGTCGGCCAGCTCGACCTCGATCTCGGTCCAGGTGGCGGTGGTGCCGGTCCCCTGACCCGCGAGGCGCTCGGCGCACACGGTGTCGATGCCGACCTCGGCGAGGAGGGTGCCGTCGGGGTCCGTCAGGTGCCGGACGTCACGGGAGGAGAGCAGGCGGACGACGGGGGCCACCTCGGCGTGGCGCAGGCGGGAGCGCAGCAGCGCGGCGAAGGAGGACGGCAGGGCGTCGGCCAGCGGCTCGTGGAGCTCGTCCCGGATGCCGGTGGCGACGGGGAACTTCAGATGCCAGCCCTCGTCGTCCCCGCCCATCCTGCGGCGCAGGGTGAGGGAGTCGCGGGCGAGGCGGAGGTCGGCGGTGTCGTAGTAGACGGCGTCCAGCTCGCTCACGCCCCGCTCCACGACCCGGCCGACCCCGGCCACCCGGCTCAGGTCGGGCAGCCGGGTGGCGTCGGTGGCTTCGTACTTCCGCTCGATCTCGCGCTTGGTGTCCGCCATATACGGACACCTACCCCCCTGAGCCGGGTTCAGGCGGACATCGGGCGCTGCACCCTGATCGATTGCAGCAGCCCGATCGCCACCCAGACGGCGAACATCGAGGACCCTCCGTAGGACACGAAGGGCAGGGGCAGACCGGCCACCGGCATGATGCCGAGCGTCATGCCGATGTTCTCGAAGGACTGGAAGGCGAACCAGGCGATGATGCCGGCGGCGACGATCGTGCCGTACAGCTCGGTGGTCTCGCGGGCGATCCGGCAGGCGCGCCACAGGACGACACCGAGCAGGACGATGATCAGCCCGGCGCCGAGGAAGCCCAGTTCCTCGCCGGCGACGGTGAAGACGAAGTCGGTCTGCTGCTCGGGGACGAACTGCCCGGTGGTCTGGGTGCCCTCGAAGAGCCCGGTGCCGGTGAGGCCGCCGGAGCCGATCGCGATACGGGCCTGGTTGGTGTTGTAGCCCACACCGGCCGGGTCGAGCGCCGGGTTGGCGAAGGCGGCGAAGCGGGCGATCTGGTAGTCGTCGAGCAGCCCGAGCTGCCAGACCGACACGGCGCCGGCGGCGCCCGCGCCGAGCAGGCCGAAGACCCAGCGGTTGGAGGCGCCGGAGGCCAGCAGGACGCCGAGGACGATGACGGCCATCACCATCACCGAGCCGAGGTCCGGCATCAGCATGACGACGGCCATGGGGACGGCCGCGAGGCCCAGCGCCTTGGCGACGGTCCGGTGGTCGGGGTGGGCCTGGTCGCCCGCGTCGACGCGGGCCGCGAGCAGCACCGCCATCACGAGGATGATGGTGATCTTCGTGAACTCGGAGGGCTGGATCGAGAAGCCCGCCGGCAGCTTGATCCACGCGTGGGCGCCGTTGACCGTGGTGCCGAGCGGGGTGAGGACGGCGGCGACCAGCAGCACCGAGATGCCGTAGAGGACCGGGACCGCCCCGCGCAGGGTGCGGTGGCCGAGCCAGATCGTGCCGACCATCAGGGCGAGGCCGATGCCGGTGTTCAGGGCGTGCCGGATCAGGAAGAAGTACGGGTCACCCTGGGTGAGGTGGTCGCGGTTGCGGGTGGCGGACCAGACGAGCAGCGAGCCGAGGAAGGAGAGCGCGAGCGCGGCCCCGAGCAGCGGCCAGTCCAGCCGCCGGGCCAGCGAGTCACGGGCCGTCAGCTTGGCCCAGGAGCCCCGCTCGGGGGCGTACCGGGAGACGGAGAATCCACCTGCCATCAGGGCCGCCTCCCGAACGCGGGTGAGCCGGTGAGCCCCGGCTGGCCCGGGGGCTGGGGCACCAGGTTCTCGGGGTCGGCCTGCTGGCCTTCCGGCTGCGCCGGCTGGGGGTTGTACGGCTTGACCTTCGGGGCGTAGATCGAGCCGTCGGGCTGGATCTTGGGCAGCGTCTTCTGCGGCTTGGGCAGCAGGGCCTTCTTCACATCCTGGTTGCCCTCGGCGTCCAGGCCGTAGAGCGCGTCGTAGATCTTGCGGACGGCGGGCCCGGAGGCGCCGGAGCCGGTGCCGCCCTGGGAGATCGTCATGACGATCGTGTAGTCGTCGGTGTAGGTGGCGAACCAGGAGGTGGTCTGCTTGCCGTACACCTGCGCTGTGCCGGTCTTGGCGCGCATCGGGATCTTGTCCTGCGGCCAGCCGCCGAACCGCCAGGCCGCGGTGCCGCCGGGCTCGACCACCGAGCGCAGGCCCTTGTCGAGGTCCTTGACGGTCTGGGCGTTGATGGGCAGCTTGCCGGTGGCCTTCGGCTTGATCTCCTGGACGGTCTTGCCGTCGGGGCTGATCACGGCCTTGCCGACGGTGGGCGCGTAGAGGGTGCCGCCGTTGCTGATGGCGGCGTAGGCGGTGGCCATCTGGATCGGGGTGACGAGGACGTCACCCTGCCCGATGGCGTAGTTGATGCTGTCGTAGGCCTTGAGCTGGTTGCCTTCCAGGCAGCTCTCGTAGGCGATCTGCTGCACGTAGGTGCCGCCCTTCTTGCCCTCCTTGCACCAGGCGTTCTTGTTCGCCTTCCAGAAGTCCTGCTTCCACTGGCGGTCCGGGATGCGGCCCTTGACCTCGTTCGGCAGGTCGATGCCGCTCTCGGCGCCCAGCCCGAAGTCACGGGCGGTGCGGTAGAACCAGTTCTTGGCGTCCTTCTTCGGCTTTATGCCGCCGTCGCGCTGCCACTCCTCGTGGCCGAGGCGGTAGAAGACGGTGTTGCAGGAGTACTTGAGCGCGTCGCCGAGGGTGATGGGGCCGTGCCCCTGGGACTCGAAGTTGGCGAAGGTCTGGCTGCCGAGGCTGTAGGAGCTGCTGCAGTTGTAGGTGTCGTCGAAGGCGTGGCCGCCCCGCACGGCCGCGCTCGCGGAGACCACCTTGAAGATGGAGCCGGCGGGCGCCTGGCCCTGGATGCCCCGGTTCAGCAGCGGGTAGTTGGACTTCTTGCTGGTGAGCTTGGCGTACTGCTTGCCGGAGATGCCACCGACCCAGTCGTTGGGGTCGTAGTCGGGCTGGGAGGCCATCGAGACGACCCGGCCGGTCTTGGACTCCATGACGACGACGGCGCCGGAGTCGGCCTCGTACTTACGGCCGGTGATCTTGTCGGTTTCGTCCCGGACCTTCTTCATCGCCTCGGCGAGCTCGTACTCGGCCACCGCCTGGACCCGGGCGTCGAGGCTGGTGACGAGGTTGGAGCCGGGCACCGCCGGGTCGTCCTCGGCCTCGCCCATGACCCGGCCGAGGTTGTCGACCTCGTAGCGGGTGACGCCCGCCTTGCCACGCAGCTCCCTGTCGTACGTGCGCTCAAGGCCGGACCGGCCGACCTGGTCGGAGCGCAGGTACGGTGACGGGCCGTCGACCGCCTTCTGGATCTCGTCGTCGGTGACGGGCGACAGATAGCCGAGGACCTGCGCGGTCCTCGCCTTGCCGGGTGCGGCGTAGCGGCGTACGGCGGTGGGTTCGGCGGTGATGCCGGGGAAGTCCTCGGCGCGCTCGCGGATCTGGAGTGCCTGCTGCGTGGTGGCCTCGTCGGTGACCGGGATCGGCTGGTAGGGCGAGCCGTTCCAACAGGGCTGGGGAGTCTTGGAGTCGCAGAGGCGGACCTTGTCCCGGACCTCCTGCGCCTTCATGTCCAGGACGTCGGCGAGCCGGGTGAGGACGCCGACACCGTCGTCCTTCATCTTCAGCAGCTCGGTGCGGCTGGCGGAGACGACGAGCCGGGTCTCGTTGTCGGCGAGCGGTACGCCCCGCGCGTCGAGGATCGAGCCGCGCACGGCGGGCTGGACGACCTGCTGCACACCGTTGCCCGCCGCTTCGGCGGTGTACTCGTCGCCGTTGCGGACCTGGAGGTACCACAGGCGCCCACCGAGGGTGAGGAGCAGCGAGAAGACGAGGACCTGGATGACGATGAGCCGGATCTGGACCCGCTGGCTCCGCCCGGTCTCGGGGATGTTGCTCACGGGGTGCCCCCGGTGGTGGTACGGGGGCACTGCCCCGTGAGGTACGGCTTCACAGTCGCTTGACCCCCTTGATGCGTCCCGCGCGGGCCGCGCGGGAGCGGGCGGCCTTGACGCGCAGGCCGCCGCGCTGGCTGCCGATCCGCAGGCCGGTGCCCGAGGCGAGCCAGCCGGCGGCCACGTCGTTCCCGCCGGAGGATGCCTCGGAGAGCGGATCGTTCTCGGTGCGTCTGGCCAGTGCCATGATCAGCGGCACGGTGAAGGGTGCCAGCAGCAGGTCGTAGACCGCGGCCGTGAACAGCAGGCTGCCCAGGCCCACATGGCGGGCGGCCGTGTCGCCGACGAGGGCGCCGACGCCCGCGTACAGCAGGGTCGAGCCGAGCGCGGCGGCGACCACCGCGGCCATCGGGGCGAAGGCCGACTTGAGCTGCCCGTTCTCCGGCCGGACGAGGCCCGCGAGATAGCCGATGACGCAGAGCACCAGGGCGTAGCGCCCGGCCGCGTGGTCGGCGGGGGGCGCGAGGTCCGCGAGGAGGCCCGCGCCGAAGCCGATGAACGCGCCGCTGACCGGCCCGTACACGAAGGCGAGTCCGAGGACGGTGAGGAGCAGCAGGTCCGGGACGGCGCCGGGGAGCTGGAGGCGGGCGAGGACGGATACCTGGATGACGAGGGCGACGACGACCAGGGCGATGGAGAGCAGAGTCCGGTTCAGGCGCATGGGGATCGGCTACTCCTGGTCGCTTGCCGCGTTGTCGGGTTGCTGGGCGTCGCCCTGCTGGTCGCCTGCCGCGTCACCGGCCGCTTCGCCGTCGCCCGGCTTCTTGTTGGTGTTGCCGACGACCTTGCCCGAGCCGTCGACGATGTCGCCGTTCGGCTGGACGGTGACGGTGACCGTGGGGGTCGGCTTGGGCTCCGTCCTGGCCTGCTGCTTCGGCAGGACCGTGTCGCGGGGGTCGGCGCGCGGCGCCTGGACGACGACGCCGACGATGTCGAGCTTGGTGAACCCGACGTACGGCTTGACGTAGACGGTCCGGGTCAGCGCGCCGCCCGAGGGGTCGACGCGGACGACCTCGCCGACCGGGACGCCGGGCACGAAGGGCTTGTCCTTGCTGGAGCCGAAGGTGACGAGCCGGTCGCCCGCCTTGACCTTGGCCTTGCCGTTGAGGAACTGGACCGAGAGCGGGCGCGAGCCCTGGCCGGTGGCGAAGCCGAGCTCGTCGGTCTTCTCCATCCGGGTGCCGACGGTGAAGTCCGGGTCGTTGGCCAGCAGGACCGTCGCGGTGTTCGGGCCGACGGTGGTGACCCGGCCGACCAGCCCCTCACCGTTGAGGACGGTCATGTCGCGGCGGATGCCGTCGTTCGATCCGGCGTCGATGGTGATCGTCCAGGAGAAGCCCTGGGCCGCTCCTATCGCGATGACCTCGGCGCCCTTGATGCCGTACCGTCCGGCGCCCGCGTTCTTCAGCAGGGCGTCGAGCTGGCGGACGCGGCTGTTGGTGCGGTCGTCGCTGCCGAGCCTGGCCTTCAGCGCGGCGTTCTCCTGCTCCAGGGCGGAGATCCGGTCGTGCCGGTTGCCGGAGTCCCGTACCGCCCCTATGGCGTTGCCCACCGGGTCGACCGCGGCCGCGACGCCGTTCTCCACAGGTCCCAGGACCGTGGCTGCGGCCTGCCGGGCGCCGTCCACCGGTGACTCCTCGCCGCCTCGGATATCGACCGTGATCAGGGCGAATGCGATGGCGATCAGCAGCACCAGGAGCAGCCGGCTCTCTCGTGTGTCCCTCACGTGCGGCGGCCGTGCCTTCCTCGTCGGAATGTTCGTGCCTGAGTATGCGTGGCTGTCGTGACGTCGTGACGTGTACAGCAACGATCTATATCAACGATCCGGCGGGCGGAGCCGCAGCGTCCGCGCGCCGGATCGGGTGATGTCGCGCCGGTCCTACCGGCGGGGCTGGGCGTCCAGCACCTGCTGGAGCGCCTCGAACTCCTCGACGCACTTGCCGGAGCCGAGCGCGACCGAGTCCAGCGGGTCCTCGGCGATGTGGATCGGCATGCCCGTCTCGCGGCGCAGCCGCTCGTCCAGACCGCGCAGCAGCGCGCCGCCGCCGGTGAGGACGATGCCCCGGTCCATGATGTCGCCGGAGAGCTCGGGCGGGCACTTGTCGAGCGTCGTCTTGACGGCGTCGACGATCGCGTTGACCGGCTCCTCGATGGCCTTGCGGACCTCGGCGGCCGAGATGACGACCGTCTTGGGCAGCCCGGAGACGAGGTCACGGCCACGGATCTCGGTGTGCTCGTCCTTGTCCATGTCGTACGCGGAACCGATCGTGATCTTGATCTGTTCGGCCGTCCGCTCACCGAGGAGGAGCGAGTACTCCTTCTTGATGTGCTGGATGATCGCGTTGTCCAGCTCGTCACCGGCGGTCCGGATCGACTGGGCAGTGACGATTCCGCCGAGCGAGATCACCGCGACCTCGGTGGTGCCGCCACCGATGTCGACGACCATGTTGCCGGTGGCCTCGTGGACCGGCAGGCCGGAGCCGATGGCCGCGGCCATGGGCTCCTCGATGATGTGCACCTGACGCGCGCCGGCCTGGGTGGAGGCCTCGATGACGGCGCGGCGCTCCACCCCGGTGATACCGGAGGGCACGCACACGACGACCCGGGGGCGGGCCAGGTAGCGACGCTTGTGGATCTTGAGGATGAAGTAGCGGAGCATCCGCTCCGTGATCTCGAAGTCGGCGATCACGCCGTCCTTCAGGGGCCGCACGGCAACGATGTTGCCGGGCGTGCGCCCGATCATCTTCTTGGCCTCGGAGCCGACCGCCAGAATCCCGCCGGTGTTGGTGTTGATGGCCACGACGGACGGCTCGTTCAGGACGATGCCGCGCCCCCTGACGTACACCAGCGTGTTGGCAGTCCCGAGGTCGATAGCCATGTCACGGCCGATGAACGACATTGAGTTCCCCTTGTTCCCCATGAGGATGCGTCGGGCCTTCCCAAGAAGCGATGATGGCTTGTTCTGGTAGGCGAGGTTGGCGCTGCGGGCGTGGAAGCTTCCATCGTAGTGCCGTATGCACGGACACAGCGCGAGGGTCCTTCGCCATTGTGAGCGGAACGGCTGCCCGTTCTACCCATGGTGACGTTACGTCGGAGGGATGCGTTCCCGCGAGAGGGAACCCTATGCCGAAGGGCGACCGAATTACTTCGGTCGCCCCAGGCAGGCAGCGCTGTTTGGCCGATCGGGTCAGGAAAGTCCCGGAAAGAAGAGCTTCAGTTCCCGCTCTGCGGACTCCGGCGAGTCCGAGGCGTGGATGAGGTTCTCCCGGGTGATCGTGCCGTAGTCACCACGGATGGACCCGGGCGCGGCGGCGATCGGGTCGGTGGGGCCGGCCAGGGCGCGGACACCCTCGATCACCCGCTCACCTTCGGCCACCAGGGCGACGACCGGGCCGGAGGCCATGAACTCCACGAGCGGCTCGTAGAAGGAGCGGCCCTTGTGCTCCCCGTAGTGCTGCTCCAGCGTGTCCTGGTCCAGGGTGCGCAGCTCCAGCGCGGTGATGCGCCAGCCCGCCTTGCGCTCGATCCGGCCGACGATCTCGCCGATCAGGCCGCGGCGGACCGCGTCGGGCTTGAGCAGGACGAGGGTGCGCTGGGTCATGTGCGGCTCCTTGCAGGCATACGGGTGCGGTGAGGCGAGATTACAGGGGCACGGGAGGGGGTCTGCGCCCGGGTTCACCCAGGGTCACCCTCGCGCCCCGGACACCTGCCGTCACGTCAGGCGGCGGCCCCGCCGGTCTCCTGCCGGGCCTGCTGGTCCGCCCAGCGGGCCCTGGCCTCGTCGATCTTGCGGCCGTAGTGCACCGAGGCCCACCACAGCCCGCCGAAGATCAGGCCGAGGATGAACATCATCGGGACCACGAAGCCGCTGAGGACCAGGGCGACCTGAAAAGTCCAGCCGAGCTGGATGCCGCCGGGGCGGGTGATCATCCCGCAGAGCAGCAGGGAGAGCAGCATGCCGGCCCCGCAGACCGTCCAGACGGCGGCCATGGAGGCGTCGTCCAGCTTCATGGCGACGAGTCCGGCGAAGCCGATGACGAAGAACTCACCGAGCAGTGTCGAGGCGCAGAGCGTCCGCATCCTTCTTTCAGCCCCTTCCCAGAAGCAGCCGGGCCTCGCCGACCGTGATCACCGATCCGGTCACCAGGACCCCGGCGCCCGCGTACTCGTCGTCCTCCTCGGCCAGCGTGATCGCCGCCTCCAGCGCGTCGTCGAGGCGCGGTTCGACCTGGACCCGGTCGTCGCCGAAGACCTCGACGGCGATGGCGGCCAGCTCGTCCGCGTCCATCGCGCGGTCGGTGGAGTTCTGCGTGACGACGACCTCGGCGAAGATCGGCTCGAAGGCCTCCAGCAGCCCCCGCACGTCCTTGTCGCCGCTGGTGCCGACCACGCCGATCAGCCGGGAGAAGCTGAACGCCTCGGAGATGCCGTCCGCCGCGGCCTTCGCGCCCGCCGGGTTGTGCGCGGCGTCCAGGACGACGGTCGGGCTGGAGCGCACGACCTCCAGGCGGCCGGGCGAGAGGACCGCGGCGAACGCCTTGCGGATCGCGTCGATGTCGAGGGAACGGGCCTGCTCGGCGCCGATGCCGAAGAACGCCTCGACGGCGGCCAGCGCCACGGCGGCGTTGTGCGCCTGGTGGGCCCCGTACAGCGGGAGGAAGATCTCTGTGTACTCGGTGGCCGCACCGCCGAGTCCGCGCAGCGTCAGCAGCTGTCCGCCGACGGCGATCTCGCGGGAGACGACGCCGAACTCCATGCCCTCGCGGGCCACGGTGGCGTCCACCTCGACGGCCTTCTTCAGCATCACCTGCGCGGCGTCCACCGGCTGCTGCGCCAGGATGACCGTCGCGCCCGGCTTGATGACGCCTGACTTCTCCCCGGCGATCTCGGCCGGCGTGGTGCCGAGGCGGTCGGTGTGGTCCAGCGAGATGGGCGTGACGACCGCGACGGTGGAGTCGATGACGTTGGTGGCGTCCCAGGTGCCGCCCATGCCGACCTCGACGACCGCCACATCGACCGGCGCGTCGGCGAAGGCCGCGTACGCCATGCCGGTGAGCACCTCGAAGAAGGAGAGCCGGTAGGGCTGCTGGGCGTCGACCATCTCGACGTACGGCTTGACGTCCTCGTACGTCTCGATGAAGCGCTCGGGCTCGATCGGGGAGCCGTCGAGGCTGATCCGCTCGGTGATCGACTGGACGTGCGGCGAGGTGTAGCGGCCGGTACGCAGCTCGAACGCGTTGAGCAGGGACTCGATCATGCGGGCCGTGGAGGTCTTGCCGTTGGTCCCCGTGATGTGGATCGAGGGGTAGGCGCGCTGCGGCTCGCCGAGCACGTCCATCAGGGCGGCGATGCGGGTGACCGAGGGCTCCAGCTTGGTCTCGCCCCAGCGTCCGGCGAGCTCCTGCTCCACCGCGCGCAGCGCCCGGTCGGTCTCGGGGTCGGTGGGTCGGGCGGGGACCGCTTCGCCCTGGGGGGATCCCGCGTAGGTGCGCAGGGTGCGGCTCCCGGCCTCGATCACCGCCAGGTCGGGGTCGCGCTGGGTCTCTTCGCCGACGATCTCCTCGAAGGTGTCGTCGGGCTCGGACGCGTCGTGCCGGTCTGAAGGGCGGGGCTCACTCACGGGGCCAGTCTACGGATGGGCACCGACATCGCGCGCAGCGCCCGGCGGACTGCCCGCAGACGGTACGGCGAAGCCCCCGCTCCCCCCGGTCGGCCGGGGGAACGGGGGCTTCGCCGATCAGCACATCAGCTCTGCGGGAGGGCCGCCAGCTGGGCGGAGATCCGCTCGATGTCGGCCTCGGCCTTGGACAGGCGGCCGCGGATCTTGTCGACCACGTCGTCCGGGGCCTTGGCCAGGAACGCCTCGTTGCCGAGCTTCCCGGTGGCCTGCGCCTTCTCCTTCCGCGCCGCCTCCAGGTCCTTGGTGAGGCGCTTGCGCTCGGCCGGCACGTCGATCGTGCCGGACAGGTCCAGGGCGACGGTGGCCCCGGCGACCGGGAGGGAGGCGGTGGCGTGGAAGCCGTCCCCGGCGGGCTGGAGCCGCAGCAGCTGGCGGATGGCCGCCTCGTGCGGGGCGAGCGCCGTACCGGTCAGGGTGAGCTCGGCCGGGACCTTCTGGCCGGGCTGGAGGCCCTGGTCGTTGCGGAAGCGGCGGACCTCGGTCACGACCTGCTGGACGAGCTCGATCTCCTTCTCGGCCGCGTCGTCGCGGAAGCCGGAGTCGCCCGGCCACTCGGCGATGACGATCGACTCGCGCCCGGTGAGCGCGGTCCACAGCGCCTCCGTGACGAACGGGACGATCGGGTGCAGCAGCCGCAGCATCACGTCCAGGACCTCGCCGAGGACCCGGCCCGAGACCTCGGCCGGGCGGCCGCCCGCGAAGAAGGTGGTCTTGGAGAGCTCGACGTACCAGTCGAAGACCTCGTCCCAGGCGAAGTGGCGCAGGGACTCGCTGATTTTGGCGAACTGGAAGTCGTCGTAGAAGCCGTCGACGTCCGCGACCGTCTTGTTGAGGCGGGACAGGATCCAGCGGTCGGTGACCGACATCTCCTCGACCGGGGGGAGTTCGCCCTCGATCGTGGCGCCGTTCATCAGGGCGAATCGGGTGGCGTTCCAGATCTTGTTGGAGAACTTCGCCGAACCCTGGACCCACTCCTCGCCGATCGGGACGTCGGTGCCCGGGTTGGCGCCGCGCGCGAGGGTGAAGCGCAGGGCGTCGGAGCCGTACTTGTCCATCCAGTCCAGCGGGTTGACCACGTTGCCGAAGGACTTCGACATCTTCTTGCCGTGCTCGTCGCGGACCATGCCGTGCAGGACGATGGTGCCGAACGGCGGGACACCGTCGTTGACGTACAGGCCGAACATCATCATCCGGGCGACCCAGAAGAAGAGGATGTCGTAGCCGGTGACCAGGACGGAGTTCGGGTAGAACTTCGCCAGGCTGTCGGTCCGTTCGGGCCAGCCGAGGGTGGAGAACGGCCACAGGCCGGAGGAGAACCAGGTGTCCAGGACATCGCTGTCCTGGGTCCAGCCCTCGCCGGTGGGTGCCTCGTCGTCCGGTCCGACGCAGACGACCTCGCCGTTCGGGCCGTACCAGACGGGGATGCGGTGGCCCCACCAGAGCTGGCGCGAGATCGTCCAGTCGTGGAGGTTGTCGACCCAGTCGAAGTACCGCTTCTCCATCTCCCGCGGGTGGATCTTGACGCTGCCGTCGCGGACCGCGTCACCGGCGGCCTTGGCGAGCGGGGCGACCTTGACCCACCACTGGAGGGACAGGCGCGGCTCGATGGTGGTCTTGCAGCGCGAGCAGTGGCCGACGGAGTGGACGTAGGGCCGCTTCTCGGCGACGATCCGGCCATCGGCGCGCAGGGCGGCGACGATGGCGGAGCGGGCCTCCAGCCGGTCCAGACCTTCGAAGGGGCCCGGGACGGTGATGACCGCGCGCTCGTCCATGACCGTGAGGAACGGCAGGTCGTGGCGCTTGCCGATCTCGAAGTCGTTCGGGTCGTGCGCGGGGGTCACCTTGACCGCGCCGGTGCCGAACTCCGGGTCGACGTGGTGGTCGGCGACGACGGGGATCGTACGGTCGGTCAGCGGCAGCCTGATCTGCTTGCCGACCAGGTGCCGGTAGCGCTCGTCGTCGGGGTGGACGGCGACGGCGGTGTCACCGAGCATCGTCTCGGCGCGGGTGGTGGCGACGACGATGGTCTCGTCCCCGTCCCCGTACGTCATGGAGACGAGCTCGCCGTCGTCCTCCTGGTACTCCACCTCGATGTCGGAGATCGCGGTGAGACAGCGGGGGCACCAGTTGATGATGCGCTCGGCGCGGTAGATCAGCCCGTCGTCGTACATCTGCTTGAAGACGGTCTGGACGGCCTTGGAGAGGCCCTCGTCCATGGTGAAGCGCTCACGGGACCAGGCAACGCCCTCGCCGAGGCGGCGCATCTGACCGGAGATCTGGCCGCCGGACTCGTCCTTCCACTGCCAGACGCGCTCGACGAACGCCTCGCGGCCCAGGTCGTGGCGGGACTTGCCCTCCTTGCCGAGCTCGCGCTCGACGACGTTCTGGGTGGCGATGCCGGCGTGGTCCATGCCCGGCTGGTACAGCGCCTCGAAGCCCTGCATCCGCTTCCGGCGGACCAGGGCGTCGATCAGGGTGTGCTCGAAGGCGTGGCCCAGGTGGAGGGAGCCGGTGACGTTCGGCGGCGGGATGACGATGCTGTAGGGCGGCTTGTCGCTGTGCTCGTCGGCTTCGAAGTAACCACGCTCTACCCAGCGCTCGTACAGCTTCCCCTCTACATCGGCCGGCGCGTACTGGGTCGGCAGTTCGGGGTTGCTGGCTGGCTGCTGCGATGAGTTCTCGGTCACGGGGGACAGTTTAGGGCCGTCACAGGTCTGCACTGAAACGGATTGGTTCGGTAACGGTGTCCGGCCCGATCCCCCATGTCACGGCGGCTTCCGTCAGGATGTTCGCAACGCACGAGGAATTCTGGAGGGGACACCGCAATGAGCTACAACCAGCCGGGCCCGTACGGTGGGCAGCCGCCGCAGGGCCAGAGCGGACCGTACGGCCAGCAGCCCGGACCGTACGGCGGCCCGCCGCCGCAGGGCCGGCCCGGCTACGGCTACCCCCAGCAGGACCCTCCGGGCGTCCCGCCGCAGCAGCCGGGCCCCTACGGTGCGCCGCCGCAGGGTCAGCCCGGTTACGGCACCCCTCCCCCGGGTCAGCCCGGCTACGGCTACCCGCAGCCCCAGCAGCCCGGCCCGTACGGCCAGCAGCCGCCGGCTCCTCCGTACGGCGGCCAGCCGGTGTACGGCGCCCAGCCGCCGCAGCCGAAGAAGAAGACCGGACTGATCGTGGCCGTCTCGGTGGTGGCGCTGGCGGTCATCGCGGGCGGGGTGTACTTCTTCACGGCGGGCGGCGGCAGCAGTGATGTGGCCGACTCGACCAAGGGCTACAAGCTGACGCCCGCCGCCTCGGTGGACGACTACAAGCAGGACCCGTCCAAGAAGAAGCCGTCCGGTCCGATCAGCGGCAAGGACAAGGCCGAGGCCGAGGCGATGGGGATCAAGAACCCCAACGAGGCGGCCGCGCAGTACATGAGCGGCACCAAGGACAATCCCCTCGCCCAGAAGATGCTGCTCCTGCAGGGCATCTGGGGCGAGGTGTCGGACCCGGAGGCGACCCTCGACAAGGCTTTCAGCGAAGCCGAGAAGAGCATGGCGGAGGACTCCGACGGTGAGAAGGTCGCCCTGGTCGGCAGCCCCAAGGACATGAAGCCGGCCGGTTTCGACGGCGCCCTGATGAGGTGCCAGGAGCTCAAGACGATCAACGACGAGGCCGACGGCACCCCGGCGAAGGGGCCGAAGGAGATCGTCACGCCGGTCTGCATCTGGGCCGACTACAGCACGGTGGGCATCGTCGTCGCGGTGGACATCGGCTCGGCACTGACGGGGAAGTCCATGCCGCAGGAGGACGTGGCCGCCCTGGCCGCCAAGCTCTACAACACCTCGCGCACCAAGATCTGACGCCCGAACCCCGAAGGGGCGCCCACCGGTCGACCGGTGGGCGCCCCTTCGGCGTGAGCGACTCGCCTGCGGCTAGGCGGACTTCTCGTGGCGGCCGCCGCCGTCGTTCTTGCCGATCGTGCGCGGCTCGCGCGGGACCAGCGTCGGGTTGACGTGGTTGCGGACGACGTCCGGTGTGATGACGACGCGGGCGACGTCCTTGCGGGACGGGACCTCGTACATCACGGACTGGAGGACTTCCTCCATGATGGCGCGCAGGCCGCGCGCGCCGGTCTGGCGCAGGATCGCCTGGTCGGCGATGGCCTCCAGTGCCTCGCGCTCGAACTCCAGCTCCACGCCGTCGAGTTCGAACAGCCGCTGGTACTGCTTGACCAGGGCGTTGCGCGGCTCGATGAGGATCTGGAGCAGCGCCTCGCGGTCCAGGTTGTGGACCGAGGTCAGCACGGGGAGACGGCCGATGAACTCGGGGATCATCCCGAACTTCACCAGGTCCTCCGGCATGACCTCCTGGAACTGGTCGCTCGCCTGGATCTCCAGCTTGGAGCGGATCGTGGCGCCGAACCCGATGCCCTTGGCGCCGGCCCGGGACTCGATGATCTTCTCCAGTCCGGAGAAGGCGCCGCCCACGATGAACAGCACGTTCGTCGTGTCGATCTGGATGAACTCCTGGTGCGGGTGCTTGCGTCCGCCCTGCGGCGGCACGGAGGCGGTGGTGCCCTCCAGGATCTTCAGCAGGGCCTGCTGGACACCCTCGCCGGAGACATCGCGGGTGATCGACGGGTTCTCGCTCTTGCGGGCGACCTTGTCGATCTCGTCGATGTAGATGATCCCGGTCTCGGCCTTCTTGACGTCGTAGTCGGCGGCCTGGATCAGCTTCAGCAGGATGTTCTCGACGTCCTCGCCGACATAGCCGGCCTCCGTCAGCGCCGTCGCGTCGGCGATGGCGAACGGGACGTTGAGCATCCGGGCCAGCGTCTGCGCGAGGAGCGTCTTGCCGGAGCCGGTGGGGCCCAGCAGCAGGATGTTCGACTTGGCGAGCTCGATCGCGTCCTCACGACCGGCACCGCCGCCGTTCTCCCCGGCCTGGACCCGCTTGTAGTGGTTGTACACCGCGACCGAGAGGGCCTTCTTCGCGGGCTCCTGCCCGACGACATACCCCTCGAGGAACTCGTAGATCTCGCGGGGCTTGGGAAGCTCTTCCCAGCGGACCTCGCTCGTCTCCGCGAGCTCTTCCTCGATGATCTCGTTGCAGAGATCGATGCACTCGTCGCAGATGTACACACCGGGTCCCGCGATGAGCTTCTTCACCTGCTTCTGGCTCTTGCCACAGAACGAGCACTTGAGCAGGTCGCCGCCATCACCGATGCGTGCCACGAGGTGCTTCCCCTTCGCCTGGGAGACCGCCTGGTTCAGCGGCTCCTGGTGCCTCTATCCGACGGTACCTTGCCTGGGCCCCCGTTCGGGCCCCCCTTGGCACGGTTCACACGGCCGAGACGGTGCAAACGGAATGTGCCAAGGGGAAAGACCGACGTCAGAGCGATGCGCCCGCAGCGGTCTTGCGGGTGGACACGATCTGGTCCACGAGCCCGTACGCCAGGGCGTCCTCGGCCGTGAGGATCTTGTCACGCTCGATGTCCTCGCTGATCTTCTCCAGCGGGGTGGTCGAGTGCCGGGCCAGCATCTCCTCCAACTGCGTCCGCATGCGGAGGATCTCGTTGGCCGCGATCTCCAGGTCGGAGAGCTGCTCACGGCCCGTCTGCGAGGACGGCTGGTGGATGAGGACGCGGGCGTGCGGGAGCGCCATGCGCTTGCCCGGCGTGCCGGCGGCGAGCAGGACGGCGGCGGCGGAGGCGGCCTGGCCCATGCAGACCGTCTGGATGTCCGGCTTCACGAACTGCATCGTGTCGTAGATCGCGGTGAGCGCGGTGAACGAGCCGCCGGGGCTGTTGATGTAGATCGAGATGTCGCGGTCCGGGTCCATCGACTCCAGGCAGAGCAGCTGCGCCATGACGTCGTTGGCCGAGGCGTCGTCGATCTGGACGCCGAGGAAGATCACGCGCTCCTCGAAGAGCTTCGCGTACGGGTCGTACTCACGCACACCCTGCGAGGTGCGCTCCACGAAGCGCGGGACGATGTAGCGGTTGTCCACCTGCGGGCCGGTGTAGAGGCCGCTCGCGGAGGCGCCGGAGAAGTTGTTCATGTGGGTGTTCACCATCCTGGTGGCGTTCTGTGGGCTGGGGGTCTCGGCGTACGAGAGGTGTGCGGGAGGTGCTGCCGGTCCGGTGGGGACCGGATCAGGCACCGGTGCCGCCGCCGCCCGGGATGCCCGACGCGAACGTGATGATCTCGTCGATGAGGCCGTAGTCCTTGGCCTCCTCCGCCGTGTACCAGCGGTCGCGGTCGCCGTCGCGGATGATCGTCTCGACACTCTGGCCGGAGTGGCGGGCGGTGATCTCCGCCATCCGCGTCTTGGTGCGGAGCAGGTACTGGGCCTGGATCTTGATGTCCGAGGCCGTGCCGCCGATGCCGGCCGAGCCCTGGTGCATGAGGATGTCGGTGTTGGGGAGCGCGAAGCGCTTGCCCGCGGTGCCGCCGGTGAGCAGGAACTGGCCCATCGAGGCCGCCATGCCCATCCCGATGGTGACCACGTCGTTCGGGATGTACTGCATGGTGTCGTAGACCGCCATGCCCGCCGTCACGGAGCCACCGGGGCTGTTGATGTAGAGGTAGATGTCCTTGTCCGGGTCGGCGGCAAGGAGCAGGAGCTGTGCGGTGATCTTGTTGGCGATGTCATCGTCGACCTGCTGACCGAGGAAGATGATGCGCTCGCCGAGCAGTCGGCTGTAGACCTGGTCACCGAGGCCTCCACCGAGGGACGGCTCTCCGGCGGCGTAGGGCATCAGATTCGTCACGTATCCACCTGCTCGTCTCTGACGGCTCCGGCCGTCTCAGCGTCTTCGTACCGGGCGGGTGAGGGACTCCCCCACCCTTCCTCTTCATGGACCCTAACGCGCAGGTGGGACAACGCCATCCCGGTTCCGCAACTGTTCGCTGGGAGCGCAAGGTCCGCCGTGGGCACAGGGGTTCCGGGGCCGCACAGCGATGCGACGGGATACGGCGACGGGCCCCGGACGCGTGGCGCGTACGGGGCCCGTCGTGCCGGTCAGCGCGTGGCCGCCGTGCGGATCAGGGCGAGGCTCAGGCCTCGTTCTTCTCCTCGGCCTTGTCCTCGGTGGCGGCCTCGGCCGTCTCCGTGGTCTCTTCCTCGTCGTCCTCGAGGTCGACGACCTCACCGTTGGTGTCGACGACCTTGGCGGCCTCGACGACGACGGCGAGCGCCTTGCCGCGGGCGACCTCGCCGACGAGCATCGGCACCTGGCCGCCCTCGACGACGGCCTGGGCGAACTGGTCGGGGCTCATGCCGGAGGAGGCCGCGCGCCGCATGAGGTGCTCGGTGAGCTCCTCCTGGTTGACGTTCAGCTTCTCCTTGTTGACCAGCTCGTCGAGGATGAACTGGGTCTTGATGCCCTTGACGGCCTGCTCGGAGGTCTCGTTCTCGAACTCCTCCAGGGTCTTGCCCTGGATCTCGAGGTACTTCTCGAGGTCGAGGCCCATCTGACCGAGCTGGTGGTGCTCCAGGTTGTGCTTGCGGGTCTGGACCTCGTCCGCGAGCAGCTTCTCCGGGATCGGGACCTCGGCGAGCTTCAGCAGCTCCTCCAGGACGCGCTCCTGGGCCTGGGTGGCCTGGTCGTACTGCTTGGTGGTCTCCAGGCGCTTGCGGCTGTCGGCCTTCAGCTCCTCCAGCGTGTCGAACTCGCTGGCCATCTGGGCGAAGTCGTCGTCCAGCTCGGGGAGCTCGCGGGCGGCGACGGCGGTGACCTTGACGGTGACCTCCGCGGCCTTGCCCTCGGCGGAGCCGCCCTTCAGCTCGGAGGTGAAGGTGGCCTCGCCACCGGCCTCCAGGCCGGTCACGGCCTCGTCGATGCCGTCGAGGAGCTCGCCGGAACCGATGGTGTACGAGACACCCGCGGCCACGCCGTCCTCCAGGACCTCACCGTCGACCTTGGCCTCCAGGTCGATCGTGACGACGTCGCCGTCGGCGGCGGCGCGCTCGACCGGGTTGGTGGAGGCGAAGCGCTCGCGGAGCTGCTCCACGGCCTTCTCGACCTCTTCGTCGGTGACCTCGAGGGCGTCGACGGTGACCTCGATGCCGGAGTAGTCCGGGATCTCGATCTCGGGGCGTACGTCAACCTCGGCGGTGAAGGCCAGCAGCTCGCCGTCCTTCAGCTCGGTGATGTCGACCTCGGGCTGGCCGAGGACGTTCAGCTCACCCTCGTTGACCGCCTCGGTGTAGAACTTCGGGAGGGCGTCGTTGACGGCCTCCTCCAGCACAGCACCGCGGCCGAACCGCTGGTCGATGACCCGGGCGGGGATCTTGCCCTTGCGGAAGCCCTTCACCGTGACCTGCTGGTTGATCTTCTTGTACGCCGCGTCGAGGCTGTCCTTGAGCTCCTCGAAGGGCACCTCGATGCTGAGCCGAACCCGAGTCGGGTTCAGGGTCTCCACGGCGCTCTTCACGGTTCGGTCTCCTTGGTGGCTGACTTCTTGGGGTTCTGCTGGGCCGCCGAGTGGCGGCTTCGCGGACCGAGCCCGGTACATCAGACACACGGGCACGCAATTTGCATAGTAACGGCAAGGGGGAGGACTCCCACAATGCGATCTTGCTGGTGGTCGGGGTGGCCGGATTCGAACCGACGACCTTCCGCTCCCAAAGCGGACGCGCTACCAAGCTGCGCCACACCCCGTCGGTGCGACACGTAGGGTACATGCCCCACAGCCGTGCGTCGGCCTCTTTACGGGGCGGCCGGGGGGCCGCGGTCCGGCGGCCGGCACCACCAGGTGTGCGGACACCACCGCCGACCCGCTACGATGCTCTTCGTGCCGCGGTCCCCGGACCTGCGGTGCGGTGCTCGCGGGCGTAGCTCAATGGTAGAGCCCTAGTCTTCCAAACTAGCTACGCGGGTTCGATTCCCGTCGCCCGCTCCACGCCTGGGCCCGGTCCGACATCTTCGTCGGACCGGGCCTCTTGCGTGTACGGGGGCTCTTGCGTGTACGGGCCTCTCATGCACGGCCGCGTGGCGGACGCGGCCGTACTCAGAAGCTGATCTGGTTGATCGTGTCCGCTATCGAGTTCATGAACCTGTTGATCGACGGCGCCATGCCGGTCGATGCCAGGAAGAAGCCGAAGAGCACGGCGACGAGCGCGGGCCCGGGCTTGATGGAGCCCCCGCGGATCAGCACCACCAGGATGACCGCGAACAGCAGCACCATAGACAGTGAAATAGCCACGTCTGATCACACCCTCGGTCGGTCCGCCTTGCCGGCCCGGAAACGTGCTCCACTGCGCGCCCCGTCGCGTCCATCGTGCCACCAACTCCCCGGTATCTGCTGCCGGGTGACGGATCGCACTGGCCGGATCCCGCCATCCTGCCCAGCTCACGGGGGCTCCACGCCGACCGCATCGCGCTTCCGCCGCGAAATCCGCTCGACCGCATATTCGCTCACCCCTCGGCCAAGCGATCGTCTCCATATCCCCACAGGTTGTTCACAGGTAATGGGAGACGTGTGGTGCAACGTAATTCACTCGCCCAACTCCCTGTCGATATGCCCTATTTAAGCAGGATCAAGGGTGTCATATCGGTCAGTGTTCGACTGTTTCATCAGCGAACAGCGGGGAACGCGTGATATCTCATCGTGGTTTTACGCAAGGCAATCTACGGGTCTAAGGTGCCTTGGATGTTCCCAGCTCCGAGCCTATTCACAAGGGCCTCGCTCCCCCCGGTGACCCGGGAGTCGGAGCCCAGACGCGAGCAGACGCTCACCGCCCCGCGCCCCGCCACTGAGCGGGGCGCCCGCGCGGCCGGCGCCCCGGCCTCCCCGGCGGCGAAGCGGCGCGATCCCTACTTCGACAACGTGAAGTATCTGGCCATCGTCCTGGTGGCGATGGCGCACGCCTGGGAACCGGTGATGGACGGCAGCCGGGCCACCCGGGCGCTCTACATGGTCGTGTACACGTTCCACATGCCGGCCTTCATCCTCATCTCCGGCTACTTCTCCCGCACGTTCGACATGTCGGCGCCGAAGGTGAAGCGCCTGATCACCGGTGTCGCCGTGCCGTACGTGCTGTTCGAGACGGCCTATTCGCTCTTCAAGCGGTACGTGGACGACGCGCCCGACACCTCGATCAGCCTGGCTGATCCGCTGTACCTCACGTGGTTCCTGATCGCCCTGTTCATCTGGCGGGTCACCACGCCCCTCTGGCACACGCTGCGCCACCCGCTGCCGGTGGCCCTCGCCATCGCCGTGCTGGCCTCGGTCTCCCCCGACATCGGCGACGACCTGGACCTCCAACGGGTCTTCCAGTTCCTGCCGTTCTTCGTCCTCGGCCTGCTGATGAAGCCCGAGCACTTCCAGCTGGTCCGGCGCCGCGAGGTGCGGCTGCTGTCCCTGCCGCTCTTCGCGGGCGCCCTGGTGTTCGCCTACTGGATCGCCCCGCGCATGCAGCTCGGCTGGCTCTACCGTGCCAACAGCGCCCAGGAGATGGACGCTCCGTGGTGGTCCGGTGCGGTGATGACACCGGCGATGATCGGCTGCGCCCTGGTGCTCACCATCGGCTTCCTGGCCTGGGTGCCGCGCAGGCACATGTGGTTCACGGTCCTGGGCGCCGGGACGATCTGCGGCTACCTGCTGCACGGCTTCCTGATCAAGGGCGCTGTGTACACAGGCCTGTTCGACCGGCACACCTGGCTCTCCGACCCCGTCGGCCTGGTCGTCGTCTCGGCCGTGGCCGCGATCGCGGTGACGCTCCTGTGCTCCCCGCCGGTGGGCCGGGCCCTGAAGTTCGCCACCGAACCGGATATGAAGTGGGCGTTCCGGAAGGCCCCCGCGAAGCGTTGAACCGGCCTCCTCCCCGTCTCCTGATCCACCCCGGCGACAGCCGCGGGTGGATCAGCGCGTTTCCGGGTTGGCCGAATCCTTTCGGTCTCCGGGTGATCCCCCGCACACGCGGCCACAGCAGCTCAAACAGACAAAAGCTGACAACTTGACGGACTCATAGTTACAGAGTCAATCTTTCGGAAAACTAATTACTGATGGTTTGTTGACGCCTTCTTGACGACCTCTTGACGCTCTCGTGACCTACCCGAAGGAACAGGCCCATCGGACACGCAGACACCCTCCTCGCCATGTGCGGCGCCTTCCTGGCCGCCGCCGTCCTCGCCCGCCTCGGCGGCCGCATCGGGCTGCCGACGATCCCCCTGTTCATCCTGGCCGGGATCCTCCTCGGCCCCCACACCCCCGGATACACGCTTCTCTCCGACCCGCACGATCTGGAGATGCTCTCCGCGCTGGGACTCGTCCTCCTGCTCTTCTACCTGGGGCTCGATTTCCACACGGACGACCTCAGGACGGGCGGCCGGAAGATGGCCCTCGCGGGAGGGACCTATCTGGTCCTGAACGTGGACGCCGGTCTCGGATTCGGTTTCGCGCTGGGCTGGGACACATCGGAGGCGCTGGTCCTCGCCGGTGTCCTCGGCATATCCTCGTCCGCCATCGTCACCAAGATCCTGGTGGACCTGGGGCGCATCGGTAACCCGGAGACCCGGCCGATCCTCGGCATCATCGTCGTGGAGGACGTCTTCCTCGCCCTCCATCTGGCAGCTCTCCAGCCGATCCTGTCCGGTGCGGACAGCCTCTCGGCGATGCTCGTCGACGGCGGCAAGGCCTTCGGCTTCCTGCTGCTGCTCGCCCTGGCCGCCCGGTTCGGGACGAAGCTCATCGGCAAGCTGATGAACACCAAGGACGACGAGCTGCTCGTCATCTCCTTCCTCGGTGCCGCGGTCTTCGTCGCCGGAGTCTCCTCGATGTTCGGCGTCGCCGACGCGATCGGTGCCTTCATGGTCGGCCTGATGCTCGGCTCGACCACGTCCGGCGAACGCATTCTCCAGCTCGTCCACCCGCTGCGGGACGCGTTCGGCGCGATCTTCTTCTTCGCCTTCGGCCTCTCCATCGACCCGGGCGACCTGCTGAGCGTCTTCTGGCCGGTGCTGGCGGCCGTCGTCCTGACGCTCGCTATGAACGTGGCCGCGGGGCTCGCCGCCCCCAGGGTGTACGGCTTCGGCGCGCAGGCCACCGCCAACATCGCCACCACGCTGGTGGCCCGGGGCGAGTTCGCGCTCATCCTGGCCACCATGGCGGCGGCATCCGGACTGGACGAGCGGCTCTCGCTGTTCATCGCCGGCTATGTGCTGCTGCTCGCCGTCCTCGCCCCGCTGGCGGCCGGACGCTCGCACTGGCTCGCCAGGATCCTCCCCGTAGGACGTGGCAGGGACAACGACCAGGATCAGGACCGGATTCCGGCGTCGGTCTGAACGGGACCCGGTGCCGGTGGGAACAGGACCGGTGCCGGTCCGGACGGAAGCGGAGAGGCGCCTTCGTGCGTGCCCATGGGTGACGATCACCACATGACCACTCACGGGTGATGGGCGCCTCTTCCGTTGACGACAAGCCGGATGGACCGGGCTCTCAGGACCGGCGCGAGAGCAGCAGGAGCGCCCGGTCGTCGTTGACGTCCTTGGCGCAGGCCTCGATCAGGTGCCAGGCCGCGCCTTCGAAGCCGGTGGCGACATAGCGGTCGGCCTCGCCCGTCAACCGGTCGATGCCCTCGGCGATGTCCCGGTCGGACGCCTCCACCAGGCCGTCCGTGAAGAGCATCAGCACGTCCCCCGGCGCCAGTGAACCCTTCACCGCGCCGAACTCGGCCCCGTCGTAGACGCCGAGCAGCGGGCCCTCCCCGGACTTCTCCTCCCAGTGGCCGGTGCCGGCGTGCAGTTGGAGGGCGGGCGGGTGGCCGGCCGAGAAGATCTCGTAGTCGCCGGAGTCCAGGTCCAGCACCAGGTGGATCGAGGTGGCGAACCCCTCGTCCCAGTCCTGCCGCAGCAGGTAGCCGTTGGCCGCGGCGAGGAAGGCGTGCGGCGGCAGCGAACCGAGCAGCCCGCCGAAGGCCCCGGAGAGCAGCAGGGCGCGGGAGCCCGCGTCCATGCCCTTGCCGGAGACGTCGGTGAGGACGACCTCCAGGGTCCGGCCGCCGTGGGTGCGGGCCGCCACGACGAAGTCCCCGGAGAAGGACTGGCCGCCGGCCGGGCGCAGGGCCATCTCGCGGTGCCAGCCCTGGGACAGCCGGGGCAGGGAGCTCTGGACCCGGATGCGTTCGCGCAGGTCGAAGAGCATCGTCCCGCCGCGCCGCCAGGGCACGCCGACCCGGGCCCGGAACTGGGCGAGGACCAGCCCGAAGAACCCGCAGGCGGCGACCACCAGCACGGTGCCGGGGGTGACCCTGGCCGGGCCGTCCGCGTACGGGCCCAGGGTGAGCGCCTCCACGATCAGGGCGGCGGCCGCCGCGGCGTACAGGCCGAGCAGGCTGGCGGGGCGCAGCAGGAGGCCGCCCGCGACGATGGGCAGGGCGAGGGCGGCCGGGTCGATCCAGACGGGGCTGGAGACGGTGGCGAACGTGATGGCCGGGATCGTCAGCAGCAGACCGGCCAGCGCGATCCAGTCGGAGCCGTCGCCCCGGAAGTAGTCCACCCCGGATCTGCGCAGCCCGATGCGGGCCCGGTGCATCGATCTGCGCCACCGGGCCCAGAAGTCGTCCACTCCTCCGCGACGGGCCATTGCCGGGACCCTATCCACCCGGACGCCTCCGGTGCAGGGGGACCCCGGGACCAGGGAGGCGAAATCGAGTCGTCCGCTTCCGCTCCGCCTGGTAGGGATGGGTCATGACCTCAGAACCCCGTGTGCTGCGACCCGCTGAATGGGACCTCTGGTTCGCCTGTCTGGAGCGTGCGTTCGGGGGCGCGCTGAGTGCTCCGGAGTCACGCGAACTCTGGCATGACCTGACCGAGTACGACCGGTCGATCGGGCTCTGGGACGGGCAGACCTGCGTCGGTACGGCCGGGGCGTACAGCTTCCGGCTGACCGTGCCCGGCGGGACGGCGGTGGACACGGCGGGGGTGACGGCGGTGAGCGTCGCGGGGACGCACCGGCGGCGCGGGCTGCTGCGGACGATGATGCGGCGCCAGTTGGACGACGTACGTTCCTGGGGCGAGCCGCTCGCCGTGCTGACCGCGTCGGAACCGGCCATCTACGGGCGCTTCGGCTACGGGTCCGCGACCCGGGCGCTGAGCCTGGAGGTCGACACCGACCGGGTGCGGCTCGACCTGCCGCCGGGCACGGACGAGGTGCGGGTGCGGTACACCGATCCGGTGGCGGCCCTGCCCGCCTGCGAGGAGGTGTACGGGCGGCTCGCCGCGGAGCGTCCGGGCACGCCCGTGCGGCAGCCGAAGTGGGAGCAGGCCGCGGTGATCGACACCGAGAAGGACCGGGCGGGCGCCTCCGCGTTGCAGTGCGTGCTCGCCGAGCGGGGCGGCGAGGTGACGGGGTACGCCACCTTCCGGACGCGGCCCGACTGGGACCGGGCGGGGCCGAAGGGGACGGTGGCGCTGCGGGATCTGGGGGCGCTGGACGCGGCGTCGTACGCGGCGCTGTGGCGGTTCCTGTTCGGCATCGACCTGATGTCGTCCGTGGAGGCGGGCGGGCGGCCGGTGGACGAGCCGCTGATGCATCTGGTCTCGGATGTGCGGCGGTGCGAGGCGCGGGTGCAGGACGCGCTCCACGTACGGCTGGTGGAGGTGGGGGCGGCGCTGGAGGCGCGCGCCTACCGCACGCCGGTGGATGTGGTGCTGGAGGTGGAGGACGCCTTCTGCCCGTGGAACGCGGGGCGCTGGCACCTGGTGGCGGACGCGAAGGGCGGTGCCTCGTGCCGGCGTGCGCCGGATCGCGCGCCGGATCTGGAGCTGTCGGTTCGGGAGCTGGGCGCCGCCTACCTGGGCGGGGTGTCGTTCACCTCGCTGGCGGCGGCGGGGCGGGTGCGCGAGGTGCGGCCGGGAGCGGTGGCGGAGGTCTCGTCGGCGTTCTCCTGGCACGTGGAGCCGTGGCTGCCGCACGGGTTCTGAGCCGTACGGGATGTCCTGGCGGTGTCAGGTGCCGGACGCGCCCGGGGCCTGGCAGCGCGGGCACCAGAAGAGGTTGCGGGCGGCGAGCTCCGCCGTGCGGATCCCGCTCCCGCAGATGTGGCAGGGCAGATCGGCCCGGCGGTAGACGTAGACCTCGCCGCCGTGGTCGTCCCTGCGGGGCGGGCGGCCCATCGCCTCGGGGAGGTGCTCGGGGCGGACGGTGTCGATCCGGTTGTGCGTCACGCCCTCGCGCATCAGCGCCACCAGGTCCGCCCAGACGGCGTCCCACTCGGCGCGGGTGAGGTCCTTGCCCGCGCGGTAGGGGTCGATGCCGTGGCGGAAGAGGACTTCGGCGCGGTAGACATTGCCGACGCCCGCGATGACCTTCTGGTCCATCAGGAGGGCGGCGGCCGTGGTCCGGCTGCGGGAGATCCGCTGCCAGGCGCGCTCCCCGTCCTCGTCGCCGCGGAGCGGGTCCGGGCCCAGGCGCTCGTGTATCGCGCGCTTCTCGGGCTCGGTGATCAGCGCGCAGGTGGTGGGGCCGCGCAGATCGGCGTGGTGCCCGGCGTTGACCAGCCGGAGGCGGACGGTGTCGGTGGGCGGCGGGGGCGGGGCGGTGCCGAAGCCGAGCTTGCCGAAGAGGCCGAGGTGGATGTGGACCCAGCCGGTGTCGCCGAAGCCGAGGAAGAGATGCTTGCCGTGGGCGTCGGTGGTGGTGAGGGTGTGCCCGTCGAGCAGGGCCGCGCTGTCGGCGAACTTGCCCTGCGGGCTGCTCACCCGGACCGGACCGCCCGCGAACCGCACGGCGTGGTCCTGGGCGAGGCGGTGGATCGTGTGTCCCTCGGGCACGGCGGGCTGCTCCCTGTGGAGGTACGGGCGCTGACGTGACCGTGCCGCCGGGTGGGGGACCCGGCGGCACAGGTGGCGTGGGGCGGGGGTGTCCGGCGGCCCCGGTCATGATCCGCCGGAGGCCCTAGCCCTGTTGCGGGTGGTGGGCCGGGACGGGGGGGAGTTCGCCGGTGTTCTCGTACGCCGAGAGCATCTCGATGCGGCGCGTGTGGCGCTCCTCGTTCGAGTACGGCGTGGCGAGGAAGATCTCGACGAACTTGGTGGACTCCTCCACCGTGTGCATCCGGCCGCCGATCGCGACGACGTTGGCGTTGTTGTGCTCACGCCCGAGGGCGGCGGTCTGCTCGCTCCAGGCCAGTGCGGCGCGGACGCCCTTGACCTTGTTTGCGGCGATCTGCTCGCCGTTGCCGGAGCCGCCGATCACGATGCCGAGGCTGTCGGGGTCCGCGGCCGTCCGCTCGGCGGCACGCAGGCAGAACGGCGGATAGTCGTCCTGGGCGTCGTAGATGTGGGGGCCGCAGTCGACGGCCTCGTGGCCGTGGGCACCGAGCCACTCGACGAGGTGGTTCTTGAGTTCGTAACCGGCATGGTCGGATCCGAGGTACACGCGCATGGAGCGAAGTGTGGCACGAACTTCGCGGGGTAGCGGTCAGCGGGGTCGGGACCTGTCAGGTCGTGGAGCCGCGGGGTCCACCCCGTCGTGGGGCCG
This sequence comes from Streptomyces sp. NPDC088706, assembly GCF_044752765.1. NCBI lineage: Bacteria > Bacillati > Actinomycetota > Actinomycetes > Kitasatosporales > Streptomycetaceae > Streptomyces > Streptomyces sp. NPDC088706. Next base: position 857,702 of record NZ_JBIVLW010000001.1, read on the forward strand.
TGGCCTGCTGCCCGGTGCGGTGTGGCGGACGCCACTCGGACAACGATCCGGCAAACGATCCGAAAGAGGGGGTTCCGCTTTCGCCCCGTTCCGGGCTTGAATGCGTGGCCATGTCTTCCGCACCGCCCCTCGCGGAGCAGGGCACACCCTCAGGCACGAAAACGTAAGGACTCCCCCATGACGTCGCAGACGACGCTGGCGAAGCCGGGCCACGAGCCTGGTGAGCCGGACCGGCCGGACTCGTCGGGCGGGCTTCAGGCAGGACTGAAGAACCGCCACCTCTCGATGATCGCGATCGGCGGTGTGATCGGTGCGGGCCTCTTCGTGGGCTCCAGCTCCGGCATAGCGGCGGCGGGCCCGGCGATTCTGCTGTCGTATGCGATGGTCGGCCTGATGGTCGTCCTCGTGATGCGGATGCTCGGCGAGATGGCCGCGGCCCGCCCGAGCTCCGGTTCCTTCTCCGCCTACGCCGACCAGGCGCTCGGCCGGTGGGCCGGGTTCTCCATCGGCTGGCTCTACTGGTTCTTCTGGGTCGTGGTGCTCGCCGTCGAGGCGACGGCCGGCGCCAAGATCCTGGAGGGCTGGATCCCCGGTGTCCCGCAGTGGGCCTGGGCGCTGATCGTCATGGTCGTGCTGACCGCCACCAACCTGGTCTCGGTGGGCAGTTACGGCGAGTTCGAGTTCTGGTTCGCCGGGATCAAGGTCGTGGCGATCGCCGCGTTCGTGGTGGTCGGCATGCTCGCCGTCTTCGGCTTCCTGCCCGGTTCGGACAACCCCGGTTCGGGTCTGGCCCACCTCACGGACTCCGGCGGGTTCTTCCCCGAAGGGCCGGGGGCCATCCTCACCGGTGTGCTGATGGTGGTCTTCTCCTTCATGGGCAGCGAGATCGTGACCCTGGCGGCCGGTGAGTCGTCGGACCCGCAGCGGGCCGTGTCGAAGGCCACCAACAGCGTGATCTGGCGTATCGCCGTCTTCTACCTGGGCTCGATCTTCGTCGTGCTGACGCTGCTGCCGTGGAACGACCCGTCGATCCTGGAGAAGGGCAGCTATGTCGCCGCCCTCGACTCGATCGGCATCCCGCACGCCGGCCAGGTCATGGACTTCATCGTGCTGACGGCCGTGCTGTCCTGCCTCAACTCCGGTCTCTACACCGCTTCCCGGATGGCCTTCTCGCTCGGTGAGCGGGGCGACGCCCCCAAGTCCTTCGCCAAGGTCAACAAGCGGGGCGTGCCGAAGGCGGCGATCCTGTCCTCGGTCGTCTTCGGCTTCGTGGCGGTGTTCTTCAACTACCAGTGGCCCGACACGGTGTTCCAGTTCCTGCTGAACTCCTCCGGCGCGGTCGCCCTGTTCGTCTGGCTGGTCATCTGCTTCACCCAGCTGAGGATGCGCGGGATCATCCTGCGCGAGACCCCCGGCAAGCTGGTCGTGCGGATGTGGCTCTTCCCGTATCTGACCTGGGCGACGATCGCGATGATCTCCTTCGTCCTGGTCTACATGCTGACCGACGACACCGCCCGCGAGCAGGTCGTGCTGTCGCTGCTGGTCGCCGCGCTGGTGGTGGGGATCTCGCTGTTCCGCGAGATGCGCACCCGCAGGGCCGTCGCCGAGTGATCCGTACGTGATCGATAACTGACGGACCACGTCAGGTTTATCAGGGAGGCTTTCCTTCGTACCGCCGAGAGCGCGAACGAAGGAGAGCCTCCCTGATGGTTTCCGCATCCGTCGAGCCCGCAGAACCCGCCACCTTCCAGACCGGTTTCCCGATCCGCCCCGACCGGCTGGTCGAGGCCGCCACAGCCGAGGACGTACGGGAGGCCGTGGCGTACGCGGCCGGGCGCGGGCTCCGCGTCGCCGCGCACGCCTCCGGCCACGGGCTCCCCGGTCCCGTCGAGGGCGGGGTCCTCATCGCCACCCGCGCCCTGGACTCCGTCACCGTCGACCCGGTCCGCCGCACCGCCCGGATCGGCGCGGGCACGTCCTGGGGCCGGGTGATCGAGGCGGCGGCCCCGCACGGGCTCGCCCCGCTCAACGGCTCCTCCCCCTCCGTGGGCGCCGTCTCCTACACGCTGGGCGGCGGGCTCGGCGTGCTGGCCCGGGAGTTCGGGTACGCCGCCGACCAGGTGCGCTCGCTGGACGTGGTGACCGCCGACGGCATAGCGCGCCGGGTCACGCCGGAGCGCGAGCCGGAGCTCTTCTGGGGGCTGCGCGGGGGCGGGCACCGGCTCGGGGTGGTGACCGGGCTGGAGACCGGGCTGGTGGCGGTGGAGCGGCTCTACGGCGGCTCGATCGTCTTCGACGGCCGGTGGGCGGCCGAGGTGGTGCGCGGCTATCTGGATTGGACCCGGACCGTGCCGGACACCCTGACGTCCTCGCTGGCCGCGCTCGTCTACCCCGAGCTGCCGCAGCTTCCCGAGGAGTTGCGCGGCCGGTACGTGATCTCCGTGCGGGTGGCCTTCACCGGGGACGTGGCGGAGGGCGAGCGGCTGGTGGCTCCGCTACGGGCGATCGGGGCGGCCGCGTCGATCGGTTCCCGGGGCGCGGCGGACTCCCCCGTCCTCGGCGACTCGCTGCGGGAGATGCCGTACACCGAGAGCCACACCATCCACAGCGACCCGCCGTTCCCGCACGCGTACTACGGGGACAGTGCGGTGCTCGGCGCGGCGGACGCGGAGCGGACCGTACGGGCCTTCGAACTGGCCGGGCCCCGGGCGCCGATGATGACGGTGGTGCAGTTCAACCACCTGGGTGGGGCGCTGGCCGCCGGGCCGGACGTGCCGAACGCCGTGCCGTACCGCGATGCCCGGTTCCTGCTGCGGCTGCTGTCGCCGCTGGACGGTACGGACGTGGCATCGGTGCGCGCGCTGTACGGGGAGGTGGGGCGGGTGCTGGAGCCTCTCACCGTGGGGCGCTCGCTGAACTTCTCCTTCGGCGGCGGGGACCGTACCGCCGGTTTCCACGAGGCGGAAACGGCGAAGAGGCTCGCCGGGCTGGTCTCCCAGTACGATCCGGCGGGCCTCTTCGGTGGCCCGTACGGGGCCGGGTGAGCGGCTCAGCCCCGGCGGCCGAGGAGCTTCCAGGAGGCGGGCAGGGCGCCCATCGCCAGGGCCGCCTTCAGCGCGTCGCCGATGAGGAACGGGGTGAGCCCGGCCGCGACGGCGGCGCTCAGGGACATGCCGGTGGCCAGCGCCAGGTAGGGCACGCCGACGGCGTAGATGATCGCGGAGCCGATCACCATCGTGCCCGCCGTGCGGAGCACCGAGCGGTCGCCGCCGCGGCGGGCGAGGGCGCCGACGACGGTGGCGGCGACCAGCATCCCGAGGATGTAGCCGAGGGACGGCATCGCGTAGCCCGAGGTGCCCTCGGCGAACCACGGCATGCCGGCCATACCGACGAGCGCGTACACCGCGAGGGCGAGGAAGCCGCGGCGGGCGCCGAGCGCGGTGCCGATGAGCAGCGCGGCGAAGGTCTGGCCGGTGACGGGGACCGGGGAGCCGGGGACCGGGACGGAGATCTGGGCCGCGATGCCGGTGAGGGCCGCGCCGCCCAGCACGAGGGCCGCGTCGACGGCGTAGCGGTGCCGGGCTGCGGGCAGCAGGTCGGCGAGGACCGCTCCGGAACGGACGGGGGCGGCAGCAGTGCTCATCGGGACTCCGCGGGTGAGGGCAGGCAGGCTGGGACGGCTCCGCCAGGCAGATGGGGTGGGCTGGTGGAGACGTTAGCCCAGGGGTCAACGCTCGTTCACCATCAGCCGCCCACAAAGCGGCGGTTGACGGGTTGGTGGGGTTCACACAAAGACCTCCGCACAATCACCTCTGGGCGTGACGCTCGTCACGGAGGTGAGGGGGGAGGTGGCCCGTTTTGCCGGGAGGGGGCTCCTGGCCTCAGACTGTAGGTTCCCCATAAATGATCCGAGAGTGACCCGCACCCCATGCACGAGGCTCCGCCCACCCCGCCCGCAGCCCCTCCGGTCCCCTCCGAGCCGCTCGCCCACGGGCTGAAGCAGCGCCATCTGACGATGCTGGGGCTCGGCGGGGTGATCGGGGCCGGGCTTTTCGTCGGGTCGGGTGCCGGGATCGCGGTGGCGGGGCCCGCCATCGTCGTCTCGTACCTGATCGCGGGCGCGCTCGCCATGCTCGTGATGCGGATGCTCGGCGAGATGTCCGCGGCGATGCCCGCGTCCGGCTCCTTCTCCGTGCACGCGGAGCGGGCGCTCGGGCGGTGGGCCGGGTTCAGCGTCGGCTGGCTGTACTGGTTCCTGCTGGTGGTGGTCCTCGCCGTGGAGGCGACGGCCGCCGCGCAGATCGCCCACGGGTGGGTGCCGGCGGTCGAACCGTGGGCGTGGGTGCTGCTGTTCATGGTCGTCTTCACCGTCGCCAACCTGACGGCGGTGAAGAACTTCGGCGAGTTCGAGTTCTGGTTCGCCTCCTTGAAGGTCGGCGCGATCGTCGTCTTCCTGGGGCTCGGGGTGCTGGCCGTCCTCGGGTGGCTCCCCGACACCGATCCGGTCGGGATGACCAATCTGACCGGGCAGGGCGGCTTCCTGCCGAACGGCTGGGGCGGGGTCGTCTCCGGTGTGCTGACCGTGGTCTTCGCCTTCGGCGGCCTGGAGGTCGTCACCATCGCCGCCGCCGAGACGGACGACCCCGCCCGCGCGGTGGGGCGGGCGGTGCGCAGCGCGGTGGTGCGCATCCTCTTCTTCTACGTCGGCTCGATGCTCGTGATCGTGACCGTGCTGCCGTGGACCGCCCAGCGGGCCGGGCTGAGCCCGTATGTGAAGGTGCTGGACACGATCGGGGTGCCGTCCGCCGCGCAGATCATGAACATCGTGGTGTTCGTGGCGCTGCTCTCGGCGCTCAACGCCAATCTGTACGGGTCCTCGCGGATGGTCTTCTCGCTGGCGGAGCGCGGGGAGGCGCCGCGCGGGCTGCTGAAGGTGTCGCGTAAGGCAGGGGCGGAGGGCGGGGTGCCCCGGCGGGCGGTGCTGGCGTCGGTGGCCTTCGGTTTCGTCTCCGTACTGCTCAACCTGCTCTGGCCGGACACCGTGTTCCTCTACATGCTCAACTCGGTGGGCGCGGTGCTGCTGTTCGTCTGGGCGCTCATCGCCGCCTCCCAACTGCGGTTGCGCGCCCGGCTGGAGCGGGAGGCGCCGGGGGCGCTCACGCTGCGGATGTGGTGCTTCCCGTATCTGACCTGGCTGACGCTGGCCGGGCTGTCGGGGGTGCTGCTGCTGATGCTGACCGACGCCGGTGCGCGCCCGCAGGTGTTGTGGTCGGCGGGGGCGACGGCACTGGTGCTGCTGGTGGCGGTGGGGCGTCAGTGGCGGGAGCGTGAGGGCTCGGCGCCTACCGGCCGGTAGCACGTGTGCACCTTGTGTGAGCCTCGTGCCCGTATAGCGGACATCCGTTCCGCATGAGCGGTGAAGACGCTCAGACTGTGGGTTCGTCCCCCGTCTCAGCTACCGAACAGAGCTCGTCCATGCCTCGGACCTCCGCGTCTCCTCCCACCGCTGACCCCGCAGCCCCCGCAGCGGCGACGGCGGACTCCGCGCTCACCCACGGCCTCAAACAGCGGCACCTGTCGATGATCGCCCTCGGCGGGGTGATCGGCGCCGGACTCTTCGTCGGCTCCGGGGCCGGCATCGCCGCCGCCGGGCCCTCGATCGTCGTGGCGTACGCGATCTCCGGGCTGCTCGTCATGATGGTGATGCGCATGCTCGGCGAGATGTCCGCCGCCAACCCGGCCTCCGGCTCGTTCTCCGTGCACGCCGAACGGGCGATCGGCCCCTGGGCCGGGTTCACCGCCGGCTGGTCCTTCTGGTTCCTGCTCTGCGTCGCCGTCGGCCTGGAGGGCATCGGCGCCGCCCAGATCGTCAGCGGCTGGCTGCCCGGGACGCCGGAGTGGGCCTGGGTCGCCCTGTTCATGGTGATCTTCCTGGGGACGAACCTGGCCGCCGTGAAGAACTTCGGCGAGTTCGAGTTCTGGTTCGCCGCGCTCAAGGTCATCGCCATCACCCTGTTCCTGGTGCTGGGCCTGCTCGCCATCCTCGGCGTGCTCCCGAGCACGGACGCGCCCGGCCTGACCAACCTCACCGGCGACGGGGGCTTCCTGCCGAAGGGCATGGACGGCTTCATCATCGGGCTCCTCGCCTCCGTCTTCGCGTACGGCGGTCTGGAGACGGTCACCATCGCCGCCGCCGAGTCCGAGAACCCGGTGCAGGGCGTCGCCAAGGCGGTCCGTACGGCGATGTGGCGCATCGCGGTCTTCTACATCGGCTCGATGGCCGTCATCGTCACCCTGGTCCCCTGGGACAACCCGAAGGTCGCCGAGGTCGGCCCCTTCTACGCGATGCTCGACCACCTCGGCATCGGCGGTGCCGCGCAGATCATGAACGTGGTCATCCTGATCGCCCTGCTCTCCGCGATGAACGCCAACATCTACGGCGCGTCGCGGATGGCCCGGTCCCTGGTCGCCCGGGGTCAGGGGCCGGCCGTGCTCGGCCGGATCTCGTCCGGGGTACCGCGCAACGCGGTGCTGTTCTCGTCGGTGTTCGGGTTCCTGTGCGTGCTGCTCAGCTACTGGCGGCCGGACGACGTCTTCCCCTGGCTGCTGAACATGATCGGTGCGGTGATCCTGGTCGTCTGGATCTTCATCGCCGTCTCCCAGCTGATCCTGCGCCGCCGGACCGAGCGGGAGGCGCCCAAGACGCTGGTCGTGCGGATGTGGCTGTTCCCGGCCCTCACGATCGTCTCCTTGGCGGGCATGGCGGGCATCTTCCTGCTGATGCTGCGCCAGCCGGACACCCGCGACCAGCTGCTGGCCACCGGGGCGCTGACGCTGGTGCTGATCGGTGTCGGTGTCGTACGTCAGCGGCGTCGGGGTGGCGAAGCGGCGGACATCCCCGCACAGCGGAAGTAGACCCCCTCCCGTCCCGCCGCACACGCTCCTCGCGGACGCGCGTGCGGCGGGTCCGAAGGCCGGATGGACACCTTCCGGGCGCGGAACCGCTGCCCCCGGGCGCCCACCGCGGGGCCGCGCCCGCGGGCCGCCCGGCTCCCGGCTCCGTCGTCAGCGTGTGGTGCGCTTGCTCGCCGTCTTCTTGACGGCCTTCTTGGCCGCCGTCTTCTTGGCGGGGGTGGGCAGCGCCGTCTTCTTCGCCGGAGTGCGCTTGGCGGCCGACTGCTTCGGGGACGCCGCTTCGGCCGCCGCCTCCTCGGTGTCGGCGCCGGCGTTCGACAGGGTGCCGGAGCTGCTCTCCAGGTGTGCGCGGACGAACCACTGGAACTGCTCCAGGCCGCGCAGGTGCTCGATGAGCAGGTCCTCGGTGACGGGGTCGAGGTCGCCGGCCTTCTCTACCGCCTCGCGGTGGTCCTCGATGATCCCGGTGTAGACGAGGTCGAGGGCGCCGAGGTGGGCGATGGCGTCGGCGCGGCCGACGCTGTAGTCGTCCCAGGTGCGCTCCTTGACCAGGACGCCCGGGGTGCCCTGCGGCTCGCCGCCCAGGGCGGAGATCCGCTCGGCGGCCGCGTCGGCCATCTCCCGTACGGCGGCGGTCTGCGGGTCGAGCATCTCGTGGACGGCGACGAAGTGCGGCCCGACCACGTTCCAGTGGATGTGCTTGAGGGTGAGCGCGAGGTCGTTGAGCGCGTGCAGGCGCAGCGTCAGGAGGTCGATGACCTGCCGGCCCTCGTCGACGCCGAGGCCGGGGACGGTGTAGCGGGGGGTGGGTGCGGGGGACATGAGGCTCCTCTTCGTAGAGACGGTCGGCGGTTGGTGGGTGGGGTGGATGTGGTGCGCGTGGTGCGTGAGGGGGCCGGCCGGCGTTCGCCGGTGCCGCCCTCGGTCGGGAGGGGGTGGTCTAACCGACGTCGCCGGTACCGCCCTCGGTCGGGGTGGCGCCGGAGCGCTCGCCGCCGGGCCGGACCGGGCCCGTGGCCGCGCGGATGCTCGCCAGGGCCTCGTCGGCCACCGCGCGGGGCGTGATGCCGAACTCCTCGTACAGGCGCTCGTAGGCGGCCGAGGCACCGAAGTGCTCCAGGCTGACCATGCGGCCCGCGTCGCCCACGATGTCCCGCCAGCCCTGGGCGACGGCGGCCTCGACGCTGACCCTCGCCCGCACCCCGGGAGGCAGCACCTCGTCCTGGTACGCGTGCGGCTGGTCGGCGAACCACTCGCGGCAGGGCATGGAGACCACCCGTGCGTCGTGCCCCTCGGCGGCCAGGAGCTCGCGGGCCTCCAGGGCGATGTGGACCTCCGACCCGGTGCCGACGAGGATGACGTCGGGCGTGGCGCCCTGGCTGTCGGCGAGTACGTAGCCGCCCTGGGCTGCCCCGGAGGCGGGTGCGTACGCGCCCTCGCCCCGCTCCAGGACGGGCAGCGGCTGCCGGGTCAGGGCGAGGCCGGCGGGCCGGTCGCGGTGCTCCAGGACGGTGCGCCAGCACACGCTGGTCTCGTTGGCGTCGGCGGGCCGTACGACGTCGAGACCCGGGATCGCGCGGAGTGCGGCCAGCTGCTCGACCGGCTGGTGGGTGGGGCCGTCCTCGCCGAGACCGATGGAGTCGTGCGTCCAGACGTAGGTGACCGGCAGCTTCATCAGGGCGGCGAGCCGGACGGCCGGGCGCATGTAGTCGCTGAAGATCAGGAACGTACCGCCGTAGGGGCGGGTGAGGCTCTGGAGCGCGATGCCGTTGAGGATGGAGCCCATGGCGTGCTCACGGATGCCGAAGTGGAGTGTGCGGCCGTAGGGGTTGCCGGGGAACTCGCCGGTCTGCTTGGACTCCGGTACGAAGGACGGCTCGCCCTCCATGGTGGTGTTGTTGCTCCCGGCGAGGTCGGCCGAGCCGCCCCACAGCTCGGGCAGGACCGGTGCCAGCGCGGTCAGCACATCGCCGGATGCCTTGCGGGTGGCGATGCCCTTGGGGTCGGCGTCGAAGACGGGGAGGCTGTCCGTCCAGCCCTCGGGGAACTCCTGCTCCAGCAGCCGGTCGAGGAGTGCGGCGCGCTCGGGGTGGGCGGCGCGCCACTCCTGGTAGCGGGGCTCCCAGGCGCGGTGGGCCTCGGCGCCGCGCTCACGGACCGCTCGGGCGTGCTTCAGTACGGCGTCCTCGACGGTGAAGGCGGCGTCCGGGTCGAAGCCGAGCAGCTTCTTGGTGGCCGCGACCTCGTCGTCGCCGAGGGCGGAGCCGTGGGCCTTGCCGGTGTTCTGCTTGGTGGGCGCGGGCCAGCCGATGATCGTGCGCAGCAGGATCAGGGAGGGGCGGCCGCTCTCGCTCTTCGCCGCCTCGACGGCGGCCAGGAGGGCGTCGACGTCCTCCACGTAGTCGCCGGTCCGGGTGAAGTCGACCGTCTGGACGTGCCAGCCGTACGCGGCGTAGCGGGCGGTCACGTCCTCGCTGAAGGCGATGTCGGTGTCGTCCTCGATGGAGATGTGGTTGGAGTCGTAGAAGACGACGAGGTTCCCGAGCTCCTGGTGTCCGGCCAGCGAACTGGCCTCGGACGTCACGCCCTCCATCAGGTCGCCGTCGGACGCGACCACGTACACATGGTGGTCGAAGGGGCTGGTGCCGGCCGGCGCGTCGGGGTCGAGCAGGCCGCGCTCCCGGCGGGCCGCCATGGCCATGCCGACGGCGGAGGCCAGCCCCTGGCCCAGCGGGCCGGTGGTGATCTCCACGCCCCGGGTGTGGCGGTACTCCGGGTGACCGGGGGTGCTGGAGCCCCAGGTGCGCAGCGCCTGGAGGTCCGAGAGCTCCATGCCGTACCCGCTCAGGTACAGCTGGATGTAGAGGGTGAGGCTGGAGTGGCCGCAGGAGAGCACGAAGCGGTCGCGCCCGAGCCACTGGTCGTCGGCCGGGTCGTGGCGCATGACCTGCTGGAAGAGCAGGTACGCCAGCGGGGCCAGGCTCATCGCGGTGCCCGGGTGGCCGTGGCCCGCCTTCTGCACCGCGTCGGCGGCCAGCAGCCGTACGGTGTCGACGGCGCGGACGTCGAGCGGGCCCCAGCCCGCCGCGTCCGCGACCGGCAGGGCCAGCTTCGGGTCGCGGGAGTCAGCGCCGGAGCCCTGGGAGGCGTTCGAGCCGTTCGGGGCGTCGGGGGCGTTCGGGGATGGCATCAAGTCCTCCTGGTCGGTGCGGCGGGGGTGATGCGCGCGGCGCACTCGCGCCCGGCGCGGAAGCGGGCTCGGTGGACCCCGGGCGACCCGGCCGCCACTGCGCGGACCGCTCGGCCGTTATCGCGGGTCCCCCGGGAAGCCGTGTCCAAACATGGGCGCTCGTGGGGAGAGGGACAGACAGGGAGACAGGAGGCCTTTATAACAAGAAAAGGGAGGATAATAGGACACCCGACGAGAGTGGGAGGCCCCCCATGTCGAAGAAACCGTCCCGGCGCGGCGAGGAGCCGAGCAGGTTCAAGGGCGAGGGCCAGCACGGCTGGGCACCCGATGTCGACGAGAAGTCGCAGCAGCCCAACCCCAGCGCGCACCGCTCCTTCAACCCGGACACCTACGCCCCGGAGCCGGACAGGCCCCGCAAGAAGCCGACCGACGAGGAGAAGCGCGCCTCACTGGAAGGCACCCCGCTGGAGAGCTCGACGCGCCGCGGGGAGGACCGCGGCGGGGACTCCGACATGCACGGGACCGGCCGCCGCGGCAAGTCCCGGCGCCCCAGCGGCGAGAAGGACGCGTCCGCCCATACGGGCGTCGACGCGCAGGAGCGGCAGGGCGGCGACCCGTCCCACTGACGGGCCGCGACCTGTCCGTCCCGCGGTCCGGCGACGACCCGTCCCGCCGGCCGTCCGCGACCCTCCCGGCGGGCCCGTCCACCACACCGGACGGGCCCGCCGCACACGCCTGACCCGCCGCGCACCCCCGACCGACGGCCCACGCCCGACCGCCGCGCACGCCCGGCCCACCGCGCCGCAGGTCCTAGGCCGAAGGGCTGATCACTTGGCGAACCCTCCTGCTGTTAGCCTGCTCCTGCATATAGGTTGCAATAACAACTGGACGGCATTCCCAGCAGTCGGAGGGCTCGCATCATGGCCACGTACACGCTCCCGGAACTCCCGTACGACTACGCGGCGCTCGAACCGGTCATCAATCCGCAGATCATCGAGCTGCACCACGACAAGCACCACGCCGCCTACGTCAAGGGTGCGAACGACACCCTGGAGCAGCTGGGAGAGGCCCGCGACAAGGAGGCCTGGGGAGCGATCAACGGCCTCCAGAAGAACCTCGCGTTCCACCTCTCCGGCCACATCCTGCACTCGATCTACTGGCACAACATGACCGGTGACGGCGGTGGCGAGCCCCTCGCGGCGGACGGCGTGGGCGACCTCGCCGACGCGATCACCGAGTCCTTCGGCTCCTTCGCGGGCTTCAAGTCCCAGCTGACGAAGGCCTCCGCCACCACCCAGGGCTCCGGCTGGGGCGTGCTCGCGTACGAGCCCCTCAGCGGCAAGCTCATCGTCGAGCAGGTCTACGACCACCAGGGCAACGTCGGCCAGGGATCGGTCCCGATCCTGGTCTTCGACGCCTGGGAGCACGCCTTCTACCTGCAGTACAAGAACCAGAAGGTGGACTTCATCGAGGCGATGTGGCGGGTCGTCAACTGGCAGGACGTGGCCAAGCGTTACGCCGCCGCCAAGGAGCGCACGGACGTTCTCCTGCTCGCCCCCTGATTCCGCCACGGCGGACAAAACACGTCCTGCCTCGTGATCGTCTTCTCAACCTTCACTTCGGCAGGCGGATGAACGGAAAGCCCCCGCGAGGACGTGACTCGCGGGGGCTTTCCCACCCCCTCCAGCTGAGTTGTTAGCCATTTAGCTCATATGCTAAACATGAGGTTATGGAACCACCCTCCGTTGCTTCTACTCCTGCCTCTGCCTCTGCTTCTGCCTCCGACGACGAGGCGAGCGCCTTCCGCGCCCTCGCCGACCCCACCAGGCGCCAGATCCTGGAGGATCTGCGCGGCGGCGAACTGGCCGCCGGCGAGATCGCGAGCCGGTTCTCGATCAGCGCCCCGTCCATCTCGCGCCACCTGGGCGTCCTCAAGGGCGCCGGGCTCGTCACCGAGCGCCGGGACGCCAACCGCATCCTCTACTCGCTCGCGGAGGAGCGCCTCGCCATCTGCGTGGGGCGCTTCCTGAGCGCCGTGTGCCCCGAACAGATCGTGCTCCGCCACACGAAGTGGCGCCCCGCCCCGGAAGGCGACGCCTCATGATCAGGACCCGGCTCTCCAGTGTCATCGAGCGCCGTCTTTTGGTGAACTACCGGGTGGACCCGTACATCGCGGCGGCCCTGCTGCCCGCGCCGCTGCGGCCCCAACTGGTGCGCGGCCAGGCGGTGGCGGGGATCTGCCTGCTGCGGGTCGGCGGCGTCCGCCCGGGCTGGGCCCCGGCGGCGACCGGGCTGACCAGCGAGAACGCGGCGCACCGGATCTCCGTCGAGTGGGACGGCCCGGACGGCGTGGAGCGCGGCGTCTACATCCCACGCCGGGACACCGCCTCCCGCCTCAACGCCTTCGCGGGCGGCCGGATCTACCCGGGCGAGCACGGCCGCGCGGACTTCACGGTGCGGGAGGAGGCCGACGCGGTACGGGTGGCCTTCACGACCCGGGACGGTGAGGTGGAGGTCGACGCGACGGTGGAGAGCGCCGACGAACTGCGCGGCAGCGAGCTGTTCACGGACCTGGCGGAGGCGTCGGAGTTCTTCCGCCTCGGCAGCCGGGGCCTCTCCCCCAACGCCGGGGGCAGCCACCTGGACGTCCTCGAACTGTCCACGGACGCCTGGAAGGTGACGGCGGGCCGGCCTCGTACCGTACGCTCCTCGTTCTTCGAGGACCTGGACCGCTTCCCGCCGGGCAGCGCGGTGCTGGACAGCGCGCTGGTGATGCGGGGGGTGGCGGCGGACTGGTCTCAGCGGGAGCCGTTCCGGGTGGGGTGTGCGGCGGCTGCCGGGTGAGGCCGTCCTCCCGCCCCGGCCGGGCAGGAAAATACCCGTCGCTCGGCGGAGCGGGCTGCCACGATGGCCTTCGCCCGCCGCCCGTGCCCCATGCCCATGCCCATGCCCATGCCCATGCCCCGGAAGCGATCCCATGAGCTCTGCCCCCGCCCCCGTCCCGGCCGACCCCACCGTCCTGCACCCGATGCCCGGCCAGCCCCGCGTGGTGCAGCTGAAGCCGCTGGTCACCTCGGAGCTGATCGAGGCCGGGGAGTACTCGTATTACGACGACCCGGAGCACGCGACGGAGTTCGAGACCCGGAACGTGCTGTACCACTACGGCCCGGAGCGCCTGGTGATCGGCAGGTTCTGCGCGCTGGGCACGGGGGTGCGGTTCATCATGAACGGCGCGAACCACCGCATGGACGGCCCGTCCACGTTCCCGTTCCCGACGCTGGGCGGCTCCTGGTCCGACCACTTCGACCTGCTCACAGGCCTGCCCGGCCGGGGCGACACCGTGGTCGGCAACGACGTGTGGATCGGCTACGAGGCCGTGATCATGCCCGGGGTCCGCATCGGTCACGGCGCGATCGTCAGCTCCCGCTCGGTGGTCGTCTCGGACGTCCCGGACTACGGCGTCGTCGGCGGCAACCCGGCCCGGCTGATCCGCACCCGCTACGAGGAGGCCGACATCGCGCGGCTGCTGGCGGTGGCCTGGTGGGACTGGCCGGCGGACCACCTGACACGGCACATCCGTACCGTGATGTCGGGGACGGTGGCGGAACTGGAGGCGGCGGCACGGGCCGTCTGATCACGGCCGCCTCGCCTGGAACACCGACCCCACGAACTCCGTCAGCAGCCGCTCCTTCAGCCGGCCCGGCAGCGCGTCCAGCAGGAACAGCACCGGGGCCATCCGCTCCGGGAGGCCGGCGGTCCCCGAGCCCTCCCCCAGGCCCGCGAAGGCCAGGATGCCCGCCACGTCCTCCGGAGTGAGGGTGTCGGGGTCCAGGCCCGCCGCCAGTTCCATGAGGGCGGGGTCGGCGGTGACCGGGGGGAGGGTGCGGGCCGAGGACAGGGCGGCGGTCAGGTCGGTGAGCAGGGCGTCCACCCGGTCGACCGTGGCGGGGGTCAGCGTGAGGTGGAGGTTGGGCGGGAGGCCGTCGAAGGAGAGCTGGGGCTGGAGGTACCAGCCGCGTACGCGCATCTCGTCTGCCAGATGCAGGAGGAGGCTCAGGTCGGGTGTGCCGGCGGGCCGGTCCGGTAGGGCGGAGGTGAGGACCGTGAACGCGACCAGGCTTGGCACCGGTTCGCCGAGGATGTGGATGTCCGGGGTGGCACGCAGGCCCTCCAGGAGGTGGTCGGACGCCGTCGCCACGCGGTGCGCCAGCGCCGTGTAGCCGTCCTCGCCTATGTGCTGGAGCACCGCCCACGCCTGGGCCAGCAGGCCCGCCGACTTGGTGCCCTGGACCGTCGGATTGACCACCGGGTAGCCGGGCCAGGCGGCGTGGGCGAAGTACTGGTGGCGGCGGAGTCCGGCGTCCCGGTAGAGGATTACCGAGGCGCCCTTGTCCGCGTAGCCGTACTTGTGCAGGTCCACCGAGAGCGACGTGACGCCGGGGAGCGAGAGGTCGAACGGTTCGACCGTGCGGCCCGCCCGGCGCAGGTACGGGAGCAGCCAGCCGCCGACGCAGGCGTCCACGTGGCACAGCACCTCGTGCTCGGCCGCCGCCTCCGCGATCCTGGCCACCGGGTCGATGACCCCGTGCGCGTACGAGGGGGCCGAGGCGACCACCAGGGCGGTACGGGGCGTGATCGCGGCGGCCATCGCGGTGGGGTTGGCCTTGTACGTCACCGGGTCCACCGGGACCACGACCGGTTCCAGGCCCAGGTAGGCGGCGGCCTTGTGGAAGGCGGCGTGCGCGGTGGAGGGCAGGACCAGCTGCGGGTCGGTCACCCCCCGGGTCGAACGGGCGTGGTCCCTCGCCGCCTTGACCGCGAGCAGGATCGATTCGGTGCCGCCGCTGGTGAAGGTGCCCTGCGCCTGCGGCGGGGCTCCGAGGAGGGCTGCCGCCGCCCCGACCAGGTCGTTCTCCAGGCGCGCCACGCTCGGGAAGACCGTGGGGTCGAGGCCGTTGACGGAGGCGTACGCGGCATAGGCGTCGGCGGCCAGTTCGGCCAGGCCCGCGCGCCCGGCGTCGTAGACGTAGGCGAAGGTCCGGCCGCCCCGGGTGGGGGCGTCGGCGGTGCGCAGGGCCGTCAGCTCGGTGAGGATGTCGGCGGCGGGGCGGCCGGTGGGGAGCGCGGGGGCCTCTTGAGCGCGTGCTGCGGGGTCAGACTGCACGGGTGGCGTCCTCCGGGGCGTCGGCGGGGTCCTCGCGGTAGCGGTAGGGCAGCCACGGGCTCGCGGCGGCGAGGAGTGCGGGCAGCAGGCTCCTACCCGCCGTGAGGCCGGTCAGCGCGGCGGCGGGCCGGGCGACCTCGATGGCCGGCGTCCGAGGAACGGAAACCGGTCACCGTGAGGACCGGGGCGAAGGCCCCCGTGCCGAGGGCGAGAGCCAGGGTCTCGGCCGCCGTCGGCGGGCCGGTGGACGTGGCGCCGGCCGGTGCGGGCGGGGTCGGCGGCGGCCGGGTCCGTGAGCAGGGCGAGCGGCAAGGAGTGGAGGGCCGCGTAGGCGGTGGCGACGGCGGCGTAGCCGAGAGCGCTGCCGATCTGGCCGGTGAGGGGGCGAAGTCATCGCCCCGGCGAGAGCCGGGGGGACGGCGAGGACGTCGGTCGGGTACCGCGAGAGGATGATCGGGCCGGGCACGGTGGCCGGCGAGGCCATCGCCCCGGCGGGAGCCGGCGGGACGGCGAGGACGTCGGTCGGGTACCGCGGGAGGATCGGGCCGGGCACGGTGGCGAAAGTGCCGGTGCACGGCCGGCCGGGGCCGTGACCGGTCCGGGCGGTCGGTCAGTGGCCGCCCTCGTCGGCCAGGCAGAACTCGTTGCCCTGCGGGTCCTGCAGGACCGTCCAGGTCAGCCCGTGCATGGAGTGCTCACCGATCACCGTCGCGCCGAGGCCGGTGAGGCGCTCCACGTCCGCCGGGCGGTCGGGGGACGCGAAGTCGATGTGCATCCGGTTCTTGACGGTCTTGGGCTCGGGCACCCGCTGGAAGCCGAGCACCAGCGGGGTGGCCGGGACGACGACGAACTCGTCGTAGTCCTGCGTGCCTTCCACGCCCAGCGCCGTGGCCCACCAGGCGGCCAGCGTCTGCGGGTCGGGACAGTCGATCGTGATCATCTTTGGTGAGATTCGCATGGTCCTCACCGTACGACCCACCACTGACAACGGGCCGGGAGCACACGACTGACAACGGGCCGGGAGCACACGCGTGCTCCCGGCCCGCCCGGCGGAAGACCGGCGTCAGTCGAAGATCGGACCCTGCGTGCGGGTCCGCTTGATCTCGTAGAAGCCCGGGATGGAGGCGACCAGCAGTGTGCCGTCCCAGAGCTTCGCGGCCTCCTCGCCCTTGGGGGCGGGGGTGACGACGGGGCCGAAGAAGGCGACCTGCTCGCCGTCCGCGCCGGGCACCGCGATGACCGGGGTGCCGACCTCCTGACCGACCTTGTCGATGCCCTCCTGGTGCGAGGCGCGCAGCTGGGTGTCGTAGGTGTCCTGGTCGGCGTACTCGACCAGGTCCTCGGGCAGGCCGACGTCCTTCAGGGCGCCGACGACCGCCTCGCGGGTGGGGCCCTCGCCGTTGTTGTGGAAGCGGGTGCCGAGCGCCGTGTAGAGGGGGCCGACGACCTCGTCGCCGTGGAGCTGCCGGGCGGCGGTGACGACCCGGACCGGGCCCCACGCCTTGTTCTCCAGCAGGTCGCGGTACTCCTCGGGCAGCTCGTCCAGCTTGTCCTCGTTCAGGACGGCGAGGCTCATCACGTGCCAGCGGACCTCGATGTCGCGGACCTTCTCCACCTCAAGGATCCAGCGGGAGGTCATCCACGCCCACGGGCAGAGCGGGTCGAACCAGAAATCGGCCGGGGTCTTGCCGTTCGCCGCGGTGTTCTCGGGCATGTCTCTCCTCAAGAAGGGCTGTTGCTGCTGAGGGTCGAAACGCCTCCCGGGGGGTGTGTCATTCCCGGCCGGACCTCGTGGCCTGACCGGATACCGGCCGCCGGGGACGCGTGCAAGGATCAATGGGTTCGAACACGACACATGACGCGCGTCACGAAGGAGTGCCCGTGCCCGGTGAAAACCTGTCCCGCGACGAGGCCCAGCAGAGGGCCGAGCTGCTGACCGTCGACGGTTACGAGGTCGAGCTCGACCTGCGTTCCGCCGTCGGCGAGCCCGAGGGGGCCGACGGGGGCGACGGGAACGCCGGTCCGCGGACGTTCCGGTCGCTGACCACGATCCGGTTCCGCTCCGCCCGTGCGGGCGCGTCGACCTTCGCCGACCTGGTGGCGCCGGGTGTGGACGCCGTGACGCTGAACGGGAAGGCCCTCGACCCCGCCCTCGTGTTCGACGGGGCCCGGGTGGCGCTGGAGGGGCTCCTGGCGGGCGAGAACGTCCTGGTGGTCGAGGCCCGGTGCGCGTACAGCAGGACCGGCGAGGGCATGCACCGCTTCGTCGACCCGGAGGACGGCGAGGTCTACCTCTACACGCAGTACGAACCGGCCGACGCCCGGCGGGTCTTCGCCAACTTCGAACAGCCGGACCTGAAGGCGCCCTACCGCTTCCAGGTGACCGCGCCCGAGGGGTGGCGGGTCTGGTCCAACGGGGCCGAGGAGTCGCACGAGGGCGGGGTGTGGCGGTTCGCGGAGACCAAGCCGGTCTCCACGTACATCACGGCCGTCGTCGCCGGTCCCTACCACTATGTGACCGACCACTACAGCCGCACCCTGGACGACGGTTCGACGCTGGAGATCCCGCTCGGCGCGATGTGCCGCAAGGGGCTGGCCCGGCACTTCGACGCGGACGACGTCTTCCTGATCACCAAGCAGGGCCTGGACTTCTTCCACGACAACTTCGACTACCCCTACCCCTTCGGGAAGTACGACCAGGCGTTCGTGCCGGAGTACAACCTCGGGGCGATGGAGAACCCGGGCATGGTCACCTTCCGGGAGGAGTACATCTTCCGCGGCAAGGTCACCTCGGCCGCCTACGAGCGGCGCGCCAACGTCATCCTGCACGAGATGGCGCACATGTGGTTCGGCGACCTGGTCACCATGGAGTGGTGGGACGACCTGTGGCTGAAGGAGTCCTTCGCCGACTTCATGGGCTCCTTCTCGATGGTCGAGGCGACCCGGTTCACCAACGGCTGGATCACCTTCGCCAACAACCGCAAGGCGTGGGCCTACCGCGCCGACCAGCTGCCCTCCACGCACCCGATCACGGCCGACATCCGTGACCTGGAGGACGCCAAGCTGAACTTCGACGGCATCACCTACGCCAAGGGCGCGTCCGTACTGAAGCAGCTCGTGGCGTACGTGGGACGCGACGCCTTCCTGGAAGGCGCGCGGCGCTACTTCAAGAGTCACGCGTACGGCAACACGCGTCTGGGGGACCTTCTTTCGGTGCTGGCGGAGACCTCCGGCCGCGACATGACGGCCTGGTCGCGCTCCTGGCTGCAGACCGCCGGGGTCAACGTGCTGACCCCCCTCGCCACGTACGACGCGGCCGGGGCGCTGACCGAGCTGGCGGTTCTCCAGGAGGCCGCCGCCTCCCACCCGGAGCTGCGCCCGCACCGGGTCGCGGTCGGCCTGTACCGGCGTACGCCCGAGGGCGAGCTGACGCGGTACGCCCGGGCCGAGGTGGACGTGGCCGGGGAGCGCACGGTCGTGAAGGAGCTGGCCGGGGCGGAGCGGCCCGACCTGATCCTGGTCAACGACGACGACCTCACGTACTGCAAGGTCCGCTTCGACGAGGGGTCGCTGGCCACCCTCCGCGACCACCTGGGCGACATCACCGACCCGCTGGCCCGCGCCCTGTGCTGGTCGGCCCTGTGGAACCTGACCCGGGACGCGGCTCTGCCCGCCCGCGACTTCGTCGCGCTGGTGCTGGCGCACGCCGGCCGGGAGAGCGACATCGGGGTCCTCCAGATGCTGCACGCCTGGGCGCAGTCCGCGCTGGTGAACTACGCCGCCCCGGCCTGGCGCGAGGAGGGCGGCCGGACGCTGGCCGAGGGCGCGCTGCGCGAGCTGCGGCAGGCCGAGCCGGGCAGCCAGCACCAGCTGACGTGGGCCCGCTTCTTCGCGGCCGTCGCAGGCTCCGCGACGGACTTCCAGCTGCTGGGCGCGCTGTTGGAGGGCACGGCCCGGATCGACGGCCTGGAGATCGACC
Organism: Streptomyces sp. NPDC088706; assembly: GCF_044752765.1. Taxonomy (NCBI): domain Bacteria; kingdom Bacillati; phylum Actinomycetota; class Actinomycetes; order Kitasatosporales; family Streptomycetaceae; genus Streptomyces; species Streptomyces sp. NPDC088706. The sequence continues at coordinate 876,950 of NZ_JBIVLW010000001.1, forward strand.
AGGAGCTGCGCTGGGCCTTCCTCTCCCCGCTCGCCGCGCACGGCGTGGCGAACGAGGCGGCCATCGACGCCGAGCTGGCCCGCGACGACACGGCGTCCGGCAAGCGCCACCACGTACGGTGCCTGGCCTCGCGCCCCTCGGAGGCGGTCAAGGCGCAGGCGTGGGCGGCGGTCGTGGAGTCGGACAAGCTGTCCAACGCCTTGGTGGAGGCGACGATCGCGGGCTTCGAGCAGCCCTCGCGGCGGGAACTGCTGGCCCCGTACGCGGGCCGCTACTTCGAGGTGATCGAGCGGGTCTGGGCGGAGCGGTCCATCCAGATCGGCATGCACGTGGTGAAGGGGCTCTTCCCCGCGCTCCAGGACAGTCCGCGGACCCTGGCGGCGACCGACGCCTGGCTGAACGACCACGCGGACGCCGCTCCGGCGCTGCGCCGGCTGGTGCTGGAGGCCCGGGACGACCTGGCGCGGGTGCTGCGGGGCCAGGAGTGCGACGCGCGGGCGTAGGCAGGGCCACCGGCCGGCCTCAACTGGGGTGCACGGGCCCGGTGTGCGGGCGACGCGAAGTCGGCGCTCGCACGCCTGCCCGGACGCGCCCCCCGGCCAATTCCGGCGCGACAGCCCTTTTCGGCTGTCGAACATCCGTACTTTAGGGCGGTGTTGTCTGGAATTGTCGACGGGTGTGTAACAGGGGTTAGGGCCCCCCGCGTCACCGGGAAACCATCGGCCATGACCCAGAACACCCCGCTGCCGTTCCTGTCCCCCTCGTCCCCGCCGTCTCCCCGCCCCCCGCACCACCTCCAGGACGTGACGCACCGCGTCCTGTCCGCCGCCCAGCTCCGGGCGAGGGGCATCTCCGCCGCGCAGACGTCCGCGCAGTGCCTGCCGGGCGGCCCCTGGCAGCACCTGCTGCCGGGGGTCTACCTGCTGCATTCCGGTCCGCCCGGCGGCCAGGAGCGGCTGCACGGCGCCCTGTTGTACGCGGGGCGCCCGCCGGCCTCCTCCCGGCGTACGCCCCCGGAGCCGTCGGACGCGGGGTTCGGCGAGGCGATGGTCACCGGCCTGGCGGCGCTGGCCCTGCACGGCTTCGCCACCGGGCCGGACCTCGGGGAGCTGCACCGCGTCGACGTCCTGGTGCCGTGCACCCGGCGGTTGCGCTCGACCCGGTTCGTGGAGGTGGTGCGGGCGTCCGAGCTGCCCGTGCCGGTGCGGCTGGCCGGGGTGCCCGTCGCGCCGGTGGAGCGAGCGCTGACCGACGCGGTGGCGGGGCTGGGGGACGCGGAGGCCGTACGCCGGCTGCTGACCGAGGCCGTGCGGGCCGGGCACAGCGAACCGGCCGCCGTGGTGCGGGAGCTGAGCGCGGCGAAGCTGCTGGGGCGACCGGCGGTGGTGGACGCGGTGGACGCGCTGCTGGCCGAGGGCCGGGCGGTGGCGGAGGCGCGGCTGTACGCGATGGTGCGCGAGCACGGGTTGTCCGAGCCGTTGTGGAACGTGACCCTCCGGTTGCCGGGCGGTCCGGAGCTGGGCGGGGTCGACGCGTTCTGGCCGGATCAGGCCGTCGCCGTCGAACTGGACACCCGGGCCCCCCGGTTCGGCGCGCCGCAGCAGGGGCAGCGGCCACGGAACCGGGACCCGGAGCACGTCGAGGACCCGCGGTGGTCCGCGTACGCCGCCAAGCGCGACCACCTGGAGCGGCTGGGGGTCACGGTCGTCCACCTCACCCCGCGGAAGCTGCGCGAGGCGATGGACCAGCAGGCCACGGTGGTGCGTACGGCGCTGATGGCGGCGAACGACCGGGAGCCGGCCGCCTATCTGGTGGTGCTGCCGCGCTGAGCGGGGGCCGACGCGTCCGGCGGTGCCACTGGTCCGGACCACAGGCCCGCGATCGGCGCCTCCAGCGTACGCTTTCGCCTCATTCATCCCTCGTGACGCAATGCCCCCCGTGGCGGATCTATGCCATGTACCTGTCTCAGCTCCGTCAACTCTCCACAAAGCCCTGTCATTTACGACAGGCTGAGCGGTCATCCGGTACCGAATTCCGGACTCTCTCTTTCAATTACAGGGATGCTGATGACCAAGGAATCCCCCAGCTCCATACCCGGGACGAGACGCGCCGCGCGCATCGCGGCCGCCGCCGGCCTGGCGGCCGCTCTCGCGGCCGCCGGCGCCGCGCCGGTGTTCGCCGTCGACGACCCGGCACCGGCACCCGTCAAACCGGCCGCCACCAGCGACCGGGGCGACAAGCTCGGCACGGCTGACGCCGAGGTTCTGGCCAAGGCCGAGGCCAAGGGCGAGAAGAACGTCACGATGATGATCGCCACCACCCCGGGGGCGACCGAGCAGGTCACCGAGCAGCTGGACGCCGTCAAGGGCTCCGTGCTGGGTCAGACCTACGACAAGCTCGGTTACGTCCGGGCGACGGTGCCGACCGGCACCGCCGAGGACACCATCGAGGCGGCCGCCAAGCTGAAGTCCGTCCTCGGCATCGATCTCAAGCAGGAGATCAAGCTGGACGACCCGACGCCCTCGGGCGACCGGGCCTCGGGGGCGAAGCAGCCGAAGGCCACGGGCAGCTACCCGGCCCCGGGCAGGAAGACGCCGGCCGCCAACCCGTACAACCCGTCCTTCGAGACGGGCGCGGTCGAGTTCGTCGAGAAGAACCCGAAGGCCGACGGCCGCGGGATCACCATCGGCGTCCTGGACTCCGGCGTCGACCTCGGCCACCCGGCCCTGAAGAAGACCACCACCGGCGAGCGCAAGATCGTCGACTGGGTGACGGCGACCGACCCGGTCACCGACGGTGACGGCACCTGGCTCCAGATGTCGCAGACCGTCGCCGGCCCGACGTTCACGTCCGGCGGCAAGACCTGGTCGGCGCCGGCGGGCAGCTACAGGTTCGCCACGTTCGCCGAGGCGGCCACCACCGGTGGTGACATGGCGGGCGACCTCAACCGCGACGGTGACACCACCGACGTGTGGGGCGTGCTCTACGACCCGGTCACCGGCACCTCCCGGGTCGACCTGAACAGCAACGCCGACTTCGCCGACGACACGGTCCTCAAGCCGTACAAGGAGAAGTTCCAGGTCTCCTACTTCGGTGAGGACGACCCGCGCACCGATGTCGTCGAGCGCATCCCGTTCGTCGTCGAGACCCGCAAGAACGTGGTCTACAACGCGGCGGGCGCCAAGGCCGACTACGTCAACATCGGCGTCATCGAGGGCTCGCACGGCACGCACGTCGCGGGCATCACCGCGGCCAACGGCCTGTTCGGCGGCCAGATGAACGGTGCGGCGCCCGGCGCCAAGGTCGTCTCCTCGCGCGCCTGCACCTGGTCCGGCGGCTGCACCAACATCGCGCTGACCGAGGGCATGATCGACCTCGTCGTCAACCGCGGTGTCGACATCGTCAACATGTCGATCGGCGGCCTGCCGCCGCTCAACGACGGCAACAACGCCCGCGCCGAGCTCTACAAGCGCCTCGTCGACATCTACGGCGTCCAGCTCGTCATCTCGGCCGGCAACAGCGGCCCGGGCCTCAACACCATCGGTGACCCGGCCCTGGCCGACCACGTCATCTCGGTGGGCGCGTCGATCTCCAAGGAGACGTGGGCCGCGAACTACGGCTCCAACGTCACCAAGAAGTACGACCTGCTTCCCTTCTCGTCGCGCGGTCCGCGTGAGGACGGCGGCTTCACGCCGACCATCTCGGCCCCGGGTGCCTCGATCAACACCACCCAGACCTGGTCCGCAGGCGGACCGGTCAAGGAGGCGGGCTACGCCCTGCCGGCCGGCTACTCGATGCTCCAGGGCACCTCGATGGCCTCGCCGCAGGCCGCCGGTGCGGCGGCCCTGCTGCTCTCCGCCGCGAAGCAGAGGGGTCTGGAGCTGCCCCCGGCCGACCTCCGGACCGCGCTGACCAGCTCGGCGACCCACATCAAGGACGTGCCCGCGCACGCCCAGGGCTCCGGCCTGATCGACATCGTCGGCGCCTGGAAGCTCATCACCAAGCAGGGCACCCCGGCGCACGAGTACCAGGTGAAGGCCCCGGTCGACACCGCGATCGACTTCGCGCTCAAGGACCCGGGCTTCGGCACCGGCCTCTACGACCGTGAGGGCGGCCTCAAGGTCGACGAGACCAAGGTCTACGAGATCACCGTCACCCGCACCACGGGTCCGGACCGCGACGTCCAGCACAAGCTGTCGTGGAAGAACAACGACGGCACCTTCAAGCTGAGCAGCCCCGAGTACGTCTCGCTGCCGCTCGACACCCCGGTGAAGCTGAAGGTCACGGCGAAGGCCAGGACCGCGGGCGTGCACAGCGCCGTCCTGGAGCTGGACGACAGGAAGACCGTCGGCGTCGACCACCAGGTCCTCTCCACCGTCGTCGTCGCGCACGAGCTGAACCAGCCCAACTACGCGTTCAAGTCGTCGGGCTCGGTGCAGCGCAACGGCACCACCTCGTACTTCGTCGACGTGCCGGAAGGCGCCAAGACCCTTGAGGTCGCCCTCAGCGCGCTGCGCTCGGGCAGCCAGACCCGGTTCATCGCCCTGCACCCGTACGGGACGCCGGTCGACCCGACCTCCACGGTCAACTGCTACCCGAACTACGAGAACCCGGCCAACACCTGCCGCCCGGACGTGCGCTCCTACAAGGACCCGCAGCCCGGCGTGTGGGAGATCGAGATCGAGTCGCGCCGTACGTCGCCGCTGCTGGACAACCCGTTCAAGCTGGACGTCTCGCTGCTCGGCGCCACCTTCGACCCGGCGGTGCAGACCATCGCCGAGGCCAAGGTCGGCACCCCGGCCGCGGTGAGCTGGAAGGTCACCAACGGCGCTGCCGCCCTCGACGGCAAGCTCAAGGGCGGCTCGCTCGGCTCGGCCAAGGTGACCAAGCCGTCGATCTCCACGGGCCAGTCCCAGCAGTCCACGGTCACCATCGGTGCGGGCGTCGAGAAGCTCGACGTCGCCATCGGCGGTACGTCGGACGCCAACGCCGACCTCGACCTGTACGTCTTCCGGGGCGCCACGCAGGTCGGCAGCGGCACCACCGCCGGCTCCGAGGAGAAGGTCAGCCTGGTCAACCCGGCCGCGGGTACGTACACGGTCATCGTCGACGGCTACTCGGTCCCGGCCGGGTCGACCACGTACGACTACCGCGACGTGTACTACTCGGCCTCGCTCGGCACCCTCAAGGTCGACGCGTCGAAGACCTACAGCCTGGCGAGCGGCGCCTCGGCGCAGGTCGGCGCCGAGGTCGTGGTCGCCGGGGCGGCTCCCGAGGGCCGGCAGTTCTTCGGTGAGGTCCAGCTGGTCAACGCGCGCGGCACCGCCGCGGGCACCGGCAGCGTCGTGATCGAGAAGGTCACGCCGTAACGGATCACTCGTTGACGGATCCTGATCGATCCTGATCGACGGCGGGGCGGGAGCTCTCCACGAGCTCCCGCCCCGCCGTGCGTCCTCACTCGGCTCAGCCCGGTCCTCGCACCCCAGCCCGCGCGAGCCCGGCAGCGCGGCCGAGAGCCACTCCCAGGCCGCCGCGCGCTCGCCGTCCTCCGTGCAGGCCGGCACCGGCTCGGCCGGGAAGCGGGAGACCACGACGGTCATCGGGGTCCCCGGCCGGTAGGAGCCCGCCTGCGCGCCCGGCCCAGTCGGCCGCCAGGTTCGAGGCGACCACGGCCGACCAGGCCCCGAGGTCCGCCGGAGGGGCCTGGCCCCGCGCGGTGCGCTCCAGCAGCCGCAGCCGTATCTGCCGCACCCCGTCCTGGAGGTCCGCGTACGGGACCCCGCCCAGGGACAGCACGGCCCGGACCCGGTCCACCTGCGCGGGACCCAGCGGGTCCCGCGCACCCGGTTCGCTCCCTCTCGGCAAGGAACGCCTCCCCCGAAGATGTTTCCCCTCCGACGCCGCGGGACGACGAAACGTTCGGCCCCGTCGGCAGGAGTCCGCAGGTCGGACAATGGATTGGACAAGGTGGGCCCGGACATACGCATCATGGAGCGGCAAACGGGTCGCGCACACGCACAGCGCACGTACAGAGGAGTTCCAGTGAAGGTCGGAATCGTCGGCGCCACCGGTCAGGTCGGCACAGTCATGCTCAGTATCCTGGCCGAGCGGGACTTCCCGGTCGACGAGCTGCGGCTGTTCGCCTCCGCCCGGTCCGCGGGTTCCACGATCGACTTCAAGGGCTCCGGCGTCACCGTCGAGGACGCTTCCACGGCCGACTACACCGGTCTGGACATCGTGCTGTTCTCCGCCGGGGGCGCGACCTCCAAGGCGCTGGCCGAGAAGGTCGCAGGACAGGGCGCCGTCGTGATCGACAACTCCTCCGCCTGGCGCAAGGACCCCGAGGTCCCGCTCGTCGTCTCCGAGGTCAACCCGCACGCGGCCCGTGTCCGGCCCAAGGGGATCATCGCCAACCCGAACTGCACGACGATGGCCGCGATGCCGGTGCTGCGCCCGCTGCACGCCGAGGCCGGTCTCCAGGCGCTGACCGTCGCCACCTACCAGGCCGTCTCCGGCTCCGGGGTGGCCGGCGTCGCCGAGCTGCACGGCCAGGCATCCAAGGTCGTCGCCGACGCCGGGAAGCTGGCCCACGACGGCGAGGCCGTGGACTTCCCCGAGCCGGCCGTCTACAAGCGCCCGATCGCCTTCAACGTGCTGCCGCTGGCGGGTTCGATCGTGGACGACGGTTCGTTCGAGACGGACGAGGAGCAGAAGCTCCGCAACGAGTCCCGCAAGATCCTGGAGATCCCGGAGCTGAAGGTCTCCGGCACCTGCGTCCGGGTCCCGGTCTTCTCCGGCCACTCCCTCCAGATCAACGCCCGCTTCGCCCGCCCCATCGGTGTCGAGCGCGCCTACGAGCTGCTGAAGGACGCCGAAGGCGTCGAGCTCTCGGAGATCCCCACCCCGCTCCAGGCGGCGGGCAAGGACGCCTCCTTCGTGGGCCGCATCCGGGTCGATGAGACCGTCGACAACGGCCTCGCCCTCTTCGTCTCCAACGACAACCTCCGCAAGGGCGCGGCCCTCAACGCCGTGCAGATCGCGGAGCTGGTGGCGGCCGAGCTGAGGGGCTGAGCCGCGGCCCTGCGCGTACGGTGAGGGGCGGTTCCGTACGCCTACGGAAGGGGCGGCCACCGGGCACACCGGTGGCCGCCCCTTCCGCGTGCCCGCCTCAGGGCCGTCGCACCTCGAAGTGGAAGCACCCGTACTCCACCGCCCGCACATGCACCAAGGCCACCCGCGGGTCCGCGAACGCCTCGTCGAACGCCGCGTCGAAGCCCTTCTCCGCCTCGGCCGGGATCTCCAGCAGCCGGCCCCCGACGATGTGCCCCCGGGCGTCGTAGCAGCGGAGCGTGCGCAGTGCGCCGGGGCGCGAGAACGGGTAGCCCGGGCGGGCGGGGTCCGGGCCCGCGCACTCCTCGGCGTGGATGAAGACGGGGCCCTGCTCGTCATACGCCCCCGGGCTCGCCCCGGTCCCGGCCGCCCAGCGGCGCAGCGGGGCGCAGGAGACCAGCGCGATCCGCTCCCCGGGCTCGCTGCCCCGCAGGCAGCAGCGGAGGGGGGCGCCGCCTTCCGTGTCGGTGTACGGGACACAGGGGCGGCCGGCGTCGTCGACGGTGCGGAGTTCGGCGAGGGCGGCGGGGGCGATGGGGCGGGGCTCGTATCCGGTCATGGTCCGAGCCTGCTCCGGTCCGCCGCCCGGCTCCGGCGGAATTCGGACCTCACGCCGGGGCGCGGGGCCGGGATGGTCCGCCGGGCGCCCCCTGGGTGCGCCGCACATGGAAGGATGGCCAAAACGCCGCATAGCAAGTCGCACACCAAGGAGATGACCGCGTGCCTGGCACGAATCTGACCCGCGAAGAGGCACAGGAGCGGGCGCGCCTGCTGGCCGTGGACGCGTACGAGATCGATCTCGACCTCTCCGGAGCGCAGGGGGGCGGCACCTACCGGTCCGCGACCACCGTGCGCTTCGACTCCGCGGAGGCCGGTGCGGAGACCTTCATCGACCTGGTCGCCCCGGCCGTCCACGAGGTCGTGCTCAACGGGGAGGCGCTGGACGCCGCCGCCGTGTTCCGCGACTCCCGGATCGCGCTTCCGGGTCTGCGCGAGGGCGCCAACGAGCTGAAGGTCGTCGCGGACTGCGCGTACACCAACACCGGTGAGGGGCTGCACCGGTTCGTCGACCCGGTCGACGAACAGGCCTATCTGTACACCCAGTTCGAGGTGCCGGACGCCCGCCGCGTGTTCGCGTCCTTCGAGCAGCCGGACCTGAAAGCGACCTTCCGGTTCACCGTGAAGGCCCCCGCCGGCTGGACGGTCATCTCGAACTCCCCGACGCCCGAGCCGAAGGACGACGTCTGGTCCTTCGAGCCGACGCCGCGTATCTCCACGTACATCACGGCTCTCATCGTCGGCCCGTACCACTCGGTGCACAGCAGCTACGAGGCGGACGGCCGGTCCGTGCCGCTCGGCATCTACTGCCGCCCCTCGCTCGCGGAGTACCTGGACGCGGACGAGATCTTCGACGTCACCCGGCAGGGCTTCGCGTGGTTCCAGGAGAAGTTCGACTACGCGTACCCGTTCGCCAAGTACGACCAGCTCTTCGTCCCGGAGTTCAACGCGGGCGCGATGGAGAACGCCGGCGCGGTCACCATCCGCGACCAGTACGTCTTCCGCTCCAAGGTGACGGACGCGGCGTACGAGGTGCGGGCCGAGACCATCCTGCACGAGCTGGCCCACATGTGGTTCGGCGACCTCGTCACGATGGAGTGGTGGAACGACCTCTGGCTGAACGAGTCGTTCGCCACCTACACCTCGATCGCCTGCCAGGCGGACGCCGAGGGCTCGAAGTGGCCGCACTCCTGGACCACGTTCGCCAACTCCATGAAGACCTGGGCGTACCGGCAGGACCAGCTGCCCTCCACGCACCCGATCATGGCGGACATCAGCGACCTGGACGACGTACTCGTCAACTTCGACGGGATCACGTACGCCAAGGGCGCGTCCGTGCTCAAGCAGCTCGTCGCGTACGTCGGCAAGGACGCGTTCTTCCAGGGCGTGCAGGCGTACTTCAAGGCGCACGCCTTCGGCAACACCCGCCTCTCGGATCTGCTGGGCGCGCTGGAGAAGACGTCGGGCCGTGACCTGAGGACCTGGTCGAAGGCGTGGCTGGAGACGGCCGGCATCAACATCCTGCGCCCGGAGATCGAGACCGACGCCGACGGTCACGTCACCTCCTTCACCGTCCTCCAGGAGGCCCCGGCGCTGCCCGTCGGCGCCAAGGGCGAGCCGACGCTGCGCCCGCACCGGATCGCCATCGGCGCCTACGACCTGACCGCGGACGGCAAGCTCGTGCGCACCGACCGGATCGAGCTGGACGTCGACGGCGAGCGCACCGACGTGCCCGCCCTCGTGGGCAGGGCCCGTCCGGCGGTCGTCCTGCTCAACGACGACGACCTGTCGTACGCGAAGGTCCGCCTCGACGAGGAGTCCCTGCGGGTCGTCACCGCGCACCTGGGCGACTTCACCGAGTCGCTGCCGCGCGCCCTGTGCTGGGCCTCCGCCTGGGACATGACGCGCGACGGCGAACTGGCGACCCGCGACTACCTCTCGCTGGTGCTCTCCGGCATCGGCAAGGAGTCGGACATCGGCGTCGTCCAGTCGCTGCACCGCCAGCTGAAGCTGGCCCTGGATCTGTACGCGGCCCCCCAGTCCCGTGAGGCCGCGCTCAACCAGTGGACGGAGGCGACGCTGGCGCACCTGCGGGCGGCGGAGCCGGGCAGCGACCACCAGCTGGCCTGGGCCCGCGCCTTCGCGGCGACGGCCCGCGACCCGCAGCAGCTGGACCTGCTCCAGTCGCTGCTGGACGGTACGGAGTCCGTCGAGGGCCTGACCGTCGACACCGAGCTGCGCTGGACGTTCGTGCAGCGGCTGGCCGCGGTCGGGCTGCTGGACGAGGAGGAGATCGCCGCCGAGTACGAGCGTGACAGGACGGCGGCGGGCGAGCGCCACGCGGCCGTCGCCCGGGCCGCGCAGCCCTCCGAGGAGGCCAAGGCGCAGGCCTGGGCCTCGGCCGTGGAGTCCGACAAGCTGCCCAACGCGCTCCAGGACGCGGTCATCAACGGTTTCGTCCAGCCGGACCAGCGCGAGCTGTTGGCCCCGTACGCGGAGAAGTTCTTCGCCGCGGTGAAGGACGTCTGGGACTCGCGCAGCCACGAGATGGCCCAGCAGATCGTGGTCGGCCTCTTCCCGGCCTACCAGGTCTCCCAGGAGACGCTGGACGCCACCGACGCCTGGCTGGCCTCGGCCGAGCCGAGCGCGGCCCTGCGCCGGCTGATGTCGGAGTCGCGGGCGGGCGTGGAGCGGGCCCTGAAGGCCCAGGCGGCGGACGCGGCGGCGGCCACCGCGTAACGCGCCACCGGGGGTGTCCTCTCCGCCGCTGCGGAGGGGGCGCCCCTTCGCCGGGTACGGGAAGGTGGAAGCCGCCCGGCGGGCGGGCGCGGGAGCGCAGCCGTCCGCCGGGCGGGAACCGGGGGTGCCGTCCGGGGGTTACGGGGTCACGTGCCGGACTCCTCGTAGCGGCGGGTCAGTTCGGCCGTGCCGGACTCCGTGAAGCTGCCGTGCAGCCGCATCCGGGCCACCCCGCCGTCGGGGAAGGCGTCCAGGCGGACGTGGGTGACGACGGCCTGGGCGCGCAGCACGAAGCGGTGGAGGGTGTCGGGCTGGAGGCGGGTGCGCGGGATGATCTCGAACCACTCGCCGGTGCCGCCGTTGCGGCCCTGGAGGGCGATCCACCCGGCGGAGTTGCCCTTGAGGTGGGCGGTGTCGATCTCGACCGCGCGGACCGCGCCCTGGGCGGGCAGCCGGAAGCGGACCCAGTCGTTGGTGTCGCGGACCCGGCGGCGGCGGTTCTCCCAGCCGTCGTCCATCTTGCGGGACGTGCCCGGCAGGATGATCTGGGTGGGTGAGGAGTAGAAGCGGTCGGAGGCGTCCTCGTAACGGCCGCCGTTGAGCACCGAGATCAGGTCCACGGTGCCGAGCGCGGCGATCCAGGCCGGGTCCGGGACGACCTCGCCGGGTACGCGGAGGCGGGCGATACCGCCGTCGGGGTGCTGGCAGAGGCGCAGATGGGTGTAGCGGCGGCCGCCGGTGATCTCGAAGGCGTTGGCCGCGTGTCCGCGTACGGGGGTGGGCGCGAGGATCTCCTCCCACTTCACGTCGTCGGCGAGCAGGTCCTGGGGGCTCGGGGTGCCTTCGACGGCGGTGGCCCGCACCGACACGCGCTGGGGGTAGTTGCCGCGGAAGTGGGCGGTGTCCACGATCAGGCCGCGCACGATGCCGGGGGCGCCGAGGCGGATGAGCGCCCAGTCGTGGTCCTCGGCGGCCGGGAAGGGGTGGTCGGCGTCCGCTCCCCGGCGGCGGCGGGTCTCCCAGCCGTCCATGATCTTGCCCTTGTGGCCGAAGCGCTCGGGGTCGAAGACGGCGCGCTCGCGCAGCAGCAGGTTTTCGCGCTCGGCGAAGAACTCGTCGTTGGCGGCGATCACGCCGGCGCCGAGCCGACGGTCGGCGAGGTCGACCAGCTCGGCGAAGGGGAGGTCGCCCGCCTCCCGGTAGTCGGCGTACGGGTCGCCGCCGCCGTAGGGCGCGGCGTCATTGGCGTGGGGGTCGGTGTCGGAGTTCTGGAATGTGCTCTCGCTCGCGTCGGAGGTCATGCCCTTACCTTCGCGCCATCGGACCCATCAGGTCCATCGAAAGTTTCCGCACATACCGTTCAGCGCAGCTGAAGAATCACGCGGCTGACGGACGGCTCAGCTGACCGAGTCCGCCACGCGGGTGAGCGCCGCGAGCACCCGGGCCACCGCGGGGCCGGTCTCCGCCCCGTGCCGGACCGCCGCCACCACATGGCGGCGCGGCTGGTCCGCCTCCAGGACCCGCATCACGACGCCTTCGCGGCGCTGCTCCCGGGAGGCCATCCGGGGGACCAGCGCGATGCCCATGCGCGCCTCGACCAGGGCGAGGATCGCGGTCCATCCGGCGGCGCTGTGCGCCTGCTCGGGGACGAAACCGGCCGCTTCGCAGGCGGCCGTGGTGATCGCGGACCAGGGGCCGGAACCGCCGAAGATCCAGCGTTCGGCGGCCAGGTCGGCGAGGCGCAGCGCGGGCGCTCCGGCCAGCGGGTGGCCGGCCGGGAGCGCCACGTCCAGCGGGTCGGCGAGCAGCGGGAAGAGGGAGAAGCGGGGGTCGCGGGCGGTCGGGGCGTGGGCGGCCAGTGAGAGGGCCAGGTCCACCTCGCCCGCGGTGAGCAGCTCGTACGCCTGGGCCGCCTCGGCCTCCCGTACGCGTACGTCGGGTCCCGGGCGGTCCTCGGCGCGCAGCAGCGTCACGGCGGGGACGACGAGGGCGGGCACGGCGGTGGAGAACGCGCCGACCCTCACCTCGCCCGCCTCGCCGCGCAGATAGCCGGTCAGTTCGGCGTCGGCCCGCTCCAGCTGGGCGAAGACCGCCTCGGCGTGGCGCAGGACGAGGTGGGCGGCGTCGGTGAGACGTACCCGGCGGCCCTGGGGCTCCAGGAGCTCCACGCCGAGCTGCCTGGCCAGGTTGGTGAGCTGCTGGGAGACGGCGGAGGGGGTCATCGAGAGCGCCTCGGCGGTCGCCGTCACGGTGCCGCGGTCCCGCAGGGTGCGCAGGATGCGGAGCTTCTTGACGTCCCACTCGGTCATGGCCGCGACCTACCGACCCGGCGGGGCCGGACCCGTCCGGCCCGGGTCCCGCTCCGCCCACGTCCCGTTCGGTCCGGCCCCGGACATGCGGATGCGCCGCGCGGTAGCTCCTGCCGGCGGCGCATCCTTCGTACGTGTGCGGGTCAGACCTGCTTCCTGGACTTGTCCAGGACCATGACCAGGGCCGTGATCAACAGGAACAGGCCGATGGGCGCGATGACGTAGAGACCGATGGTCTCCATCACGCTCAGGCCCTGGCCCGGGTCGTCACCGTCGTCGGCCGTGAGCGCGAGGGCCGGGGCCGACATGAGCAGCATCATCAGCGTCGTCCCGGCCGCAACGACGCCGGCGCGCATAGCGTTCTTCTTGTCCACGGTGCCAACGTAGCGAACGCCTAGTCGGGGCGCTCGCCCGGGGGTGCCGTACGGGCCGTGCGGGGGCGCATGACCTCCATCAGTCCGTGCAGGCGGGGTGAGGCGGCGATCTCCTCCAGGGTGACCGGGTGGCCCTCGGCGTCGGCGACGGGCAGTCGCCAGTTGGGGTACTGGTCCCAGGTGCCGGGGAGGTTCTGCGGGCGGCGGTCGCCCACGGCGTCGGGGAGCCAGACGCCGGTCATCCGGGCGGGGGTGGCGAGCAGGAAGCGGTGGACCGCGCGGACGGCGGCCTCCTCGTTGCCCTCGCCCTCGGGGAGCATCCGCAGCCGGGCCAGGAGCGCCAGCCACTCGGCGGTGGAGGTGACGTCCTCGGTGAGCTCCTCCTCCAGGGGGCGGGTGAGCAGGCCGAGGCGGTGGCGGAGCGTCACATGGTCGCCGGTCAGCCGGGCGGCGGTGGAGGGCAGGTCGTGGGTGGTGGCGGTGGCGAGGCAGTCACGGCGCCACTGCTCGGGGGCCAGCGGCCGCCCGTCGCCCTCCCAGTCGCGTTCGAACCAGAGCACGGAGGTGCCGAGCACCCCGCGCCGGGTGAGCGCCTCGCGGACGCCGGGCTCGACGGTGCCCAGGTCCTCGCCGACCACGACGGCGCCGGCCCGGTGGGCCTCCAGGACCAGGACGGCGAGCATCGCCTCGGCGTCGTACGCGACGTACGTACCGTCGGTGGGCGGGCACCCCTCCGGCACCCACCAGAGCCGGAACAGGCCCATGACGTGGTCGATGCGCACTGCTCCCGCGTGGGCCAGCAGGCCGCGCAGCAGGCCCCGGAAGGCGGCGTATCCGGTGGCGGCGAGGGTGTCGGGGCGCCAGGGCGGCAGGCCCCAGTCCTGGCCGCGCGCGTTGAAGGCGTCCGGCGGCGCGCCGACCGACATCCCGTGGGCGAAGGCGTCCTGCTGGGCCCACGTGTCGGCCCCGGCCGGGTGTACCCCGACCGCCAGGTCGTGGACGATCCCGACCGGCATCCCGGCGCCCTCGGCGGCCCGCTGGGCGTCGGCGAGCTGGGTGGCGGTCAGCCAGGCGAGGCGGCAGTGCAGGTCGACCCGGTCCAGCAGCTCGGCGCGGGCGCGGGCGGTCCCCGGGGAGCGGGGGTCACGCAGGGGCTCGGGCCAGCTGTGCCAGTCGGGGCCGTGTACCTCGGCGAGCGCGCACCACAGGGCGTGGTCCTCCAGCGCCTGGCCCTGCTCCGCGAGGAAGTCGCAGTAGGCGGCGCGGCGGCCGGGGGTGAGCGGCACCTGGGCGATCAGCTCCAGGGCCTGCCGCTTCAGCTCCCAGACGGCGTCCCGGTCGATCAGCGCGCCCTTGTTGAGCACGGCCTCGCTCAGCGCCGCCGCGTCCTGGCGGAGGTCGTCCAGGGTGGCGCGGTCGTGGACGTGCCCGTACTCCGGGACCGACTCGACGTGCAGGTGCACGGGGTCGGGGAAGCGGCGCGATGAGGGGCGGTACGGGGAGGGGTCGGTGGGGCGGCCGGGGACCGCCGCGTGCAACGGGTTGACCTGGACGAACCCGGCGCCGAGCGTGCGCCCGGACCAGGCGGCGAGGTCGGCCAGGTCGGACAGGTCGCCCATGCCCCAGGAGCGGGCGGAGAGCAGGGAGTAGAGCTGGACCAGGAAGCCGTGGGTGCGCCCGGGCGGCTGCGGGACCCGGGGCGGGGCGACGACCAGGGTGGCGGTGGCCTCGTGGTGGTCGGGCGTGCGGAGGTGGAGGCGGTGGACACCGCAGGGAGGCTCGGTCCACCCGGCGGGGACGGTGGGCGGGGACCCGGCCGCCGTCCCCGCCGTCGGCGAGGTGGACGCATCCGGCACCATCCGGGAGGCGGCCACGTCCGACACCGCCAGGGAGGCGGGCGCGTCCGACGCCGCCCGGGAGCCCGTGTCCAGCACCGTCCGGGAGGCGGGCGCGTCCGACGCCGCCCGGGAGTCCGTGTCCAGCACCGTCCGGGGGGCGGGCGGGTCCGACGCCGCCCGGGAGTCCGTGTCCAGCACCGTCCGGGGGGCGGGCGGGTCCGACGCCGCCCGGGAGTCCGTGTCCAGCACCGTCCGGGAGGCGGGCGCGTCCGACGCCGCCCGGGAGTCCGTGTCCAGCACCGTCCGGGAGGCGGCGGGGTCCGGCGTCCGCTCGGGCGGGGAGGTCTGCGGCGCCTTCCAGGACGAGGCGGCCCCCGGCACCTTCCAGGTGACGGCGGGCCGGGGGGTCCCGCCCGCCGGCTCCGGCTCGACCGTCACGGTCGAGCCGGGCGGCAGCCCGGCCAGCTCGGGCGGCAGCGGCTCACCGGCCCAGACCACCACGGTCGGCGGCAGCAGGCGCGAGCGGGACTCCGCGGCGACAAGTGACCTCCGTACGTCCTCCGGGGTGCCGGCGTCCACGCCCAGCGCGGCGAGCACGGCGATGACCGTGTCGTCGGGGACGGACACCGTGACATCCGGAGACGGGGAGTAGGAGGTGGCGACACCGTGCAATGCGGCGAGCCGGGACAAGCCCATTCAGACTCCTGGGAACTCCATGCCCCCCGCGGCACCGGGTGCCGGTTTACTGGTCAGAGGGGCGACGGCGGCGAGCGGAGGCTCGCTCGTGAGCGGGGTGGCATCGGCGAGCGGGGGCTCGCTGGTCAGCGGTGCGGCGTCGGGGTACGAGGATTCGCCGGGGAGGAGGGAGAGGTCGGCGAGCGGCGGCCCGCTGATCAGGTGGGCGACATCGGCGAGGGGAAGTCCGCTGGTCAGCGGCGCGGGATCGGCTTGGGCGGGTACCTGTTCGGAGAGGGCGGAGAGCAGAAGCTGCGCGGATGCGGGCATGGTGGCCTCCTGGCCGTGGAGAACAGGACACAGCAGGCCTACCCAGGCCCCGCGTGCGCAGACCTGGACGTGACATACGCGTCATGACGGCGTGCGCGGTGACGTCATGGCGGCGAACGCATCAGGACAACGAGCCCAACGTGCCATGGGTCACATTCCGTTCCCCCGCACGGCAGCTATGGGCTGTTTTCAGCCACTCCCTCCCCTCACTCCCGTCCCAAGAGGCACGAAGGTGCCACTATTCGCGGCAAGTCCGGCAGAACAGCCACACGCATTGACACCCTCACGCACGGGTGGTGGGCTCGGACCCCACTCAGATCCTTCGAGGGAGCGTGACGTGCGGTTCGGGCGCAGGAAGCAGGCCACGGCCGTGGCCGTCGCCGTGATCGGCGGTCTGCTGGGTCCGGTCGCACCGGCCGCGACCGCCGCCCCCCTCGACCCCGGCAGACCCGCCGCCGCCTCGCCCGACCGCGCCGGCAGCGCCCAGCCGCCCGCCGTCTGGCCCCGGCCCCAGAGCATCGAGGCCACCGGCCCGGCCCTGCCGCTCGGCACCGAGGCCACCGTCCTCGCCGCGCCGGACGCCGATCGTTACGCCGTGGCGCAGCTGCGCTCCTTGCTGCGCGCCGCCGGGGTCGCCACCGTGCACGAGGGCCTGCCCGGGCGCGGGCCCCTGATCCGGATCGGTGGTCCGGGCGCCGGACAGGCCCTGCGGGCGCTGCGCGCACCCGAGCGCGCCGATCTGCCCGCGGGCGGCTACCGGATCGCGTCCGGCCGGGTCGCCGGGCGCGCCACCGTGGCCCTGGACGGGCTCGGCGAGGACGGCCTGTTCCACGCGGTCCAGACCCTGCGCCAGCTGGTCAGCGGCGGCTCGGTGGCCGGCGTGGTGGTGCGGGACTGGCCGGGAACGGCCGTACGCGGCATGACCGAGGGGTTCTACGGACGACCCTGGACCCAGCAGGAGCGGCTCGCCCAGATCGCCTTCATGGGCCGCACCAAGCAGAACCGGTACCTCTACGCGGCCGGCGACGACCCCTACCGGCTGGCCCGCTGGCGCGAGCCCTACCCGGCCGACCGGCGGGCCGACTTCCGGGCGCTGGCGCGCGAGGCGCGGGCCGAGCATGTGACGCTCGGCTGGGCCGTGTCCCCGGGCCAGGCGATGTGCATGGCCTCCGACCAGGACGTCCGGGCGCTGACGAAGAAGATCGACGCGATGTGGGCGCTGGGGGTGCGGGTCTTCCAGCTCCAGTTCCAGGACGTCAGCTACAGCGAGTGGCACTGCGACCTGGACGCCGAGCGGTTCGGCAGCGGCCCCGAGGCGGCGGCCCGGGCGCAGGCCCAGGTGGCCGGTGCGGTCGCCCGGCACCTGGCGGAGCGCCACCCGGACGCGGCACGGCTGTCGGTGCTGCCGACGGAGTTCTACCAGGACGGGGCGACCGACTACCGCACGGCGCTCGCCGCCGAGCTGGACGGCCGGGTGCAGGTGGCCTGGACGGGCGTCGGGGTCGTACCGGAGAAGATCACCGGTGGTGAGCTGGCCGGGGCGCGTGCCGCGTTCCGCCACCCGCTGGTGACGATGGACAACTACCCGGTCAACGACTACGCCCAGGACCGGATCTTCCTCGGGCCGTACACCGGCCGCGACCCGGCGGTGGCGGGCGGTTCGGCGGCGCTGCTGGCCAACGCGATGGAGCAGGCGTCCGCCTCGCGCATCCCGCTGTTCACCGCGGCCGACTTCGCCTGGAACCCGAAGGGGTACCGCGCGGACGCGTCCTGGCAGGCGGCGATCGACGATCTCGCGGGCGGCGACGCGGGGGCCCGGGAGGCGTTGCGGGCGCTCGCGGGCAACAGCGCGGACTCGGTGCTCGGTGCGGAGGAGTCCGCCTATCTGCGGCCCCTGTTCACCGCGTTCTGGCAGTCCCGGGCATCGGGCGCCCCGGTCCGGGACCGGGCGGCGCGCGAGCTGCGGGCGGCCTTCACCGTGATGCGGCGGGCCCCCGAGCGGCTGGCCACCCCCGCCGAGGGGCGCCTCGCCGACGAGGTGCGCCCGTGGACCGAGCAGCTGGCCCGGTACGGTCGCGCCGGTGAGCTCGCCGTGGACCTGCTCCAGGCCCAGGCGGGCGGCGACGGGGCGGGGGCCTGGCGGGCGCAGCTGGCCCTGGAGCCACTGCGCGAGGAGATCGCGGCGCAGAAGGCCACGGTCGGCAAGGGGGTGCTCGACCCCTTCCTGGACCGGGCCGAGAAGGCCGCCGACGGCTGGAACGGCATCGACCGCGCCGGCGGCCGGGTCACCGAGGACAGCAGCGGCCACACGGTCCGCCTGGACCGGGCCCGCCCGCTCCAGGCGGTGACGGTGCTCGCCGAGCCGGGCCCCGCCCTGACCGGCGCGGTCGTCGAGGCCCATGTGCCGGGCGAGGGCTGGCGGGCGCTGGGGCGGCTGTCGCCGGCCGGCTGGACCCAGACCCCCGCGAAGGGGCTGCGTGCCGACGCCGTACGGGTCACCGTGCCCGAGGCGGCCCGGACCACGCCCCCGTCCTATCTGAGCCCCAGCCTGCCGACGGCCCCCGCGATCCCGGCGGACACCCTGCGGCTGCGCGCCCTGGTGCCGTGGTTCGGGGACGAGCCCGCCGCCACGCTCGACCTGGCGCGCGGCGAGACGGACGCGGAGATCGGCGGCGAACCGCAGCGGGTCGCGGCGCGGCTGGCCGGGCGGCGTCCGGCCGAGGTGAAGGGCAAGCTCACCGCGAAGGCCCCTGAGGGCATCGAGGTGCGGGTCCCGAAGCAGACGACCGTGCCGCGCGGCTCCCGTACCGAGGTGCCGGTGGACATCACCGTTCCGGCGGACACCCCGGCGGGTGAGTACGAGGTGCCGCTGACCTTCGGCGGCCAGGAGTCCACCCTGACCGTGCGGGCCTTCCCGCGTACCGGCGGGCCGGATCTGGTGCGTACGGCCACGGCCTCCTCCTCCGGCGACGAGACCCCCGACTTCCCCGCCTCCGACGCCTCCGACGGCGACCCGGAGACCCGGTGGTCCTCCCCGGTGGAGGACGGCGCGTGGTGGCGGGCCGAGCTGGTGCGGCCGGTGCGGCTGGGCCAGGTGGTGCTGTCCTGGCAGGACGCGTACGCCTCCGGTTACCGGGTCCAGGTCTCCGCCGACGGCCGTACCTGGCGCACCGCGGCGACCGTCCGGGAGGGCCGGGGCGGGCGCGAGTCGGTGCGGATGGACGCCGAGGGCACCCGGTTCATCCGGGTGCGGGGCGACGCCCGGGCGACGCAGTACGGCTACTCGCTCTGGTCGGTGGAGGCGTACGCGGTCGCGGAGTGACCCGTACAGCGGGCCCGGCGACGGCGAAGGCCCGGTCTCAGGCGGAAACGCCGTCGATCCGGGCCATCACGTCGTCCGCGCCGAACGGTTGCAGGTACGGCAGCCAGCGCGGGTCGCGGTGTCCGGTCCCGATGATCCGCCAGGCCAGGCCGGTCGGCGGAGCGGGCTGGTGGCGCAGCCGCCAGCCGAGCTCGGGGAGGTGGCGGTCGGCCTTGACGTGGTTGCAGCGGCGGCAGGCGGCCACCACGTTGTCCCAAGCGTGCTGTCCACCGCGGCTGCGTGGAATGACGTGGTCGACGCTGGTCGCGGCGGCCCCGCAGTACATGCAGCGCCCCCCGTCCCGGGCGAACAGCGCCCGGCGCGTCAGGGGAACGGGCCCCCGGTAGGGGACCCGGACGAAACGCTTGAGCCGGACCACACTGGGCGCGGGCACGGCACGGGTGGCACTGTGCAGGAAGGCGCCGGTCTCCTCAAGGCAGATGGCCTTGTTCTCGAGGACGAGGACGAGCGCGCGGCGGAGCGGTACGACGCCGAGCGGCTCGTACGACGCGTTGAGAACCAGGACGTGCGGCACGGTGGATGCCTCCTTGTACGCCGGCGGCGCGTGGCTCGCGCCGGGACGATCCGATCTCAGTCTCTCCTCATGCCTGGTCGAAGCGCCACCACGTAGGGGTAACGGGCCGGGAGGATTTTTCTCACCCTCCGGCGCGGCGGGCGCCCGCCGGGCTCCGGAGTGGTGCCTCACCAGGGCGGCCGTGCGCACTGTGCGATCGGCCACAGCGGACCTGTCCCCGGTGAGACCTGTCTCTCCTCCGCTGACGGCAACGATCCACTCCCCCGGCTTCGTTAGTGTGGATGACCCGCCGTCGTCCCCCTGGAGGTCCCTGTCGTGTCCCTGTCCGCCCTCTTGGCCGCAGCCCCGTCACCCGAGCCGGTCGGCTCGCTGGACGACGCCGCCGAGCAGGCCGGGAACGCCGCGGGCTGGGTCGAGGCGAACTGGTCCACCTGGCTGAGCACCGGTCTGCGCATCCTGTTGATCGTCGCGGTCGCGGTCACGCTGCGCTACCTGATCCGGCGCGCCCTGACCAACCTGATCGACCGGATGAACCGCAGTGCCCAGGCGGTGGAGGGCACGGCGCTGGGCGGTCTGCTGGTGAACGCGGAGCGCAGGCGCCAGCGCTCGGAAGCGATCGGCTCGGTCCTGCGCTCGGTGGCCTCCTTCATGATCCTGGGGACGGCCGTCCTGATGGTGCTGGGCGCCTTCAAGATCAACCTGGCGCCCCTGCTCGCGTCGGCGGGTGTGGCGGGGGTGGCCCTCGGTTTCGGCGCCCGCAACCTGGTCACGGACTTCCTCTCCGGCGTCTTCATGATCCTGGAGGACCAGTACGGGGTCGGGGACACGATCGACGCGGGGGTGGCCTCGGGTGAGGTCATAGAGGTCGGCCTGCGGGTCACCAAGCTGCGCGGCGACAACGGTGAGATCTGGTACGTCCGCAACGGCGAGGTCAAGCGGATCGGCAACCTCAGCCAGGGCTGGTCCACCGCCGGGGTCGACGTGACCGTGCGCCCCACGGAGAACCTGGAGCACGTCCGCGCGGCGATCACCACGGCCGCCGAGACCATGACGAAGGAAGACCCCTGGTCGGAGCGGCTGTGGGGCCCGGTGGAGGTGCTCGGCCTGGACGCGGTCCTGCTGGACTCCATGACGGTCCGGGTCACCGCGAAGACGATGCCGGGCAAGTCGATCGGCGTGGAGCGCGAGCTGCGCTGGCGCATCAAGCAGGCGCTGGACGAGGCGGGCATCCGGATGATCGGCGCGGTGCCGCTCCAGACGGACGGCGAGTCCACGGCGGACCCGACGGCAGCGATGGCGGCCCCCTCGGCGTACGCGTCGGCGACCTCCCCGCAGTCGCTGGCGGCGACGCCGATACCGCCGCCCACCAATCTGAACAAGTAGGGCCTCACCCCGGCGCCCCCGGCCGCCCCTGGATCCCAGGAAGGCGGCCGGGGGCGTCGGCGTGCGAGGTAACGCTTTGATTGCCGGACGGGCGGTCCCCATTGACGCCCCGGTGGCTAGCGTCCTACCGTCCTCCCAGAATAGGAAACTTTCCTAACAGAGTTCGGGCGCAGGGCCCGGCAGAGCTCCTCACAGAGGTGGGTGCGTCCACGATGACGGGAACCACACCGGGCACCCCCCGGGTGCTGCGGGCCATGAACGACCGGGCCGCCCTCGATCTGCTGCTGGAGCACGGGCCGCTCTCCCGGACCCGGATCGGCAAGCTGACCGGGCTGTCCAAGCCCACCGCATCGCAGCTCCTGGCGCGGCTGGAGGCGGCCGGTCTCGTCGTCGCCACCGGGACCAGCGAGGGGCGGCCGGGGCCCAACGCGCAGCTCTACATGGTGAACGCGCGCGCCGCGCATGTGGCCGGGCTCGACGTGAATGAGCGGCGCATCGTCGCCGCCGTCGCGGACGTGACCGGGACCAGCGTCGGGCAGTTCGAGCTGGCGACCCCCGGCCGGCGCGCCGACAGCGTGGTGCGCCAGGTCGCCGACGCGCTGGACGGGGCGGTGAAGGCGGCCGGGCTCACCCGCGCCGACATCCACCGGGTCGTCATCGGCACCCCGGGCGCCTTCGACCCGAGCACCGGGCGGCTGCGGTACGCCTCGCACCTGCCCGGCTGGCACTCCCCCACCCTCCTGGACGAACTGGCCGCGTTCCTGCCGATGCCGGTGGAGTACGAGAACGACGTCAACCTGGTCGCCGTGGCCGAGCAGCGCCTCGGTGCGGCCCGCGGGCACGAGGACTTCGTGCTGCTGTGGAACGGGGAGGGCCTCGGCGCCGCCCTCGTCATCAACGGGCGCCTGCACCGCGGCTTCACCGGCGGCGCGGGCGAGGTCGGCTTCCTGCCGGTGCCCGGAACCCCCCTCGTACGCCAGGTCGTCAAGGCCAACAGCGGCGGCTTCCAGGAGCTGGCGGGCGCCCAGGCGGTGCCCCGGCTCGCCAAGGCGCTCGGCATCGACACCCCGCAGCAGCCGTACGCCGAGGCCGCCGCCGCCCTGCTGGAGCGGGCGGCCGCCGCGTACGGGCAGGACCAGGCGCTGACCGAGCTGCTGGGCCAGTACGCCCACCGGCTCGCCACCGGTCTCGCCTCCGTCACCGCCGTGCTGGACCCCGGGCTCATCGTGCTCTCCGGCGGTGCGGTCGCCGCCGGCGGCGAGGTCCTGCGCTCCCTCATCCAGTCCGAGCTGGCCGAGCTCGCCGCCTCCCGGCCCCGGCTGGTCGTCGGCGAGATCGACCGTACCCCCGTGCTGCGCGGCGCCCTGGAGAGGGCGCTCGCCGACACCCGCGACGAAGTGTTCGACACCTCGCGCTGAGCCCGTCCATTTCCCGTCCCTGCCGTCTGCCTCTCTTCCCCGCCCCTGGGAGCTTTGTCATGCGCACAAGCCGTCTCACCAGCACCGCTGTCGCCGTCGCCGCGATATCGGTGCTCGCCACCGCGTGTACCGGCCAGTCCGAGGCCGGGGCCACCGACGACCCGAAGGCGGAGACCACGATCAACTTCTGGCACGGCTGGAGCTCGCCCGCCGAGGTCAAGGCCGTCCAGGACAACATCGACCGGTTCGAGAAGGCCCACCCGAACATCACGGTGAAGGTCTCCGGCAACATCAACGACGACAAGCTCAACCAGGCGCTGCGCGCGGGCGGTTCGAACGGGCCGGACGTCGTCTCCTCCTTCACCACCTCCAACGTCGGCAAGTTCTGCTCGTCGGGCGCCTTCACCGACCTGAAGCCGTTCATCGAGAAGTCGAAGCTCGACCTGGAGAAGACCTTCCCGAAGGTCCTGCTCGACTACACCCAGTTCGAGGGCAAGCGCTGCGCCCTGCCGCTGCTCACCGACGCCTACGGCCTCTACTACAACAAGGACGCCTTCAAGAAGGCCGGGATCACCGCGCCGCCGAAGACGATGTCCGAACTGGCGAGCGTGGCCAAGAAGCTGACGGTCGAGAAGGGCGACGGCTACCAGCAGCTCGGGTTCATGCCCACCTTCCACGGCTACGAGACCGTCGCCGACCACTACCTGTCCTCGTGGGACCACACGTACTTCGACGAGAACGGCAAGTCCAACATCGCCAAGGACCCGGCGTTCGCGGAGATGTTCACGTACCAGAAGAAGCTCGTGGAGGACCTCGGCGGCTACCCGAAGCTGGAGAAGTACCGCGGCACCTTCGGTGACGAGTGGGGCGCCAAGCACCCCTTCCACACCGGCCAGGTGGCCATGCAGCTGGACGGCGAGTGGCGGCTCGGGATGGCCGAGGACGCCGGGGTCGGCTTCGAGATCGGGGTCGCGCCGATGCCCGTCGCCGACGACGAGGCGGACAGCTACGGCAAGGGATTCCTCTCCGGCACCATCGTGGGCATCGCCCCGGCCGGCAAGAAGCAGAACGCGGCGTGGGAGCTGGTGAAGTACATGACCAGTGACACGGAGGCGGTCGTGGACTTCGCCAACGGCATCCGTAACGTGCCCTCCACCTTCGAGGCGCTGAACTCGCCCGACCTGAAGTTCGACCCGCGCTTCCGGACCTTCCTGGACATCGCCCAGCACCCGAAGTCCAGCACCCCCGACGGGGCCGTCAACGGTTCGGCGTACCAGCTCACCCTCCAGGACTTCGGCTACCAGTACGAGAAGGGCGCGGTGAAGGACCTCCAGGCCGGCCTGGAGAAGACCGCGAAGCAGATCGACACCGACATCGCCAAGGCCAAGTAGCCCGACGATGACGACGCACACTCTCCGCTCCAAGCGCCGCAGGTCGGCGCTGCGGAACGCGGCCTTCATGTCACCGTGGCTGATCGGGTTCTCGGTCTTCTTCGCGTACCCGATGGCCTCGACGGTCTACTTCTCCTTCATGTCGTACGACGGGTTCGGGGCGCCGGTCTTCAACGGGCTGACGAACTGGACCTACGTCTTCCGGGACTACCCGATGTTCTGGCCGTCGCTGGGGAACACGCTCTGGCTGGTGGTCGTCATGGTCACCTGCCGGGTCGTCTTCGGGCTCGGGACCGGTCTGCTGATCACGAAGATCAAGACGGGGACGGGTCTCTTCCGGACGCTGTTCTACCTCCCGTACCTGGCCCCGCCGGTCGCCGCGACGCTCGCCTTCGTCTTCCTGCTCAACCCCGGCACCGGGCCGGTCAACGCGATCCTGGGGGACCTGGGGCTGCCGACGCCCGGCTGGTTCAACGACGCCGCCTGGTCCAAGCCGGCCCTCACCATGCTCGCGGTCTGGGGCATCGGGGACCTGATGGTCATCTTCATGGCCTCGCTGCTGGACGTGCCGGCCGAGCAGTACGAGGCGGCCAAACTGGACGGCGCCTCCACCTGGCAGAGGTTCCGCTTCGTGACGCTGCCCAACATCGCGCCGATCGTGCTGTTCGCCGTGGTGACGGGCGTCATCCAGGCCATGCAGTACTACACGCAGCCGCTGGTCGCCGGAAAGGTCGCCTCCGGGGTCATCGGCGGCTCCGGCCAGTCCTTCGAACCCGGCTATCCCGACAAGTCGACACTCACGCTCCCCCAGCTCGTCTACAACCTCGGCTTCCAGCGCTTCGACTACGGCGCCGCCTGCGTCGTCGCCCTCATCCTGTTCGCCCTGGCCATGGCCTTCACCGCGCTGCTCATGCGAGGCCGCGACAGCCTGATCCAGGCCGGTGACTGAGCCATGACCCAACTCATCGAAAAGACCGCTCCCGCCCCGGCCGCCGACCGGCCCACGGCCGCCGCGCGCACCGCACGGCGCAAGGCCCTGCTGCACTGGATCGCCGTCCACTCGCTCGGGATCGCCGCCGCGCTCTTCTTCGTACTGCCGTTCGTCTTCGTGGTGCTGACCTCGCTGATGAACGACCAGCAGGCGCTGACCCGCGACCTCACCCCCGACACCTGGGAGTGGGGCAACTACGAACGGGTCTTCAACACCCCCGGCTTCCTCACCTGGTGGCGCAACACCCTGCTGTACGCCGGACTCGGCACCGTGCTGACCGTCGTGTCGTCCATCCCCGTGGCGTACGCGCTGGCGAAGTTCCGCTTCCGGGGCCGCAAGCTGTCGCTGATGCTCGTCATCTCGATGATGATGCTGCCGCCGCAGGTCGTCATCATCCCCATGTACCTGTTCTGGGCGCAGCAGATGGACCTGTCCGGCACGCTGTGGCCGCTGATCATCCCGATGGCGTTCGGTGACGCGTTCTCCATCTTCCTGCTGCGGCAGTTCCTCCTGACCATCCCGAACGAGTATCTGGACGCGGCCAAGGTGGACGGCTGCGGTGAGTTCCGTACGCTGATCAAGGTCGTCCTGCCGATGGCGAAGCGGCATCGCGGCCATCGCCCTCTTCCAGTTCTTCGCCGCCTGGAACGACTACTTCGGACCACAGATCTACGCCTCCGAGAACCCGGCCGCCTGGACCCTCAGTTACGGCCTGGAATCCTTCAAGGGCGCTCACCACACCGACTGGAACCTGACCATGGCCGCGACCGTTCTGGTCATGGCCCCTGTGATCGCCGTCTTCTTCTTCGCTCAGAAGGCATTCGTCGAGGGCGTCACACTCACCGGAGTAAAGGGCTGACAATGAAGCTCGCAGTAGTGGGTGGCGGGTCCACCTACACCCCTGAACTGATCGACGGCTTCGCCCGGTTGCGGGACACGCTGCCGGTCGAGGAGCTGGTCCTCGTCGACCCGGCGGCCGACCGGCTGGAGCTGGTCGGCGGCCTGGCCCGGCGGATCTTCGCCAAGCAGGACCACGCCGGGAAGATCACCACGACCACCGACCTGGACGCCGGTGTGGCCGGCGCCGACGCGGTCCTCCTCCAGCTGCGCGTCGGCGGACAGGCCGCGCGCGACCAGGACGAGACCTGGCCGCTGGAGTGCGGCTGCGTCGGCCAGGAGACCACCGGCGCGGGCGGCCTCGCCAAGGCGCTGCGGACCGTGCCGGTCGTGCTGGACATCGCCGAACGGGTGCGCCGCGCCAACCCGGACGCCTGGATCATCGACTTCACCAACCCGGTCGGCATCGTCACCCGGGCCCTGCTCCAGGCCGGGCACAAGGCGGTCGGCCTGTGCAACGTGGCGATCGGGTTCCAGCGCACGTTCGCCCGGCTGCTGGAGGTGAACCCCTCCGAGGTGCACCTGGACCACGTCGGGCTCAACCACCTCACCTGGGAGCTGGGTGTGCGGCTCGGCGGCCCGGACGGCGAGAACGTGCTGCCGAAGCTGCTCGCCAAGCACGGCGACACCATCGCCGACGACCTCCACCTGCCCCGGCAGATCCTGGACCGGCTCGGCGTCGTCCCCTCGTACTACCTGCGCTACTTCTACGCCCACGACGAGGTCGTACGGGAGCTCGGCACCAAGCCGTCCCGGGCCGCCGAGGTCGCGGCGATGGAGAAGGAGCTGCTGACGATGTACGGCGACCCGACGCTGGACACGAAGCCCGGTCTGCTCGCCAAGCGCGGCGGCGCGTTCTACTCGGAGGCGGCCGTGGACCTCGCGGCCTCCCTGCTGGGCGGCGGCGGTTCGCCGGTCCAGGTGGTCAACACGTACAACGACGGGACGCTGCCGTTCCTCCCGGACGACGCGGTCATCGAGGTCCAGGCCCGGGTCGGGCACGACGGCGCGACCCCGCTGGCCGTCCCCGCGCTGGACCCGCTGTACGCCGGTCTGATCGCCAACGTGACCGCCTACGAGGACCTCGCCCTGGAAGCCGCGCTGCGCGGAGGCCGGGACCGGGTCTTCAAGGCGCTGCTCGCCCATCCGCTGATCGGTCAGTACGACTACGCCGAGCAGCTCACCGACCGGCTGGTCGCGCACAACCGGGAGCACCTCGCGTGGGCGTGAACGTCGCGGTCGTCGCCGTCGACGCGGGCAACAGCAAGACCGATGTGGCGTTGCTCGGTGCGGACGGCACGGTCCTCGCCACGGCTCGGGGCGGCGGGTTCCAGCCGCCGTTGGTGGGAGTGGACTCCGCCGTCGACGTCCTGGGCTCGGCCCTGGACCGGGCCGTCGCGGAGCTGCCCTCCGCGCCCGGCTCCCTCGGCCACATCTCGGCGTGCCTCGCCAACGCCGACCTGCCGGTCGAGGAGGCCGAACTGACCCAGGCGCTGGAGGCGCGGGGCTGGGGCACCTCGGTCCAGGTGCGCAACGACACCTTCGCGGTCCTGCGCGCGGGGGTGGACGAGCCCCGGGGCGTCGCGGTGGTCTGCGGGGCCGGGATCAACTGCGCGGGCATGGCGCCGGACGGGCGGACGGCCCGGTTCCCCGCGATCGGCCGGATATCCGGCGACTGGGGCGGCGGCGCGGGGCTGGCGGACGAGGCGCTGTGGTTCGCCGCCCGCGCCGAGGACGGGCGCGGTGAGCCGACCGGGCTGGCCGTGACGCTGCCGGCGCACTTCGGGCTCGACTCGATGTACGCGCTGATCGAGGCGCTGCACCGGGGCGCGATCCCGATGACCCGGCGGCACGAGCTGACACCGGTGCTGTTCGCCACGGCCCTCTCCGGGGACCCGGTGGCGGCCTCGCTGGTGGAGCGGCTGGCCGAGGAGGTGGTGGCGATGGCCTCGGTGGCGCTGACCCGCCTGGAGCTGCTGGAGGAGGAGGCGCCGGTGCTGCTGGGCGGCAGCGTGCTGGCCGCGCGCCATCCGCGGCTGAACGACCGGATCGCCGAACTGCTGGCGGCCCGCGCCCCGAAGGCGGTGGTGCGGGTGGTGACCGAGCCGCCGGTGCTGGGGGCGGCGCTGCTGGGCCTGGACGTCACGGGGGCGGCGCCGGAGGTGCACCGGCGACTGCGGGCGCAGTACGCCTGATCTCCCGGGGGTCCGACGCGGGGCGTCCTGTCGCTTTCACGCGGTGGGGTGCCCCTCGTTCGGGGGAACGCGGAGCAGGTGAGGGAACCGATCGCGCGCCTCACACGTGTACCTGATGGGGAGTCCGGAACGCCGGGGGACGGCGGGACGGGCGGATGGCTGGGGATGCTGCGGATCGGGCCCGGTGGCGGGTCGGCAGAGGCTTCGGGGGAGGCCGCTGACGGGGCGGGTTCGCTTATGGGGAGGTTTCGGGGCGCGTTGCGCCGATCGCCTTGATCGGCCGCTTCCGCCCTGATCGAATGCGTTGACCGGTGGGATCCAGGCGTTCGTGATGTACGTGTCCGTCCCTGCGGCCATACTTCTGGCCGGGCGCCGGCTCCCGGTCGGCCGGGGTCCGGGGCATCGTCGGTGACCGAGGGGGAGGTGGAGTGACACAGCTGCAGCAGGGCGGCCCGCGGACGCAGCGCGCGCCGGAACAGGCGCCCGTGCCCATCGGCCTGCCCGCACAGCGCCGTTCCACCTGGGCCGTGCGGAGCCGACGGCTGCGCGCGGTGGGGACGACCGAGCCCGGCCGCCTCCAGATCATCGGGGCCGTCCTGGCGCTGCTGGTCGTGGCGTTCGGGGCGGTGACCGCACTGGAGATCTCGCACCGGGCCTCCGCCGCCGACGACGTGGTGGGGCGCAGTCAGCCGCTCAGCGCGGACGCGGCGAACATCTACCGCTCGCTCGCCGACGCGGACACGATGGCGGCGAGCGGCTTCCTCGCCGGGGCGCAGGAGCCCGAGGCCGTACAGGACCAGTACCGCAAGGACATCGAGGAAGCGGCCCGGCTGCTGGTCAAGGCGTCGGCGAACACCGACTCCTCGACCCGCTCCTGGCAGGAGATCACCACGCTCAACGAGCTGCTGCCCGTCTACACCGGCCTGATCGAGCGGGCCCGCGCCAACAACCGGCAGGGGCTCCCGCTGGGCGGTGCCTATCTCCGGTACGCCAACCGGAAGATGACCGACGAGCTGCTGCCGGCCGCCGAGCGGCTGTACGCGGCGGAGACGGGCCGGCTCGAAGGGGACTCCGCCGACGCCCGGCGGTGGCCCTTCCTCTCGCTCGCCGCCGGAATCGTGGTGCTGGGCGCGCTGGTGTGGACGCAGCGCCGCAACTACCACCGTACCAACCGGGTGTTCAACCACGGGCTGCTGGTGGCGACGGCCGCCGCCTCGGTGGTGCTGCTCTGGCTGGCGGTGGGGCACACGGTGGCCCGCACCGAGCTGCGCTCCGCCATGGTGCACGGCCAGGAATCGCTCGACGTCCTCAACAACGCGCGGATCAACTCCCTGAAGGCCCGGGCCAACGAGAACCTCACGTTGGTGGCGCGCGGCGCCGTGCTGACGGCCGACGGCTCGGCCGACCAGTACGAGAGGGACTACACCACCGGTATGAAGGCCCTCGGGGCGCAGCTGAAGCAGGCCCGGCGGCTCGCCGACGACGAGAGCGGCAGCGCGCCGGTGGCCGGGGCCGCCAGGAGCGTCACCGAGTGGCAGGACCGCCACCGCACGGCGCGCGCCACGGACGACCAGGGCGACTACGACGGTGCGCTGAAGCAGATCATCGGGGCCGAGGACTCCACCGGGCAGTCCTTCCACCAGGTGGACAGCGCCCTGCGGAAGGCGCTCGCCCATGAGCAGGGCGAGTTCACCGCGGCCGCCGAGGACGGGCGCGGGGCCCTGCGCGGCCTGCCGACCGGAGCCGCCGCACTGGCGGTGCTGGGAGCGGTCGGCGCGATCCTCGGGGTCAACCGCAGACTCTCGGAGTACCGGTGAGAGGGGCAGCGATGGCCAGGGCGAGGACATGGACACGGCGCGGCCCCGCGCGGGGCGGGCTGCGCGGCTGGGGCGGTGTGACGGGGATGGCGGTGGCGTGCGTGCTCACCGCCTCGCTCACCCTGCTGCCGCTCTCCCTGCACGGCGAGCGGACCGCCGGGGCGGACACGGTCGGCGGGACGACGGCGACCGTGCCGGTGCGGGCCGAGGCGTGCACCGATCCGGAGGCGAGCCTGCCGCCCTCGTCGGTGGACGGGCCGGGCATCCAGAAGATCAAGGCGCGCGGGAAGCTGGTCGCCGGCGTCGACCAGAACAGCTTCCGCTGGGGCTACCGCAACCCCTACAGCGGCGAGCTCGAAGGGTTCGACATCGACCTCGTGCGGGCGCTGGCCAAGGACATCCTGGGCGATCCCGACGCGGTGATCTTCCGGGCCATCCCCACCAACCAGCGCATCGCCGCCCTGGAGAGGGACCGGGTCGACGTCATCGTGCGGACGATGACCATCAACTGCAAGCGGCTGGAGCAGGTCTCCTTCTCCACCGCCTACTTCCGGACCGGACAGCAGATCCTGGCCCCCAAGGACTCCCCCATCACGGGGTACGACGACTCGCTGAAGGGCAAGCGGGTCTGCTCCGGCGAGGGCACCACCGCCTACGAGGCGCTGGAGAGGAAGTCGTACGGGGCGATATTCAGGGACGGGTTCGACGGCACCGAGCGGGACCGGGACCAGCTGACCGTCCCCAACCAGCTGGACTGCCTGGTCCGGCTCCAGCTCGGCGAGGTCGACGCCGTCCTCACCGACAACGCCCTGGGCGCGGGGCAGGCCGCGCAGGACCCGGCGGTGGCGCTCAAGGGCACGGGGCCGTTCACCACCGAGTACTACGGCGTGGCGGCGAAGAGGGGGGCCGACGATCTGGTGGCCCGGGTCAACAAGGTCCTGGTCGACTACCGCGCGGGCGGGGCGGACAGCGCCTGGATGGTGTCGTACCGCAAGTGGCTGGCGGCCGGACTGCCCGGCATCACGGCGCCGCCGGCCCCCGAGTACCGCAGCGAGTGACCCCGGCGCGCCGGGACACGTGCGTAAGGCGGTGAACGCGTGCGTGCCGGACGGACGCACGTACCGGAGCAACCTGACCCCGTCCGGGCCCACCGGCCCGGCGGCGAGAGCGGAGAGGTGATCGATGGGCGTCGCGGGATCCTTCCCCAGCTTCGCAGGGAGGCCCCCCGGCCCGGTCATGGACCGGGAAGAGGCGGACCGTGCGCTGGCCCGGCTCGGCGCGGAGCACGAGGCCATCGAGACCTCGCTCCTCGCCCTGCAGGACCATGCGGGACGCCGCCTCCTGGAGGGCGCCGAGCTGACCGGTGTCACCCGGGAGCGCTGGGCCGCCACCGAGCAGTCGATCACGCTGCTGTGGGGGTACTTCGACGCCTACGCGGGCGCGCTGGAGGAGGCCAGGGAGATACGGGCGCGCCGCCGCCACCCGAACCGGGAGGACCTGGCCGCCCTGACCGAGCTGCTGCGCGGCGAGGCGGTCACGGTGGCCAACTCCGGGGCGGTGCCGCCTCCTTCGGACACGGGCCCGGCCCGGCTCTCCGAGAGGTTCTCGCTCCAGGAGCTGGTCGCCCGGATGAACGAGCTGTACGCCAGGTCGCTGGACATGGTCGTCGCCTCGGACTCCGTCTGGTCGGCACTGCCCGCCCGGATCGACCTGCTCGCCGCCGAGCTGCGCCGGACCCGTTCGCTGGCCCACTCCGTCGGGGTGCGGCCCGGTGAGCACCCGGCCGGGGACGACCTGGAGGACATCACCGAGGAGCTCACCACGCTGCGCGTGCAGGTGATCTCCGACCCGCTGGCGTTCTGGCTGCCGGGCCCCGGCAGTGCCGCGCCCGGCGGCGGACGCCCCGACACCTCCCGCTACGACCGGGCGGCCCGCGCCCTGGAGGACGTGCGGCGGGAGATCGAGGCGGTGCTCGCGGTGCGACAGGACGCCGAGGCGCGGCTGATGCGGCTGCGGGACGTGCTCTCACGGGCCGACCGCACGCTGACCGAGGCGCGGGCGGCGCGCGGCGAGGTGCTGGCCAAGATCGCCGCCTCCGAGGTGCCCGCCGTCAGCGGACCGGCGACCGCGCTCCAGGAGCGGCTGGACATCGCCGCCGAGTACCGCAGGCGTGCCCGGTGGAACCGGCTCACCCCGCTCCTGGAGTCGCTGGAGCGGGAAGCCGAGGAGGAGCTGTTGCGCGCCCGGGAGTCGCTGACCTCGGTGACGGCCCCGCTGGCGGTCCGCGCGGAGCTGCGCGGCCGGCTCGACGCGTACCGGGCGAAGGTGGCCCGGCACGGTCTGGCGGAGGACCCGCTGCTGATCGAGCGGTACGACGCGGCGCGCCGGATGCTGTGGAGCGCCCCCTGCGATCTGCGGGTGGCCGAGCAGACCGTGCTGCGCTACCAGCAGGCGGCGGCCGAGCTGCTGACACCGCAACGGCCTGAGGGGTCCGAGGACCGGCGGGGCGAGGCCGGGTCGGGCGATCAGGGGGAGACACGATGAGTACGCAGTGCCAGCGCCCGGCGTGCGAGGGTGCCTACGAGGACATGGGCGGCGGTGAGCTGTACTGCGGCACCTGCGGTCTGGCCCCGGTCGTCTCGCCGACCGGCATGGTCTCCTCGCCGCCCACCGGGATCGCGGGCGGCGGCCGGGCGAGCAGCCGTGGCAGCTCCTCCCAGCGCTCCGGCTCCCGCTCCTCCGCGCGCTCCTCGTCACGTTCGTCGACCTCGCGGCGCTCGGTGTCGGGGCGGCTGTCGCGCTCGCTCTCCGGCTCCTCCGCCTCCCGTTCGGTCTCGGTGCGCTCCTCGGGCTCGTCGGCCGCCTCCGCCACCCGGAGCCGGCTCGGCGTCGGACTGGTGCAGGTCCCGGACGTGCCCCGGCCCGACCCGCGTACGGCGGTGATGGCGGACCCGGAGGTGCCCGAGCGCAAGCGGTTCTGCTCCCGCTCGGACTGCGGGGCGCCGGTGGGGCGTTCGCGCGGTGAGCGGCCGGGCCGCACCGAGGGGTTCTGCACCAAGTGCGGCCACCCCTACTCCTTCGTGCCGAAGCTGACCGGCGGCGACCTCGTGCACGGCCAGTACGAGGTCGTGGGCTGCCTGGCGCACGGCGGGCTCGGCTGGGTCTACCTCGCGGTGGACCGGGCCGTCTCGGACCGCTGGGTGGTGCTCAAGGGCCTGCTGGACACCGGCGACCAGGACGCGATGGCGGCGGCCATCTCCGAGCGCCGCTTCCTCGCCGAGATCGAGCACGCCAACATCGTCCGGATCTACAACTTCGTGGAGCACCTGGACCAGCGGACCGGCTCGCTCGACGGGTACATCGTCATGGAGTACGTCGGAGGCAAGGCGCTCAAGGAGATCGCCAACCAGCGCCGCACCCCGGCCGGCCGACGTGACCCGCTCCCGGTCGAGCAGGCCTGCGCGTACGGGATCGAGGCGCTGGAGGCACTCGGCCATCTGCACAGCCGCAACCTGCTCTACTGCGACTTCAAGGTCGACAACGCGATCCAGACCGAGGACCAGCTCAAGCTGATCGACATGGGCGCGGTGCGCCGGATGGACGACGAGGAGTCCGCCATCTACGGCACCGTCGGCTACCAGGCCCCCGAGGTCGCCGAGGTCGGCCCGTCGGTCGCCTCCGACCTGTACACGGTGGCGCGGACGCTGGCGGTCCTCACCTTCGACTTCCAGGGATACACGAACGTCTTCGTGGACTCGCTGCCGGACCCCGACAACATCGAGGTGTTCCGCACCTACGAGTCGTTCTACCGGTTGCTGGTGCGGGCCACCGACCCGGATCCGGCCCAGCGGTTCGCCTCCGCGTCCGAGATGGCCGAGCAGCTGACCGGCGTGCTGCGCGAGGTCGTGGCGCTGCAGACGGGGCGGCCGAGACCGGCGCTGTCGACGCTGTTCGGTACGGAACCGCGGGTGACGGACACGGAGTTGTTCGCCGAGCAGGTGGACGAGGTGTCGCGGCTGGGCGCCCGGGTGGCGGCCGCGGGGCGCGGCGGCCGCTTCGGGCGGCGCAAAGGCGGGACGGGCCCGCTGCCGGGGATTCCGGCGCAGGGCCAGGGCGTAGCGGGTCAGGGTGGCGTCCTCGCGGCTCAGGGCGGTGCGGTGCCGGTGGCCCCCGGGGCCGTGACGTCGGCGGTGGCCGGTGCGCTGCCGATGGGCGGGCAGCCGTCCGGTCCCGTGGCAGGTGTGTGGCCCACCCGGGGGGCGGCGCCGCTGACGGCGGCGGCGACGCATGTACGGGGCGGTCCGCAGGGCGGCGGCACGGGCGCTGGTCCGTACGCCGGTCCGCAGGGCGGCGGCACGGGAACTGGTCCGTACGCCGGGCCGCAGGGCGGCGGCACGGGCGCTGGTCCGTACGCCGGTCCGCAGGGCGGCGGCACGGTGGCGGCGTACGCGTCCCCCGCACACGGTCCCGTACCGGCGCACGCCCCCGTCGCCCCGGCACCCGCGCAGGCCTACGCACCCGCACCCGCTCACGCTTCCGCACCCGCGCACGCGCACGCCGCCGTCGTCCCGGCGACCCGGGAGGGCGCACCCGCCCCAGCGGCGCGGACCGGTCCGTACGGCCCTTCCGAGGTGACCGCCGGGGGCGTCCGGCTCGCGCAGTTCGACGTCGGGGCCACCGCCCTGGCGCTGCCGGTCCCCCGGGTCGACGCGAACGACCCGAACGCCGGGTTCCTCGCCGGCCTGATGGCCTCCGCGCCCGCCGAGCTGATCGCGGCCCTAAAGGCGGTGTCGACGGCCTCGCCGGAGACCCGGCTGCGGGAGCTGCGGGCCCGGCTGGAGATGCGCGAACCGGACTCCGCCGCCGCCGCGCTGACCGCCCTGGAGGGCCGGCATCCGGACGACTGGCGGGTCGTCTGGTACCGGGGCGTCACCTCGCTGGTGACCGGTGACCACGAGGTCGCGGCGCTCTCCTTCGACGCGTTGTATGACGCGTTTCCCGGGGAGCCCGCGCCCAAGCTGGCGCTGGGGATCTGCGCGGAGGTGCTGGGCCAGCTGGACAACGCCGCCGAGTACTACCGCCTGGTCTGGGCGACCGATCCGAGCTTCGTGAGCGCCGCGTTCGGCCTGGCCCGGGTGCAGATCGCCGCCGGCGACCGGGCGGGGGCGGCGCGCACGCTGGAGTCGGTACCGGAGGCGTCGATCCACTACACCGCGGCCCGCGTCGCCGCCGTCCGCGCCCGGCTGCGCGAGCGGGACCCCGCCGAGCCCCTGCACGCCGACCTGGCGGCCGCCGGCGTCCAGGTGGCGGCGCTGACCGGCTTCGGCCTGGACCCGGTGCGACGCGAGCAGTTGACGACCGAGGTACTGGGCAAGGCGCTGGACTGGGTACTCTCCGGTAGTCCCGGTGGACCGCCGCCGGGCGGATCGGCGTCGGGATCTCCGGGTACCCGGGAACTGCTCGGCGCCGAACTGGGCGAGCGGGGGCTGCGGTTGGGCCTGGAACGCTCGTACCGCATGCTCGCCCGGCTCGCGCAGCGGGGCGACGAGAGGATCGAACTGGTGGAGCGGGCCAACCGTTTCCGCCCCCGGACGTGGGTGTGAAGATGTCAGAGAGCCACCAACAGCCCGCCCTGGCGAGGTGTCCCGGCTGCGAGGAGCCACCGGCGTCCGGCGACCTGTTCTGCGGCGCGTGCGGCTACGACCTCTCGGCCGTGCCCGCGCGCCCCGACGACCGCCCGACACAGGCCGTCACCGTGCCCCCGGCGGCCCCGGCCGCGCCCGACACCCCGGCCGCGCCCGCGGCGGCCGTGCGGTGGCCCGCCGCCTCCGAGACGGACAGCTCCGACGTGCCGGCGCCGGTGCACCGGGCGACGGACCTGCCCGGCACGGACTCGGGCGGCCAACCGCTGCCGACGACACCCCCGGCACACCACGACGAGCAGGCCACGACACCCCCGGTGCACCGGGACGAGCAGGCCACGACACCCCCGGTGCACCACGACGGGCAGGCCGCGACACCCCCGATGCGCCATGACGACCGGGCGGCGACGGCGGCCCCGGCCACGGCCGGCCCGGCCGCCGTGGCGCCCGCCGTCGTGCCCGCCGGCACCCCTGACCCCTCCGGCGACTTCGCGCCGGCCGCACCCGGTCCCCGTACGGCGGAGCCCACCCCCACGCCCGCCGCCGGCACGCAGGTCTGTGTGGCCTGCCGGTCCGGCCGGGTGGATCCCGACGGGTACTGCGAGAACTGCGGGCACGCCCAGCCACGCGAGCGCGACCACATGGAGCAGGAGCTCGGCTCGGTGGCAGCCGTCAGCGACCGGGGCCTGCGCCACCACCGTAACGAGGACTCCTTCGCGGTCTCCTCGACCGCGCTGCCGGACGGCTCCCCCGCCGTCGTCGCCATCGTCTGCGACGGCGTCTCTTCGGCGAGCCGGCCCGACGAGGCGTCGGCGGCCGCCGCGGTCGCCGCCAACGAGGCGCTGCTGGA
This sequence comes from Streptomyces sp. NPDC088706, assembly GCF_044752765.1. NCBI lineage: Bacteria > Bacillati > Actinomycetota > Actinomycetes > Kitasatosporales > Streptomycetaceae > Streptomyces > Streptomyces sp. NPDC088706. Next base: position 913,363 of record NZ_JBIVLW010000001.1, read on the forward strand.
GTCCCTGCCGCGCGGCACGCACCCCCAGCAGGCGATGCACGAGGCGATCGTCGCCGCGTCCGAGGCCGTCAACGCGCTGGCCCAGGACCCTCCCGGGGTGGCCGGGCACGAGGCCCCCCGCCACCAGAACGCCCCGGCCTGCACCCTGGTCGGCGCGATCATGGCGGGCGGTCTGCTGGTCGTCGGCTGGGTCGGCGACAGCCGGGTCTACTGGGTGCCGGACGACCGTACGGGCCCGCCCTCCCGGCTCACCGAGGACGACTCCTGGGCCGCGCAGATGGTGGCGGCGGGCCTGATGAACGAGGCCGAGGCGTACGCGGACGAGCGCGCCCACGCCATCACCGGCTGGCTCGGCGCCGACTCCTACGAACTGGAGCCGCACACCGCCTCGTTCAAGCCGGACCGCCCCGGCTTGGTGGTGGTCTGCACGGACGGCCTGTGGAACTACGCGGAATCCGCCGAGGAGATGGCCGCGGCCGTTCCTCTGGAGGCCCATCGGCGCCCGCTGCACGGCGCCCAGGTGCTCGTCGGACACGCGCTCGACGGCGGGGGCCACGACAACGTAACCGTGGCTCTGCTGCCGTTCGCCGTGGAGCCGCGAGGGGCAGGATCGGCCTGCACCACCGTCTGAGCCTCAAGGAGCCGACCGGATGGCCAACTTCTCCGAGTCGAACGTGCCGCGGTTCTCCGTCGAGGTCTGCCAGAACGAGTTCCTTCCGGAGGGCGGCCGCGAGGTCAACGCGATCGTCACCGTCACCTCGACCGGCGGCACCACCACCGGCGGCGTACCGCTGGCCGGGGCGGCGGCGCCACCCGGGTACGGACCGGGTCAGGGGCCGAGCGCCGCGGTGGTGCTGATGGTCGACTGTTCCGTTGCTGAAGCAAATGGCGCCCACGGTCGAGGACCTGACCGGCCGGCGCACCGAGGCCGGCCCGCGCGCCGGGGACCACCCGACCGGCTCCTGGGGCGACGAGTCCCGCGACTACCACGTGTGCGTCCTGGTCCCCGAGGCCGGAATCGGCCAGGAGATGCTGGCGGCCCGGGTCTCCCTGATCCTGCCCGACCCCTCGGGCGCGGGAGCTCCACAGGTGCTCTCGCGGGGGCTCGTACGGGCGGTCTGGACGGACGACGTGGTGGCGTCGACCTCGATCAATCCGCAGGTCGCGCACTACACCGGCCAGGCGGAACTGGCGCACGTCATCCAGCAGGGGCTGGACGCCCGCAGGTCGGGCGACTTCGACGGTGCGACGGCGAAACTGGGCCGTGCGGTGCAGTTGGCGTCGGCGTCCGGGAACCGGGACACTGCGAAACTGCTTTCGAAGGTGGTCGACGTCGTCGATGCGGCGACCGGTACTGTGCGACTGAAGGCGAAGGTCGCGGAGGCGGACGAGATGACCCTCGAAACGCGCTCCACCAAGACCGTTCGCGTCAAGAAGTAGCACCACGGACGCCACGATCGATCAACAGCATGACGGCCCCCGGGGCCGGACGAGGAGAGGGGGAAGCGCCGACATGCCGACCTGCCCGAACGGACACCAGTCGGGTTCCGAGGACTGGTGCGAGGTCTGCGGACACCGCATGACCGGAACGGGCGCCCCCGCCGGCGCCGTCCCCCCGCCGTCGCCCGCGCCCGGCTACGGCTTTCCGCAGCCCGCCGGCGACGACGGCGGTCAGCCGACGATGCAGGCGGAGCTCTGCCCGCAGTGCCGCACGCCGCGCGAGGCGATGGCGCCGTACTGCGAGGAGTGCCGCTGGAACTACCTCACCAGCACGGCGACCTCGTACACCCCGCTGGCCCCGCAGCACAGCACGCCCGGCGGCCCGGGTGGCCCCGGCGGCACCCCGCCCGGTCTCAACCTGCCGCCCGGCTTCGTGTCCCAGCAGGGTCCGGGCGGGCAGCAGGGTCCAGGCGGGCAGGGTGGTCCTGGCGGGCAGGGTGGTCCTGGCGGCCAGCAGGGTCCCGGGGGCCACGGCGGTCCCGGGGGCCAGCAGGGTCACGTAAGCCACGGCGGTCCCGGGGGCCAGCAGGGTCACGTAAGCCACGGCGGTCCCGGAAGCCAGAGCGGTCCCGAAAGCCACGGCGGTCCCGGAGGCCAGGGTGGTCCTCCGCCGCACGCGTTCCAGCAGGGTCCGCCGCCCGTCTTCCAGCAGCAGGGGCCGCCCCCGCACCAGCAGTCGGCGCCCCCGCCGTTCGAGCCGCAGCAGTCCTCGCCCTTCGCGCCGCCCCGGCAGCAGCAGTCGGCGCCGCCGCAGCAGCAGGCCCCGCACGGCGGTGGCGACGACTGGGTGCTGTCACCGCCCTCCCATGCCCAGGCACCGCAACCGCCGCAACCGCCCCAGGCACCCCAGGCACCGCAACCGCCCCAGGCGTTCCAGGCACCCCAGCCACCCCAGGCGTTCCAGCAGCAGGCCCCGTACCAGAGCCAGGGTGACCAGGGCTACGGCCAGGACCAGGGTTACGGCCAGATCCCCGGCCAGGGACAGCCTCAGCAGGCCGCCTCCTGGACCGCCGTCATCGCGCCGGACCGTGCGTACTTCCTGGCGATGATGCAGCGCAGCGGCCCCGAGGCGACCGGGCTGAACCTGCCCGCGTACTCCCCCGAGCACCGCCTGCCGCTCACCGGGAGCCAGGTCACCATCGGCCGCCGCCGGCACAGCACCGGCGAGTCCCCCGACATCGACCTGTCGGTGCCGCCGGAGGACCCGGGCGTCTCCCACCAGCACGCGGTGCTCGTGCAGCAGCCCGACGGCGGCTGGGCGGTGGTCGACCAGAAGTCCACCAACGGCACCACGCTCAACGGCGCCGAGGACCCGATCCAGCCTTATGTCCCCGTCCCCCTCCAGGACGGCGACCAGGTGCACGTCGGGGCGTGGACGACGATCACGATCCGCCGGGGCTGAGACCGTCCCCCGGCTGCGTGAGGGGCCGGACACCCGGCCCTTTCACCCGGCGAGGGGCCAGGTGTACGGCCCCTCCGGATCGTCCAGCCAGGCCCACTGCCGGCCGTCCGCGACCGTGATGCCGTACCTCTCCCGCTGCGGGTGCTCCTCGCGCTCCCAGAGGGAGAGGGCCTCGTGCGGGTCCAGGCTGCCCGCCGTCAGGGTCAGCAGGAAGCGGAAGAGTTCGTTCCCGATCGCGCGCCTCGGCACTCCGCCGGAGCGCGCGACCGGTTCGGGCAGCGGTGAGGCCCCGCGCAGGGGCACGAAGTACGCCGGGGTGTGCAGGAAGTGCCCCTCCGCGCGCGGGCCGTGCGCCGTCGCGCGGACTTCCAGCGACACCAGGCCGGTCGCCACCGGAGCCAGGATCCGTGCCCCCGGACGGCACTGTCCCGGCCAGGCGGGCGGTACGGAGGGCAGGGTGCAGGTCGCGACGATCCGGTCGTAGGGGGCTCGCTGCGGGCAGCCCCGGGCCCCATCGCCGGTGATCACGGTCGGGCGGTATCCGGCGGCGGCGAGATGGCCGCGAGCCGACTCGGTGATCTCCGGGTCCAGATCGACGCTGGTCACCGCCGCGTCACCGAGCCGGTGCGAGAGCAGCGCCGCGTTGTAGCCGGGGCCGGTGCCGATCTCCAGGACGGTGTGCCCCTCCCGCAGCTCCAAGGCGTCGAGCATCAGGGCCATCAGCGAGGGCTGGCTGGAGGACGAGATGAGTTCGCCGTCCCGCATCCGGGTGGCCAGCGCCTCGTCCCCGTACACCCCGCGCAGCCAGCGCCGACGCCGTACCGGATCGGGGTCCTCACCCCAGAGCCGCTCGTAGCCCCGGACGCCGTGCACGTAGTAGTACGGCACGAACAGGTGGCGCGGCACCTCGTCGAAGGCTTCGCGCCAGGCGGGATCGGTGAGGCCGCCCTGCGCGACGATGTCCCGCACCAGGGTGTCGCGTGCCGCGTCGGCGTCGGCCTCGGAGGGGACTTCCCGGTGTGCGCCCATGCCTCCACTGTCCTGCGACGGGACGGCGGAGGCGAGTTCGCGGGCGGTCCCGGCCCTTGGTCCTAGGACCCCTGGCCTCGGCCGGTGCGTCTGCGACCATGGACGGGTGACTGAGATTCCGCGCGACACGCTTCAGGAGCAGACCTTTTACGAGCAGGTCGGCGGCGAGGAGACCTTCCGGCGCCTGGTCCACCGCTTCTACGAAGGGGTCGCGGGCGACGAGCTGCTGCGGCCGATGTACCCGGAGGAGGACCTGGGCCCGGCCGAGGAGCGCTTCGCCCTGTTCCTGATGCAGTACTGGGGCGGCCCGCGCACCTACAGCGACCACCGGGGCCACCCGAGGCTGCGGATGCGGCACGCCCCGTTCCGGGTGGACCGGGCGGCCCATGACGCCTGGCTGGCCCATATGCGGGTCGCGCTGGACGAACTGGGACTGGCGCCCGAGCACGAGCGGCAGCTGTGGGACTACCTGACGTACGCCGCCGCCTCGATGGTCAACACTGCGGACTGAGCGGTTCCACCGGCCCTCCCGGCCCGCGGTGACCGTCTGTCACCACACGTCTCCGGAATGCGGCACTCCTCCACCGGATAACGATCACGATCGCGTCAAGGTCGGCCGGTAAGCGGTTACCAGAATCCTGTCCCCCTGAAAGCATCACCGGTACGCCGGGGGGCGTGCGGGTGCGGAGTTTTCCGGGGGATGGGGGATCAGGTGACAGGTTTCGTCCTTCTGCGGGTGAGGGCGCACCGCCTCCTCCTCTCCGCGGCCGTCCTCGCCGTCCTGCTGACCACGTCCGTCCTGGCCGCGCTCACCGCGTTCTCCGGTTCCGTCGGGGACGCGGCCCTGCGCCACACGCTCACCCACACCTCGGCCGGCTCGGCGGCGCTCGTCGTCTCCGCGTCGGTGGACCACGAACAGCGTGCGGAGGCAGACGAGGCCGTCCGGGAGGCCGCCCGCGACGCGTTCGACGGACTGCCCGTGACCGTGGGGACGTTGCGGAGCTCGGGTGCGTACGCACTGCCCCGCTCCCTCCAGTTCCCGGCCGCCCGGCGCGGCGAGCCCGACCTCACCCACTTCGCCGCCCTGGAACGCGACCGGGTCCGGATCACGCGGGGCAGGGCGCCCGCCGCGTCGGGCGGCGGAGGACCGGTCCAGGTCGCCCTGCCCGTCGCCGCGGCCGAGGCGCTGAAGCTGGAGCCGGGCGCCCGGCTCACCGTCACCGACCGGCTGAGCGACAGACCGCGGCGGCTCCTGGTCACCGGCGTCTACGAGCCCGCCGACCGGTCCGACCCGTACTGGCAGCTCGACCCGCTCGCCGGACGCGGGGCCCGCAAGCTCGCCTTCACCACGTACGGCCCGCTGCTCACCGACCCCGCGCTCCTCGCCTCCGGCGCTCTCGGCGACGGTGAGACGTCCTGGCTGGCCACCGCCGACTTCGCCACGCTGACCGCCGGTTCCCTGGACGGCCTGGGCCGGGCGTCGGCCGCCGCCCCCAAGGCCCTGGCGGCGGCTCCGGAGTTCGCCTCCGGCGTCACCGCGCGGACGTCGCTGCCCACCGTGCTCGACCAGCTGGACCGGGCGTTGCTGGTCTCCCGCTCCACGCTGATGATCGTCGCGGTGCAGCTGGTGCTGCTCGCCGCGTACGCCCTGCTGCTCGTGTCCCGGCTGCTGAACAGCGAGCGCGGCGGTGAGCGCGAGCTGCTGCGCGCCCGGGGCGGTTCACGGGGCCGGATCACCTCGTTCGCGGCGATCGAGGCGCTGCTGCTCGCCGTGCCCGCCGCGGTGATCGCCCCGCTGCTCGCGGGGCCGCTGACCGGACTGCTGGCCGAGCGCGGCGCCCTCGCCCGGATCGGGCTGCGGACCGGGGAGGCCGCGACCGGCACGGTGTGGCTGGTCTCCGCGGCGGTCGCGCTGGCCTGTGCGCTGGCCGTGGTGGCCCCGTCGCTGACGGCCGGGTCCGGCGGCCGCGGGACCCGGGCGGCCGCCCTGCCCGGCCCGGTGCGGGCGGGCGCCGACCTCGGGCTGCTGCTGATCGCGGCGGTGGCGTACTGGCAGCTCGACCGGCAGACCACGAAGTCCGGCAGCGGGGCGCTCAGCGGGGACCAGGACGGCAACCTGGGCGTCGACCCGCTGCTCGTCGCCGCTCCGGCGCTGGCCCTGCTCGCCGGGACCGTGCTCACGCTGCGGCTCCTGCCGCCCGCCGCGAAGCTGGCCGAACGCCGTGCGGCCAAGGGCCGGGGGCTGCCCGCCGCCCTGGCGGGCTGGCAGTTCAGCAGGCGCCCGTTGCGCGGCGCGGGACCGGTGCTGCTCCTGGTCCTGGCGGTTGCGATGGGCATGCTGGCGATCGGGCAGAGTGCGTCCTGGAACCGTTCACAGGCCGACCAGGCGGACTTCGGCTCCGGCGCCTCGATCCGGGTCGTGGGCGGGCACGGGAGCACACCGGCGACGGCCGCCGCCTACGGTGCGCTGGCGGGGGTACGGGAGGCGGCCCCGGCCTTCCGTACGGACGTCGAGGTCTCCGGCGGGCGCAAGGCCGAGGTCCTCGCCCTGGACACCTCGCACGCGGACGAGCGGATGCTGATGCGCTCCGACCTCACCGAAGGGACCCCCCGGCAGCTGTTCGAGGCGATCGCCCCGAAGCCGGCCGCGCGCGCCGGGCTCGTCCTCCCGCAGGGCGGCGACCGGCTGAAGCTGGACCTGCGGATCACCACGGCCTCGTCGAAGGACCCGGCCCCCGACCCGGACCCAGACCCCGACCCGGACCCGGACCCGGACGCCTCGGCGGCGGGCGAGGAACCTCCGGTGGCCACCGTGCTGCTGGAGGACCGGTACGGGCTCCCGTACCGGGTCCTGGCCGGGGCTGTTCCCGTCGACGGCGGCCCGGTCCCGGTGTCGGTCCCGGTGTCGGCCGCCGCCGGGCTGGCCGTGACCGGTGTCGAGGTCGACGGCGTCCCGCCCTCCCGTCGCGCCGAGCAGCACCGCGTCACCGTGAGCGGCGTACGGGTGGTCACCGCCTCCGGCGGCGAACGGCCGGTACCGGCCCCGGACTCGGTGGACTGGCGGGCCACGATGACGCTCACGGAGTTCGGCGAGGACAGCCCGGGGCGGCCGCCGGTACGCAACGGCACGTCGGGCCTGCCGGACTTCACCTACGACACCGGTGTGGACACCGACGCGTCCTGGGAGCCCGTCACCAGCACCCTGCGGATCACGGCGGCCAGGCCCCGGGTCACTGCGGTGAAGGCGGTGGCGACGGACGCCTATCTGCGGAGCACGGGCGCGAAGCTGGGCGACGAGGTCGACCTCACCCTGGCCGGGAACAGCGTCCGGGTGACCCTGGCGAAGGCGGTCCGGCAGCTGCCGACCACCGGCTCCGGCGAGCTGAAGGGCGCACCGGACCCGACGGCCGGCGGCGGCGGGCTGCTGCTCGACCTCAAGGCCGTCACCGCGGTGCTGGCCCAGCGGCCCACCGCCACGATCGAGGCGACGGAGTGGTGGCTGAGCACCGCCCCGGGCGACGCGGCGAAGACGGCCGCGGCCCTGCGCGCCCAGCCGGACACCGACCCGGCCCGGGTCCTGGTCCGTGAGGAGGCCGCCCGGCAGCTGGTGGACGACCCGATGGGCGCGGGCCCGCAGTCCGCGCTGCCCGCCGTCGCGGTGGTCGCCGCCGCACTGACCGCGGTCGGGTTCGCCGTCAGCGCCTCCGGGTCCCAGCGCGAACGCCAGGCCGAACTGGGCGTGTTGCGGGCCCTCGGCGCGCCGCGCCGCCAGCTGGCCCGGATGATCGCCGCCGAGCAGGGCGTGCTGATCGTCATCGCCCTGCTGATCGGGGTGGGCATCGGCACCGTGCTGACCCGGGCCGTCGTCCCGCTCATCGTGCTGACCGGGCAGGCGGCGCGGCCGGTGCCCCCGGTGCTGGTCCAGCTGCCCGCCGGGCAGGTCGCGGCGCTGCTGGCCGGGGTCGCCGCCCTGCCGCTCGTGATCGTCGCAACGATCGCGCTGCGCCGCGCGGACCCGGCGGTATCGCTGCGCCACCAGGGGGACCACTGACATGAGCGACAGGAATCGGGCGGCCGGCGCCCCATGGATACGCACCCGGCTGCGTACGGCGCCCGGTGCGGCGGCGGCCCTCGCGGTGCTGGTGCTGGTGACGGCGTTCCTGGCGGCCGCCTTCCCGCGAGCCGTGGACGCGTACGAGACGAAGGGGCTGCGCCACGACATCCGGACGGCGGACACCGGCCGCACCGTCGTGGAGATCGCCCGCCCGCGGCCCGGCCTCGAACTGCCGAAGGCCCAGCGGGACGCCGAGGTCCGCGGCGATCACCTGGGACGCGTCGGCGGGCGGCTGGTCCAGGCCCTGCCCGCACCCCTGCGGGCCGACACCTCGTCCCTCGCGTACGGGGTGCGCACCACGAAGCCCGTCCGGGCGACCGAGCCCTGGCTGCCCCGGCCCGCAGCGATCCCGCCGAAGCTCACGTACACCGCGCAGGCGGGGCTGGAGGAACACGCCACGCTCAGCTCGGGGGCCTGGCCGAGGACGCCGCGGGAAGCCACCTCGGACACCCGTGAGGTGCAGGGTGCGGTCACCGAGGAGACGGCGGCCGAGCTGAAGGTGAAGCCCGGCGCCACCATCGTGCTGCCCACGGCGGGCGGTGAGCCCGTCACCGTGACGGTCACCGGCATCGTGGCCCCCCGGAACCCGGCGCAGAGCTACTGGTCCGCCGATCCCCTGCTGCGTACCCCGTCCCTGGTCCCGGACCCCGAGAGCCCGGTCCCCGTCCACTACTGGACCGGCACGGTCCTGCTGGCCGAGGACGCCGGACCGGTGCTGCTGAGCACGGCCGCCGAGCCCGCGCTGTACTGGCGGATACCGCCCGACCCCGCACCGCTGGCCGGTACCGACGGCTCCCGTCTGGAGTCCGTCATCGCCTCCCTGGAGAGCGGCCCCGGGCTGCTGAAGGTGCGGGAGATCGCCGGGGACACCGCGGCGGTCTCCACCGGACTCGGGCAGGTCGTGGCGGCCGACACGCGGATGCGGGAGGCCATCGGACCGGTGATCGCCGTCGCCGCCCTCGGGATCGGCTCCGTGGCCGCCGTCGTCCTGCTGATGACGGGCGCCCTGATCGCCGCCCGCCGCCGTGGCGAACTGGCCCTGCTGCGTTCGCGGGGCGGCTCCCTGCGCGGCATCGGCGGCCGGCTGCTCGCGGAGACCGCGGTGACCGTGCTGCCCGCGGCGGCGCTCGGGCTGGCGCTCGCCGTGCTGCTGGTGGGGGACGCCCGCTTCTGGCCCGCAGCGGTGGCCGCGACGGGCGTCGCACTCCTGGTATGCCTCGCCCTCCCCCTGCGCACGACCCTCCAGCACATCCGGCCGACGCTGCACGGCGGGCGCGAGGACATCGTGAGCGCCCGGCCCTCCCGCCGCCGTACCGTCGCCGAGCTGACGGCGCTCGTGCTGGCGGTCGGAGCGGTCACGGCACTGCTGCGACGCGGCACGGCGGCCGGGGGCGGCACCGATCCGCTGGTCAGCTCCGCCCCCGTCCTGGTCGCCCTGATCGCGGCCCTCGTCCTGGTGCGGCTCTACCCGCTGCCGCTGCGGCTCGCCGCGCGCCCGCTGGCCCGGCTGCGCGGGGCGATCGGCTTCCTCTCGCTGGCCCGGGCCGGCCGCGCCCCGGCGAGCGGGGCGCTGCCGCTGCTCGCGTTGCTGCTGGCGCTGGCCACGGCGGCGTTCGGCGGCTCGGTGGTCGCCGGTATCGGGGACGCCCGGGACGAGGCGGCGCTGGCCGCGGTCGGGGCGGACGCCCGGATCAGCGGGCTGAGCGAACGGGCGACGCTACCCGACCGGTTGGTCCGCGCGGTACGGGAGCTGGAGGGGGTGGCGAGCGCGGCGCCGGTACGGGTCGAGTACGGCGTGACCCTGCCGGACGCCGCGACGGGCGACGGCACGGGCGATGGCGGCCCGGACGCGGCCGGTGACAGCGGCGCGGGCGACGGCTCCGAGGGTTCCGGCGGCTTCGGCGCCACGGACGCGTCCACCGCGGCCCTGGTGGGCGTGGACCCCGCCTCGTACGCGCGGCTGGCACGCGCGACCGGACTGCCCGACTTTCCGGCCGCCCGGCTGAAGGCGACCGGCCCCTCGGCCCCGCTGCCGAAGGGCGCGGAGTCCGACCCCGGGCGCGTCCTCCCGGCCATCGCGTCCCCGGCGGTGGCGGCCCGCCTGGGCAAGGAGCCGCGCGCGATCGACACCCTGTCCGGCGAGTTCCAGGTCCGGGTCGTGGGGACCACCACGCGCGCCGCCGCCGCATCCACCGCGAACTTCTTCATCGTGAACGCCGCCTCCCTCGTCCACGGGGAGCCCACCACCCTGCTCCTCAGCGGGACGCCGGACCCCGGGGAACTGCGCGCGGCGGTAGGTGGGAGCGGCGAGGAGTACGACGTACAGCTGCGTTCCGAGGAGCGCGAGCGGTACGTGGACACCCCGATGCAGGCAGGGGCCGAGCGGATCTACCTCGCGGCCGTCGCCGCGGGCGCCGGGTACGCGCTGCTGGCCGTGGCGCTGTCGCTGCTGCGGACCGCCCCGGAGCGCAGGACGCTGCTGGCACGGCTGCGCACGATGGGGCTCACCACCGGGCAGGGCAGGCGGCTGCTGGCCTTCGAGGCGATGCCGCAGGCGGTGCTGGCGGCGGTCGGCGGCCTGGTCACCGGCTGGGGGACCATCGCCCTGCTCTCCCCCGGCGTCGACCTGGTCCCGCTGGCGCTCGCGGGCGTCGCCGGATCGGACCCGAGCCCCGTTCCGCTGCGTACCGACCCCTGGTCGCTGGGGCTTCCGGCGGCCGGGGTGGTGGCACTGGCCGCCGTGGTCGCGGGCGTCCAGGCGTGGTGGGCGAGCCGCCGCGGATCGATCACCGAACTCAGGGCAGGAGACCCCCGATGACCTCGTCCACCGAGACCGCCGGTACCGCAGGGTCCGCCGCGACGACGCTGGCGGAGCTGGAGCGGCGGGCCGCGGCCCGCCGGGACCGCCCCTCCTACGGGCACGACGCGCTGATCGCCTGCGACCGGGTGGTGCGGATCTTCACCACGGACGGAGTGGAGGTGCAGGCCCTCCAGGGCCTCGATCTGCTGGTCGCCGAGGGCGAGTTGATGGCTCTCGTGGGGGCGTCGGGCAGCGGCAAGTCGACGCTGATGAACATCCTGGCGGGCCTCGACGTGCCGACCGCCGGATCGGCGAAGGTCGCGGGCTGCGACCTGCTGTCGATGGGCCCGAAGGAACGGCTGCGCTACCGCCGGGACGTGGTCGGCTTCGTCTGGCAGCAGACCGCCCGCAACCTGCTCCCGTACCTCACCGCGATCCAGAACATCACCCTGCCCATGCAGCTGCGCGGCGGCGGCGGCAAGCGCGAACGGGCCGCCCGCGCCGGGTCGTTGCTCACCATGCTCGACATCGCGGACTGCCGCGACCGGCGGCCCGGGCAGCTGTCCGGCGGACAGCAGCAGCGGGTGGCCATCGCGGTGGCGCTCGCCAACTCCCCGTCCGTGCTGCTCGCGGACGAGCCCACCGGTGAGCTGGACTCGGCGACCGGGGAACAGGTCTTCGCCGCGTTCCGGCGCGCCAACGAGGAGCTGGGCACCTCCATCGTGATCGTCACCCATGACCAGGCGGTGGCGGACGAGGTGCGCCGTACGGTCGCCATCCGCGACGGGCGTACGTCCTCCGAGGTGCTGCGCCGCACGGAGGTGGACGCGGCGACGGGCCAGGAGTCGCAGGTGGCCCGGGAGTACGCGATGCTCGACCGGGCGGGACGGCTCCAACTGCCCGCGGAGTACACGCGGACGCTGGGTATGGAGCACCGGGTGCTGCTGGAGCTGGAGCAGGACCACATCGGTGTCTGGCCGGACGCGCACGGGGCGCCGGAGACCGCACGGGAGCGGAAGGACGACGGGGTCCCGGAGAAGTAGCCGGCACGACGTCGATGTTCTCCTGCCGGTCGTCCACGAACAGCCCGGCGTATCGGCCGTACCCGGCCGACCGGTCCGACGCGCCCGGCCGACCCGTCCGCGGCGCCCGGCCAACCGGTCGGTCCGACGCGGCCCGGCCGACCGTCCGAGGCGCCCGGCCAACCGGTCCGACGCTGCTCGACCGACGTCTCAGCCGTGCTCGGCCGACGTCTCAGCCGTGCCCGACCGTCAGCCCCAGCCCGCCCAGCCCGCCGACCGGGTCGCGGCGCAGCGCGACCGACCCGAACGGGGTCCGCAGCCGCAGCCAGCCGCCCGAGGCGAACAGGGAGACGGGGAAGCCGGGGTGGGCGCGCAGGAAGCCGAGGGACTGGGCGGCGTGGACCGCGCGCAGCGGCAGTTCGGTGGCGCCGACCGGGCGGGACCAGATCTCCCGGCCGATGCGGTCCCGTTCGGCGCGGGTGCGCTGATCTTCGGGCAGCGCCTCGTCCCGGGTACGGAATTCGGCGACGGCGGAGTCGAGGGCGGTGCGCAGCGCATCCGGGCCGGGCAGGCCGGCCTGCTCCCGCCAGGGCCCCCGGGGCGGCAGGACGCCGGTCCAGGGCGGCCCGGTGACCGGGGCGGGCAGGGCCCCGCCCCCACCAGGCCCGGTGACCGGGGCTGGCAGGGCCCCGCCCCCACCGGCCCCCTCCGCGCCCGGCTCGGGCACATCGAGGGTCTCCAGCAGTTCCCCGGCCGACACCGTGACGTCGAGCGTCTCGGGGCGGGCCAGGCGGGCCGTGCGGACCGCGAGGACCTCGAAGGAGGGCGGGCGGCCGAAGACGGCCAGTGCGTCGCCGCCGCCCGCCTGCAACCGGACCGCGGCGGCCCGGTCGTAGTGGAGCAGCCGGCCGAGGAAGGCGGCGAGGTCCGCCGTCTCCCTCGCGTCGGCGAACAGCAGCGACCGCACGGGCACCGTCATACCGCGGCGGGCTCCTCTGCCAGGTACTGCTGGAGGAAGAGCTTCTCCTCGGCGGAGATACGCCGAGGCCGCTCCGCCGCCAGGTCGTAGGGGACGACCACGGTCGAGGCCCGTACGTACACCTGCTCGGGGTCCTTGATCTCGTAGGCGATCGTCAGCGACGCGGCGCCTATCCTGGTGACCCACGACTCGACGGTGACCGGCGTGTGCCGGTGCACCAGCGGCCGTACGTAGTCGATCTCGTGCCGGGCCACGACGGACCCGCCCGAGAACGACGGGGAGCCGTCCCCCGGCGCCAGCCGGAACATGAAGTCGATGCGCGCCTCCTCCAGGTAGCGGAGGAAGACCACGTTGTTCACGTGGCCGAAGGCATCCATGTCCGACCAGCGCAGGGGGCAGCTGTAGAGGTGACGAGCCAAGACGATCAGCCTCGCGTGAGCTTCTTGTACGTGGCGCGGTGCGGGCGGGCCGCGTCCGCGCCGAGGCGCTCGACCTTGTTCTTCTCGTACGACTCGAAGTTGCCCTCGAACCAGTACCACCTGGACTCACCCTCGTAGGCGAGGATGTGCGTGGCGACGCGGTCCAGGAACCACCGGTCGTGGGAGATGACCACAGCGGCGCCCGGGAACTCCAGGAGGGCGTTCTCCAGCGAGGAGAGCGTCTCGACGTCGAGGTCGTTGGTCGGCTCGTCGAGGAGCAGCAGGTTGCCGCCCTCCTTGAGCGTCAGCGCCAGGTTGAGGCGGTTGCGCTCACCACCGGAGAGGACGCCGGCCGGCTTCTGCTGGTCCGGGCCCTTGAAGCCGAACGCGGAGACGTAGGCGCGCGAGGGCATCTCGACCTGGCCGACGTTGATGTAGTCCAGCTCGTCCGAGACGACGGCCCAGAGGGTCTTCTTCGGGTCGATGTTGGCGCGGGACTGGTCGACGTAGGAGATCTTGACCGTGTCACCGATCTTGATGGAGCCGCTGTCCGGCGTCTCCAGGCCCTGGATCATCTTGAACAGCGTGGTCTTGCCCGCGCCGTTCGGACCGATGACGCCGACGATGCCGTTACGGGGCAGCGTGAACGACAGGTCGTCGATGAGGACCTTGTCGCCGAAGGCCTTCGAGAGGTTCTCGACCTCGACGACGATGGAACCGAGGCGCGGGCCCGGCGGGATCTGGATCTCCTCGAAGTCCAGCTTCCGCATCTTGTCGGCCTCGGCCGCCATCTCCTCGTACCGGGCGAGACGGGCCTTGGACTTGGTCTGGCGCCCCTTGGCGTTCGACCGCACCCACTCCAGCTCTTCCTTGAGCCGCTTCTGGCGCTTCTCGTCCTTGCGGCCCTCGACCTTGAGGCGGGTGGCCTTCTTGTCCAGGTACGTGGAGTAGTTGCCCTCGTAGGGGATCGCGCGGCCGCGGTCGAGTTCGAGGATCCACTCGGCGACGTTGTTCAGGAAGTACCGGTCGTGGGTGACGGCGACGACGGCACCCGAGTACTTCGAGAGGTGCTGCTCCAGCCAGTTCACCGACTCGGCGTCCAGGTGGTTGGTGGGCTCGTCGAGGAGGAGCAGGTCCGGGGCCTCGATGAGGAGCTTGCAGAGCGCCACCCGGCGCTTCTCGCCACCGGAGAGGTTGGTGACCGGCCAGTCGCCGGGCGGGCAGCCCAGGGCGTCCATGGCCTGCTCCAGCTGGGCGTCCAGGTCCCACGCGTTGGCGTGGTCCAGGTCCTCCTGGAGCTTGCCCATCTCCTCCATCAGCGCGTCGGAGTAGTCGGTCGCCATCAGCTCGGCGACCTCGTTGAAGCGGTTGAGCTTGCCCATGATCTCGGCGGCGCCGTCCTGGACGTTCTCCAGGACCGTCTTCTCCTCGTCCAGCTTGGGCTCCTGCATGAGGATGCCGACGCTGAACCCGGGCGACAGGAACGCGTCACCGTTGGACGGCTGCTCCAGGCCCGCCATGATCTTCAGCACCGTGGACTTACCGGCGCCGTTGGGCCCCACGACACCGATCTTGGCACCGGGCAGGAAGTTCAAGGTGACGTCGTCAAGGATCACCTTGTCGCCGTGCGCCTTGCGCGTCTTGCGCATGGTGTAGATGTACTCAGCCAAGAGAAACCGTCCGGCAGCAATAGAGGTGTGGGCAGATACACCCCATCTTGCCTGACGTCCATCCCCGGACGGAAACCCGTTCCGGGGATGGGTCGGCGTGCGGCCGCCGCGGACGGGCGGGGCGGTCACTCAGCGTGCTTCCGCGCTTCCTTCCGGCGCAGCGCGAACAGCGTGGCGCCGCCGATGACGAGGAGGCCGACGGCGAGTGCCGCGATCATCGGGGTGGTGCTGGAGCCGCCGGTCGCGGCGAGGTCGCCCTCCAGGCCGGCGGTGGTGGTGCCGGTCGAGGCGGGGACGGACCGGCGGGCGCTCTGCGGGCCGACTCCGGCGTCGCCGTCGCCCGGCCGGTCCTGCCCGGCCGCGATGCCGCTGCCGCCGGTGGCGCAGTCCAGCACGCCGGTGAAGTTCTTCCGGAAGCCACCGGGTCCGGTGATGGTGAAGTCGTACGCCTGGTCCTCGGCGACCGGGATCGTCACCGTCTCGGTGGCTCCGGCGGGCACGGTGTGCTCGGTGCCGCCCAGCTCGAAGGTGAAGGGCTCGTCGCCCCGGTTGGCCGTCGTGATGTCCACGCCGCCGGCGGCGCAGTTCTTGCGGGCGGTGAGCGCCGGGGCGGCGCCCGTCTCGGCCCAGGTGGCGGTGGCCCGGGCGGAGACCGTGGACTCGCTGGATCCGGCCAGGATCTGGGTCTGGGTGCGCGTGGTCCCGGCGAAGGCCCGGCCGACCGGTACGGAGGTGGTGGTCTGGACGGTCAGCGATGCGGAGCCGTCGGTGCTGCCCTTCGGCACGGCGAAGTAGAGGCGGGCCCCGTCGGCGGCGGAGGTGACGGGCGTCCCCTTCCGGTCCGTCACCGTGATGCCGCTCGCCGCCGCGTCCACCGGGGGTGACACGGAGACTTGGTCCGCGTCGGTACGGACGGTCACCGGGTCCAGCCGGTCCCCCGCCCGGCCGGAGACCGCCGCGGGCTCCAGGGTCAGCGAGGCCCGGGGTTCGGCGACGTCACGGGCGCGCCCCTGCAGCCAGTCGGCGAGCTTCTCCGCCTGCCTGTCCGAAGCGGTGACATCGGCCTTGTCCGAGTAGCGCCAGATGGCGACCTGGGTGCCCGCGGCGGCGGTCCGCCCGGTGAGCGGACCGGTGCCCGCCGCCTCGGCCAGGGCGGCGAGGTCGTCGACCTGGGGGTAGGAGTGCTGGAGGATCCACCGGATCTTCCCGGCGTTCCTGTTGGCGCCGAGGGAGGTCTCGGCCCAGGGGGTCTCCAGGTACTTCGCCTGGTCCTGCGTGGGGTTGTGGAGGTCGACGCAGTACGTCTTGAGCTTGCCGCCGCCGTCCACGGTCATCTCGAAGAGCCCGGCGGGCAGCTCCTGCGTCCGGTCGGGGGCACCGTTCTCGCCCGGTGTGCGGAGCACGGCGCCGTCGAAGGTCTTCAGCCCGTCGAGCACCGCCGCCGCGCCGCCCTGGTGCCGGTCCCGGTCGTCGGCGGCCGCCGTACCCGTCCCGGCGAGGGTGACCGCCGTGACCAGACCGGAGATCAGCAGCCCGGTCACCGGCCGCAGGAAGCCCCGGCCGCGCCACTGCCGCCGCCCGGCCCTACCGGCCTCGGCCACACGTGCCCGCCCACCGGCCTCGGCCACACGTGCCCGCCCACCGGCCTCGGCCACACGTGCCCGCCCACCGGCCTCGGCCACACGTGCCCGCCCACCGGCCTCGGCCACACGTG